>JAYZQJ010000148.1:0-38659 GCA_036149055.1 Myxococcota bacterium | reverse complement strand
CGATGTCCGCATACGCGATGGCGTTCCCACCGTGCTTGTCGCTCATCACCTTGGTGATCGCGGCGGTCAGGGTGGTCTTGCCATGGTCGATGTGACCGATCGTGCCGACGTTCACGTGCGGCTTGGTGCGGACGAACTTTTCCTTGGCCATGAGTCTTTCCCTCAGTCTTCGGTGGCTGGGTGAAGCGGTATTCGGTCAGTACCCGCGGAGCTTGGCGACGATCTCGTCGGCCACGTTCGGGGGCACGGGCTGGTACTCTTTGAACTGCATCGTGTAGGTCGCCCGGCCCTGCGTCTTGCTGCGCAGATCGGTCGAGTAACCGAACATGTTGGCGAGCGGCACGTCGGCCTCGACGACCCGCATGTTGCCGCGCTGATCCATGTTCCGGATCTGCCCGCGGCGGGCGTTCAGGTCGCCGATGACGTCGCCCATGTTGTCCTCGGGGCAGACGACCTCGACGTCCATCACCGGCTCGAGGAGCTGGAGGCCGGCCTTGCGCGCGCCCTCCTGGAAGGCCATCGACGCGGCGACCTCGAAGGCCGGGCCGGACGAGTCCACCTGGTGGAAGGAGCCGTCGTAGACCTTCGCCTTCACGTCGGTCATCGGGTAGCCGGCGAGCACGCCGCGGCCCATCGCCTCGCGGACCCCCTTCTCGATGGAGGGGATGAACTCCTTGGGGATGACGCCGCCGACGATGCCGTTCTCGAAGACGAAGCCCTCGCCCGGGCCGGAGGGGCCGAGCTCGATCCAGACGTGGCCGTACATGCCGTGCCCGCCGGACTGCTTCACGTACTTCCCCTCCTGCTGGACGGTCTCCGTGATGCTCTCGCGGTAGGCCACCTGGGGGGTGCCGACGTTCGCCTCGACCCGGTACTCCCGCTTCATGCGGTCGACGATGATCTCGAGGTGCAGCTCGCCCATGCCGGCGATGATCGTCTGGCCGGTCTCCTCGTCGGTGTGCGCGGAGAAGCTCGGATCCTCGGCGGTCAGCTTGGCGAGCGCCTCGGAGAGCTTCGTCTGATCGGCCTTGGTCTTCGGCTCGATCGCGACGCTGATGACGGGGTCCGGGAAGTCCATCCGCTCGAGGAGGATGGGGTGCTTCATGTCGCAGAGCGTGTCGCCCGTGGTCGGCGTCTTGAGGCCGACGGCCGCGACGATGTTGCCGGAGTAGGCCTCCTTGATCTCCTCACGCTTGTCGGCGTGCATCTGGAGGAGGCGGCCGATCCGCTCGCGCTTGTTCTTCGCGGCGTTGAGGACGGTCTTCCCGCTCTCGATCTTGCCCGAGTAGATCCGCATGAAGGTCAGGTTGCCGTGCGGATCGTTGATGATCTTGAAGGCGAGCGCGCTGAAGGGCGCGTCGTCCGACGCCTCGCGGGTGAGCTTCTTCTCCGGGTCGTCGACCGCGGTGCCCTCCATCGGGGGCACGTCGAGGGGCGACGGGAGGTAGTCGATGACCGCGTCGAGGAGCTGCTGGACGCCCTTGTTCTTGAAGGCGCTGCCGCAGAGGACCGGCACGAGCTTCCGGGCCAGGGTGCCCTTGCGGATCGCGGCCTGGATCTCTTCGACCGAGAAGTCGGTGTCGCCCTCGAGGTAGCGCTCCATCAGCGCGTCATCGAGCTCGGCGACGGCCTCGAGGAGCTGGTCGCGACGCGCCTGGGCGGCGTCGGCGAACTCCGCCGGGATGTCGGTCTCGTCCCAGGACGCGCCGAGCTTGTCGTCGTGGAAGACGAGCGCCGTCATGCGGACGATGTCGATGATGCCGCGGTGCTCGTCTTCGGCGCCGAGGGGGATCTGGAGAGCCACCGCGTTCGCCCCGAGGCGGCCGACGATGGTCTTCATGCAGTACTCGAAGTTCGCCCCCGCGCGGTCCATCTTGTTAACGAAGCACATGCGCGGGACGCGGTAGCGGTCGGCCTGGCGCCAGACCGTCTCGGTCTGCGGCTCGACGCCGGCGACGCCGTCGAAGACCGCGATGGCGCCGTCGAGCACCCGGAGGCTGCGCTCCACCTCGATGGTGAAGTCCACGTGGCCGGGGGTGTCGATGATGTTGATGCGGTGCTGCTCGGCGGGGAAGAGGCCCGCCTTCGGCTCCCAGAAGCAGGTGGTCGCCGCGGAGGTGATGGTGATCCCGCGCTCCTGCTCCTGCTCCATGTAGTCCATCGTGGCCGCGCCATCGTGGACTTCACCGATCTTGTAGTTGACGCCGGTGTAATAGAGGATCCGCTCGGTCGTCGTCGTCTTCCCGGCATCGATGTGCGCCATGATGCCGATGTTGCGCGTGCGCTTGAGTGGGAATTGACGAGACATGGTCTTGGTTCAGCGAGCTGGATCGGAGTGGCGGAGGCTAGACGCACGAAGACCCCCTGCGGCCTTACGCGATCTCCCTCGGATCGCCCTTCCCGCAGAGGGTCTCGAGTGGCACTTCAGTCGCCGGGATGACCGGCTGGGCGCTCTCTGGCGGCCCCTGGTGACACTCGTCTATGGCCTCGACTTCATCGTCGCTCTGCTGACTCCCATCCCGGGGGTATCCGCGCCACTGCTGCGGCGGACCTACCGGAAGAAAAAGACCGAAGGAGGCCAGGTATGACCTCCCGAGGGGGACCGCGCAAGCGGTCCCGTGAGGACTACCAGCGGTAGTGGGCGAAGGCCTTGTTGGCGTCCGCCATCTTGTGCACGTCCTCGCGCTTCTTGACCGCGTTGCCGCGGCCCTCCGAGGCCTCCTTGAGCTCGGCGGCGAGGCGCTCGGTCATCGTCTTCTCGCCGCGGGCGCGGGCGTAGTCGACGAGCCAGCGCATGGCGAGCGCGAGGCGGCGGTCGGCGCGGACCTCGACGGGGACCTGGTAGGTCGCACCACCGACGCGGCGGCTCTTGACCTCCACCTTGGGCTTCACGACGTCGAGCGCCTTGCGGAAGACCTCGATGGGATCCTCCTTGTAGCGGCTCTCGATGATGTCGAAGGCCCCGTAGAGGATCTTCTCGGCGGTGGCACGCTTGCCGCCCACCATCAGGATGTTGCTGAACTTGGTCACCACGCGATCGCCGTACTTGGGATCGGGGAGGACCTTGCGCTTGGGGACTTCTCTACGGCGGGGCATCGTCTACCTCGGCTCTCAGCTCTTCGGGCGCTTGACGCCGTACTTGGAGCGGCCCTGGGTCCGGTTGGCCTTGTTGGTGTTGGAGGGGCCCGCCGCGCCGCTGGCGTCGAGCGCGCCGCGCACCACGTGGTAGCGGACACCCGGGAGGTCCTTCACGCGGCCCCCACGGATGAGCACCACGCTGTGCTCCTGGAGGTTGTGACCCTCACCGGGGATGTAGGTCGTGACCTCGATGCCGTTCGAGAGGCGGACACGCGCGACCTTCCGGAGCGCCGAGTTCGGCTTCTTCGGCGTGGTCGTGTACACGCGCACGCAGACGCCGCGCTTCTGCGGGCAGTTCTGGAGCGCCGGCGAGTTGGTCTTCGCCTTCTGAATCTTGCGTCCCTTGCGGACGAGCTGGTTGATCGTGGGCATCAGGTCTCGGCGCCTCGCTCGGAGGCGAAGAAGAATTCGGGTTCGGCTGGTGGGCCTGCGTGCTCCGGAAATGACCGAAAACAGCGGCTTCCCGGGCAACAGAGCGCAACCGGTGGGTGCACCCCGGGCCACGGGGGAGCGGAAGATTACTGGGGGGCGGGGACCTGTCAAGTCGGATTCGGTGATTTGTGGATCACCGATGGTCCGTCAGAAGCGCAGCCGGAGCGACACGCTCCCGGGGCCGACCGAGAGGTCGAGCTCCTGGAGCACGTCGGGCGGGATCTCGCGGGGCTCCCGGACCGTCCGGCGCGGTCGGAAGCTGAGGTGGGCCTCGATGACGCCGGCGACCGCGAGCCCGAGGAACGCCAGCCCGCCGCCGATCGCGCCCCAGTAGAGGCCGCCGCGGAGCTCATCGGGGATGTTGGCGCCGCCGGCCCCGAAGTCGCGCGCGTGCTCGAGCTCGAGGGGCACGTAGGCGGTCATCGCCGCCACCGAGCCGAGCAGGGTCAGCCCCTCGGTCACGGCGAAGAACCAGCCCAGGCCTTCGTTACCGTTGTTGAACTGGCCGGCGCCGAAGGGGAGCCAGCTCAGGGTCGGGTCCCGGGTCACGCTGACCTCGTTCTCCTGGGCCAGCGACACGAGGGTCAGGAGAGCCTGCCGCCGCCGCTCCTCCCGGCGCAGCCTCAGCTCGCGCTCCCGGTCGGACTCCTGGGCCCGCTCCTCCACCAGGCGGTCCCGGACCGACTGGAAGAGGGAGATGACGTCGGTCGGGAAGAGCGCCGGATCGAGCTGATAGGTCGCGAAGTCCTCCTCGTCGCGGAGGAAGGCCTCGAACTGCCGCTCCGCCTCCTCCTGTCGCCCGACGAAGACGTAGGCCGCGCCGAGGTACTTCCGCGACTCCTGGATCAGCAGCGGGTCCCGGATCGCGGGGACGGGGACGATCATCTCCTCGAAGAGGCGCACCGCCTCCTCGAACTCGTTCTGCTGATAGGCGCTCTGGGCGCGCTGGAAGTCGTCCATCTCCGTCGCGTGAGCCGCGCCCGTCCACCCCAGGACCACCAGGGCCGGGATCAGGACATGGATGCGCGAGACGGGAGCCATCGGCCGACGGTGAGTCGTCCCCGGAGGGGGAGCCATTCGATCGGGACCCGAATCGGTCCCCGGGTGAGGATGGTCCCCGCCCGAAATATCTCGTGCCATACCACGGGACGGCCGGGGCGGGCCCGCTTTTTCCGGCTCATGGCGCGGCGGCGAGCTCGGGCAGGTCGACCGTGATCTCGCGTCGTTCCCCCGCCGAGAGCGGGACCCGCTGCTCGTGGGGCCGGCGCCCGTCGGACGAGACCCGGATGAGCACGTTGGCGGTGCGGGTGCCGATCGGCACCGAGATGAAGGTGTTGGACCGGCCGCGCGCGTAGCTCCCGACCTGGACGTCGGCCGGCACGCTGGTGCGCACGTAGAGGGTTGCGGGCTCGTAGGGACAGCGGAGCGTCAGCAACATCGGCCCGTCGCCGGGCTCGATGACGTGGCTGACCGTCGTCGCGGCCCAGGTCTCGACGCCCGCCCCGGTGGGGGTCAGTCGGAAGGTGTGCCTCCCCGGGGTGAGCTCGATGCTGTCGAAGCCGGGGCCGTAGGGCCGCGGCGGCCCGTCATCGACGGCGATCGTGACGGTCTGCGGGATGGGCGCGAGCCGCACGAGCCGCGGCTCTCGCGACACCACCGGGGCGCGCCCTCGCCGGCTGGGCGCCGTCGGGGTCCCCTCGTCGACGGGGCCCGCGTCGGGCGTCGCCTCGGCGAGCTCGACGGCCGCGTCCTCCGCGCCGCCGGCGTCCTCGACGAGCGCGAGCGCCTCGCCGGCGTCTGGGCTGGCGTCCTGGCCGGCGTCCTCGGGGGCGATGGCGATCGGAGGGATCGCGGGGTCTCGGTCCTGTCCCTCCTCGGGCCAGGCGGCCCACGCGACCCCGCTCGCCACCGCGCCGAAGGTCATCAGCGCCGCGCCGGCCATCAGGATCCGGCGGCGTCGACGGTCCATGCCGACCCGCTCGATGAGCTTGAGGACCCGCTCGTTGCCCTCGTCGAGCACGAGGACCCGGTTGTAGTAGTCGAGCGCGGTGGGCACGTCGCCGGCGTCCGAGGCCCGCGCGCCGTGGTCGATGAGGCGCTCCACCGTCCGGGCGACGATCGTGGCCCGCTCGCCCTCCGGATCCTTGAGGTACCGGGCGAGGGTCGCCTCGGGGTCCTCGATGCCGGCCTCGGCCACGAACGCCTCGAGCGCCTCGCGGAGCTCGGCCGCGCTCTGGTATCGCTCGTCCGCCTCCTTCGCCAGCGCCTTGACGATGACGCCGCGGAGCTGGCCGCCGATCGCGGGGTTCACCCGGAGCGGGTCGGCGTACTCGCCGTCGACGATGCGCTTGAGCACCTGGTGCGGGTTGCGCCCGGTGAACGGGAGCCGCCCGGTGGCCAGGTAATAGAGCACCGTGCCGAGGGAGAAGAGGTCGGTGCGCTCGTCGGTGTCCTTCCCCTCGATCTGCTCGGGGGCCATGTGCCCGGGGGACCCGAGGATCTGCCCGGTGGCGGTCATCGACTGCGAGTCGACCATGTCGGCGATGCCGAAGTCGGTCAGCTTGAGCTCGCGATCCTCGTGGAGGAGCACGTTCTCGGGCTTCACGTCGCGATGCACGATCTTCGCCTCGTGCGCGGCCTCGAGAGCCCGCGCGATCTCGATGACGAAGCAGGCCGCGATCTCCGCCGGGACCTCCTGGTGGCTCTCCCGCCACTGCTTGAGGGTCGGCCCGGTCAGCAGCTCGGCGGCGATGAAGGCCTCGGTCGAGCCCTCGCCGGAGAAGTCGTAGATCTCGAGCACCCGCGGGTGGCGCAGCCGGGCCACGCTCCGTGCCTCGCGCTGGAAGCGACGCCGCGCCTCCTCGGCCGAGCGGAGGTGGGGGTGCAAGATCTTGAGCGCGACCGCGCGGTCGAGGACCGTGTCCTGGGCACGATAGACCGTGGCCATGCCCCCGTGGCCGATCTCCTCTTCGATCTCGTACTTTTCGACTTTTCGGAGCATGGCCGCGCCGCCGGCTCGCGGGTCGGGCGAGCATACACGTTGTAGACGGTCCGGGGACCCGGCGCATTTGGGGTGATCAGCCGAACGGATCGAGCGCGGCGGGCGTGCACTGCTCGAAGGTGCGCGACGGACCGTCGGGGCCCTCGCCGCCGGCCACGGTGACCACGCCCGAGGCTTGCTCGAAGACGGCGGCGCCCGCCCGGGGCCCGGCGAGCGTGGCCCCGGCTTCGAAGCGGGGCGCGCTCCCGTCCCAGACGACGAGATCGATCCGCGCGCTGCCTTCACCGCCCACCAGCCAGAGGGTCCCGGCGTCGGTCCGGGTGAAGGCGACGCCCGCTCGGGGCTCCTCCCACGCCGGGCCGGGCTCGGCCGCGCAGGCCTCCGGGCAGCCCCGGAGGACGAAGGTCTCCGCGCTCGGCGCGCCGTCGACCTCGAAGCCGAGGTAGAGCAGCGCGTCGCCCGACGGGCTGAGCGCGAGGGCACCGCCGGTCCCCGCGGGGAGGCCCTCGACGGCCACCGGCTCACCCGCCCGCTCCCGCGGCGCCCGCTCGACCGTGCCGCCCGACACCACGATCAGCTCGCCGCCGACGAACGCGGCGGCCGGGAACGCGCGCGGCTCGCTCAGCCGGGTCGTGGCGCTCACGTCCCCGTCGAGGCTCATCCAGGTCACCTCGTCGGAGTCGTCGCCGCCCACCACCGCCGCGCCGCCCTCGTGGCGCACGACCGCGGACGCGAACCCGGCGCCGGCGTGCAACCCGGTGACCCGCTCGACGCGCGGCGGGCCCATCTGAGACACGAACCGCCAGCTCGAGCCGTCGCCGACGACGAGCGAGACCAGAGACGTGCCCTCGTCGCGCAGCGTCGCGCCGCGCGCGGCCCCGATGTCGGCGCTCAGCGGCCCGAGCGACGTGAGCGCCTCGGTGACCACTTGGTCGTAGCGATCGACCTCCCGCGACGGCCCGTCGTCCTCGAGCCCGCCCGCGAGCAGGACGAGGTTGGCGCGCGGCACCGCGGCCATGTCGCGCCGGCCGCGGGTGAGGCGGAGCGAGCCGCTCGTGGTGATCGCGGGCGGATCCAGCTCGCGGCACGTGAGCGCGGGCTGCATCACCGGGCGGACCGGGAGCACGTCGATGCCCTCCCCGAACGGACGGAACGCCGGCACCGCGCCGAAGAGCGCGTCGTCTCCGCCGGTGATCCGCAGCTGGAGCTCGGTGTCGGCCTGCAGGCTGGTGATCGGCAACACCAGCGAGAAGTCCCCGCTGGTGATCGGGGTCACGCACCTGGCCTCGAGGCCATCGCAGACCAGTCGCCCGTCCTGGCGGACGAGAACGGAGAGCTGACCGCTCGCGACGTCGCGCGCCGCGTTGTCGCCGCTCTCGTCGATCAGCGAGATCGAGGGCCCGACGTTTCCGTCGCTGCCTTCGCAGGCGCCGACCAGGAGCAAGAGCAGGGGGAGAGCACGGCGCATGGGTCTCGGGCCTTTACTGCGAGGTAGGTCACGAGTAAAGGAGCCGCGTGCGCGCCCTGCCCCTCCGGCGCCTCCCGCCGCTCGACGCCATCGCCCACGCGCTCGGTCCGCGTGGACGGGTCTGGCTGGACGGCGAGCCGGGTCACCCCGAGGGCCGCTGGACGTTCCTGGCGAGCGACCCGGTCGAGACCCGCGTCGCGCGCTTCGGCGACGATCCCTGGGCCGCCTTCGACGGGCTCGAGGGCGAGCCCGGGCCGATCGACGGCGCTCCGCTCGACCGCGGCGCGGTCCCGTGGTGGATCGGCTGGATCGCGTACGACGCCGCGTGGTCGGAGGCGGGCCGCCTCGGCCTGCGAGCCCCCGCGCGGCATCCCCGCGGCGCGCTGCCGGTGGTGTGCCTCGGTCGGTACGAGAGCCTGATCGCCGTGGACCGCGAGGCCGGCCGGGGATGGGCGCTCGGCCGCGACGCGGAGGCGCTGCGAGCGCGGGTCGAGCGAGCCTCCGCCCGGCCAGCGTGCCGCGCGAAGGCGGGAGCCGCGTCGGTGCCGCCCCGCGCCGACCACCGCCGCGCCATCGAGCGCGCGCTCGACGCGATCGCGGCCGGCGAGATCTACCAGGTCAACCTCGCGCGCCAGTGGACCGCGCCCTACGCGGGCGGCCCCCTCGCCCTCTGGCGCGCGATGCGCGAGGCGAGCCCGGTGCCGCTCGGCATGTACCTCGAGCGCCCCGACCACGCCGTGCTCGGCCGGACCATGGAGCGCTTCCTCCGCTGGGACCGCGCGGGTCGCAGCCTCTGGACGAGCCCGATCAAGGGGACCATCGCCCGGAGCGGCCGCGACGACGAGGCGGAGGCGGAGACGCTGACCCGCGACGACAAGGAGCGCGCCGAGCACGCGATGATCGTGGATCTCATGCGCAACGATCTCTCGCGCGTGGCCGAGACGGGGAGCGTGCGTGTGCACGCGCCGTTGCGGGTGGAGCCGTTCCGCGGCCTGAGCCACCTGGTCAGCACGGTCGCGTGCCGGACGCGGCCCGAGATCGATCTGCGCGCGATCCTCGAGGCCACCTTCCCGCCGGGCAGCATCACCGGCACGCCGAAGCTGCGCGCGATGGAGCTCATCGAGGCCGAGGAGCCGTGCGCCCGCGGCGTCTACACGGGCGCGCTCGGATACGTCGATCGCGCGGGCGGTGTCTCGCTCGCGGTCGCCATCCGAACCGCCGTGATCTCCGGAGAGAGCGCGACCTACTTCGCGGGCGGCGGCCTCGTGAGCGCGAGCGATCCGGAGCGAGAGATCGAGGAGACCGAGCTCAAAGCGCGAGTGTTCCTCGAAGCCCTGGATCACCTTCGTCGACAGAACCGCGATTGATGTCCGACCAACTTTCTGGTCATCGACATCACTTTTTCTTTGACACGGGTCTGGACCTGGGTTAAGACCTTCACATCATGTCGTGGACGCATCAGACGCCGAAGGGCGACCGGTCAGCCAGAGCGCTGAACCGGTACGGTGTGAGCCGGGAGACCACCTTCGGTCTCTGCGGCATCGACATCGACATGATCGATAGCCAGTGCGGCGGTCACGGACCGCTGCGTTGCGCGGACGAGCGCGGCTCGTCGTTCGGGAAGCTCCCGAGCTTCCTTCGTCAGGAACTGCGCATCCCATAGGGGCGAGATCCATACGCTTTTCGCGTATTTGGGCCGCCCCGGGACTCCCCGAGGCGGCCTTTTTCGTTTCTCGCGCCCCTCCCCTCCCTTCATCCCAGCTCGACGGAACTTCTCGCCCCCTCGAACGTCTCCCCTCCCATGCAGCGCACCCCCCTCATGCCCTTGGCGGCCATCAGGCCGCGATGGCGTCCGGCGACCCCCTCACGCGCGGCGGCCTCGTTCGCTCGCTCGACGGGTGACCTGCGCCTGGCGAGCGGATGTCCGGAACCCCATCTCAATCCGATCTCTTCGCAGACAGATACCTACGGTCAGGAGATTCATCGCAGACGGTGAAGTCGAATCAATGCGACTTCTTCCGGCCGTCTGCCTGCACGCAGACGGCTTTTTTCGTTTCTGGAGCGCTAGCTCAACAGCCAGAGCAGCCGGTTCTTACCCGGTCGATCGGGGTGCAACTCCCTGGCGCTTCATCACGCCGCGCTGGTCCAACAGCAGGACGTCCGGCTCTGAACCGGGAGGTCGAGGTGCGACTCCTCGGCGCGGCTGCGCCCTCCATCGAGGGCCGCTCCTTGAAAATCAGGTCTCCTCCGGGGCGCGTGGCAGGCGCCCCGGGGTCCGAACGCCGCCGTAGCTTCAACGGTAGAGCACCCGGCTGTTAACCGGGGGGTCGAAGGTTCGAATCCTTCCGGCGGCGCTCCTGCCTCGACAGCTCGACAGTCGAGCGCCCGGGTGAAATCCGGGAGGTGCTGGTGCGAGTCCAGCTCGAGGCGCTGTGTGGACCGAAGCCGAAGTCGTCGAGGCGCCTGGCCGTGACCCAGGCATGAGCGGGTGCGAGTCCCGTCGGTCCACCTGATGGCGAATGCCCGTGAGGACTACATCGTCTGCAACACGAAGGGTCGCCGGTTCGAATCCGGCCGTCTCGAGTCATCGGGACGTAGCTCAGTGGCTAGAGCAATGTCCTCGCACCCCTCGTCGCCATCTCCTCTCCGCAGCGAATGCCCGTGAAGACTACATGGTTGCTTTACATTGGTTCGACTCCGATTCCGTCCATCCTGCGGGCGGAGAAGCGTTGCGTCTTCGCACCCCTCGTCGCTGCCTCTCTCGTCTCCGCTGGAGACACGATCGAGTAGCTCAGCAGGCAGAGCGCCGGCCCGACACGCCGGAGGTCGCGGGATCGTCTCCCGCCTCGATCACTGGTCGAATGCCGCCGTGAGTACATCGACTGTCAATCGACGCCCGACCGGGCACTCCTCACGGCTCCCTCGTCGACCACTACGTGCCGAAGCTCGAGCGAGCGTCGCTGGCTGCAACCCGGCGAGCGAGGGCGCGACTCCCTCTCGGCACTCTCTACCCTCGAAGCTCGAATGGATGAGCACCCGACTACGAATCGGGAGGATGCAGGTTCGACTCCTGCCGAGGGTGCTCCCGCCCGGCCCGGAGTCCCCCACGACAGAAAGGTGGCCAGCGAAGCGCAAAGCGCCGAGCGCGGCCCACGACAACCAAGTCGGCGACAACAGAAAGGCGGCCAGCGAGGCGCGAAGCGCCTAGCGCGAGCCGCAGGGCCCCAGCGCCCCGCCGCTGGGGACGCGGAGCGAGCGCGAAGCGCGAAGCTCCGACGGAGTCGGGAGGGGGGCCCCATTGGCGCTTTGCCCAATGGGGGGAGGGCCTGCGTTCAGGCCCTCCAGCAAGCGGAGTGTAGCGTAGTGGCCACGCACTGGTTTCGGGAACCAGACCACGGAGGTTCGATTCCTCCCTCTCCGATCTCCGTCGGATCGAACGTGCCGCTGGCGCATCCCCCCGCGCTGGACGCACCGCCGGACGACGGGGACATGCTTTCGTAGTGAAACGGAGATCACTCGGGCCTCCGAAGCCCGCGTTCCTGGTTCGAGTCCAGGCGAGAGCGTCCCCGACCACGCCGCGCTCCTCGGACGAGGGGCGACCGCGAGCGCGAGCCTCGCGGGCGACCGGTGGGTGGCCACGGTCCGGTGGGACTCGAGCGTGAAGGTCGGTCGGCTGCCCGGTGGGCGAAGGCTCCACCCGCTTCGCCTGGATGCCCCGGGCAGCCGACCACCTCCCGCCACGAAAGTTTCGCGAACGTAGCCCAACTCGGCAGAGGCAGCGGCCTCAGAAGTCGCTCAGTGGGAGTTCGAATCTCCCCGTTCGCCGCAGAACCCTCGCTCCCCTCCGTCACCGCTCGTCGCGTTCGGCGCCGAGCGCCTCCCTCCGCCCGCATCACCCCGAAAGAAGGTGCTCCCATGGACACGTTGGTCCTGACCCAAGGCTACTTGCCACACCGGATCGTCGGCTGGCAGAAGGCCATCCTGATGTCCTTCACGGGGAAGGTGGAGGTCGTCGAGACCTATGACGAGCTCATCCGCTCGGTGAGCACGGCGCTGCCGAAGCCCGCGGTCGTTCGGCTGACCCGCGCGATCAAGCACCGCGAGCCGAAGGTTCGCTTCTCCCGCGTGAACGTGCTCACCCGCGACGACTTCCGTTGCCAGTACTGCGGCGAGCAGCTGCCGGCGCGGGAGCTGACGTTCGACCACGTGAAGCCCCGCTCTCAGGGGGGCCGCACGTCCTGGGAGAACATCGTCAGCGCGTGCCGCGACTGCAACGGGCGAAAGGGCAACCGGACGCCCGAGCAGGCCGGCATGAAGCTGCTGAGCCAGCCGGTGCGCCCCAAGGCGCTCCCGGCCGGGCTGCCCAAGCTGGGCGTCGGTCGCAGCCTGCCGGACCCGTGGAAGGACTGGGTCTGGTGGACGACCGGCCCGAGCTGAGGGCGGCGCGTGGCGGGTGAGGGGTCGGCCTCGGGGTCGCCCCTCGCCCCACGCGCGAGCTGGAAGGTGAATCGGCCGAGGGCCGAGCCCGGTTGGAAGCCGGCGCGCCCCTGGTTCCAGGGGTGGGGAGCGTGACCTCCATCTTCCGTCGCTCTCGAGGGAGCGAGCGCGTTTCGCACGAATGGCGCAGCGAATGCCGCGAAGACTACAACTCACCCCGCAGATGCCGGTTCGACTCCGGCCCGCCTCGGCGGTCGTCCAAGGGCAGGACCGCGGGAACACGTCTTCGCACCACTCGTCGCTGCTCTTCTCCCGGAAGGAGAATTGGCCGAGGGCCGAGCCCGTCTCGAAAACGGTGCGCACCGACAGGTGTGGGGAGCGTGACCTCCTCCTTCCGCTTCAGGAGAGTGAATCGGTCCGGGATCGAGCCCCGTTGCTAGCGGGTGCGCACCCTCCGGGGTGTGGAGTTCGACTCTTCCGCTCTCCATGCCGCGAATGCCTCTCGCGTAGGGGCTCGCCTTCGCGATCGTCGTCCAGCAGCAGGACGCCGGCCTCCCATGCCGGAGACACGGGTGCAACTCCCGTCGATCGCTTCAGCGAAGGGCGTGATCGGTTCGACTCCGATGCGCTCCATCTTCTGCCGCGTTGTGCATCTGGGATGCAGCTCGGTTGTCTCCCGAGTGAGACGGATTCGATTTCCGTACGCGGCGTCTCGCGACCGTGGTCCAACGGTAGGACTCGGGCTTGCCAGGTCCGCAGTGTCGGTTCGACTCCGACCGGTCGCTTCGCGTTCGCACCCCGGCTCCTCTCGGGGAGGAGCCCAGCGAACGCGACTTATCACGCGCCCTCGCGGCGCCTTTCACTCCACACGGAGGTGCATCATGGCAAACAAGAACCTGTTCGCGTCGTTCGTCGGCAAGCTCCTGCCCAAGCCGGATCTCGTCAACGAGGCGGGTGGGCCGGCCTACGCGTTCGGTCCGGAGCACGCGCTCGGGCAGTACGCGGCCACCGGTTGCCTGAACGGCACCTTCTACGCGTCGGCGCAGACGCAGCTCGACGTCGTGCTGAAGCTCGCGTTCGCGGTCGACCCGGAGTTCCTCGCCAAGTGCGCGGTGTACGCGCGCCAGCGTGGGCACATGAAGGACATGCCGGCGCTCCTGCTCGCGGTGCTCTCCGTGCGCGATCCCGAGCTCTTCGGGGCGGCCTTCCCGAAGGTCGTCGACAACGTGAAGATGCTCCGGACCTTCGTGCAGATCATGCGGAGCGGCGCCGTCGGCCGGAAGTCTCTCGGGACGCGGCCGAAGAAGGAGATCCTCCGGTGGCTCGGCTCGCGGTCCGACGAGTACCTCTTCAAGGGCTCGGTCGGGAACGCTCCGTCGCTCGCCGACGTGCTCAAGATGGTCCACCCGAAGCCGGCCTCCGCCTCGCGGCGGGCGCTCTACGGGTACCTCCTGGGCAAGGCGCACGACGGGGACGCGCTGCCGGAGCTCGTGAAGGCCTTCGAGGCCTACAAGCGTGACCGGTCCAACGCGGTGCCGAGCGTGCCGTTCCAGATGCTCACCGCGCTCGGCCTCGGCCGGGCCGAGTGGGCGGCGATCGCGGAGTCCGCGTCGTGGCAGATGACGCGGATGAACCTGAACACCTTCCAGCGCCACGGCGTGTTCGAGGTGGACGGGATGACCGAGCGGATCGCGGCGCGGCTCTCGGACCCGTCGCTCGTCCGGAAGGCGCGCGCCTTCCCGTACCAGCTCATGATGGCCTACGTCAGCGCGACGAAGGTCCCGGCGCAGGTGCGGGGCGCGCTGCACGACGCGATGGAGCACGCGATCGCGAACGTGCCGCGGATCGACGGGCACGTGTTCGTCTGCCCGGACGTCTCCGGCTCGATGCAGTCGCCGGTCACCGGCTGGCGGCAGGGCGCGACGAGCGCGGTGAAGTGCGTCGACGTCGCGGCGCTGTTCGCGGCGGCGCTCGTGCGGCACAACCCGCGGGCGGGGGTCATCCCCTTCGAGCACGGCTGCGTGCCGGTCGAGCTCGAGCCGCGGGACACCGTGATGACCAACGCGCGGAAGCTCGCCTCCATCGGAGGCGGCGGCACCAACGTCTCGGCCCCGCTCGCGAAGCTGAACGCGGAGCAGCGGAAGGTCGACCTGGTGGTGATCGTCAGCGACAACCAGTCGTGGGTCGATGCACGTCGTCACGGCGCCACGGAGACCATGCGTCAGTGGAACCAGCTGAAGAGCCGGAACCCGAAGGCGCGTCTGGTCTGCGTGGACGTGCAGCCGTACGGCCACTCTCAGGCGCCGGACTCGCCGGACATCCTGAACGTCGGGGGCTTCTCCGACCAGGTGTTCGACGTGGTCGCGGCGTTCGCCCAGGGCGCCGACGGCGCGCAGCACTGGGTGGACGTCATCCGCGGCCAGTAGATCTTCTTCCACCACTCACCCATCCACCCAAATAGAGCTCCTCGGAGCTCCGGGCCCCGCGGCCGCTCGCGACGTTGGCGAGCGGTCGCGGCGACCGTGCCTCTCGAGCGTGATCGGTAACGCACCCGCGTCGTAACCGGGAGAAGCCAGTTCGAACCTGGCGGGAGGCATGAGGCCGCTCGACGCGACCGGCGCGTGTACTATCCTCCGCAGCGTTTCCGGCGTCGTCCAATGGTAGGACTGCGGACTTTGGATCCGTCTATGTTGGTTCGAATCCAGCCGCCGGAGCTCTGATCGTGCCCGAGTGGGTCATGCGCTACGCGCGCGCCCTCGGGTGGGGATCGCTCGCCGCCGCGCCGGTGATGCTCACCTCGCTGGCGGTCGCCGCGTCGAGCCCCTGGGCGCCCGGCTCGATCGTGAGCGGCGCGATGTGGGCGGCCTGGATCGCGGGCGCGCTCGCGTTCTCGGCCGCGCTGCTGGGTGAGCGAGGCGCGCGGACCGCGGCTCGGATCACCGGAGCGCTGTCCGCGTCGATCGCCGCGGGCTTCATCGCGCTGGTGGTGTGGTCTTCACAGGCCGCGGGCCCGGTCCCGCTCGGCGGCGCCGCCGCCGGAGCGCTCGGCGTCGAGGACGGCCGACTGGCGCACCCCACCCTCGGCTTCTCGATCTCGGACCCCACGGAGCGAGGCCTGACGCGATCCCCCTCGCTCGAGGAGGAGACTCGCGCGGCCGGCGACGCGCGCTGGCGCGACGCGCATCGGGTCTGGGCGTGGGAGGGGGAGGGAACGCAGCTCACGCTCGACCTCGCGCACGACACCGGCGCCGACGTCACCCGCGAGATCGCCGCTCGCCTCGAGCGCGCCGGCCATCGGGTCGACTCGGTCACGCCCGACGCGGTGAGCGCGTCGCTCGCCGGAGACGGCTGGCTGAGGTCGCGGGTGAGCCGCTTCGCTCACGACGGCGTCCGCTATCGCCTCGTGCTGAGCGCGATCGGCGAGGCGCCTCGCGACGACCTCGACGATCTGCTGTCGGTCGAGACCTCAGACGCGCTCGAGGAGTAGGAACGCCTCGAGGTTGCCGTCGGGCCCGGCGAGCTTCGAGTCGCAGCGGCCACGCAGGGTGAAGCCGATGGCCTCGGCCTCGGTGGCGACCTCCCGGATGGCCGCCTCGCGCGCCTCGGGATCGCGGACCACGCCCTTCTCGAGCTTGGCGCGGCCCACCTCGAACTGCGGTTTGACCATGCCCAGCACGCGGCCGCCGTCCTTCAGCAGGGCGCGCGCCGCGGGCAGGAGCTTGGCGATCGAGATGAAGCTCGCGTCGATCACCACGAGGTCGACCGGCTCCGGCAGCACGCCCTCGGTGAGGTGGCGTGCGTTCGTGCGCTCCATGACGACCACCCGGTCGTCGACCCGGAGCCGATGCGCGAGCTGTCCGTAGCCGACGTCGATCGCGTAGACGCGCGCCGCGCCGCGCTGGAGGAGGCAGTCGGTGAAGCCGCCGGTCGAGGCGCCGAAGTCGGCGACCACCAGGCCCTCGGGGTCGAGCGCGAGGGCGTCGAGCGCGCCCTCCATCTTGACTCCGCCGCGCGACACGTAGGGGTGGTCGCGACCGCGCACCTCGAGCGGCGCGTCGACCGGCAGGCGCTGTCCCGCCTTGTCGATGCGCTGCTCGCCCGAGAAGACCTTGCCGGCGAGGATGATGGCCTGCGCGCGCGCGCGGCTCTCGACGAGGTCGCGCTCCACGAGGAGCACGTCCGCGCGCACCTTCTTGGCTCGCCCCGGACCCGCCACCCGTCAGAAGGGGATGTCGTCGTCGCCGAAGTCGTCGCCGCCGCCGCCGAAGTCGTCGGTCGGCCCACCGCCGCCGCCGCGGCTCCCGCCGCCGCCGCCGCCGCCGTAGCCGCCACCACCGCCGCCGCCGTAGCCGCCGCCACCGCCACCGCCGCCGTAGCCGCCGCCCCCACCGCCGCTGCCGCCGTAGCCGCCGCCACCGCCGCCGCCGCCGAAGTCGTCACCGCCCCCGCCGCCGCCGCGGCCGCCGCCGAGGAAGAGCAGGCCGGTGCCCACGATCTCCGTCGTGTACCGCTTGTTGCCGTCCTTGTCGTCCCACTGACGGGTCTGGAGGCGGCCCTCGACGTAGACGGTCGTGCCCTTGGTCAGCACCTTGGACAGGCCTTCGGCGCGGTTGCCGAAGAAGATGACCGTGTGCCACTCGGTGCGCTCCTGCCGCTCACCGCCGCGGGTCATGTACCGCTCGGTGGTCGCGAGGCGCATCCGGAGCACCGCGTTGCCGCTCTGCCCGAACCGGATCTCGGGGTCCATCCCGAGGTTTCCGATGAGCATGACCTTGTTGAGCCCTTCAGATGCCATCGTCGTCTCTCAATCTCGATACTGTCCCGGACGACCCCTCGTCCGAGGGGCCGCCCACCCTAGACGGCCCGCGGGGCGCGATCAACGCGTTCCGGGCGCCACGGGAGCGCAGACGCACGGGCGTGAGGGCGACTGACGCTTTTCGAGGAGAAATCCTCGCTCAGCGACGGCGCTCGGCCGCCCAGCGCACGATCGCCAGCACCACGAGGAAGACGCCGAACCCGGCGAGCACCATGCCGGTGCCGTCGAGATAGGGGATCTGGAGGAGGCCGCTCACGCCGCCGTAGGCCATGACCGCCCCCGCGACGAACGCCCCGCCCCACGCGCCGGCCCGGGCTCGCGAGGGCGGCGGGGCCTCGTCGTCCTGCTCGTCCGCCTCCGCGTCGCGCTCCTCCCGATAGAGCAGCACGGCCAGCTCTCGCTCGATGGCCTCGCGCCGCTTCGCGCGGTACTCGGGGCCGATCTCGCCGGCGGCCAGCTCCTCCTCGAGTTCTCGGACCTCCTCGATCAGCGCCTCGCGCCGCCGGCGCCGCGCCCGCTTCTCCGCGCGCGGATCCTTGCGCGGGCGGCCCATCGCCCAACCGACGCCGAGCCCGAGGAAGCCGAAGGCGAAGAAGACGGCGATCCAGCGCGTCGGGCCTCGCCCGGGGATCCCGCTCAGCTCGATGACGATCGAGCGGAGCTGCGCCTGCTCGGGGCCGCGGCGGTCCATCGTCACCCACGCGCAGCCCTCCGTGACGGCGCTGCTCGCGCACTCGGCGCCCTCGGGGTCCAGGCGCCGCGGGGGCGGCATGCCGTCGACGTCCATGGAGAGCCCGGGGAGCGCCTCGCCGAGCACCTGCAGCGTGAAGAACCGCAAGGGGATCTCCACCGGGATGTCGAGGGTCTCGCCGTCGACCGGCAGGTCGTAGGCCCAGGCCAGCTGGATGGTGCCCGGCGGCACGGAGCCGCGGAAGGCGTAGGCGTCCGTGTCGGGCACCTCTTCGATGCGCTGGTCGCCGATCACCCGCTGGAACTGGAACGCGGTCGCGTCCTCCGGCAGCGAGGCCCGCGCCCCCTCCGAGGGGAAGACGTAGGTCTCGTTGCCGGCGTTCGTCAGCTGCGCCTGGTGGATCACGTGGAGGCGCTCACCCCGCTGCTCCACGATCACGCGGAACACCTGGAAGAAGGTGAAGCGCGGGTCGCGGGTGACCGGGAGCCGCGTCATGCGGACCTCGAAGCCGCGGTCGGTCGGGAGCTGGAACGGGTTGGTGCTGTAGAGCGCGCCGCTGAACGGGACGTTGACGCGGTACGCCTGCCCCGAGCCGGTGGGCAGGTCCTCGAAGAGCGCCACGCCCTCGCCGTCCGTCTCCGCGTTGTGGCGCGAGCGCTCGCCCTGGGCCAACGAGCCCACGTCGACCGCCGCGCCCGCGACCGGGTCGCCGCGCTCGTCGACGACGCGGACCCGGATGGTGCCCGCCGGCAGCTCCTCGCTGGGCTCCGCGTCGGCGAGGGACGGCGGCCGCATCGCCTGGACCGCGCGCGCCCGGTCTCCGCCCCCCGGATGTCCCGCGGGCATGCCCTGGCCCGACGGCGGATGTCCCTGGGGCAATCCCTGGCCGGCGGGCGGATGCCCGGGCGGGAGCCCCTGCGGCTGACCCGCCGGCGGATGACCGGGCGGGAGCCCCTGCGGCGCGGGGGTGGGCGGCTGCGCTTGGCCGGTGGGCGGGTGCCCCGGGGGCAGCCCGTCCTGGGCCCGCGCGATCGCGGCGACGCCGGACGAGAGCGCGAGCGCGGTGAGCAGAACGACGAGCCGCCTCATGCGCGCTCCTCCTCGGTCGCCTCGGCGCCCTCGTCCGAGAGCGGGGCCGCGCAGCTCTTGCAGAAGCTGGCGTCGGGGTCGTTGACGGTGCCGCACGCCGCGCACTCGACGGGCGCGACCCGTTCTCCGCACGCCTTGCACCAGGTCGCGTCGTCGTCGTTGGCGACGCCGCAGTGCGGGCAGGTGAGACCGGGCGCGGGCTTCTTCTCGGCCCGCTTCTTCTTGGGGGCTCCGTGCGCGTCGCGATACGGGCCCGCCTCCTGCTCGTCGAGCTCCTTGGCGACCATGCGGCGCGCGCGCTCCACGTAGGGGTGGATGTCCTGGTCGAGCGCCTGGAGGACCTCCTTCGCCCGGCGCCGGTAGGCCCGGTTGAGGCGGTCGAAGTCCTCCTGCGAGATCTTGCCGACCTCGCGCTCGAACTGGATGTCCTTCAGCGCGCGGAGCAGCGTAGCCTTCTCTTCGAGCAGCTGCTGGCGCTCGGGCAGGAGCGGGTCGGCCTGGGGATCGAAGGTCGTGCCGCCTCCGAAGGCGGTGCGCACGCTCTGCCACAGGGCCCCGAGCGCGAGCAGCAGCATCACGCTCGAGAGGCCGATGAAGAGCGCGGGCAGCATGCTGCCTCCGCTCGGGATGCTCACCATCGCCACCGCGGCTCCGATGGCGCCGCCGACGGCGCCCATCCACACGACCGGGGGCACGCGCGTCGGCGCGTCGTCTCGCTCTTGGCTCATGGCGCTCAGTCGCCTTCCAGCTCGCGGAGCTCTTCGTCGAGGCGATCGTCGTACTCCGACGGCGCCTCCGCTTCCTCGTCGGCCGCGGCGGCGGTCTCGGCCGCGCCCTTGCGTGCCAGGCGACGCCCGCGGAACACGAGCGCGATGGCCGCGAGGAAGATCGCGGCGATCGGGACCGCCCACAGCGCCCGGTCGAGCCCCTCGTCGGAGGGGATCGCGATCGCCTGCGAGCCGAAGCGGTCGCGGTAGTCCGCGATGAGCGCCGCCGGCGCGTCCCCTCGGTCGACCCGCGCGCGGAGCTCGGCCCGCATCCCCTCGGCCCAGCTGCAGCCGCAGGTCGAGAGCGGCAGGCGCTGGCAGTCGCCGCACTCGCAGAGGAGCCGGGAGAAGAGCTGCCGCTCGTCGGCGTCGCGCATCACCACCGTGCCCGCGTGGAGCGAGCTCGAGCTCTCCGCCTGGGCGTGCGCCGAGGGTGGATCGAGCCCGGCCAGCGCGGTCACCGCGAGCAGCATCGCCGCGGCCGCGGCCGCCGCCCGAGAGAGCCTCGGCGCCTTCACCTCGCCCAGCACCTCGGAGAGCTTGGGCATCGCGGCGATGAACACGCCGAGGAGGAGCAGCGCGCCGCCGATCCAGATCCAGACCACCAGGGGCTGCTTCACCACCCGGAACGTGCCGCGGCGCGTCTCGGGGTCGACGGTGCTCATGATGACGTAGAGGTTGTGGGTGGCCGTCGTGCGGATGGCGACCTCGGTGGTCGGCATCTCGGGGTGGCTCCGGTAGATGAACTTCGCCGGGTGCACCCGCGCGACCTCTTCGCCGTCGTCGATCACGGTCAGGTCGGTGAAGACCATGCGCTTGGAGGGGTCCTCCTCCATGCGCACCGTGTCGTAGCGGACCTGGTAGCCGCCGATCTCCAGCGCCTCGTCGGGCAGCAGGCTCGCCTCGTGCTCGATGTCGTAGGCCGCGCCGGTGAAGCCGAAGAACATCAGCACGATGCCGACGTGGACCGTGTAGCCGCCGTAGCGACGACGCGCCCTCGAGACGAGCTCGAAGAGGGCGAGCAGGGCGTTCTCGCCCTTGTTCTTCATGCGCACGCGGGTGCCGCGGGCGAACTCCTGGACCACCGTCGCGAGCACGAACGCGCAGAGCGTGCTCGAGAAGAGCGGCATGATCCCGTAGATCGTCGCGAGCACCCGGCCGGTCAGGGTGTCGTAGATCTCGCTCGGCTCGACCCACGCCGGGAAGTCGATCATCGGACCGAGCGCCACGTGGGCCACCCCGACCGCGATGCCGAAGGCGGCCGGCTTGGTGAACGCCTTCACGAGGTTCTTGCCCGTCGCCTTGCGCCACGCGATCAGCGGGCCGACGCCGGTCAGGAAGAGCAGCATCAGCCCGAAGGGCACCATCCAGTAGTTGTAGTACTCGGGCCCGACGGTGACCGTCTCGCCGCGGAGCGCCTCGCTGATGAGCGGGAACGTGGTGGCGAGCAGCACGAAGATCGCCATCGCGAGCAGGATCCAGTTGTTGCTCAGGAAGGCGAACTCGCGGGACAGCAGCGACTCGAAGCCAGGCCGCTCGTGGTGGGTCTGCGCGCGGACGCGGAGCGCCTCGAGCCGCAGCCACTCGATGCCCTTGAGCATCGCCACGAAGACGAGGCCGGCCGAGGCGACCAGGAGCCGCGACCACCAGGAGACGGCGACGTCGGCCATCACGAGGAAGACGCCGAAGAAGACGCCGACGAGGGCGCCCATCGCCCACGAGACCCACCCGAGGCGACGCCCCGAGCGGAGGTCCGGCAGTCGCCACGCGATGATCGCGAAGGTCGCGAGGCAGAGCAGCACCAGGTAGCCGGCGAAGTAGATGCCGATGTCGGAGCGGGCGAAGGAGTGCACGCTCGCGATGAGGCCCGACCGGGTCAGGAAGGTGCCGAAGATCGTCAGGATGAACGTCATGCTCAGCAGGAAGACGTTCCAGACTCGGAAGGTGCCGCGCCGCTCCTGGATCATGACGGAGTGGATGTAGGCGGTGGCCGTGAGCCACGGCAGGAAGGACGCGTTCTCGACCGGGTCCCAGGCCCAGTAGCCGCCCCAGCCGAGCTCCTCGTACGACCAGAACATGCCGAGCATGTTGCCGAGGCTGAGGAAGGCCCAGGCGACGAGCACCCAGCGGCGAGCGCCGTGGATCCAGTCCTCGCCGAGCCGCCCGGTGACCAGCGCCGCGACCACGAACGCGAAGGGCACGCACCACCCGGTCAGGCCCATGTAGAGGGCCGGCGGGTGGATGGCCATCCAGTAGTTCTGGAGCAGCGGGTTGAGGCCCTCGCCGTCGGCCGGCGGCGCCCCGAAGGTGGTCTCGAAGGGGTTGGCCGCGAAGAGCTGCAGGATCACGAAGAACGCGATCACGCTCATCAGCGTGGCGAACATCGCCGGCTGGAGCGCCCGGAACTTGTCCTTCACCCACCAGGTGAACGCGCCGATGTAGAGGGAGGACAGGAACGTCCACCAGAGGAGCGAGCCGTCCTGGCCGCCCCAGAGCGCGGTCCAGAGATAGATCGCTGGCATCGACCGGTCGCTGTAGCGGGCGACGTAGCGGATGCGGAAGTCGTGCGCCTGGAACGCGTAGGCCAGGAGGAACACCGCGCACGCCACGAGGGCGATGGTCGCGAACGTCCCGAACCGGGCGGAGCGGAGCAGGTGCGGACGGCCGCGGGCCGCCGCGACGCTCACCGCGAAGGTGAAGCTGGCGCAGACGAGGACGGCACCCAGCAGCCAGGTGCCGATCGTGGGGATGTCGAAGGCGGGCATCTGTCCAGTGGACGACCCCAAAAGCTCAATCGTTTCTGAGCCGTCCGCCCGCGAGTCTATCGTCTCTGCTCACGGCGCGCCCGTAGGGATCGCTGGGCGGGAGACTGGGGCCAACGGGGGCCCCGGGGAAGGTCAACCGCCGAGCAGGACGGCGGCGCCCACCCCGGCCGCGATGCCCAGGCCCACGAGCGCCGCGCCGGCCGCGTAGCGCCGCCACGCGGGTCGGCTCCGAGGCTGGCTGACGGCCCGGAGCGCGTCGCCGAAGGCCACCGCCGAGGCCGGGCGCTGGTCCGGGCGGGTGGCCAGCCCCGAGAGGATGAGCGCGTCGAGCGCCCGCGGGCGCGAGCCGTCGGGGAAGACCGCCTTCGGCGCCTTCAGCTCCCCCTTGTGCATCTTCTCCGCGACGTCCTCGAAGCTCACGCCCGCGTAGGGCGGCTGGCCGGTGATCAGGCGATAGAGCACGGCGCAGACGCCGTAGACGTCGGCCCGCGCGTCGGTCGGCTGGCCGAGGAGCTGCTCCGGCGCCGAGTAGCTCGGCGTCCCCATGGCCATGTTGTGGTCGGAGATCCCGCTGAGCGCGACGGCGTTCTCCACCCGGGCGAGGCCGAGGTCGAGGATCCGCGTGGGCCCGGTGGCCGGGTCGCCGCCGCGCACGATCAGGTTGTCGGGCTTGAGGTCGCGGTGGATGACCCCGTGCTCGTGCGCGCAGGCCAGCGCGTCGGCGATCTGCACGCCCACTCGCACCGCGACCTCCCAGGGGAGGCGTCGCTCGCGCTTCAGGATCGCGTCCAGGGTCTCGCCCTCGACGTACTCCATCGCCAGGAACTTCCGGCCGTCCGACAGCTCCCCGAAGTCGAGCGCGTCGACGATGCCCGGGTGCCGCAGCCGCCCGATGGCGATCGCCTCTCGCTCGAAGCGCTGCCGGAGGTCGTCCCGCTCGTGCACGCGCCGGTGCAGCACCTTGAGCGCCACCTCGCGCTGCAGGCCGAGGTGCCGCGCGAGCCAGACCTTCGCCATGCCGCCGTCGCCGAGCGGACGGATCAGCTCGAAGCGGTTGTCCCCGACCCGCGCGCCCTCGTGCACCAGGGTGTTGTCGCGCTTGCGCTTCCGCCGAGGCGCCGTGTGGACGCCCGACGCCGGAGGCCGCTTGGCCGCGAGCGCCGGCGGCCGACACGTCGGCAGGAGCGGCGCGGAGGGTCCCATCCCCGGCGCGATGGAGCGTTGGCGGGTCACGCCCCGGGACAACGGCCGACTGAGGAGGACCTTGAGCCGGAAGCACCCCGCGATTGGACCAACCCATTCGGGTCTGTGTACGATGACTGCACAGTATGGGCCCGAGCGGGGGTGGTGGGGATGAGAGATCGAGTTCTGAGTCTGGTCCTGGGGCTGGCGTTGGCCGTGGGCTGCGGAGGGGAGTCGGATCCGGTCGACGGCGGTCCCGTCGACGCGTCGCCGGCCGAAGACGCCACGGCGACGGACGGCATGGTCGTCACCGGCCGCTGCGGCGACGGCGAGCAGACCGACGGTGAGGAGTGCGACGACGGCAACCGCAACAACGGCGACGGCTGCTCGCGCGAGTGCCAGCTCGAGTGCGGCAACGGCGTGCTCGACGACGGCGAGCTGTGCGATCCCGACATCGCCGCCGGCGAAGCGGGAGCGTGCCCGACCGGCTGCGATGACGGCGACGCGTGCACCTCCGACGTCCTGAGCGGCACCGACTGCTCGGTGCAGTGCGAGAGCGCCCCGATCACCGCGCCCGCCGACGGCGACGGCTGCTGCCCGGCCGGCGCCGACGCCACCACCGATGACGACTGCACGTCGACCTGCGGCAACGGCGTCGTCGAGCCCGGCGAGACGTGCGACACCGGGATCGCCGCGGGCTCCGCGGGGGCCTGCCCGGCGGCCTGCGACGACGGCGACTTCTGCACCACCGACGCCATCAGCATGGACGGGACGTGCGCGGCGACCTGCGAGCTCACCCCGGTGACCGCGGCCGTCGACGGCGACATGTGCTGCCCTCCCGGCGAGACGATCGGGACCGACTCCGACTGCGGGATCGTCTGCGGCGACGGGGTCGTGTCGAGCGGAGAGAGCTGCGACACGGCCATCGCCGCGGGCTCCCCGGGCGCGTGCCCGACGGCGTGCGACGACGGCATGGTCTGCACCACCGACATGCTCGCGAACGCCGGCACCTGCGACGCGCAGTGCACCTCGACCGTCATCACCGCGCCCGTCGACGGGGACGGCTGCTGCCCGGCCGGGGCGACGATCGCGGACGACTCCGACTGCACGGCGACCTGCGGAGACGGCGTGGTCTCCAGCGGCGAGAGCTGCGACACGGCGATCGCGAGCGGGATGCCGGGGGCCTGCCCGACGAGCTGCAGCGACGGAATGGCCTGCACGCGGGACACGCTGACCGGCGCGGGCACCTGCTCGGCCACCTGCAGCTACCCCCCGATCACGGCGCCGGCCGATGGTGACGGCTGCTGCCCCTCGGGCGCGACGATCGGCACCGACGACGACTGCCCGGCGCGCTGCGGCGACGGGGTGGTCACCGCGAGCGCGGGCGAGACCTGCGACACGGGCATCAGCGGCGGCGCGGGCGCCTGCCCCACCGCGTGCGACGACGGGGACGTGTGCACCGCCGACTCCCTCGCCAACGCCGGGACCTGCCGCGCGAGCTGCACCGCGATGCCGGTCGGCCCGGGCCCGATGGACATGTGCTGCCCGATGGGGGCCGACCTGTCGACCGACCCGGACTGCCCCGCCGCGTGCGGCGACGGAGTGGTCACCGCCCCGGAGACCTGCGACGACGGCAACACCACGGCGGGCGACGGCTGCGACGCGATGTGCCGCGCGGAGCCGACGGCGTTCCGCTTCACCGACCTCGACATCCGCGACCCGCACATCTTCGCGGACATCGGCGCCTTCTTCGGTTGCACCGACGTGACCAACGGTCCGTTCGGCATGGGGATCAACAACCAGCTGCAGGACAACGTGCAGCAGGACGGTGACGGAGACGGCGATCTCGATCTCTCGATCGCCCACGTGTTCGCGCCGCTCGTCCAGGCGGCCGGGACCAGCACCCCGAGCTACATGGCCTTCCCGGACTGCACGGCGCCGATGTCCTCCACGATGTGCACGCTGCCGATGGGCGCGGCGCGCACGCCGGGCACCGCGATGAACCAGGGCGGGATGGCCGAGTGCCTGGGCATCCTGCCCGGGACCGCGCGTCCGTACACTCCCTCCACCGCGACCCCGCGCGCCCCGAGCGGCGGCACCTGCTACTCGGCCAACGCGGGCACGGTGACCTTCGACCTCGGCGGCATCCTGATCACCCTCGAGGACGCGCGGATCGGCGGTCAGTGGTTCGGCACCCCGGCCACCGAGATCCGCAACGGCCTCATCCGGGGCTTCCTCTCGGAGATGCAGGCGGACATGACCATCATCCCGCCCGGCACGACCGGGCAGCCGGGGATCGACGGGCAGCCGCTCTCGAGCCTGCTGCGCGGCGGCACCGGGAGCTGCAGCGAGCCGGCCCCCATGATGGGCGACAAGGACACCTACATGGGGATGTCCGGCTGGTACTTCTACCTGAACTTCTCGGCGACGCGGGTCCCGTACACCGAGCTCTGACGGCCGCCCGAATTGGAGACGGCGCTCCCACCGCGAGGTGAGAGCGCCGTTTCTCGTTCGACCGGGCCGAGGTCAGTTCGTCTCTTCGAACTCGGCGTCGATCACGTCGTCGTCGCCGCCGCCGGGGGCGCCGCCGGGGGCCGGCTCACCGGCGCCGGGGGGCGCGCCACCGGGAGCGCCGGCCGCGCCGTAGGCCTGCTGGGCGATCTCGCCCATCGCGGCCTCGAGCTCGGCGGTCTGCGTGCGGATGGCGTCGGTGTCGTCGCGCTCGATGGACTCGCGCAGCGTCGCGACCTTCTTCTCGATGTCGGCGACCTTGTCCGCGGGGAGCTTGTCCTTCGCGTCGGCGAGCGCCTTCTCGATGCTGTAGCAGAGCTGGTCGGCCTTGTTGCGGAGCTCGACCGCCTCGCGACGCTTCTTGTCCTCCTCCTCGTGGGCGGAGGCCTCCTCGACCATCTTCTCGATCTCGTCCTCGCTGAGGCCCGAGCTCGCGGTGATGGTGATCTTCTGATCCTTGCCCGTCGCCTCGTCCTTCGCGGTGACGTTCAGGATGCCGTTCGCGTCGATGTCGAAGGTCACCTTGATCTTCGGCACGCCGCGGGGCGCGGGCATGATGCCCTCGAGGTGGAAGCGGCCGAGGGTGCGGTTGTCCCGGGCCTGGGCGCGCTCGCCCTGGAGCACGTGGATCTCGACCTTGGTCTGGCTGTCCTCGGCCGTGCTGAAGGTCTCGCCCGTGCTGTACGGGATGCTCGTGTTGCG
The DNA here is from genome assembly GCA_036149055.1 of Myxococcota bacterium. GTDB lineage: Bacteria > Myxococcota_A > Polyangia > Polyangiales > Sandaracinaceae > JAVJQK01. The sequence continues at coordinate 11,660 of JAYZQJ010000148.1, read as the reverse complement.
CGGGATGAGGGTGGTCATCACGCCGCCGAGCGTCTCGACGCCGAGGCTGAGCGGGGTGACGTCGACCAGCAGGATGTCGGTGACGTCGCCGCTGAGCACGCCGCCCTGGACCGCCGCGCCGACGGCCACGACCTCGTCCGGGTTGACGCCCTTGTGGGGCTCCTTGCCGAAGAACTTCTGGACCTTCTCCTGCACGAGCGGGATGCGGGTCGAGCCGCCGACCAGGACCACCTCGTCGATGTCGCCGGGGCTCTTCTTCGCGTCGCTGAGGGCGCGCTTGCTGGCCTCGAGGGTCCGGTCGACGAGGTCGTCGATCATGGACTCGAGCTTCGCGCGGCTCAGCTTCACGTTCAGGTGCTTCGGGCCCGACGCGTCGGCGGTCAGGAAGGGCAGGTTGACCGTGGTCTCGAGCTTGCTCGAGAGCTCGATCTTCGCCTTCTCGGCCGCGTCCTTCAGGCGCTGCAGCACCATCTTGTCGCTCGAGACGTCGAGGCCGGTGTCCTTCTTGAACTCGGCGATCAGGTGCTCGATGATCTTGTCGTCGACGTCGTCGCCGCCGAGGTGCGTGTCGCCGTTGGTGCTGATGACCTGCACGACGTTGTCGCCGACCTCGAGGATCGAGATGTCGAAGGTGCCGCCGCCGAAGTCGTAGACGGCGATCAGCTCGTCGTTCTTCTTGTCGAGGCCGTAGGCGAGCGCGGCCGCGGTCGGCTCGTTGATGATGCGCTTGACCTCGAGGCCCGCGATCTTGCCGGCGTCCTTGGTCGCCTGACGCTGCGAGTCGTTGAAGTACGCGGGGACGGTGATGACCGCCTCGGTGACGGTCTCGCCGAGGTAGTTCTCGGCGGCCCGCTTGAGCTTCCGGAGCACGTGCGCGCTCACCTCGGGCGGCGCCATCTGCTTGCCGTCCACATCGAAGCCGACGTCGCCGTTCTCGCGGCGCATCACCTTGTAGGGGACGCGGCTCTCGTCGCCGCCGAGCTCGTCGAAGCGGCGACCGATGAAGCGCTTCGCGCTGAAGATCGTGCCCTCGGGGTTCGTGATCGACTGGCGCTTCGCGATCTGGCCGACGAGCACCTCGCCGTCCTCGCTCCAGCCGACGACCGAAGGCGTCAGGCGGTCACCCTCTTCGTTGACGATGACCTTGGGCTCCTTGCCCTCCATCACGGCGACGACGCTGTTGGTCGTGCCCAGGTCGATTCCGATGATCTTCCCCATGTTCTCTTCCTTCTCGGGTTGCTCGGCAGGGCCCTCTCTCACGAAGGCTCCCGCGCCGCAAGTCGCAGGGATGACGGTGATGTCCGCGACGCCGTCCTGGCGCGCGTAGATGTGGCACCCCTGTGGGGGGCGCGGCCGAATCTAATCACCCGAAGGTGGGGGTCAACCCCTGAGAATTGCCAACGATAACGGTGGATTGCCCGAACGCGTGCTCGGCCGGCTCCGCGTTCGCATGGCACAACTTGGCAATGGCTGACACGATGTCAACCGCCCCTCCGTCCACGGGCGTCAGAGCCTGCCGATGCTGCGCTGGGCGATCCCGTCGCGGAGCTTGTTCATCTCGACCGTCTCCGCGAGCACGATGAGGATCATGCCCTTCTCGATCTCGAGGTCGGGCCCCGGATTGTACGTGTAGCGCGTCTCCTCGCCGCCGTGCTTGACCGCGATGACGAGGACCCGGGTCCGGGCGCGGATCGCGGTGTCGCGGAGGCGGACGCCGATCAACGGGGAGTCGTCGGGGATCGAGACCTCCTCGATCCGGAGGTTCTTCTCGGGGTCGCGCAGCATCAGGTCGAGGAACTCGACGACCGCCGGGCGCACCATCTCGCTCACCATGCGCATGCCGCCGATCTCGGACGGCGAGACCACCCGGGTCGCCCCGGCGGCGAGGAGCTTGCCGCGGGCGGTGGGGTCGATGGACTTGGACACGATGCGGAACTCGCCGCGCTCGGCCCGGGCGCGCTCGTGCTGGTAGGCGGTGACGGTGACGTAGAGGTTGTCCTTGTCGTCGGTCAGCGTGGAGATGACGCCGATCGATCGGCCGAGGCCGGCCGACTCGAGCACCTCGTCCTCGGTCGCGTCGCCCACGACGTAGAGGAAGTGCTGAGGCCCGAACTTGTCGGCCAGCATCAGGAGCCGCTCCTCGTCGCGATCGATCACGACGAAGGAGGTGTGGGTGTTGATGAGCTCCTCGACGCAGTGGATGCCGGTGCTGCCGACGCCGCAGACGATGTAGTGGCCCGAGAGGTGATCGATGCGCTTCTGCATGCGGTTCCGCCGGATGGCGCCCTGGATGTCACCCTCGACGATGAAGGCGGTCAAGGTGGAGATGAAGTAGAGCAGCGTCCCGCTGCCCATGAAGATCATCAGGATCGTCCACAGGCGGGCGTAGGGGACGTCGTGCATGCCCGGCAGGGTCTCGCCGAAGCCGACCGTGCTGAGCGTGATGACCGTGAAGTAGAAGATCTCCTCGAAGCTCCAGCGGCCGTCGCCGAGCACGTAGTAGCCGCCGCCGCCGACGAGCACGACGGCGCCGAGGAGCACGCCCGCGAGGATCAGGCGGCCACGGAAGATGTCGCGCTGGTCGCCACGAGCCACGGGGGCATTGGCGCCTCCCCGGCCGGGTGGTGTCAAGTGAGCGGCGTCGATGTACAACCGCCAGCCCTTGACCCAGGAGGCGGACAGCGCGCGCGACGAGGCGCGACACGCGGGGCGTGGCCTGGTCTGGGTCGCGGCCGGCAAGATCGTCTTCATCGTGACCGCCTACGCGGTCGCGCTGGCGCTGCCCCGGCTGTTCGGCTCCGAGCAGGTCTTCGGCCTCTTCTCGGTGGCCTTCGGCGCCGCCTCGATCCTCAACAACGTGCTCATCGCCTCGACCGTGCAGACGGTGAGCAAGCTGGTGAGCGAGGACGAGACGCGCGCCCCGCAGACCCTGCGGCAGGGGCTGCAGCTCCAGCTCTTCATCGGGACCCTGCTCGGCGGCGGCCTCGCGCTCGCGGCGCCGCTGATCGCGGAGCAGGCGCTCCTCGACGCCGCGCTCACCCCGCTGATCCGGGTCGCCGGGGGCGTGGTCTTCGCCTACGCGCTCTACGCGGCGCTGGTCGGGAGCCTCAACGGGCAGCGGCGCTTCTCGCACCAGGCGCGGCTCGACATGACGTTCTCGGTGCTGCGCACGGCGGGGCTGCTCGGCGGGGCCGCGCTCGGCATCGGCGCCCTGGGCGCGATGAGCGGCTTCGGTCTCGCCGCCGGGTCGATCCTGCTCGTCGGCCTGTTCGTCGTGGGCGTCGGCAAGGGCGGAGGCGGGGTGCCGCTGAAGCGATGGCTGGCGTTCATGGCGCCGATCTGGCTCTACCAGGCCTCGCTCAACGGGATGCTCCAGATCGACCTCCAGATGCTGAAGCGCACCGCGACCGAGCTCGCGCTGGCACAGGGCATGACGAGCGACCCGGCCACCGATCTCGCCGACGTGCTCGCGGGCACCTATCGGGCGGCCCAGACCTTCGCGTTCGTGCCCTACCAGCTGATCCTCAGCGTCACCTTCATCGTCTTCCCCTTCGTCAGCCGGGCCACCAGCCTCGGCGACGACGAGGCGGCCCGCCGCTACATCCACGGCGCGATGCGCTTCTCGCTCCTGGTGCTGCTCGCGATCGCCACCCCGATCGGAGGCGCGGCGTCCGGGGTGCTGCGCATCGCCTACCCGGAGGCCTACCTGGCGGGCGCCGACGCGCTCGGGGTGCTGGTCTTCGGCATGGTCGCCTTCGCCCTCTTCGTCATCGGCGCGACCATCCTCACCGGCGGCGGCCGGCCCGGGGTCGCGGCGGTGCTCGCGGTGGTGTCGCTCGGCGTGGTGCTGGTGGCGACCCGGGTGGCGATCACGCTCGCCGGCATCGAGGGCCACGGGGCGCTGGTCGCGACCGCCACCGGCACCTCGATCGGCACCGGGCTCGCGCTGCTGCTCGTCGGCGCGGCGGTGTGGCGGTCCTTCGGCGCGTTCATCCCGCCGCTCTCCGCCCTGCGCGGGCTGCTCGCCGGGGCCGCGGGCTTCGCGGTGGCCCGCTTCGTCCCTCACGACACGGCGCTCACCGCCCTGGGCGCCCTCGCCGCCGGGTTCGTGGCCTACGGGGTCGCGCTCTTCGCGCTGCGAGAGCTGGGCGGGGCCGAGATCGCGCAGCTGAAGGCCATCGTCCAGCGGCGACGCTGACCCCGAGTGTAAGCTCGGCGCTCCGCGGACGTTGGGTCCCCATGCGCTGGCTTCCCCTCCTCCTCCTCGCCCTCCCCCGCACCGCGCTCGCCGCCGCGGCGCCCCCGCCCCCGGCGCCTCCCGTGCCGCTGACCGCCCTCGCGGCCCACGGTCGCGTGGCCCTCGAGGACGTCTCGGTGACCGTGCGCTGCGACGTCTCCGGCCACCCCGCGCCGAGCGGGAGCTGCCACGTCGAGGCTCGCTTCGCGCTGGTCGCGGTCGGCCCCACCCGCCTCGATCGCTTCGAGCCCGCGGGGCCCGGGTGGGGACCGGAGCCGGACGTGCCCCGGATCGTCGACGGCGAGGGCGAGCCCCTCTCGACGCCGCTCGAGCTGGCCCGGGGGGAGCGGGTGGCGGTGCGGGTGAGCGCGACCCGGCGACTGCGCACCGAGGTGGAGCCGACCCTCTTCCTGATGATGTCGCCGATGACGATGCGACACCTCCTGCTCGGCGAGTCGCGCGAGGTGCGGCGGCGCGGGGACGGGGTCTCCGGCGCGCTCGTCGAGGGGCAGGCGGTCGAGGTCCGCGGCCCGGTGCACGTCGACGCCACGGACGCGGGCCCGGTCGTGGTCGGTCTCGCCGGTGAAGAGGTGGTCGGCGTCGCCCGACGAGCCGTCGATCGGGTGGGCCTCTCGCTCACCCTCGAGCCCGATCCGGGGAGCGAGCTCCCGATCCAGGCGGGCGGCCCGGTGCTGCTCGCGGGCGCCGCCGGCCCCCTCGACGCGTCGGACGACGAGCTGCGCTTCTCGCTCGGCGCCGCCTACGAGCTGGGCGTCACCGACTACCTCTTCGTCAGCGCCGCGTTCGAGACGGACTTCCACTCGATCATGGAGTCGGTCGTCGTCGAGGCCGCCTCGCCCTTCATCCTCTTGCTCCCGGGCGTCTTCGCCGGCGCGGGCGTCGTCTTCCGGCAGCTCGGCGACCGCGACCCCGACGCGGCCTTCCGGATCCGCCTCGGCGCCCAGATGCCGGTCGTCGGCGTCGCCGCCGACCTCGACTACTGGCCGACGATCGGCGAGTGGACGGGCAGCATCCGCGCGCGGCTCAGCCTGTGACCCCGGCCTCTCGGACCCAGTGCCCGGAGCGGCCGCCTCGCTTCTCCTCGAGGCGGACCGACTCGATCTCCATGCCGCGGTCGATCGCCTTGAGCATGTCGTAGAGGGTCAGGGCCGCGACGCTGGCCGCGGTCATCGCCTCCATCTCGACGCCGGTGCGGTCCTTCGCGCGGGCGACGGCGCGGACGTGGATCCGCTCGCCGTCCTCGTCCGGCGTGAAGGCGACCTCGACGCTCGTCAACGCGATGTGATGGCAGAGAGGAATCAGCGAGGGCGTCTGCTTCGCCGCCTGGATCCCGGCGATCCGGGCGGTCGCGAGCACGTCGCCCTTGGGGGTCTCGCCGCCGAGCAGCATCGCCCGCGTCTCGGGCCGCATCCGGACGCGCGCGCTGGCCACCGCCTCGCGGTCGGTGATCGCCTTCTCCTTCACGTCGACCATCCGGGCGCGGCCCTGGTCGTCGAGGTGGGTCAGCTCGTCGCTCACGCCGCCTCCGTGATCACGCGGACGCCCTCGCCGGCCTCGCTTTTGTGGTAGACGACCTGCCGCGGGAACGGGATCTCGATGTCCTCGGCGTCGAAGCGCTCCTTGATGGCCCGATAGACCTCGCGCTGCAGCGGCCAGAGGTCTCCGCTCTGGCCGTGCTTCACGCGGGCCACGAGCCGGAGCGCGACCGACGAGTCGTCGAGGCTCACGACGCCTTGCGCCACCGGCGGGTCGCCCTCGTAGCAGAGGTCGGCGTGCTTCTCGCGGAAGTCGTCCGCGATCTCCTGGAGCACCTTCAGGCCCTTGGCGAGGTCGGCCTCGTACGCGATGCCCACGGTGGCCACCACCCGCACCCACTCCTTGCTGAGGTTGCCGACGATCTTCACCTCGCCGTTGGGCACGTGCCAGAGGGTTCCGTCGAAGGCGCGGAGCTGGGTGAGTCTCAGGCCGACCGAGGTCACCTGGCCGAACTTGCCGTCGACGTCGACCCAGTCCCCCTCCTCGAGGACGTTCTCGACCACCATGAAGAAGCCGCTGATGCAGTCCTTGACCAGGGTCTGCGCGCCGAAGCCGATGGCGAGGCCGAGCACGCCCGCGCCGGCGAGCACGGTGGTGACATCGAAGCCCACCTGGTCGAGGGCGGTGACGCACGCGGTGGTGAACACGAGCACCCGGACGAGGGTGGACATCATCGGCGCGAGCGACTTCGCGTGGGTCCGGAGCATCGCCCGCCGGGTGGCGCCCGCGGCGAGGCGGGCGAGCAGCCAGCCGAGGAAGAGGATGAAGAGGGCGACGGCGAGCCCGGTGAGCCAGGCCAACCAGTTCTCGCGCACGGTCGCGATCGCGCTCCCGAAGAAGTCGTTCTGCATGCCCGTCACCTATCACAGGGACGGACGGAACGACGCTCGGCGAGGGGAAGCTCTCGCCTCTACCCTCGCCGAACGACGACGCGGGCCCCGTCGGGTCACCGCGATGGGGATGTCTTCAGTGATGCGAAGGGATCTCTGCCGTCGTCACGGCTGAGGTCCCTCGCTTTTGGCTTTTGGGCCGGGCGGCACCACCCCCCGCGTCCCGGTGACGCGAGCAACGAGCTCCACCCGACTGTGCACTCCGAGCTTGGCGAAGATGCGCTTCAAGTACGTGTTCACGGTCGCGACCGTGAGTCCCGTGCTCTCTGCGATCTGCCTCGTCGACGCCCCCGATAGCAGGCGGCCGACCACATCGCGCTCCCGAGGTGTCAGCGGTGTCTTTGCGAGCATCGCTTGAACGTCCTCGTACGTTCGCTGTGTGTTCTGCTCGTCGAGTCGATGGCAGCAACGCAACGTCTTGCCGAGGATTCGCCCACCCCACCTCGCGAGCTGCTTGTCGTCCTCGGACAGCATCCCGTAGAGGTGGAGGGTCCCCAGCCGTTCGTTCCCGCCTTCGAGCGTCAACGAGATGGCCGCCGGCCCGTTTGGCGCCGGCTCACTTTCGTGCACGTCGTCATCGAGCTCCAGGCGATAACCGTTCGCCCCAATCAGATTCGCGACCTGTTCCGCTCCCCTGTGCGGGTAGGTGCGAATCGGATCGACCTCGACGAGTCTTTCCACGATCTCCAACTGCTTCTGTGTCAGCAAGGCCCCCCTCCAGACACGTCGCCCCTCCCCTCAGCCCCCGACGTGGGGACCCTTGAAGAGCGATAGCGCTATGATTTTCAGTGTAGCGAGCCCGTTACGTCAAGCCCACCCTGGATCTCATTTGCACCCCGACCCCCGTTTGGGCTAGAGCCCGGGTCCGAAAAAGCCGGCGTAACCAGGCTCGAACGGTCATTTGCCCACGAGCCGAGGGGCTCGACAAAAAGTCGGCGGAGCCCCATTCCTCTCTCGGAGACCCATGCCTCGCAACGTCATCATCATCGGTTCCGGCCCCGCCGGGCTCACCGCCGCCATCTACGCCGCCCGCGCGAACCTCAAGCCGCTCTGCATCGAAGGGCAGATGATGGACGGCATGATCCCTGGCGGTCAGCTCATGTTCACCACCGACGTGGAGAACTACCCGGGCTTCCCCGAGGGCGTCACCGGCCCGGACATGATGAAGAAGTTCCGCGACCAGGCGGAGCGCTTCGGCACCGAGCTGATCACCGCGGACGTCGACCGGGTCGACCTCTCGGAGCGCCCCTACAAGGTCTACGTCGGCGACGACGAGTACGTCGGCCACGCGATCATCATCGCGACCGGCGCCTCGGCCCGCTGGCTCGGGCTCGACAGCGAGCACGCCCTCAAGAACCGCGGCGTCAGCGCCTGCGCGACCTGCGACGGGTACTTCTTCCGCGACCAGGAGGTCACCGTCATCGGCGGCGGCGACACCGCGATGGAGGAGGCCCTCTACCTCGCCGGCCTCTGCAAGAAGGTCACGGTCATCCACCGCCGGGACGAGCTCCGCGCCTCGAAGATCATGCAGGAGCGCGCCTTCAAGAACCCGAAGATCCACTTCGAGTGGGACACCGTGGTGACCAAGGTGCTCGACGTCGAGAAGGGCGAGGTCACCGGGGTCGAGGTCCAGAACACGAAGACCCAGGAGCAGAAGGTCATCCCCTGCACCGGCATGTTCGTGGCGATCGGGCACATCCCGAGCACGAAGGTCTTCCGCGACTGGCTCGACACCGACGACAACGGCTACCTGATCACCAAGCCCGACTCGACCCTGACCAACCTCGAGGGCGTGTACGCCTGCGGCGACGTCCAGGACCACGTCTTCCGCCAGGCGGTCACCGCCGCCGGCACCGGCTGCATGGCCGCGATCGAGGCGGAGCGCTGGCTCGCGGAGAACGAGCTCACCGAGTCGTGATCGCGATCTGGCGACGTCGGCGCGGGCTCGATACCATCCGAAGCCATGGCCGACGTCGCCGAGACGCTCTCGAAGGTCCAGCTCTTCGCGGGCATCCACCCGGACGGCATCGCCCGCATCGCGGCGATCTGCTCGGAGGAGAGCTACCGGCTGGGCGACATCATCTTCAAGGAGGGCGAGGTGGGCGACAAGCTGTACCTCATCCTCGACGGGAAGGTGCGCATCAGCCGCGAGGTCTCCGGAATGGGGGAGGAGGCCCTGGCGGTTCTGGGGGCCGGCGCCGCCTTCGGCGAGATGTCCCTCATCGACGACTTCCCGCGCAGCGCGGACGCGCGGGTGCACGAACGCTGCCGCCTCCTGGTCCTGACGAAGAGCGCGCTGGAAGACCTGCTCTTTCTGGACAAGGATCTGGCCTACGAGATTCTGTGGAACTTCGTGAAGACGCTCTCGTCCCGCCTGCGCGAGACGAACGACAAGATGACCTTCCTGTCGGTGACGGGGAAGTTCTGATCCCGCCGGGCGCCCTCTGCGGCGTCCACGAGGCCGAGGCCACCTTCACCTGCAGCCGCTGCGGCACCTTCGGCTGCCCGGACTGCGTCTTCTCGAGCCTGCCGGAGCGCGAGGTCTGTCGCGCGTGCGCCGCCGGGGGGCTGGCCGAGCCGATCCCCTGGGAGCGGCGCAAGGAGCTCGGCAACTGGAAGAGCTACTGGAGCACGGTGAGGCTCGCCATGCTCGAGCCGAAGCGCTTCTACCGGACGCCGACGACGGCCCCGAGCAGCTTCTCGGCGGTGGCCCACGGGGTGCTCTCGTCGACCATCGGGCTGATGCTGACGTACGTGGTGACCGGCCTCCTGATGGCGCTGGGCGGCGGCGTCGCGGCCGTCGTCATCCCGGACGGCGAGGCGATCGGCGGCTTCCTCGGCCTCTACGGCTGCTTCTTCGCCGGGCTGAGCCCGCTGGCGCTCCTCATCGGGCCGCCGAACGCGCTGCTCAACATCGTCATCGCGGGCGCCTGCGCGCACGCGTTCCTCGCGGTCTTCAAGCGCACCCGAGGCTCGTTCGAGGACACGCTCCGCGCGGTCTCGTACGCGAACGCGCCCTACGTCTGGAGCTTCGTGCCGCTGGCCGGCTTCTTCGGCCTCTTCTGGATGCTGACCCTCGAGACGATCGGCGTCCGCGAGACCCACCGCTGCAGCACCGAGTGGGCGCTCGGCGCTACCCTGATCTACCGCGTCGTCCTGTTCGGCGGCGCGTTCCTGGCCTACGCGCTCATCTTCGCCATGGCGTTCCTCACCACCGCTCCCCGATGAACCACGACCTCTCCTCTCTCACCCCGGAGGCTGCCCTCCCGTCCCGATGACGGAGGCGCCTCTCTCCTCCACCTCCCTGCCCGCGCTCACCGCGCGGCTCCTCGCCGACCGGGCCGCTCGCGACGCCACCGGCCTCGCGGTCGCCGACGGCGTCGGCTTCGTCCGGCGCGCCCTCGAGGCGCGGCTGCGGATCGAGGGCCTCCTGTGGTGCCCGTCGCTCTGCCGCGGCGCCACCGCGCGACGGCTCGTGCGCGGGCTCGACGCCCCGGTCACGCGCCTCTCGAAGGCCGAGATGTCGGCGCTCAGCGCGCGCGCCTCCCCGGACGGGCTGATCGGGGTGGTGCGCCCCCGCTGGCGCCGGCTGCCGCGCGACGGCTCGCTCTTCCTGGTCGTCGAGAAGGTGCGCTCGCCCGGCAACCTCGGCACCTTGCTGCGCACCGCGCGGGCGACCGGCGTCGACGGCCTGGTGCTGCTCGGCGACGCGGTCGATCCCTTCGATCCGCGGGTGGTGAGGGCGAGCATGGGCGCGGTCTTCACGCTCCCGGTGCATCGCGCGACCCTCGCCGGCTTCGGGCGCTGGGCGCGGGACGTGACGGTGGTCGGCGCGAGCGCGGAGGCGGCCCGGGACTTCCGGAGCGAGCCCTTCGCCGGGCGCTGCGCCGTCGCCTTCGGGGAGGAGCGGCGCGGGCTCGGCCCGGAGCTGCGGGCGGCCTGCGACCGCATGGTCCGCATCCCGATGGAGCCCGGCCTCGATTCGCTCAACGTCGCCGTCGCCGGGAGCCTGCTCCTCTACGAGGCCTACCGGCGCCGCACCCCGCCTCGGTCGGCCGACGGAATCCCGCGGCGCGTCGTGTAAGCTGAATGGCGGGGGTCTTCGGTGGTCCTGCGCTTCGTGAACGACGGCTCGCGTGAGCTGCTCTCTCTCCCGTTCGAGCCGGGAGATCGCCCTTCCGCATGAAGGGGACGGCGTTCCGCGGGCACCTCGACTACGTCGCCCAGCACGTGCCCGGCGGGGTCGACGCGATGCTCGGCGCGCTCGAGCCGAAGGGGCGCGCGTTCTTCGAGCAGCCCTTCCTGGCCGCGAGCCTCTACGACGTCTTCCCGCTCGCCGTCGCCGGGATCGCCTGCGGTCGGCTCACCAGCCAGGGCTACCTCGACTTCGTGCGGGTGCGGAGCGAGGCGCAGGCGGCGCGCGACGTGGGCGGCGTCTACAAGGTGCTGCTCGCGTTCGCCTCGCCGGAGGCGGTGGCCACGCGCCTGCCCCGGCTGGTCAGCCAGTACGAGGACTTCACCGAGGTGGAGACCCGGAAGGCCGAAGGCAACGAGGTGCGCGGGGTCTCGCGCGGGCTGCCGCGCGCGATCTTCCCCTGGTACGCCACCGTCTGCGACGCCTACGCCCGGGTGGTCGTCACCAAGGCGGGCGCGAAGACCTGCGAGCTCGAGGCCACCCCGAAGGCCAGCGGCGACGCCCACGGCGTCCCCGTCGTGGACATGGAGTTCGCGATCCGCTGGACGGTCTGAGTTTCTTGGGCAGGGGCGGGTCCGCCCCCGCCCCCCCGCTGCGCCGGCACAACGGTCACCACTCCGGCTGCTCCGCAGCCTACGCGGTGACCGCTGCACCGGCTCCGCGGGGCCCCCCCTACCCACTCCGGGACCTCGCTCCGCTCGGCCCCGACCCCAGCGCGAGGCGCTGGGTCCCCTGCGGCTCGCGCTCGCGCTGCGCGCGAGCTGGCCGCCCGCTGCCGCGG
>JAYZQJ010000147.1:0-41427 GCA_036149055.1 Myxococcota bacterium | reverse complement strand
CGCGAGCGCGAGCCGCGTGGCTCACGCGCCCTGTTCGAGGGTGAGGAGCGCGGGACACCGGCGACGAGCGAAGCGACGTCGCCGGCAATTGGGTGGGGGGGCCCCGCGGAGCCGGCTGACCTCTCTCTGCGGAGGGTGCGGAGCACCCGGAGCGGAGACAGGTCTGCCGGCGCAGCGGGGGGGAGGGGCTGAAAGCCCCTCCCAGCAAGCCTCAGTACGCGTTCCGATGAACCTTCGGGCTGAAGACGGTGAGCAGGATGATCTTCAGATCGAACCAGAGGCCCCAGCGCCGGATGTACTCGAGGTCGTGCTCGACGCGCTTCTCCATCTTCTCGAGCGTGTCGGTCTCGCCGCGCCAGCCGTTCACCTGAGCCCAGCCGGTGAGGCCGGGCTTCACCTTGTGGCGGAGCATGTAGCCGTGGATGCGCTTGCGGTACGCCTCGTTGTGGGCGACCGCGTGAGGGCGCGGGCCGACGAGGCTCATCGAGCCGGTCACCACGTGGAAGAGCTGCGGGAGCTCGTCGAGCGACAGGCGGCGCAGGATCGCCCCCACCGGGGTGATGCGGCTGTCGTTCTTCTTCGCCTGCTTCACCTTCGCGCCGTCCTCCGCGACCGTCATCGAGCGGAACTTGAGGACGTGGATGATCTCGCCGTCGAGGCCGTAGCGGCGCTGCTTGAAGAAGACCGGCCCCTTGCTGGTGAGCTTCACCAGCAGCGCGATGATCGCCATCGGCACCGCCGCGATCGTCAGGAAGATCGTGCCGAGCACGATGTCCTCGAGCCGCTTCACCCAGCCGTCGACGCCGTAGAACGGGGTCTCGAAGACGCTGACCACCGGGATGTCGTCGAGCGCGCTCCACCGGCCGTGCAGCAGGTCGAAGACGAAGAAGTCCGGCACCACGTAGACGCTCGCGGTGGAGTCGGCGAGGTCGCGGAGCAGCTTCTGCACCCGCGGCTCGGCCCGCATCGGGAGCGCGATGTAGACGATGTCGAGCTCGCCCTCGCGGGCCATGCGCACCGCGTCGTCGAACGTGCCCATCAGATCCGGCAGATCGTCGTCGGGCGTGTGCAGGCGCTCGGGGGTGCGGTCGTCGAAGAAGCCGACCATCTCCATGCCGAGCCACGGGGTCTCGGCGAGGTGCGCCGCGACCCGCTCACCCATCTCGGTCATGCCGATCACCGCCGCGCGCCGCATGTTGCGGCCGCGCTTGCGCGCCTCCTGGAGCGCGAGGCGGAGCAGCCCGCGGCCCAGGCTGATGCTGGCCGGCGCGCCGAGGAACCAGCCGAGGGTCGCCACCCGGCTGAAGGTCGCCGACTCCTTGGTGAAGAAGGCCGCGAGGAGGAGCGCGGTGAGCACCCCACCCCAGACCGCCCACACCCGGACGAGCTCCTTGTGCAGCGGCACCCCGCGCCACATGCGGTAGAGCCCGCCCGCCTCCGCGAGGAAGAGGAAGACGAGCACCGCGCCGCCGGTGGCGACGGTGTGGTGGGCGTCCCAGGTGCCGGCGTGGTCGTAGACCGCGAAGGCGAGGACGTGGGCGAGCACGATCCAGGTGGCGTCGAGGAGCCGCTGGACGAGCCCGGTCTTGTTGTGGAGTGGTCGAATGAAGCCGCGCTGACGAGGCATGGGAATGATTCCGGTGAAGGAGGACGAGGTCCGTCCCCGCTGTGAGTCGACCGGACCCATTTCAACCGCCGTGCCCATCGCTGTGCTCGCTTCGTACGTCTGTAGGGTGGGACAAGGAGCCACGGGTGGGGCCGACCGGCCGCCACGCGTCCCCCGCGTCCGCACCTCGTCCGAGGCCGCTCCCTTCTACGTTCCGCGACGATGTGCCTTCCCGACGCGACTGCGGCGGTTACGTGGCGTCCGGGTCCGCCCCTTGCTTGGGGCGGTGGCACGGAGTAACGACGAATCGTGAACGCACATCTGCCTCACAACGCCGCGGTGCTTTTCGCCACGGTCATCCTTTCATTCTCGACCGGCTGCATCGGGAGCCTCCCGACCCCGCCGACGACCCCGGACGCGAACGCGGGCTTCCGCCCGATGGAGTCGACACCGGCGCCCGGCGTGGACGCCGACGAGCCCAGACCGATGGCGCTCCACCCCGGCGACGTGGTGTCCCTGCGCATGCAGGCCGCGGACGTGGAGACGATCGAGGGCCTGAGCGTCGACGAGCGCGGCATGCTGCACGTGCCCCTCGCGGGCGACGTCCAGGTGGCGGGCCTCCCCCTGGTGGAGGCCGAGGAGCGCATCGAGCAGGGCATGCGCCGCTTCATCAGCACGGTCCGGGTGACGATCGTCATGAGCGACCCGGCGGGGCACGTCGCCTCGGTCATCGGGGCGGTCGGTGAACAGGGACGGGTGGTGATCGCGCCAGGCATGCGCGTGGCAGATCTCCTCGCTGCGGCGGGCGGCCCCGCGAGCACGTCCGACGGCGGCACGACCACCCTGCTCGCCGATCTCCAGAGCGCGCGGCTGGTGAGGGGCGGCGAGGCGATGCCGATCGACGTCGCGATCGCGATCACCGGCGACCCCCGCCACAACGTCTACGTGCGGCCCGGCGACTACCTCTACGTGCCGCCGCAGCTCCGCGGGCTGATCAGCGTGCTCGGCGAGGTGAACGGCGCCCGGGTGCTCCCGTTCCAGCCGGGCATCCGGCTCTCGCAGGCCCTCGCGATGGCGGGCGGGATCACGCGTGACGCGAACGGCGGTGACATCCGCATCGTGCGCGGCGGGCCGGACGAGGCGATGATCTACCGCGCCGGCATCGACCACGTGGTGAGCGGCCACTACGCCGACCCGGTGCTCGCCCCCGGCGACATCGTCTACGTGGGCTCGAGCGGCATGGCGGACTTCCGCGACTTCATGACCGCGATCTCCCCCATCCTCAGCGTCGGCACCACGGGCGCGGCGATCGGCGTCACCGCGATCGTCACGTCCGGGGGCCCGTGAGGTCTCCGGGAGCATATGAGACGCGGAGCGCGTAAGCTCCGCCGCGCCGGGGGGGCCGCGGGCTCCTCCGGCTTCGCCTTCGCCGAAAGAGAGAAGACAGCGACATGACCGCCGAACGCCCCTTCCGCTGCTACGTGATGGGCAGCGAATCTCTCCTCGTGCAGTGCACCGAGCTCCTCCTGGACGAGGGCCACAAGGTGCTCGGGGTGATCACCGCCGCCGAGGACATCGTCCGCTGGGCCGAGGAGCGCGGGCTCCCCGTGGTCGCGCCCGGCAAGGACCTCGCGTCGCGGCTGTCCGACGATCCGTTCGAGTGGTTCTTCAGCCTCGCGAACCTGTCGATCATCCCGGACGACGTGCTCGCCAAGCCCACCGAGGGGGCGATCAACTTCCACGACGGCCCGCTCCCGCGCTACGCCGGCCTCAACGCCACGACCTGGGCGATCCTCCACGGGGAGCGGACCCACGGGGTCACCTTCCACATGATCGAGGGCGGGGTCGACGAGGGCGACGTGCTCGCGCAGCGCCTCTTCGAGATGAGCGATCGCGAGACCGCGCTCACCCTCAACACCCGCTGCTACGAGCTCGGCATCGAGACCTTCGGGCAGCTGGTGGAGAAGCTCGGCCGCGGCGAGGTCGACCGCACGGTGCAGGACCTCGAGAAGCGCACCTACTTCGGCAAGTACGATCGGCCCGAGGGCGGCTCGACCATCGACTGGGATCAGCCCGCCCACGCCATCGACGCGCTCGTCCGCGCGCTCGACTACGGGCGCTACCCGAACCCGGTCGGGGCGCCGAAGGTCGTGCTCGACCGCGGCGTGCTGCTGCTGCCGGAGGTCGAGCGGGCCGCCGACAGCACCTCGGAGGAGCCGGGCACCGTGGTCGGGATCGACGACGACGGCCTCGAGGTCGCGACCCAGACCGGCACCCTGCTCTTCCCGCGGGTGCTCGACGGCGAGGGCCGGGCGCTGACGCCCGAGGCGGCCCACGCGCTCGGCGTGCAGCCCGGCGCCAGCCTGGTCTCGAGCCCCGCGGTCCGGAAGCGGCTCGGCGAGCTCGATCGCGCGATGGCCAAGCACGAGGCGTTCTGGACGCGCCGGCTCGAGAGCCTCGACGCGGCCAAGATCCCGCAGGCCGATCACGCGACCAACGCGGCGCCGAAGGTGGAGCGCCGCGCGATCGAGGCGACCGCCCAGCCGGCGCGCCTCTTCGCCGGCCTCGGCGCCTGGCTCGCCCGGGTCGGCGGCAAGCACGTCTTCGACGTGGCGCACCGCCCGCCGTCGCTGACCGAGGCGGTCGAGGGCGGCGCCCTCCTCTACGCCGACCGCGTGCCGATGCGGCTGAGCGTGGACCTCGAGGCGCCCTTCTCGGCCCTGCTCGAGGCGACCGAAAAGGAGCTGGCGAAGGTCGACGCGAAGGGCACCTACCCCCGCGAGCTGCTGCACCGCCAGCCGGGCGCGCACCGCCCGAGCTACGACGTGGTCGCCGAGCAGGTCTCGGCGCTCGACGGCTGGCAGCTGCCCGCGGGCGCCATCGCCGGCGTGATCACCGACGGCAACCGCGCCGCGCTGGTCTTCGACGCCGCGCGGCTCGCCCCGGCGCAGGCCGACGCGATGCGACGCCAGCTCGAGGCGCTGCTCCAGGGCGGCGACGACACGAAGGTCGGCGACCTGCCGCTCCTCGCCGAGAGCGAGCGCCGCCAGATCCTCGAGGGCTGGAACGACACCGCGAAGGACTTCCCGCGGGACCGCGGCGTGCACCAGCTCTTCGAGGCGCAGGTCGACGCGACCCCCGACGCCCAGGCGCTCGTCTACCGCGGCAGCGCGCTGACCTACGCGGAGCTCGACCGGAAGGCCAACCAGCTCGCCCACCGCCTCGTCGGGCTCGGCGTGAAGGCCGACACCCCGGTCGGCCTCTGCACCGACCGCGGCCTCGATCTCCTGGTGGGCGCGCTCGGCATCCTCAAGGCGGGCGGCGCCTACGTGCCGCTCGACCCGACCTACCCGAAGGATCGCCTCGCCTTCATGGTCGAGGACAGCGCCGCGCCGGTGATCGTGACCCTCTCGCGCACCCAGGACGTGCTGCCCGAGGGCGACGCCACGCGCGTGGTGCTCGACCAGGAGGACCTGAGCGCGCAGCCCACCGAGCGCCCCGCGCCCGAGGGCTGGAGCAGCGACAAGCTCGCCTACCTCATCTACACCAGCGGCTCGACCGGCAAACCCAAGGGCGTGATGGTCGAGCACCGCAACGTCGCCAACTTCTTCACCGGCATGGACGCGGAGATCCCGCATCAGCCGCCGGGGCGCTGGCTCGCGGTGACGAGCCTGAGCTTCGACATCTCGGTGCTGGAGCTGTTCTGGACCCTCGCCCGCGGCTTCACCGTGGTCCTCTCGAGCGACGAGGATCGCGCGCTGGTCAGCGGCGGCGGCGCCGGGGTCAGCCAGTACAGCCACCGAAAGATCGACTTCAGCCTCTTCTACTTCGCGTCCGACGAGGGCGAGAACGCCACCGACAAGTACAAGCTCCTCCTCGACGGCGCTCGCTTCGCCGACGAGAACGGCTTCGCCGCGGTGTGGACCCCCGAGCGGCACTTCCACGCCTTCGGCGGCCTCTACCCGAACCCCTCGGTCGCGAGCGCCGCGCTCTCGACCATCACGAAGAACGTGAAGCTCCGCGCCGGCAGCTGCGTCAACCCGCTGCACCACCCGGTGCGCGTCGCCGAGGAGTGGTCGCTCGTCGACAACCTCTCGAACGGCCGGGTCGGCATCAGCTTCGCGGCCGGCTGGCAGCCCAACGACTTCGTCATCCGGCCGGAGGCGTTCGAGAACAACAAGCAGCGGATGATCGACGAGATCGACGTCATCCGCCGCCTCTGGCGCGGTGAGGCGGTGACCTTCGAGGGCCCGACGGGCCCGGTCGAGGTCAAGACGCTGCCCCGCCCGGTCCAGAAGGAGCTGCCCTTCTTCATCACCGCGGCCGGCAACCCGCAGACCTTCGAGCTCGCCGGCAAGCTCGGCGGCGGCATCCTGACCCACCTGCTCGGTCAGTCGGTCGACGAGGCCAAGGAGAAGATCGAGGTCTACCGCAAGGCCTGGAAGGACGCGGGACACCCGGGCGAGGGTCACGTCGTCCTGATGCTCCACACCTTCGTCGGCGACGACGAGGAGAGCGTGAAGGAGGTCGTGCGCGAGCCGATGAAGGCGTACCTGAAGAGCTCGATGATGCTCATCCAGCAGCACGCCTGGTCGTTCCCGGCCTTCAAGAAGCACGCGCGCGAGGACAAGTCCTTCAAGGACAACTTCCTGAACCTCTCGGCCGAGGACACCGACGCGCTCCTCGACCACTCCTTCGAGCGCTACTACGAGACCAGCGCGATGTTCGGCACGCCCGAGAGCTGCCGCGAGCAGGTCGAGCGCTGCCGGGGCATCGGCGTCGACGAGATCGCGTGTCTCATCGACTTCGGGATCGACAGCCAGACGGTGCTCGAGCACCTGCCGCAGCTGAACGCGCTCCGCGCCGCCGCGACCGCGCCCCGCGAGGACATCTCCGAGGACGACTACTCGATCGCCGCCCAGCTCGGCCGCCACGCCATCACCCACATGCAGTGCACGCCGTCGATGGCGCAGATGCTGGTGATGAACGACGAGGCCCGCGCGGCGCTCTCCGGCCTGAAGCACCTCATGGTCGGCGGCGAGGCGTTCCCCGGCGCGCTGGCGAAGGCGCTCCGTGAGGCGACCTCGGCCACCATCACCAACATGTACGGCCCGACGGAGACGACCATCTGGTCGTCCACCGAGAAGGCGGAGCCGGGCGAGGGCACGGTCGCGATCGGCACCCCGATCGCCAACACGCAGCTCTACGTGCTCGACGAGCGGCGCCAGCCGGTGCCGGTCGGCGTGCCGGGCGAGCTCTACATCGGCGGCGACGGCGTCACGCGCGGCTACTGGAAGCGCGAGGAGCTGACCGGCGAGCGGTTCGTGTCCGACCCGTTCCGGGGGGGCGAGGCCCGCATGTACCGCACCGGCGACGAGGTCCGCTGGCGCGAGGACGGCCACCTCGAGTTCCTCGGCCGCATGGATCACCAGGTGAAGCTGCGCGGCTACCGCATCGAGCTCGGCGAGATCGAGGCCCGGCTGCGGCTCCACGACAGCGTCCGCGAGGCGGTGGTCATCGCGCGGGAAGACACGCCCGGCGACAAGCGTCTGGTGGGGTACGTGGTCACCGACGGCGCGCTGGACGCGGGGGCGCTCAAGGCGCACCTCGGCGAGACCCTGCCGGACTTCATGGTCCCGGCGCACCTCGTCAAGATGGATCGCTTCCCCCTCACCCCGAACAAGAAGATCGACCGCAAGCAGCTGCCGCGGCCGGAGGCGGCGGTGACGCGGGCCGAGGAGCACGTGGCCCCGGCCGGCGAGGTGGAGGAGAAGATCGCCGACGTCTGGAAGCGCATCCTCGGCCTCAGCGAGGTCGGGACGCGCGACAACTTCTTCGAGCTCGGCGGCCACTCCCTGCTCGCGGTGCAGGCGCACCGGGAGATCGTGGAGGCCACCGGCGCGAAGCTCACCGTCACCGACATCTTCCGCTTCCCGACGATCGCGGCCCTGGCCGATCACCTCGAGGGCGACGGTGGATCGAACGAGGCGCTCCAGAAGAGCGCCGATCGCGCGGCGGCCCGCCGGCAGGCGCTCGGCCGCCGCAGGGTGCTCAGGCGGCGGTGATCGAGGAGGCGCTACGCGCCCTTCTGGGCTCCCGGGTGCGCTTCGCGGTGCGCGTGCCGGGTCAGGTCCCCCTCTCGGCGCTCCGGCCCGAGGAGGAGGCCCTGGCCGCGCGCGCGGTCGACAAGCGGCGCCTCGAGCTCGCCGCCGGGCGCGACGCGGCGCGGGACGCCCTGCGCCAGCTCGGGGCCCCGGCCGCGTCGATCGGGCGCGGCGATCGCGGGGAGCCGCTCTGGCCGGAGGGCGTGGTGGGCACCATCACCCACACCGACACCCTGTGCGTGGCCGCGGTCGCGGACGCGCGGGAGCTCGACGGGCTGGGCCTGGACGCGGAGCCGGACGCCGCGCTCGAGGAGGAGCTCTGGGGCCTGATCACGACCCGCGAGGAGCACGCGAGCCTGCGGGACGATCCGCGCCCCGGCGAGCGGGCCCGGCGCACCTTCTGCGCGAAGGAGGCCGCCTACAAGTGTCAGTACCCGCTGAGCGGGACGTTCCTGGAGTTCGAGGACGTCGTGATCCGGCACGGCGAAGGGGATCGCTTCGAGGCCGTGTTCCAGCGGCGCGCCGCGCCTTTCCAGGCCGGCTTCACCATCTCCGGGCGCTTCGTGCGGGCCGCCGATCACGTGATCGCGGCGGCCTGGATTCCGGGCGGAGAGGATCTCGCGTGACGCGAGCTTTCGTCGTGGTTGTGGGCACTTCCTCCGGTGCTAGCTGGAGTGTTCGAGTACCATGGCAGCGATTTCTAGGAGCACCGCGATGAGCGGCCGAGAGATGGATCTCGACGACGAGGAGAACAAGCCGTCTCGCCCGGGATACCCGGTCGACTGGCGGCGCGTGCTGCGCGCCGTCCTGCGAGGCAAGTGGTGGCTTCTGATCGCCGCCGCCGTGGGCGGTGTGATCGGCGTCGTCATCGGCAAGTTCGTCATGCAGCACACGTACGAAGCGAGCACCTCGCTCCGGTACGAGGGCTTGCCCGGCGACGACTTCCAGGAGCCGCAGCGCGCCTTGCCCGCGCTCGTCGCGGTGACCCACACCGATCCCATCCTGATCGCGCTGCGCGAGCGGATGGAGATGGGTGAGGCGAGCCTCGACCTGATGCGCCGCAAGGTGCAGGTCACGAGCGACGCCCAGAGCGGGCTGGTCACCTTCACGACCACCGGCGGCACCGCCGAGGAGTCGGCGGAGATGGCGAACTCGCTCGCCGCGGTGTTCCTCGAGCACCACCGCGACCGGCGCGGGCAGGAGCTGCGGGCGGAGATGGCGAGCCTCGACGAGCGCATCGGCGCCGCCGAGAACGAGGCCGCGACCGCGCGGCGCGCCTACGACTCCTTCCGTGAGGCCAACGGCATCACCGACCTGACGGCGGAGCAGGAGCAGGCCATCGACCAGGCCGCCGACCTCCGCTCCCAGGCCGACCTCGCGCAGGCCGAGATCATGGCCCTCGAGGCCCGGGTGCGGCAGCTGACCGACGCCCGCGAGCGCACCCCGCGCATGGAGACCGTGAGCACGGGCGGCGGCGGCTCGAGCCGGATGCGGGAGCTCGAGTCCCGGCTGGCGGAGGCGCGCGGCCAGGGCATGAGCGAGGAGCACCCGACGGTGCAGGCGCTCCAGCGTCAGATCGCGGCGCTGCGTCGCTCGGGCGGCGGGGGCGGCGGCTCGCGTCAGGCCCGGAGCAGCCTCTACGAGCAGATCGAGACCAGCCTCGCCGAGGCGCAGACCGAGCTCGAGGCGGCGCGCGAGCGTCACAACAGCCTCGAGCAGCTCGCGGCGACCGCGCAGGAGCGCACCAACCGCTTCAGCGCGATGGAGGGCCAGGCCGCCAATCTGCTCGCCCAGGTCAACGTGAAGCAGGCGCTCGTCAACGAGCTGAACGAGCAGCGGGCCGGCATCGAGGACCAGCTGCGCGACATCGAGACCGGCTTCCGCACCGTCGCCGAGGCGCGGCCGCCCGAGAGCGCGGTCCCCTCGAAGAAGAAGTACGCGGTGGCCGGCGGCATCCCGCTGCTCTTCGTGGTGGTGATGCTCGGCATGCTGCTCTACCGCGAGCTGCGTGGGCTCAAGGTCATCACCCCGTCCGAGGTGGCGTGGTGGGGCAACGGGCCGGTCATCGGCATGACGACCTGGCCGCGCGATCCCCGCGCGCTCATCGACCTCATCGCCGACATGGACGACTTCGCGCCCGACGCGCGCGGCACGATGCTGGTGGTGGGCGCGACCGACTCCGAGCAGGAGCTCGCGAGCGAGATCGCCGGTCAGCTCAACCACGACTGGAGCTCGACCACCCTGATCGACGTGCCGGTCGTCGGCGCGCTGCCGCCCGGAGACGACCCCGCCCCGATCACCACGCCGCCGTCCGACTACGACGACGACGACGTGCTGAGCGGCGAGATCCACGACGGCCCGACCGAGATCGTGCTCGCGGGCAGCCCCCACGACACCCTGGCCATGGGCGCGCCCGCCTACGCGCCGCCGCCCCGGCCGATCAGCGACGACCCGGCCGACCGCCTGATCTGCACCGCCTGGAACGGGCCGCCCGAGGGGCAGGCGCTCCGCCGCGCCGCCCGCCTCGCCGAGCGCGTGCTGGTGGTGGTCACGAGCGGGGGCATGAAGGCGACCGACCTCGCCCAGACCCAGACCCGCCTCGGGCGCGACGGCGCGATCGGCTACGTGCTGGTCGGCGCGAGCGAGAGCACCGCGAAGCTCCCGGACCGCGAGGGCTCGGTGGAGCGGTTCTGGGAGCCCACCCCGGCGCGCTGAGACCCCCATGCCGCAGCGTCGCAAGAAGATCGTCGCCATCAGCTCGGGGGGCGGGCACTGGATCGAGCTGCTCCGCCTCCGGCCCGCCTTCGAGGGACACTTCGTGGTGTGGGTCACGGTGAGCGAGGCCTACCGCGCCCACGTCGAGGGCCCCCTCCGGGTGATCGACGACGTGACCCGCTGGGACCGCCTCGGCCTGGTGCGCTGCGCGATGCAGGTCGCGCGCATCCTGCTGACCGAGCGCCCCGACGTGGTGATCAGCACCGGCGCCCTCCCCGGCTTCTTCGGGATCGTGCTCGCCAAGCGGCTCGGCATCCGGACCGTCTGGGTCGACAGCCTGGCGAACGTCGAGGAGATGTCGATGAGCGGACAGAAGGTGGGCGCGCACGCCGATCTCTGGCTCACCCAGTGGCCGGAGCTCGCCCGGCCGGGCGGCCCCGAGTACGCCGGCAGCGTGCTCGACGCGCTCGAGCCCGCGCCCCCGGCGCCCCAGCTCGCGGAGGCGGAGCGTTGAAGATCTTCGTGACGGTGGGCGCGCAGATGCCCTTCGACCGGCTCATCGAGGCGGTGGACGCCTGGGCGGCGGACGCCGAGGGGGTCGAGGTGCTCGCTCAGATCGGCGACTCCGAGCTGAAGCCCGCGCACCTCACCCACACGCGCTTCCTCGAGCCGCCGGACTTCGATCGCGCCTACGACGAGGCCGACGTGGTCGTCGGCCACGCGGGCATCGGCACCCTCTTCGCGGCCCTCGAGCGCGGCAAGCCCATCCTGGTGCTGCCCCGCGAGGCGGCGCGGCGCGAGACCCGCAACGATCACCAGATCGCCACCGCCAAGGCCTTCGCGCGCTTCCCGGGCGTGCACGTGGCCTGGAACGCAGCCGAGCTTCCCGCCAAGCTCGCGACGCTCTCCCGTTCGCGCACCAGCCCGCAGCTCGGCCCGTTCGCGTCCGGCCCGCTCGTCGAGCGGATCTCCGCTTTCATCGACTCGTGAGGGACACCTTGAAGATCCTCGTCACCGGAGGCGCCGGGTTCATCGGCAGCCACGTCGCGGACGCGCTGCTCGAGGAGGGCCACCAGGTGGTGGTCCTCGACGATCTCAGCAGCGGACGCGCCGAGAACGTGCCCGAGAAGGCGCTCTTCCTCGAAGGCGACCTGCGCGACGCGAAGCTCGTCGATCGCGCGTTCGCCGAGCACGGCTTCGACGTCGTCTGCCACCAGGGCGCGCAGACCAGCGTCAGCGTCTCGACCCGCGAGCCGATCCGGGACGCCGAGATCAACGTCATCGGCGGGCTCAACGTGCTCGAGGCGGCGCGGGCCCACGGGGTCGGCCGCATCGTCTTCGCCTCCACCGGCGGCGCGATCTACGGGGACATCCCGGAGGGGCAGCGCGCCGGCGAGGGCTGGACGCCGCAGCCGATCAGCCCCTACGCGTGCTCCAAGCTCGCGTTCGAGCGCTACCTCGCCGCCTACCACCACGAGCACGGCACGACGTCGACCATCCTGCGCTACGCCAACGTCTACGGGCCGCGGCAGGATCCGCACGGCGAGGCGGGCGTGGTCGCCATCTTCTGCCAGCGCCTGGTGAGCGGCCAGGGCATCCAGATCAACGCGATGCGCGAGGTCGGCGACCCCGGCTGCGTGCGCGACTACGTCTACGTGAAGGACGTCGTGAAGGCGAACCTGCTCGCCATCCAGGGCCGGCTCGAGGGGCGCGTGATCAACGTCGGCAGCGGCGAGGGCACCAGCACCCTGCAGCTGGCCGAGCGGATCGAGCAGGCGCTCGGGGTGAAGGCGGACAAGAAGTACGGCACCCGGCGCGCGGGCGATCTCGAGCGCTCGGTGCTCGAGCCCAACGACGAGCTCACCCGGCACGCGGGCCCCGCCACGCCGATCGCGGACGGGATCGCGGAGACGGCTCGCTGGTTCGCGGAGCGCTGACCCATGTGCGGCATCGCCGGCGCGGTCGGTCTGATCGACAACGGGCTCCCCGACGCGGTGGCGCGCATGACCGACGCGCAGTCCCACCGCGGCCCCGACCAGGACGGGCAGTGGCGCAGCGCGGACGGCGGCCGGGGCGCGGTCCTCGGCCACCGTCGGCTCTCGATCCTCGACCTCAGCGAGGCCGGGCGCCAGCCCATGGTCGACGCGGAGACCGGGGTGGTCATCGCCTACAACGGCGAGGCCTACAACTTCCGCGAGCTCGCCTCGGAGCTGAAGGCGCTCGGCGTCTCCCTGAAGTCGACCAGCGACACCGAGGTGATCCTCAGGGCGTACGCCCGCTGGGGTGAGCCGGCGATCGCGCGGCTGCGCGGCATGTTCGCGATCGCGCTCTGGGACCCGCGCGACGAGACGCTGCTGCTGGCCCGGGATCGGCTGGGCATCAAGCCGCTCTACTACGCCGAGGTCGACGGCGACCTGATCTTCGCCTCGGAGATCCGGGCGATGCTCGCCTCCGAGAAGATCGCCCGCCGCCTCGACCCGGGCGCGCTCGAGCGCTTCCTCTGGCACGGCTTCGTGCCCGGCCCCGGCACCCTGATCCGCGGCGTGAAGCTGCTGCCCGCCGGCACCTGCCTGCGCGTCCCCCTCGCCGGCCGCCCGGCCCCGCCGCGCGCCTACTGGTCGATGCCGAAGCACCAGCCCATCGGCGAGGCGGAGGCGGTCGAGGAGCTCTCGGCCCGGCTCGAGGAGGCGGTGAAGCTGCGGCTCATCGCGGACGTGCCGCTCGGCATCTTCCTGAGCGGCGGCGTCGACTCGAGCGCGGTGGCGGCGCTGGCCCAGCGCGCGGCCGACGCCCCGGTGACCACGTTCAACATCTCCTTCGAGGAGGCGCGCTACGACGAGTCCCGCTACGCGCGCGAGGTGGCCTCGCGGCTCGGCACCGACCACCGCGAGATCACGCTCACCGAGGGCGACTTCACGAGCCACCTCGACGAGGCGCTCGGCTCGATCGACCAGCCGACCTTCGACGCGATCAACACCTGGTTCGTCAGCCGGGCGGTGAAGCAGGCGGGGCTCACCGTGGCCCTCGCCGGCACCGGCGGCGACGAGCTCTTCGGCGGCTACGCGAGCTTCTCGGACATCCCCAAGGCGCGCCGGATCGCCACCGCGCTCGCCTCGGTGCCGCAGCGCGCCAAGGCCGCCTTCGCCGAGCTGGTCGTGGCCGCCAAGACCGGCCAGGCGAGCGAGATCTCGCCGCAGACCCGCTGGGGCAAGCTCGCGGACGTGCTCGCGACCGGAGGCGATCGGCTCGCCCTCTACCAGACGAGCTACGCGCTCTTCACCCGTGAGATGAACCGCCAGCTCGCGCTGCGGCCGAGCGGCACCCTCGACTGGGGCCTCGACCTCGCGCGGGCGGCGGAGCTGCGGCACCTGATCGAAGGCGAGCCGGATCTGCACGCCGTCAGCCTCCTCGAGCTGTCGTCGTTCCTCGGCGAGCGCCTGCTCCGGGACACCGACGCCGCGTCGATGGACGTCTCGCTCGAGGTCCGGGTGCCGCTGCTCGATCACCTCGTGGTCGAGAGCCTCGCCCGGGTTCCGATCGCGCGACGCTTCGAGCCGCTGCGGCGCAAGCAGCTCCTCCGGGAGATGATGGCGAAGGAGCTCGACCCCTCGCTCTTCGACCGCCCGAAGGCGGGCTTCGAGCTGCCGCTCGCGGTGTGGTGCAAGCGCGGCCTCGGGCCGAAGCTCGAGGGCACCTTCCGCGACCTCGTGCTCGCCCACCGGGTCGGCCTCAACGGCGAGGCCATCGGCCGCGTGTGGCGCGCGTACGAAAAGGGAGGCGCCGGCCTCTACTGGTCTCGCGTCTGGGCCCTATTCGTACTGATGAGGTGGTGCGAGGAGCACCGCGTCGAGGCCTGAGACCCCCCGAGAGAGAGCGCAGAGGAGAGCCAGCCCATGGGAGAGACCTTCCGACCCGTCGACCGCCCCGAAGGCCGCGCGTACTGCCTGATCTCGCCGTGCCGGGACGAGGCGAAGTACCTGCGCACCACGCTCGAGACGACCTGCACGCAGAGCGTCCCGCCCGCGCTGTGGGTGGTGGTCGACGACGGCTCCACCGACGCCACGCCCGAGATCCTCGCCGAGTACGCCGCGAAGTACGACTTCCTCGAGGTGGTCACCCGCAAGGACCGTGGCGGCCGCGCGGTCGGCCCGGGCGTGATCGAGGCGTTCTACGAGGGCCTCAGTCACATCGACCTCGACGACTTCGACTACGTCTGCAAGTTCGACTGCGACCTCGAGATGCCGCCCCGCTACTTCGAGCGGGTGATGGAGCGCATGGAGGCCGACCCCTACCTCGGCAACCTCTCGGGCAAGCTCTTCGAGCGCAAGGACTCGGGGGAGCTCTGGGAGGAGCGGACCGGCGACGAGAACGCGGTCGGCCCGGCGAAGTTCTACCGGACCGAGTGCTTCCAGGACATCGGCGGCTTCGTGCGCGAGGTCTCCTGGGACGGCATCGACGGCCACGTCTGCCGCATGAACGGCTGGATCGCCCAGAGCACCGACGACCCGGAGATGCGCATCGTGCACCTGCGGCCGATGGGCTCGAGCCAGCAGAACATCAAGGTCGGCCGCGTGCGCTGGGGCCGCGGCAAGTACTTCATGGGCAGCGCCTTCTACTACGTGCTCGCCTCGGCGGTGTACCGCTCGATGGAGCCGCCGTGGCTCTGGGGCGGGCTCGGCATCACGTGGGGCTTCCTGAAGGCGAAGATCGAGAACCACCCGCGCTACGACAACCCGGAGTACCGGCGCTACCTCCGGCGCTTCGAGCGCAACCAGCTGATGATGGGCAAGAAGCGCGCGCTCGAGCGGGAGAACGCCCGCATCCGCGAGCGCTTCGAGCCGAAGGGCAAGGTCGACCGCCCCGCCCAGCCGGCGCACGCCGCCGCAAGCTCGATGTAAGCCGGCGCCTCTGCGTTCACTCGCGGCTGGGGCCGCTAGCGTGTCCCCCGAGCTTTCGAGGGGGTGCGCATGACACGCTGGTTGGGGATCTCGCTGCTCGCGCTGGTCGCGGGGCTGGGCTGCGACGAGGCGTCGCCGGGGACCGGGGACCCGGGAGAGGACCTGCTCCGGCCGCGCTCCGAGCCCATCGAGTTCGTCGGCCTCACGGTCACGCGCCCGCTCACCGGCGAGGCCGACTTCCTCGAGGTGGTCGGGCCGCTCTTCGGCGCCGAGGCGCGCGAGGGCACGCGGCACCGGCGCTACGCGCTCGACCATGGGCTGCTGCTCAGCGCGGCGGAGGATCCGCGCACCCGCGAGCAGGCGGTCGTCACGCTCGAGATGGAGCCGACCGACGGGACCGAGGCCCGCACCGTGCTCCGGGTGCCGGTCTCGTACGACTACGGCGCCCTCTTCATCGACACGGTGCGCGTCGCGCTCGCCACCACCCAGCGCGAGACGGCGGGCGTCCCGGACGGCATGCACCCGTGGCGGCTCGAGTACCACGTCGTCAGCGCCAACGGCGGCTACCTCATGATCCGCGCCGACTACGCGGGCGACGGGGAGGCGACGCTGTCGGTGCAGACCGAGAACCCGCGCACCTCGCTGCGGAGCGGGCTCGTGAACACGGCCGCGTTCGAGGGGACCCCGCACGAGATGATCGGCGGCACGGTGAACTTCGAGCTGAGCCGCGACGAGTTCGACTTCTTCAGCGCGCGCGCGTACGGCATCAGCTCGGGCCGCGACCAGAACTTCGACGACTTCCAGCTGCTCCCCCACGACTGGCTGCGCATCACCGTCACCCCGCTGCTCGAGGACGGCATGGTCGACGTCGCCTTCGACGTGGTGCTGCTCGACGGCCGCCGCGTGCCCTTCGCGCGGGCGCCGGCGAGCTACGTGGCCGGCGAGCAGTTCCGTCAGAACGTCTTCCGGATGCTCGACAACATGCGGGCGCAGGAGCGGGAGGCGGCGGGCTCGTCGCGGCCGTTCACGGTGCCCTTCCACTACGACGACCCGATGGGCGGGGGCGTGGTGCGCGTGATCGCGACCGGCGAGGCGGGGCGCTTCCGGATCGCCTACGCGGTGGACTCGCCGCTGCACGCGCTGCGCGACGTCGAGTTCGTGCCCTACGTGGGCGACCCGGTGCCGGACGAGTTCCCGGACCCGCCCGACACGACCTGCGAGGACCTGGGCTCGGTGGACGCGGAGGCCGGCCGGTTCCGGCTCTCGTTCGACGCGTCGAGCACGGTCCGCGAGAGCGACAACCTCACCGACCCGCTGCGCGGCACCGTGCGGGGCAGCGTCTACCGCGCCGAGGACGTGACCATCAGCGGCCCCCGGGACGGCGCGGAGGCGCTCGCGAGCTTCCGCTGGGGCGACGTCGACGTGACCGGCGGCGTCTCGCCCGAGTCCTACCTGGTCGACGTCGAGCTGCCGGCCGGCGACTACCAGATCCTCGGCTTCATGGACATCGACGGCAACGGCGAGGCCAGCGGCGACCCCGACGTGGGCGACCCCGTGACCCTGCCGATCGGCGGCTACACCCTGCAGTGCGCCGAGCAGCCGGCGACCGTGGAATTCGCGCTCCTGCTCCCCGAAGGCGTGTGACGCGCGCCTTCGGCCTCGCCCTCGTGCTGCTCGGCTGCGCCGACGTGGGCGGCTTCTCGGCCGCCTCGTCCACGGTGGCGCGCGGGCCGGACGGGCTGCTGTGGCTGACCTCGCCCGACGACGACGCGGTGATCGCGCTCGACCCGGAGTCGCTCGAGGAGCGGGCCCGGGTCGAGGTGGCGGGCGCGCCCGAGCAGCTCGCCGTGGTGGGCGACGCGCTGCTGGTGACCCTCGCGCAGGCCAGCGAGCTCGCCTGGATCGAGGCGGGCGCCGCGGTCCGGGTGCCGGTGCCCTGCGGCGGCAGCGCGGCGGTGGTCCCCGACGGGCGGGGCGGCGCGTTCGTGAGCTGCCCCTGGGACGAGCGCGTGCTGCGGGTCTCGCGGAGCCGCGTGGTCGACGTCTTCCCGGCGGAGGGCCGGCCGACCGCGCTGGCCATTCGAGGAGACCGGCTCGCCATCGGGCTGTCGCGCACCGGCCGGGTGCGGATCGTCGACCTCGAGGGGCGCCTCCTCGAGGAGCGCGCGCTCTCGCCGGGCGCCGGCGTCGCCGCGGTGCAGCTCGAGGCGCTCGCCCCGGTCCGGGGCGACTTCACCGGGGTCTACCAGCGCGTGGACCACGACAGCGATCGCGAACGGCCGCCCGAGCGCGGCGGCTACGGCTCGGTCTTCGACGGCGCGCCCCGCATCGAGCCCCGGCTCCACGGCGCCTGCGCCGGCGCCTACGCCCGCTTCGACGGCGGCGCCCGGGTCTTCAGCGGGCCGAGCGCGATCGCGGCCGCCGGCGACCTCGTCTGGGTCGCGCACCGTCAGACCGGGAACGTGGCGGTGCTGCGCTGCGAGCCCGGCGCGGCGCTCCCCTGGCTGGCCACCTTCGAGCTCGGGCGCGGGCCGCGCGGGATCGCGCTGAGCGAGGACGGCCGCACCGCCTGGGTGGACGTCGGCTTCGACCACGCGGTCGCCCGGCTCTCGCTTTCGGGCGCGCAGGGCGCGGTGCGGGGGGCGGACCTCGAGCGCACCCGGGCCCTCGGCGAGGCGCGGCTGAGCGACGCGGCGCTGCGCGGCCGCGCGATCTTCTTCGACGCGGACGACACCCACCTGACGCCGAGCGGCGTGGTGACCTGCGGGACCTGCCACCCGGGCGGCGGCGAGGACGGGCTCACCTGGTTCCTGCACACCGCGGGCATCGCCCCCAAGGTGCGCCGCACGCCCCCGGCCTGGGCGGCGCGCGAGGGGCTCGGCCCGCTGCACTGGGACGGGGAGCTGCCGGACGCCGCGACCCTCAGCCACGCCACGATTCGCGAGCTGATGGAGGGCGACGGCCTCCTGGTCGACACCGACGCGATGGCCGCCTGGATGCAGGAGGCCCCGATCCCGCCGGGCGCTCCCCACGACGGCGCGGAGGGGCGCGCGGTGTTCGAGGCGGCCGGCTGCGACGGCTGCCACGGGGGGCCGCTCCTGTCCGACGCGCGATCCCACGCGGTGCTCGCGCCGAGCGACGATCCGCTCGCCCGGCTCGAGGCCGCCCAGACCCCGAGCCTGCGCGGGGTGCGCGCCCGCCCGCCCTACCTGCACGACGGCCGGGCCCCGACGCTGCGGAGCGTGCTCACCGACCACGGCACCCTCCACGGCCGCGCCCACCACCTCGACGAGGCCGCGCTCGACGCCCTCGTCCGCTACCTGGAGACGCTCTGATGCGCCGACGCCTGCCCGTCCTCTCGCTCCTGCTCCTGTCGGCGTTCGCGTGTGACGGCCCCGTCCCCGCGGGCGACGCGGGCCGGCCGGACGCGGGAGACTCCGCGCCCGACGCCGGGCCCCCGCCGCCCGACGTGCAGGGCCTCTCTGGCCCCGAGGTCGCCAACGGGGTGCCGCCGTCCGACCCTCTCTACGAGGGGCAGCAGCGCTTCCTCTGGGACGCGTTCGGCACCGAGCGGGTGAGCGGGCTCCCGCCGGCCGCGTTCTTCGAGGGCCTGCTCGCCGAGGACCCGGCGCTCTTCGACGCCTACGGCTTCCTGGACGACCCGGCCGACGACTTCCCGGTCGGCTTCAAGCGCGGCCTCGAGGATCCGACCCAGGTGTCCGTCACCTGCGCGCTCTGCCACGTGGCCGAGCTTCCGGATGGGCGGCTGTGGTTCGGCGCGCCCAACGTGGGGCTGCGCTGGCCGGCCTTCCTGCTCTTCGCCGACGACCGCTGGACCGCGGACGGGAACGCGCCGTTCCTGAGCGCGCTCGACCGCGCGAAGCTGGCCGAGCTCGGGCCGGGGCGCGTGGGCGCGGAGTCGAGCAGCTACGAGCAGGCGGTGCCGGCCGACTACCCCACCTACTTCAGCCTCGGCCAGCGCACGTCGCTGAACTATCTGGGGACCGGCGGAGACGCGCGCACCGAGATCTACCTCTCCGTCTACAGCGCCGGCGCCGGCAACCCGAACCCGCGGGACGCGGAGGTGCCGTGGCCGAGCGCCGCCCGCCTCGATCCGATGATCGCCTTCATGTCGGCGCTCGAGCCTCCGGCGGCGCCCCCGCAGGACGCGGCGAGCGTGAGCGCGGGCCGCGCCGTCTACGAGCGCGAGGGCTGCGACGGCTGCCACCACGTGGACGACCCGAGCGCGCTCGGGGTGGTGACCTACGACGCCGATCCGGTGGGCGCCGAGCGCCGGCCGGGCGAGCACCCGGACTTCCCGAACGGCTCGATCCGCACCAGCCGGCTTCACCGCGTCTTGATCGACGGCGACGAGATGGGCGGCGGCGGCCCCGACGAGGGCCTCGCCGACCTCTTCCGGTTCATCACCCGAAACGGCCTCCGCACGCGCCTCTCGGACGGCTACCGCGCCGCCGACCTGCGCATGGTGTGGTTCACGGCGCCCTTCCTCCACAACGGGAGCGTGCCCACCCTCGAAGACCTGCTCCGGCCCCCCGCCGAGCGCCCGGTCACCTTCGAGCGCCACGGCTTCGAGGTCGACACCGCCGCCCCCGGCAACGACAACGGCGGCCACACCTTCGGCACGACGATCACCGAAGAGGAGCGGACCGCCCTCGCCGCCTACCTGCGCTCGCTCTGACGCGGTCTACGGGGTCCCCTCGCACCGAGACGGGGGCGGGGGAGCGCAGTCGGCGGGCGGCTCGAAGGCCTCGCCCGCGAGCCGCGCCTCGGCGAAGGAGACGATCTCCGGCAGCGCCCAGAGCGTGCCCTCGCCGTGGTCGGCGCCCTCGCACTCGAGGTAGCGGAGGGGGACGCCGGCCTCGCACAGGGTCTCGAAGGCCGCGCGCTCGATCGGGGTGTGCACCAGCGCGTCCGCCTCGCCGGTGACCATCAGGACCCCGTAGCTCGACGCGTCGGGGCCGAGGCGCGGGACCGAGGTCGTCGTGAGCCCGTTCTCGCGCACGATGCAGCCCCACGGGTCGAGCGCCCCGAAGGCGTCCCCGGCCGCGGCGTCGAGCAGCTCCGCGGTGAACACCTCGTCGAGCCGGGTGACGTCCGGGATCTCGCTAGGCGAGCACTCCGCTCGCAGCGCCGCGGGCACGTCGACGTCGAAGGGCGAGACGAAGACCTCGTCGAGCCGATCGCCGACGCCGTACCAGAAGGGCGCGGTGCCGTAGAACGCGATGGTGTTGCCGGTCGCGGAGACCACCTCGGTCAGGCCGCGCTGGATCTGCCCCATCAGGTCGGCGGGCGGGACCGTCGCGACGGTGCCCACGAGCTCGAGCTCCCGCGCGTAGTACGGCTGCAGCCGCTCGACCCAGAGCGCCGCGTGCCCGCCCTGGGATCCGCCGACGGTCACGAAGCGGGGCGCGGCGCAGGTCCAGCCCCGCGCCTCCACCGGCAGCCGGGCCGCGGCCCGCACCGCGTCGAGCGAGGCGATCGCGGTGGCCTGCCCGGAGAGGTAGGGGTGCAGCTCGCCGTAGCTCGCCTCGCCGGCCTCGAGGCCCAGGTAGTCCGGCGCGATGGCGAGGTAGCCGTAGGAGGCGAAGAGCGCGACCAGCGCGCGGTAGGCGGTGTCCTCGCTCGAGCCGCAGCCGGCGGTGAAGCCGCTGGTCCCGTGCAGGAAGACCACCACGTCGAGGGTCTGCCCGCGCTCCTCGACGTCCGGGTAGGCGACGAGGGTGGTCGCCTCGACCTCCGCCCCGCGGTCCTGGGTGAGGTAGCGGACGACCCGCAGCGTCACGTCGGCCCCGGCGGGGCGCGGCGCGGTGAGGCCGGCGCCCGCGATGATCCCGTCGAGCACGAGCCGCGACATGCGCTCCGGCTCCCCCGCGTCGACGACCGCGCCGAGGGTGTCGCTGCGCAGCCAGGCGTGGGCCGGCTGCCCGCAGCGCGCGGGCGCGTCGGCGAGCGCGTCGGTCTCCGCCGTCCCGGCCACCACCGGCGCGGGCACCTCGCACTCGATCGCGAGGCCGGCGTCGGCCTCCACGCTCGCGTCGAGACGGGCCCCCGCGTCCGGCTCGCCTCCCCCGTCGCACCCGACGCCGATCAAGGCGACCATCACCCAGCACGCTCCACGCATCCCGACCTCCACGGTCGGACGGTAGCATCGGTCAGGGAGGCGGCTGGTAGGGGAGGATCTGGTTGTTCTCGGCGCGCCAGCTCGAGGGCGGGGTGCCGCAGAGCCAGCAGCCGACCACGTCGCTGTAGATGGTGTTGTCCAGGCTCTCGAACCGGCCGATGTCGGGGTCGGGCACCAGGAGCGAGGGGCTCGTGTGGTGCAGCACGTTGTCGTTGAACCAGACCCGCTCGAGCGCGTCCCCGGGCAAGGTGCCGAGCATCACCCCGGTGGTGACCAGGGTGTTGCGCGCGGCGAAGTTGAGATCGCTGCGGCCGTGCACCCGGTAGTTGTGCTTGTTGCCGTTGCTCAGCCGCGAGTCGACGGTGACCGAGCGCAGCACCTGCACGAGCCGCAGCGTCGACTCCGGGCCGTCGCTCTCGAAGATCACGTTGGCGACGATGATGTCCTCCGACTGGAAGTCGTCGGTCTCGCCGCACCACATCGAGTAGCGCACCGCGTGCGCGTAGCTGTTGAGGATGGCCACGCGCCGGCCGCGGATCAGGAAGGCGCTGTCGGGCGCGTCGACGCTCACGCCGTCGATCACCACGTCGTGGACCAGCCACTCCGGTCGCCACTCCTCGCTGGGGTGGAACTGCGCCGGCACCTGGAGCTCGATCTCGGTCCACTGCCCACCGCGCACCCGCACTCGGCCGTTCGCCCGCTCGATCATCAGGCTCCCGAGCCGCATGCCCTCGGCCACCTCGATGTCGATGTTCGACGCGCGCACGTAGGCGCGCTCGGAGAAGCTGCCCTCGACCCGGATGCGGGTGCCCGGCTGGCTCGCGGCCTCGGTCAGCTCGGCGGCGGTGCGCACGGTGACCTCCCGCGAGGTCTCAGGCAGCGCGGGCCACTGGATCTCGAGCTCCCCGGGGAGCGCGCCGAGATCGTACAGGGCGTCGCCGGGCGGCGGCGGAGGCGGCGGCGGGAGGCGCCCGTCGTGGGCCCCGCCTCCGTCGGTTCCGTCTCCGGAGACGGTGCCGACGCAGCCGGCGAGGAGCAGTGCGGCGATCGCGATGCGCATCGTGGACGCATTGTGAGAAGGACCCGCGCGCCGCGTCAATGCGATGGGCGCTCAAGGCTGGCCGCGATCGTCCGTACCCCCCGGGTGATGGCCCGAACCGTGACGATGATGGCGTGCCTGGCTCTCCTGAGCGGCTGCGTGGAGCCCGGGCTCGACGCGACCGAGGACGCGGCGCTGTCCGACGCCGGCGCGGCGGAGGAGCCCCTGGTCGAGCCGGGGCCGCCCTACCCCGTGTGCATGATCGGCCGCTACTCGATGTGCCCGGCGATGGACGCCGACGGCAACCGGGGCAACTACGGCTGGACGTCGGAGGACGGCTGCCAGGAGGCCTGTCAGTGCCGCCACGGCTGCGAGACGGTGCTGGACTGCCCGGTCCCGGAGACCGGCACGGCCTACACCGAGTGCATCGGCGGCACCTGCGTGATCGAGTGCGGGCCCGGCCTCGTCTGCCCGGCGGGCATGGCGTGCGTGCACGAGCCCGGCCGCGGCGTGGACTGGTGCATGTGGATGACCGAGCGCGCGTGTGAGTGACGCTCAGGGCGCGCGATAGGACTGGATCGGGTTGTCCCCGATCTCCCAGCCGTCGCCGCGCGCGCACACGAAGCAGTCCCACTCGTCCGAGAACACCCGGTTGCCCCGCGCGGTGAGGCGGCGGATGCGCTCGGGCGGGGCCACGAGCAGGCTCGGGACCGTGAGGTGCACGGTGTTGTCGACGAGCCAGACGCTGCCGACCTGGTCGCCGTCCATCGAGCCGATCATCACCCCGGTGTCCACCAGCCGGTTGCGCGCGAAGTAGACGTTGTCGCTCCGGCCGTGGATCCGGAAGGCGTGCTTGCGGGTGTTGGCCAGCTCGTTGTCGACCACGATGGCGCCGTCGATCGCGACCAGACGCACCGTCGACTCGGGCCCGGCGCTCCGGAACCGGTTGCCGGCGACCAGCAGGTCGTGGCTCTGGAACGTGTGCGTGTCCCCGAGCCAGATGGAGTAGTTGCGCGCGGTGGCGCGGCTGTTGAGGATGGCGACGCGCCGGCCGCGGATCGCGAAGGCGGTGTCGTCGGACTCGACGGTGACGCCGTCGATGGTGACGTCCTCCACCAGCCAGTCCTCGTTCCAGGTGACCGGGGGCGGCGCGAAGCGACCGGGGATCATGATCTCGATCGCGCCGAAGATGCCGCCGGCCACCCGCACCCGCTCGAGGTCGTGGTGGATGAGCAGCTCCTCGATGCGCACGCCCTCGTCGACGATCAGCTCGACGTCGGAGGCGAGCACGTCGAGCCGGCCGTCGATGTCGGTGTGGATGAGGTAGCGCGTGCCCGCCTCTTCGAGGCGCCGCTGGGGCTGCCGCACGTGCACGGTGCGACGGACGCGGGGCGGGTTCGGCAGCTCCACCACGCAGTCGTCGGGGATCGCGCCCCAGTCCCAGGACGCGCGCGCGCTCTGGGCGAGGGCGCCGCCTCCCCGCTCGGGCGGATTGGAGACCGTGACGGTCGGAGGCCGCGGGGACGGATGCTCCTCCCCTCCACAGGCGGCCAGCAGGCCCACCATCAGGAGGGTCAGGAGATCTCGGTACGCTCGCGCTGAAGTCTCCACAACGTCTGATCCACCGCTCTCCAGGGATCCATAGCCCCCCGACTCAGCAATCGAAACATCCAGAGGCCCTCGCCGCCTTCGACTTTGACGCGCGGGAGGCTGATCGGGTCCATCCCGGACTTGATCGTGCCGTGCATGGAGTTGAAGGCGATGCGATAGCCCGCGTCCGCGAGCGCCCGCTCGGTGACGGGGCCGAAGTCGGTGCGGGTCCCGAACGGGTACGCGAAGGTGCGGACCTCCCGCTGGAGGTGCTCCTCGAGCAGGTCCTTGCTGCGCTGCGCCTCGTCCCGCGCCTCGTCCGCCGGCATCAGGCCGAGCGAGCGGTGGGTGTAAGCGTGGCTGCCGATCTCGATCACGCCGGTGTCCGCGACCTCGCGGAGCTCGTCCCAGTCGAGGTAGCGCTCGGGCAGCTCGCGGATGTCGGAGCCGACGAGGCTGGCGGTCACGTACGCCACCGCGGTGACCCCGTGGCGCTTCAGGATGGGCAGCGCCTCGGTCATCGTGCTGACGCAGCCGTCGTCGATGGTGACCAGACAGGCGCCGTCGGGCAGCGCCTCACGGCCGGCCACGAACGCCTCGACCTGGTCGAGGGTCACGGCCACGCCGCGCTCGGCGAGCGAGCCGATCTGCGCCTCGAAGTCCTCCGGCGTCACGCAGAACGCCTCCTGGGACTCGTAGCCGATCCGGTGATAGGTGAGCGCGCGCACCCGCGGACGCCGCTGCAGCACCGAGCGCGCGGTCAGCGAGCCGCTCGCCCAGCTGCCGAGCGCCATGCCCTGGCGCGCCGCCTTCTTCACGACCCAGCGGAAGCGCGACATCAGACCTCGGCTCCTTTCAGGCGCTCGATCAGCGCCTTGCGATCGACCTTGCCGTTGGCGTTGAGGGGGAAGGTGTCCACGAGGTGCACCGCCGACGGCTGCATGTAGCCGGGGAGACGCTCCCGCGCGGCGGCGAGGATCGCGGCCGCGTCACCGCCCGCCGCGTTGACGAAGCCGACCACCCCGTCGGCGCCGCTCGCGGTCTGCGGCCAGCCGACCGCGATGCCGACCTCGGCGCCGCTGACGTCGCGCAGCACCGCCTCGATCTCCCCGAGCTCCACCCGGTAGCCCTGGATCTTGATCTGGTTGTCGACCCGGCCGAGATAGACGACGGGCGCGCCCTCGGGCCAGCGCACGCGGTCGCCCGTCCGGTAGAAGGTGCGCGTCTCGCCCGGCGGGACCACGAAGGCCTTCGCCGTCTTCTCGGGGTCCTCCCAGTAGCCGGGCGTCATCTGCGGCCCGGTCATCAGCAGCTCGCCCGGCTCGCCGCGCGGGACCTCGTTCAGGTCCTCATCGGCCACCCGGATCTCCATGCCGGGGTACGGCTCGCCGATCGGGACCACGCCCAGGTGGCACTCGGCCGGCGACCGCGCCGCGTCCCACCGGTAGTAGGTGCAGGCGATGGTCAGCTCGGTCGGCCCGTAGAGGTTCTCGCAGACCGCGTTCGGCGCCGCCTCGGCGAAGCGCTCGATGATCTCGGCCGGCAGCGCCTCGCCGCAGAAGAGCGCCCAGCGCAGGCTCTCGTAGCTGCCCGGCTTGAGCATCTTGAGGCGGCTCATCAGCACGCCGGTCGAGGGCACGCTGAACCACACGGTCAGCGCCTCCTTCTTGACGTACTTGCCGGGGAACATCTTCTGGGCGGCGGTGGGCACGCAGAGGCACGCGCCCCGCTCCCACGCGCAGAACATGTCGAAGACGCTGAGGTCGAAGGTCAGGTCGAAGGTGTTGCTGAAGCGATCCTCCTCGGAGATCGCGTAGCGCTCGACCATATAGTCGACGAAGGCGGTCACGTTGCGATGCGCGACCATCACGCCCTTCGGGCGGCCGGTGCTCCCGCTGGTGAAGAGGAGGTAGGCGACCTCGTCCGGGCTCGCCTCGCCGAGCTCGCAGCGCTCCGCCGGGGCGAGGTCGGACGCGCCGAGGAAGGTGTGCCGCTCGTGCTTCGCCGCGTGGGCCGAGACGTCATCGGCGTCGGGGACGAGCACCACGAGATCTCGCTCGGCGCCCTCGAGCAGCTCGTCGATCTGATCGATCGCCGTCGGATCGACGACGACGCACCCGCAGCGCGATCGCTGGAGCATCGCGCGGGTGCGGTCGATCGGGAACGCCGGGTTGAGCGGCACGTAGCCGTGGCCGCGCAGGAGCGCGCCGAGGATGCCCCCGAAGGTGCTCGGGTGGCGGTGGCCGAAGACGGCGGTGAGCTTGCCCTCCTGGGGCGGCGCGTGCGCGTCCAGCGTCGCGGCCACCCGGCGGGCGAGCGTCAGCAGCTCGCGATAGGTCAGCCGGTCCTCGCCGACGGTGAGCGCCTCGCGGTCGGCGAAGCGCTCGGCCGACGCCAAGAATCCGTCCCTCAACGTGCGCGCCATGCGCTCCCTCCCTGCCCGGACTCTACGCGGCGTTGGCGAAGAACGCTCCCCAGAGCGTGTCGACGCTGGTGAAGACCTCGGGCTCGATCTCGTCCGGATCGATCTCCTCCTCCCGCAGCTCCTCGAGGAAGAGCACGAGCTCGACGATGTCGAGCGAAGAGATCAGGCCGGTCTCGAGGAGCGGCGTCGCGTCGGTCAGCTCTCCGCCAGGAGGCGGCGCCTTCGCGTGCTCGAGAACCCAGTCACGGAGCTGCCTTCGAATGTTCTGCTCGTCCATGTCGCCTCGGATGCGCGAGGGTGCACCATTTTCCCGGACGGGCAAGCCACGGGTCTGCTCCATCAGTCGGCCCCTCCGTCCGATCGCGCGCCCGCGCGAGACACGAGGGTCGTCTGCCAGCTACCAACGTCCATCTGCGCCTCCCGATGAGGAAGACGCACGCGCTCGATCCGCTCAGTCCAGGGCGTCGGGCGGCGCGTCCTTCTCGGGCTCGTCGAGCCCACGCCCCGTCCCACGCCGGCGCTC
Organism: Myxococcota bacterium; assembly: GCA_036149055.1. GTDB lineage: Bacteria > Myxococcota_A > Polyangia > Polyangiales > Sandaracinaceae > JAVJQK01. The sequence goes on along the minus strand of JAYZQJ010000147.1, from coordinate 14,385 downwards.
CGCGTCCTCGGCCGGCTGTCCGGACCAGTCGGAGCCTTGCTCGCCGTCGCGGGAGGGCGCGTCTTGGCGACGCTTCTCCTCGCGCTCCTGAAGCTTCCGAACGTGTGCGTTCTCCTCGGTCATCATCGTCCTCCCTGAGCTAGGAGCGGGGGCACACGTTCCAAGCGCCGTGTTCACATCTCCGGACGGTCCTGCAGCAGCCCGAGGCGGACGAAGATGTTGAGCAGCTTCTTGCTCGCCTTGGCGCGGTGCTCGGCGGTGGCCGGGTGCGCGAGGGCCATCTTGCGGATCTGGTAGCCGGACATGCCGGTGACGTCGCGCAGGCCCGCGTCGTCGTACATCTTGGGGTTGTAGAAGTCGCTCCAGCTCGACTTCGTGTAGGCGGTCAGCCAGGCGCTGAAGCGCTCCTTGGTCGCATCGTCCCACTGCGGCAGCCAGTGCTCGGCGAGCTCCGTGAGGTGACGGCGGCCGAAGCCGAGGTGCCGCGACTCGTCGCGGTGATGGACCCAGTTCACCTGCTTGACGATCGGCTCGATCTCGTCATCGAGCATCATCTTGACGTTGTAGTAGTCGCCCAGCTCTTCGACGACCATGACCTTGCAGAAGAAGGCGAGCTCCTCTTCGCCCTTCGCGTACTCGCGGTCGAGCGCGATCTTCTTCTCCGGGTACACCTTCCCCAGATACTTCTGGAGGAAGATCCCGAACATGATCATGTGCTTGTTCTCTTCGTCGATGAAGTGGTGGAGGTACTCGGTGGCCTCCTCCGTCACCTTCTTCGAGTAGAGACGGTCGCTCAGCCCGGCGACGAGCGGGCGCTCGCCCTGCAGGGTCAGGCTGAAGAAGTTCCCGATCTCGTAGAGGCTGAGGCGCTTGCGCTGCGTCTCGTCCAGCTGCTCCCAGAGCTCGGTCCCGTAGATCGAGATCAGCTCCGGCTTCATGCAGTAGCGGTCGGCCGACAGCTCCTCCGGCCAGTCGAACTCCGTGTAGACGTTCCAGAATTGCTCGCGCGACAGCTTGGTGAGGCGCACGGCCAGCTCGGATGCGGTCTCCATCGTATCGACTCCCTGGGTCCTTCCTACGTCCGGTCACGCGGCTGCGTCCCCGGGGGGTTGAATCTAAACGGGAATCGTCGCCTCGCAACGTTCCACGCTTGCAACCCTGGGTTCAGCTCCCCTCCGTGATCCAGGACCCCTTCGGACGATCCGCGGCCCGCTCAGATGCCCATCGGGCCGTGGCCGTCCATGTTGGTCAAGAAGAGCCCCTCCCGCGTCTCCGTCCATGGTTTCAGCACCTTCTCGAGGTCGGGCGACGCACAGAAGATGCGCCGCTTGTCGACCTTGAGGAAGCCCGCGTCCTCGAACCCGGCGACCCACTTCGGGTGCGACTGGTTCGCCATGACCATGTCGACCCCGAGGTCACGCAGGTGAGCAAACGCAGCGTGCACCACCTCGGCCGCGTCGTCGGGGTGGGCGAGGTAATCTGCCACCATCCCCATGCGCATGTCGCCGAAGCGGGCGTTCCCCTTCTGCTGCCGCTCGAGCACGATGGCCCAGCCGATGTCGCGCCCGTCCTTGCGGATCCGCAGGCGGATCGGCTCGGGCCACTCGTCGTGGTCGTGCTCGGGGGACGCGAGGGCGTTCATGGTGTCGGCGTCGCGCACCGCGATCGCCGCGTACTCCCCGCGCACCCGCTCCCAGAGATCGTCGGCCCACGGGCCGAGCTGCGGCACCACCTCGGCCTGGGCCTCGAAGCGCAGCTTGAGCGAGCGGACCCGGAGCGCGGCGTGCAGCGTGTGCAGGCCGAGGAAGCCGAGGCCCGAGTAGGCCAGGAAGTCCTGGGCGAGCGCCTTCTTCTCGTCGTCGCGGAGGTAGGCGTTCTTGGTCAGGAAGTTCTTGGGCTTGCAGATGCGGAACAGGAAGGGCGTCTCGTGCAGGAGCCACCCCATTTTCCGGAGCATCTGCACGATCGGCTCGTCCTCGCCGCCGTGGCCCCAGCTGTAGATGAGCGGCTGCTTCTTGAGCATGTCGCGCACCATGCGCAGGCCCATCGCCGCGTATTTGTTGTCGATCGCGCCGAGGCTGAAGGGCCCCTGCCAGTCCGCGACGACGTGCTCCTCGCCGTTCACGAGCCAGACCTGGGGCTTGAGCGCGTAGCCGCCGACGACCTCCTCGTCGCCGTCCTTGCCCTGCTTCACCGCGAGGTAGAGCTCACGCCAGACCTTCTGACCCTCGCGCTTCGGGATCCAGCGCGGCGTGGGCTCCACGTAGAAGCCGTAGGGCGAGCCCCCGCCGTGCATCTTGGCGTTGAACGCCTCCACGAGCGGCTTCTTCTCCTCGGTGTGCGGAACGATCTGGATCGCCACGGCGCCTCCTTCGGTGTGCCATTTGGCCACGGCGCTCGTACCTGATCGGTGCCGACTCCGCAATGCAGGGAAGACGGCGTCGACGGGCCCGTAGCCTCACTTCATGGTAGGCACCATCGCCATGATGCAATCCCTGGACGTGGACCGGCTCGCCCGGGAATTCCAGACCGCGAAGCCCTTCCCGCACGTGAAGATCGACGGCTTCCTGGACGAAGACTTCGCCCGCGCGGTCGCCGCCAGCTACCCGTCCTTCGACGAGGCCAACGCCCTCGGCCGCCAGTTCGAGGCGGTGAACGAGTACCGGAAGATCCAGATCACGGACGCCGAGCGCTTCCCGGAGCCGGTCGCGCAGCTGAACGCGATGCTGGCCTCGCCGGAGTTCCTCGAGGCGCTCGAGCGCATCACCGGCGTGCCGAAGCTGCTCGCCGACGCGACCCTCGCCGGCGGCGGCATCCACATCACCGGGCCCCGCGGCCGCCTCGACGTGCACGTGGACTTCAACTTCCTCCCGGAGAAGAAGATCCACCGGCGCCTCAACCTCCTCCTCTACCTCAACCCTGCCTGGGAGCGTCGCTGGGGCGGCGCGGTCGAGCTCTGGGACGAGAAGGTGAAGGTCCGCCACCACGCCTTCGAGCCGGTGATGAACCGCTGCGTCATCTTCGAGACGAGCGAGACCAGCTACCACGGGGTCGAGCCGGTCACCTGCCCCCCCGACGTCGTGCGCCAGTCCTTCGCGACCTACTACTACACGCGCGAGGCGCCCGCCGGATACAGCGGCAAGAACCACAGCACCATCTTCCGCGCCCGCCCCGAGGAGCGCTTCAAGAAGTACGTGCTCATGCCCGCCGAGCGCGCCCGCCACGGCGTCCGCGAAGCGAGGCGCCGCGTCCGCTCCGTCCGCGACCGCGTGCGCGCCGCCCTCGGCCGCTGACCTCCCTCCCTCTGGGTTCGGACCTCGTCTGCCTCCCAGCACCCAGGGAGAGGGGAGACGGGAGGCGAGGAGAGGATGTCGACCAGCAGGTCGACATGGCCCACGGCCCGCATCAGCCGACGCGGCGGCGACTGCACCGACGGCGTGGCACCCAGCCGCCCGTATTCCTCCTCGCCTCCCACCTCCCCTCTCCCATCTTTCGCCTCGCCGCCGAGCACCGCCCGACCTGCAGAGTCAGGAGCGGGGGCGAGAGCGGATGGCGCCGAGCGTGAGGCGGCCGGCGTAGATGGCGTAGGGGAGGAGCACGAGGGGGCCGATGGCGAGGCTGGCGAGCTGGGGATCGACTTCGAGCAGGGGGCCGACGATCCAGGGGGTGACGCCGCCGATGAGGCCGATCACGAGGCCGAGGACCGTCCACTTGAGGTCCGACACGAAGATCGGGATGCCCTTCTGCTTGAGGCCCCAGCAGACGGTGCCGTAGCCCATGAAGGAGCCGAGCGAGAGGCCGATGATCAGGCCGGGCACGTCGGCGATCCAGAAGCCGAGGAGCGCGCCGGGCACGGTGCCGACGAGCTTGGCCACGTTGGAGAGCATCTGATGCCGGGAGTCGCCCATCGCGAGCTGCACGCGGATGGAGGTCTCCTGCATGAAGTAGAACCAGGTCGGCACCATCAGCAGCTGGACCATCCAGCCGGCGTCGTGCCAGCGGGGGTCGTAGAGCAGGTAGAAGAACGCGGGGGCGCCGATCGCGGTGGCGGTGACCATGAGGACGCCGGCGGCGTTGAGCACCCGGCGCGCGCGGCGCACGTTCTCGCCGAAGCGGTCCTGGTCGTCGCGGAAGGACTCGCTGAGCGCGGGTAAGAGCACCCAGATCACGATCTGGCCCGTCACCAGCACCGGCAGGCCCGCGAGGCTCTGGCCGATGTTGTAGATGCCGATGACGTCCATCTCCTCGAGCTTGCCGAGGGCCATGATGTCGAAGCGCAGCCCGAGGTAGGTCACCAGGGTCGACAGGAAGATCCACTTGCCGAAGTCGAAGACCGCCTTGGCCGCCTCGGGATCCCAGGCGAAGCGGTTGTTCTTCCCCGGCAGCGCGACGTGGCTGAGGATCATGCGGGCCAGGTCGCCGGAGACCGCGCCGACCGCGAGCGCCCAGACGCTCGGGCTCAGATACGCCCAGGCGACCATCACGATCAGCACCACGACCTGGCCGCCGATGTTGACCAGCACGAGCCGGCCGACCTCGATCCGGCGGTTCAGCGTCGCGAGCTTGGTGGAGTCGAGGCCGCTGATGAAGCCCTGCGTGCTCGCGAGGATCACCAGCGGGAAGAGCTGCGGCTCCCCGTAGAACTCGGCGTACGGCCAGGCGATCGAGAGCGCGAGCAGCGACAGGACCGCGCCGCGGATCACCGAGAGCGTCCAGGCGGTGTCGAGGAAGCGGCGCTCGTCGCCGCGCTCGTGCTGGATGATCGACGGCAGGATGCCGACGTCGCTGATCATCTGGAGGCCCTGGTTGAGCACCAGGACCATCGCCATGAGACCGTAGGCCTCCGGGAACAGCAGGCGGGTGGTGATCAGGTTGCCGGCGAGCCGGATGATCTGCATGCCCGCGACGTTGGCAACGCTCAGGAGCGTGCCGGTCACCGCGCGCTTCTTGAGCGAGGGCGCCTCTTCCGTGTCGGCCGTCATCGGGTTGCGGCGCATGACCTACGTCCCGCGGGGGGAGGTAGCAATGCGAAAGATGCGAGCGGCCTCGGGTTGCCGCGGCGGCGCGGGCGTGAGATGGACCGCGGGCCGATGGCCGACGCGACCGAGACGCCCTCGCCCCGCGCGCCGACCACGCGGCGCCTCTCGGCGGAGGCCCCCGCGCTGGGCGCGCTGACGGCCGCGTGGTGGGCGGCAGTGCTGATCGTCGACTTCCGCGGCGACTTCCCGCTGAACGACGACTGGGGCTACGCGCCGGCGGTCCGCGCGCTCGTCGAGGACGGCGCGCTGCGGTTCACCGACTGGCAGAGCATGCCGCTGATCACGCACGTGCTCTGGGGGTGGCTCTTCGCGGCGCCCGCCGGCTTCTCGCACGAGGCGCTGCGGCTCTCGACGCTGGTCATGGGCTGGCTCGGGGTGCTCGCGATGTACGGGCTGCTGCGCCAGCTGAAGGCGCCGCCGTTCACCGCCGGGGTCGGGGCCGCCCTGCTGCTCGTCAACCCGCTCTACTTCGGGCTCGCCTTCTCGTTCATGACCGACGTGCCGTTCACCGCGGTGATCGTCGCGGCGGCGGCGGCCTGGCTGCGCGCGGAGTCGAAGGACAGCCGCGGGTGGCTCGCGGTGGCGACGCTGCTGACGCTCTGGGCCACCTTGAACCGGCAGCTCGGGATCGCGCTGCCGATGGCGTGGACGGTGGTCTCGCTGCTGCGCAACGGGCCGCGATCGCCGCGCTGGATCACCGGCGCGCTGGTCCCGGCGGCGATCGTCATCGGCGGCCTCGTCGTCTACCAGAAGGTCCTCGACGCCACGCTCGGGCTGCCCTCGCTCTACGCGTTCCGCACCGGGGAGCTGATGGAGGCGCTCGGCGACCTCGCGCGCGGCCACGGGCTCCGGGCCCCGGTGCAGCGCTCGCTGATCTCGCTCGTCTACCTCGGCCTCTTCACCCTCCCCCTCTCGCTGACCGTGTTCGACGCGCTGAAGCGGGAGCGCCTCGCCCGCTATCTGCCCGTGCTCGGCGCGTCGATCGCGGCCCTGCTCGCCGGCAACGACCTCGGGCTGCCGCTCACCGAGAACGTCTGGATCGACCTCGGCATGGGCCCGCGCACCGCGCCGGGGGCGGTGGGCCCGGCGTCCCCCAAGCTCTGGATCATCCTCACCACCCTCGCCGGCCTCGGCGCCGGCTTCTTCGTGCTCGCGCTGCTCTCCGGCGCGCGCCGGGCGGGGCTGCGCACCGACCGCAAGGCGCTGAAGGCGCTGCCGGAGCAGATCTGGCGAGGGCTGCGGAGCCAGGTGCCGCGCACCGGCGAGGTCCCGGCGTGGGCGTGGCTGTTCCTGCTGCTGTCGGGCGTGATCGCGTTCGGCCCCACCTCGATCGTCTACGGCGCGTTCTTCGACCGCTACCTGCTGCTCCAGCTCCCGTTCGCGATCGCGCTCGTGTGGGCCGCCGCGCTGCCGCGAGAGGCACGGGGCCGCGGCCGATGGGTCGCCCTGGCCGGCCTCGCCCTCGCGCTCGGCTACGCCACCGCCGCGACCCACGACTACCTGGCCTGGCAGCGCGCGCGCTGGGAGGGCGTCGCCCTCCTCGAGGAGCGCGGCGTGCCGCGCGCCCAGATCCGGGGCGGCTTCGAGGTCGACAACCGCGACCCCAACCGGCAGTTCGTCGCCCACCCGAAGGCGCCCTACGCCGTCGCCCTCTCCCCCCTGAACGACCACGAGCCGGTCGCGATCCTCGAGGTCGACGCCTGGCTCCCGGCCGCGGTCGAGCGGGTCTACGTGCTCCGACAGCCCAAGCGCCTCGACGGGGCGGAGCGGTGACGGCGGCTTGACGTCCCGGTGACTCGCCTTCAGGGTCCGCGCCGCATTCAGGAGGAAACGATGTCTCGAACTCTCGGCGCGCTCTGCGCCTGCGCCCTCATCACCGCGCTCGGCTGCGACGGTGGTGAGACCACCCCCGAAGACTCGGGCACCACGCCCACGCCCGACTCGGGCACCATGATGATGGAGACCGACTCGGGCACCGGCGGCCCGCGCGACTCGGGCACCACGCCCGACGACTCGTGCGCCGCGTCGCCCGAGACCGCGACCAGCACCGTGGGCTGCAACGGCGGCCTCTACGGCTCGACCCAGAACGCCGATCAGCTCGACGGCACCTGCACCCCCGACGGCATGGACCCGCCCGGCGCCGGCAGCTGCATGGCCTCCGGCGGCGACTCGCAGCCGGTCTGCATCCCGGACGAGGCGATGCCGAGCATGGGCACCTGCGTCTACGTCTGCCCGCCCGACACGAGCAGCTACATCACCACCGGCGGCTGCCCGAGCGGCTCGCGCTGCTTCACGCTGCGCGACGACCTCGCGATCTGCTTCCGCGACTGCAACACCGCGAGCGACTGCTTCGACGGTGAGGAGTGCGACGGCGAGGGCTCCTGCGTGCCGATGGCCGCGCCGCCCGCCGACGGTGGCGGAGCGCCCGACGGCGGCGTCTGAGGCGACCGAGCTCGCGAGGACGGCCGATCCGCGCTCCGCGGGTCGGCCGTCTCTTTTCCGTCAGCCGAAGCGCTGGTGGAGGATGCGCCAGCGCGACAGGTGCATGCCGCGGTGGGTGAAGCCCTGGGCCTCGCCGAGGGCGCGCAGGCCCATGCGCCGCAGCTCGGCCGCGCCGCTCGCCGCCCGCTCGAGGACCGCGGCGAGGGCCGCCCGATCCCCCCGCGCGAAGAGCCAGCCGGTCTCGCCCTCGCGCACGTGGGGACGCAGGCCGTCGGTGTCGGACGCGAGCACCGGCACGGCGCGCGCGTAGGCGTCGAAGACGATGCGCGGCTGCTCGTCGCCGAGGCTCGGCACGAGCACGCCGTGGTAGCCCTCGAGCAGCTCGAAGAACGGCGCGCCGTAGGGCACCGGGTCGAGCATGCGGAGGCCGGGGACCTGCGCGGCCACCGCCTCGCAGCGCTCGCGCCGGGGCCCGTCCCCGATGACGTCGACGTCGACCCGCACCCCGCGGTCGTGCAGATCCCGCATCGCGCCGAGCAGCAGATCGACGCCCTTCGCCGCGACCAGGCGGCCCGCGAAGAGCAGGCGGACCCGGTCGCCCTTGTCGCGCCAGCGCTGCTCGGCGACCTCGCGCGGGAGGATGTCGCTCTCGTCGATCCAGGTGGCCGGGGTGACGTGCGCGCCGGGCTGTCCGTCCCGGGCCAGGGTGCGCTCGTAGCTCGGCTGGGTGAAGAAGACGACGTCCGCGCGCCGCACGAAGAAGCGCGCCAGCGCCTCGGTGATCGCCGCCCGGAGGTGGTCCTTCACGCCCTCCTCCCCGGTGCTCGGGCGCCAGGGGGCCGACTCGACCATCAGCACGATCGGCCGCTTGCGCAGCATCGCCACCGCGTTGCCCACCCAGCCGATCGGGATCGGCCAGCCGGCGACGCCGGAGTGGAGGATGTCGTGCTCGCCGATCGCCCTCCAGAGGCGGGCGGCGGTCAGGGGGAGCCGGGCGGCCGCCGAGAGCGTGGTCTGCACGTGCGGGAGCGGCCAGAGCTCGATCTCGACGCCCTCGGGCGGCTCGACCCGCATCAGGTCCTCCGGCCCCTCGCTCACGTGGAGCCGGGGCGCGGCCAGCGTCAGCCGCGGGAGGTACCGCAGGTGCTGCATGAAGTCGCGGTGCCAGAGCTGCTCGAGCCAGAGCGCGCCGTCGTCGTCCACGTAGCAGGGGATGAACGTCAGCAGCAGGTAGCGGCGATCGATCGGCGGCGGCTCGGCGTGCGCCGCGACGGAAGGCTCGGTGCTGGGGCTGAGTGCGCTCATCCTTCGCGGATCCGTTGACGGGACAGATAGCTGCCGTGGGGGCGCGTTCAAGGTGAACGTCCTCAACGGACGGCCCGCATCTGGAGAGAGGTGCGCTTCTCCCGGCCCTTCGCCGCCCGCTGCCGTCGGAGGCGCCGTCGCTCGCGATCGGCGCGCTTGGAGATGCCCTCCGCCAGCCCCACCAGGGCCCCGGCGAAGAAGAACGGCAGGTAGTTGAACAGGCCGTTCGGGAGCAGGTCCACGGTGATGAGCGCGCTGATCAGGGCCAGCCCGCTCAGGAGCAGGCGCTCCCGGCGGTCCGGGATGCGTTTCAGGCGCCGCTGGGCGACGAAGATCGCGAACACCAGCATGCCGTAGAGGGCGACGAACCCGACCACCCCGCGGGTCCCGAACTGAATCATCCAGTCGCCGTCGGTGATCGAGAGGTCCTCGCCGGTCTCGGGGTCGAAGACGCGGTTCCGGCTGTAGAGGCCCCAGCCGAAGATCATGCGCTCGCGGGCCCGCTCGAGGAGCTGGTCCTCCTGGTCGAAGCGGAACCAGAGCGAGAGCGCCCGCTCCTCGGAGATGTTGTGGGCCCACTCGACCAGGGTGTCGGTGGGGAAGATGTCGGTGCCGCGGAGCAGCGGGAAGGAGATGACCATCACCGCGAGGCCGAGGGGCAGCCACATGCGCGGCTTCTTCACGTAGGCGGCGAGCGGGATCACGAAGACCGCGTAGATGATCGCGCCGGTGCTCTTGCAGAGCAGGAGAATGAAGGAGAGCCAGAGCATCGCCCACGGCTTGCTCATCCCGGCGCGCCAGCGGACGGCGGCGGCGATCGCGGTGCCGAGGATGAACATCGCGGTGGCCAGGCCGGTCAGCATGAAGATCATCGGCCGGTAGCCACCGAACCGCATGGTCATGCTGAAGTCCATCTGGTGGAACCCGTAGATCCAGTTGTGGAGCTGCGGGCTCAGGCGGATCTCGATGAGCGCCAGGAAGCTGTAGATCAGGCCACCGGTCACCAGCACCCGCATGAAGTCCCGCAGATCCTTCGACGTCCGCAGCATCGCGCGGGCGAGGAAGAAGGGCAGGTAGAGCGAGAGGGTGTCCTTGATGCTCAGCGCGAGCGCGTCGTAGAGCACGAGGCCCTCGCGCACGACCGGGCCGGTGATGATCGGATCCGGGTTGGTCAGGGCGGTGCCGACGTTGCCGACCAGGACGACGACGAAGAGCCACTCGATGCCCCGGAGCGGCCGGGCCTCGGCGAGGCGGCGTCGGTCCTTCAGCAGGCAGCCGATGAGGCAGTAGAAGGCGGCCGCGGACTCCTTGTCGATCGGCGGCAGGAGCGGCGGGTCGATCGCGGTCTGCTCGGGGAGGAACATCGCGCCCCCGAGCAGGCTCAGCATGGTCGCCATCGGCGCCTTGAAGCGCCAGAAGAGCACGGCGGTGACCGGGGCCCACAGGAAGAGGGCCAGGTACGCGATGATGTTCGGCTCGCCTACGGGCATGGTTCCGGCCGGAGCTCGGCGTGGGGTGGGGCACGGCTGTACCAACCCGCCCTGGCTGCTATAGCACCCCGCAACCGATCCCAACCCCCCACCGCACCTCCTCACCGCACCTCCCATCGATTCGCGCCTCCGCCGCGACTTTCGGCCTCGGCGCGGGAGCCTAAGGGCGCAAGCACATGAACATCGTGGTCACCGGCGGCGCCGGCTTCATCGGCGCGAACTTCCTCAACCTCCTCGTGCCCCGTCACCCGGAGCACCGCTTCGTGAACGTGGACAAGCTCACGTATGCGGCGAACCCCAAGAGCCTCGCCGCGCTCGAGGAGGGCGACAACTACGTCCTGGAGCGGGTCGACATCGCCGACGCGGAGGCGGTGGATCGCCTCTTCGAGGCCCACGCGCCCGACCTGGTCGTGCACTTCGCGGCCGAGAGCCACGTCGACCGCAGCATCCTCGGCCCGGGGGAGTTCGTCCGGACCAACGTCGAGGGCACCTTCACCCTGCTCGAGGCGTGTCGCCGCCACTGGGGCGGCAAGACCGACGGCAAGCTCTTCCACCACGTGAGCACCGACGAGGTCTACGGCTCGCTCGGCGCGACCGGGATGTTCACCGAGGAGACGCGCTACGACCCGTCGAGCCCCTACTCGGCCAGCAAGGCGGCGAGCGACCACCTCGTCCGCGCCTGGGGCCGCACCTACGGGCTGCCGTTCAAGCTCACCAACTGCAGCAACAACTACGGGCCGCTGCAGTTCCCCGAGAAGCTCATCCCGCTGATGATCCTGAACGCGGTGGAGCGGAAGAAGCTGCCCATCTACGGGACCGGCGAGAACGTCCGCGACTGGCTCTACGTGACCGACCACTGCGAGGCCATCTGGAAGGTCATCCAGGAGGGGGCCACCGGCGAGACCTACAACATCGGCGGCCACAACGAGGTGATGAACATCGACGTGGTCGACCGCATCTGCCAGCTGGTGGCGGAGGAGACCGGCGCCGACCCGGCGGAGCTGCTCGGGCTCAAGGAGTTCGTGAAGGACCGCCCGGGCCACGACATGCGCTACGCGATCGACGCCTCGAAGATCGAGAAGGACCTCGGCTGGACCCCGGCGGAGACCTTCGAGACGGGCATGCGCAAGACGGTCCGCTGGTACCTGCAGAACGAGGAGTGGGTTCGCGACGTACGGAGCGGGGCCTACAAGGACTGGATCGAAGCCAACTACGGCGATCGGGAGGCGAGCTGATGGGCGTGCAAAAGGGAATCATCCTGGCGGGCGGCTCCGGCACCCGGCTGCACCCGCTGACCAAGAGCGTCAGCAAGCAGCTGATGCCGGTCTACGACAAGCCGATGATCTACTACCCGCTGACCACGCTGATGCTCGCGAACATCCGCGAGGTCCTGGTCATCACGACCCCACAGGACCGCGACGCGTTCGCGAACCTGCTCGGCGACGGGTCGCAGTGGGGCATGAAGATCGAATACGCCGTGCAGCCCAGCCCCGACGGGCTCGCGCAGGCCTTCCTCATCGGCGAGGAGTTCATCGCCGGCGATCCCTGCGCGCTGGTCCTGGGTGACAACCTCTTCTACGGCCACGGCATGCAGGGCCTGATGGAGGACGTCGCCAAGCACGAGAGCGGCGCGACCGTCTTCGGCTACTGGGTGAAGAACCCGAGCGCCTACGGCGTCGCCGAGTTCGACGAGTCGGGCACCGTGATCGGCCTCGAGGAGAAGCCGGAGAAGCCGCGCAGCCACTACGCGGTGGCCGGCCTCTACTTCTACGACGCCAGGGTGGTCGAGTACGCCAAGGCGCTGAAGCCCTCGCCCCGCGGGGAGCTCGAGATCACCGACCTCAACCGCAAGTACCTCGAGACCGGCGACCTCCGGCTCGAGAAGCTCGGCCGCGGCGTCGCCTGGCTCGACACCGGCACCCCCGAGGCGCTGCTCCAGGCCGCGAACTTCATCCAGACGATCGAGACCCGCCAGGGCCTGCAGGTCGCCTGCCCGGAGGAGGTCGCGTTCCGCAAGCGCTGGATCGACGAGAAGCAGCTCATGGGCCTGGCCGAGCCGCTGATGAAGACGGCCTACGGGCAGTACCTCGCGGACCTCGCGAAGGGTGAGAGCCGCTGACATGGAGGTCTTCGAGAGCGATCTCCCGGGCGTCCTGCGCATCCAGCCGAAGGTCTTCGGCGACGCGCGAGGCTTCTTCGTCGAGACGTTCCAGGCGGAGCGCTACGCGGACCGCGGCGTCACCGGGCCGTTCGTGCAGGACAACATGTCCCGCTCGGCGCCCGGGATCCTGCGGGGCCTGCACCTCCAGCACCCGAACGGCCAGGGCAAGCTGGTCTCGGTGGTGGAGGGTCGCGTGCTCGACGTCGCGGTGGACGTGCGCGTCGGCTCGCCGACCTTCGGCCGGCACGTGAGCGAGGTGCTCGACGCCGAGCGCAAGAACCAGCTCTGGATCCCGCCCGGCTTCGCGCACGGCTTCTGCGTCCTCGGCGACGCGCCGGCGACCTTCGTCTACAAGTGCACGGCGATCTACGCGCCCGAGCACGAGCTCAGCGTGCTCTGGGACGACCCGGACCTCGGCATCGACTGGCCGATCGACGCGCCGAAGCTCTCCGACAAGGACCGCGCGGCCCAGCGCCTGAAGGACATCCCCGAAGATCGCCTGCCCCGATGGGAGGGCGCGTGACCCACCCCATCGTGGTCTTCGGCGCCGACGGCATGCTCGGCACGGCCTGGATGCGGCTCCTCGAGGAGCGCAAGATCCCGGCCCGCCCCGCGACCGAGCCCGAGCTCGACATCACCGACGCGGCGTCGATCGCGCGCTTCGTCGACGGCGAGACCCGCGCGGTGATCAACTGCTCCGCCTACACCAACGTCGACGGCGCCGAGGAGCACGAGGCGCTGGCGACGAAGGTCAACGGCGAGGGCGTCGGGCTGCTCGTCGCCCGCTGCGACGAGGTCGGCGCGCCCCTGGTCCACTACTCGACCGACTACGTGTTCGACGGTCAGGGCACCGCGCCCTACCCGGTCGACCACCCGACCGACCCGATCAACGCCTACGGGCGGAGCAAGCGGGTCGGCGAGGCGCACGTCGAGCGCTCCGACGGCCCACACCTGATCATCCGCACGAGCTGGCTCTACGCGCCGTGGGGACAGAACTTCGTGAAGACCATCGCGAAGTACGCGAAGGAGCGCGACCGCCTGAAGGTCGTGAACGACCAGCGCGGCCGGCCGACGAGCGCCGAGCACCTCGCCCGCACCTCGCTCGCCCTCCTCGAGGGCGGCCACCGCGGCACCTTCCACGGCACCGACGGCGGCGAGTGCACCTGGTACGACTTCGCGAAGGCGATCGCGCAGCACGCCGACCCCACCTGCGTCGTCGACCCGTGCACCAGCGAGGAGTTCCCCCGCCCCGCGAAGCGCCCGCCCTACAGCGTGCTCGACATCTCGAAGACCGAAGCCGCCGTAGGCCCCCTCCTCCCCTGGCCCGAAGCCCTCGCCAGCGTCCTCTCCCGCCTCGATTGAGGCAGCTTCGGGAGGCAATTACTCTCGCAAAGACGCAAAGCCGCAAAGGGCTGGGTGGCGGCGGGATGGGGCCTCGCCGCCGGGTACCGGACTGCAACTTCATCGCTCGCAGAGACATCGAAGAGGGCAATTACTCTCGCAAAGCCGCCAAGCCGCAAAGGGGGTTGGGCGGCGGCGGGATGGGGGCTGGTCGCCGGGTACCGGACTGCAATTTATCTCTCGCAGAGACGCAGAGGCGCAGAGACACAGAAAACTCTCAGCCTCTGAGCGAGACATCCATGCGTCCATCCGACCCACGCCGAGCCACCGACCGCCCGGCCACAACCGGCCACCCGCCATCCCGCGGCCCTTTGCGTCTTTGCGTCTTTGCGTGAAATTACTTGTCACCCGAGACGCCTCGAGAAGACGGGCCCGGCTGGATTCGAGCCCGACTCCGACTCCGACTCCGACTCCGACTCCGAGCCCGAGCCCGAGCCCGAGTCCGAGCCCGAGTCCGAGTCCGAGCCCGAGCCCGAGCCCGAGCCCGAGCCCGAGCCCGAGCCCGAGCCCGAGCCCGAGCCCGAGCCCGAGCCCGAGCCCGAGCCCG
>JAYZQJ010000146.1:0-13749 GCA_036149055.1 Myxococcota bacterium | reverse complement strand
CGGCGCGAGCGCGAAGCGCGACGCGCCGGCGGAGTCGGGAGGGGGGCCCCATTGGCGCTTCGCCCAATGGGGGGAGGGTTTGCACCAAACCCTCCAGCAAGAAGCAGCGGGAGGGGGGCCCCATTGGCGCTTCGCCCAATGGGGGGAGGGTTTGCACCAAACCCTCCAAGAAGCTCAGCTCATGCGGGCGGCGATCTCGTCGGCGGCGACGAAGGCCTCCTTCAGGAGGTGCGCGACCGCGTCGGTGGCGACGCCGAAGCGCGCGTGCGTGACCTGCACGACCTCGTCGAAGCCCTGCTCGTCGCTCCCCTCGCCGAGCGGGGCCACGAGGGCCACCGCCGGGGGCGGGCCGTCGTACTCGAGCGCCTCTTCGTCGTGGTGGCTGCCGATGGCGTCGGCGAGGTTCTCGGGGAGCTTCCAGCTCTGCGCGACCCAGCCGGCGACCACCGCGTGATCGAAGCCGAGGGCGTCGCGCTCGAGGGCGGCGAGGTCTCCGCCGTCGTGGTGCCACTGCTCGAGCACCACGCCGTAGTCGCCGCCCTTGGCCGCGCCGATGAGCGGCACCGCCATGTCTTCGAGCAGCGACGCGGTGAAGCTCTCGCTCTTGGTCCGCGGGTGCAGCACGTCGGCGAGCGCGCGGGCGGCGGCGGCGCGGCGGGCGGCGGTGCGCCAGAAGCGGCGCTGATCGAAGCCGGTGATCTCCGGTCGCGGGAGCGAGGACTGCACGACCACTCCGAGCAGCAGGCTCTCGACCGTGCTCCGGCCGAGCAGGCTCGTCGCGTGGCTCACGCTGCGCACCGGGTGGCGGAGCGCGAACGCCGAGCTGTTGGCGATGCCGAGCACCTTCGCGCTCAGCCCGGGATCCTCGGCGAGCGCGTCCCCGGCGGCGTCGAGCGGCACGTCGGGGTCGCGGAGCAGCCCGAGCACCCGGTTGGCCACCGCGGGGAAGTTGGGCAGGGTGAAGTCGCCGAGCGACGCCGCGAGCTGCGCCTTCGGGTCTTCCTTCTTCTTCCGCTTGAACCAGCCGAGCATCACTCTCCTCGCCGCGCGAGCTTGTTGCTGAAGATGCTGATCAGGCCGCCGAGCATCAGGTAGCCGATCGTCACCTCGGTCATCGCGAGCCACTGCGCCGCCTCGCTGGCGGGCAGGACGTCGCCGTAGCCGAGCGTCGTGAGGGTCACGACGCTGTAATAGAAGGGCGAGAGCCAGGTCTCGTGCGCGCCGAAGTCCATCGCCACGCTGGTGAAGACGAAGCCGAACCCGAGCGCGATCAGCACCGTCCAGGCCGTCCAGCGCGTGAGGCTGCGGCCGCAGTCGCTGCTCGCCCACCACACCCAGTAGACCAGGCGGTACATCCGGCTGCGGTTCTTGAACTCGTCGAGGAAGTTCTCGTCGAGCACGTGACGGCGCAGCATGTAGGCGCCGCTGAAGTCCACGTCGCGGACGTCGGCGCGCAGGAACGAGGCGCGCTCGAACCGGGCGAGCGAGCGCAGCCGCGCGCGCCGGAGATCGGTCTCGACGAAGCGAGCCCGGTCCACGTCGGCGCTCGACAGCTCGGCCCCGGAGAGGTCGGCCTGCGAGAAGTCGGCGCGGGTCAGGTCGCAGTCGGTGAAGCGCGCGCCCCGGGCGCTCGCCGTCCGGAAGTCGGTGTGGCGCAGGCGCGCCTCGACGAAGGACGCGCCGTCGAGCTGGGCGCCGAAGAACGAGGTGCGCCGCAGATCCGCCTTGCCGAACCCGGCCCGCTCGGCGTGCGCGCCCTCGAGGCTCGCGCCGAGCAGGGTGGCCCCGGCGAGCTCCGCCTCGTCGAGCACCGTCTGGTGCAGCGTCGCCGCGCTCAGGTCGGCGCCGATGAGCTTCGCGCCCCGGAGGTTGGCCTTGCTGAGGTCGGCGCCGGTCAGGTCGCAGCCGCTCAGGTCGCAGCCCTCGAGATCCTCGCCGACCAGCCGGATGCCGGCCAGATCGGTGGGCCGCTCGCCTCCCTCCCGCAGGGCGCGGAGCACCTTGGTGCGCAGATCGTCGACGGATCCGGGCGGGCGGATCCAGCGTCCGCTGACGGCGGGCTCGACCTTGGGCGGCATCGTGGAGGCGGCGGCGGGCATGTCTCACCCCGAGAATCGGCGGGGTGGGCGCCCATCTTTAGGTGCCTCTCCTCGTGATATCCTGCGGACGGGTCGGCTTCGCCGGCCCCATTCACTCCGAGCCGTCATGTCGTCTTGGCCCTTCGCACCCGGCGAGAGCCCCTTCCGCATGAAGGGGATCGCCTATCGCGCCTTCCTGAAGTTCATCGAGGAGGAGCTCCCCGGTGGCAAGGAGGCGTTCTTGCAGCAGCTCGAGGACCCGGCCCTGCGCGAGTTCGCCTCTCAGGCGTTCCTGGCCGCGAGCTGGTACGACGTCGGGCCGGTCGTGGCGATGAACGAAGTGGTCGCGGGGATCCGCGGCGAGCCGATGGAGGCGTTCCTCCGGCAGCGCGGCCGCGCGCACGCGGAGGAGGATCTCTCGGGGGTGTACGCGTGGCTCCTCCGGCTCGCGACGCCGGCGGCGGTGGCCAAGGGGCTGCCGCGCCTCGTGCAGCGCTACTTCGACTGGGGCGAGACGCTCGCCGAGGACGTGGGCCCCGGGCACGTGCGCGTCGTGCGGAGCGGCATCCCGGACCACCTCGCGCAGTGGCTCGACTCCGTGTCGCTGCCCTACATCGAGTACGCGCTGGAGAAGACGGGCGCGAGAGGGCTCGAGCTGAGCCTCGACGGCCACCCCGCCGAGCGCGTGCACGGTCAGCCGGCGTCGCGCCGCATCTACGACATTCGCTGGCGCGCTTGATCCGGCGAGGGCGCGCGGTTCTACTCGCGTCCCATGTCGGATCCGCTCCTGGGTGTGACGGTCGGCGGGCGCTACCGCGTCTCGCGCAAGCTCGCCGAGGGCGGGATGGGCGCGGTGTACGAGGCGGAGGACCTCGAGGCCGGCGGCCGCCTCGCGCTGAAGGTGCTGCACGCGCACCTCCACCGAGACGCCGATATGGTCGAGCGCTTCCGCCGCGAGGCCCTCGCCGCGACCGCCATCGGCGACGAGCACATCGTCGAGGTGCGCGGCTTCGACATGCTCGACGACGGCTCGGGCGTGTACATGGCGATGGAGCTGCTCGAGGGCCGCGACCTGCGCGCGCTCATCCAGGAGGAGGGCCCGCTCCCGGTCGCCCGCGCCGTGCACGTCGCGCGACAGATCGCCGCCGCGCTCTCGGCCGCGCACGCCAAGGGCATCGTGCACCGCGACCTGAAGCCGGAGAACGTCTTCCTGGTCGAGCGCGACGGCGACCCCGACTTCGTGAAGCTGCTCGACTTCGGCATCAGCAAGCTGCAGCAGACCATCGAGGGGGTGGAGGAGCTCAACCCCACCAAGACCGGCACCACGCTCGGCACGCCGCACTACATGGCGCCCGAGCAGGCGCAGGCGCAGAAGGACGTGGATCACCGGGTCGACGTCTACGCGCTCGGCGTGATCCTCTTCCGGATGCTGACGGCGCAGCACCCCTTCGACGACGCGTCCTACCCGATGCTCGTCCTCAAGATCTGCACCGATCCGCCCCCGCCGGTCCGCAGCTTCCGCGCCGACGTGCCGCAGGGCTTGCAGGACGCGATCGAGAAGATGCTGGCGAAGGATCGGGCCAAGCGCTTCGGCTCCGCGGTCGAGGCGGCCGAGGCCCTCGCGCCCTTCGCCGCCCACGACGCGCCGGTCTCGCTGATCGCCGGCCGCACGACCCGCGAGCGCCGCGCCGGCGCGTTGAGCAAGGCCCACACCCCCGAGGCGCTGGCCGAGACCCAGGCCCAGAAGCCTCCCGCGTTCGACGACGAGCCGCCTCCGCCGCCCCCCGGCGGGTCGAACGCCGCCGCCAAGGCGCTGCTCGCGGGCATGGGCCTGCTCCTGCTCGCGCTCGTCGGCTGGGCCATCGCCGGGGCGCTCGAGGACGACGAGGTCCCGGAGACGGAGGCCTTCCCGGAGCTGCCCGAGCCGCGGCCGCCGAGCGTGCGCCCGATGGTGCCGAGCGGCACCGGCTACGGCTGGACCTGGGTGAACCCGCAGCCACGCGCCATGCCCACCTGGTACGGCGTCGACGCGGCGGCGGGCGGCGACCCGGTGGTCATGGTCGGCCGCGAGGGGCTCGCGGTGCGCTACGAGGGCGCGTCCATCTTCCTCTGGCGGAGCGGCACCGAGCAGGACCTCCGCGGGGTGGCGTGGACCGGCGCCCACGAAGCGCTGGCGGTCGGCGAGGCGGGCACGGTGGTGCGGCTGCGGAGCGAGGGGCCGCAGGCGATCGACTCCGGGGTCGAAGTCACGCTCCGCGCGGTCACGGCGCTCTCGGCGACCGAGGCGCTGGTGGTCGGCGACGGGGGCACCGTCCTGCGGGTGGCGGGCGACCGGGTGACGCGGCTCGAGGTCAGCGCGCAGGCCGACCTGCTCTCCGCCTTCGCGCGCGGCGAGCAGACCTTCGTGGTCGGCGCGTCCGGCACCGTGCTGCGGATCGAGGGGCGCGAGGTGGCGACCGAGACCGCGCCGGTCGACGTGACCCTGCGCGGCGTCGGCGGCTGCGCCGAGGGGAGCGTCTACGCGGTCGGCGACGAGGGCGTGGTGCTGCGACGCCTGCGCGACGGCGGCTGGCGGCAGCTCCGCGTGGAGGGCACCGAGGCGTTCACCGGGGTCAGCTGCGATCACGGGCGGGTCGCGGCGGTCCGGCGTGACGGCGAGATCCGGCTGCTCTCGGGCGACCGCAGCGTGACCCTGCCGAGCGGCTTCGACCGGGCCTGGTACGCGGTGAGCGGCGGCCGCGAGGGCTCGACCTGGGCGGTCGGCGCGGGCGGCCGCCTCGCGAGCATCGAGGAAGACCACGTGCGCACCCGCACCGCGGGGCCGACGGTGCCCATCCGGGACCTCGGCGCGATGGGCGGCGCGCTCGTCGCGGTCGGCGAGTGGGGCCGCATCCTCCGGCAGACCGAGACCGGCTTCGCCCAGGTCGAGTCGCCGACCGACTCCGGGCTGGCCGCCGCGATCCAGATGGCCGAGGGCCGGCTGATCGCGGTCGGCGACTACGGCGCGGTGGTCGACATCCGGCACGACCGCGCCAGCCTGATCCCGACGCCGCAGCGCACCAGCCTCCGGGACGGCGTGACCGACGGGCAGGAGCTGCTCCTCGTCGGCGTGGAGGGCGGCGTGCTCCGCGGCCTGCCCGAGAGCCTCGCCCCCTCGCGCATCCCCGACGTCGGCGATCTCTGGGCGGCGACCGGGACCCCCTCCGACGCGCTGGTCGTCGGGGACGGCGGGGCGGTGCTCCACTTCGGCGAGCGCGGCTTCGCGCGCCGCGCGTGCGACACCGACGCCACCTTGCGCGCGGTGCATCGCGACGCCGAGGGCGCCTGGGCGGCGGGCGACGACGGCCTCATCGTGCGCCTCGAGGCCGACGGCTGCGTCCGCGAGCACGAGGGCGGGCCCACCTTGCACGCCCTCGGCCCCGGCCCCGAGGGCCGCCTCCTCGCCGCCGGCGACGACGGCGTCGTGCTCCAGCGCACCGCCGACGGCTGGACCCGGGTCGGCGTCGACGTCGGCGGCCACTCCATCCGCACCGTCTGGCGCAGCACCCGCTACGTCTGGCTCGCCGGCACCGGCGGCGTGCTCGTCCGGCACATCCGGGTCGACGGCGACTAGGCTGTCGTTTGCCGCCGCCTCGGCTTCTCCCGACTCGCGCGTCCAGACGCCGCCGCCTCGGCTTCTCCCGACTCGCGGGAAGGGAGGAAGGGGGGAAGCGAGGAGGGGAGGAGGGGTGTTGGGCCGGTCGCACCGACCCTTCCGGGCACGACCGACGCCGGCTCGCTGATCGAGGCACGAGATGACGAAGCAGACCCTCCTCCGCGCTCCCCAGCTCGCCCTCGCGATCGCGCTCCTCGCCGCCTGCGGCGCCCCCCGCCCGGCCCCCGAGCCGGCGACGCCGACCTCCCGCCCCACGGACACGGGCTCGGCCGCGGACTCGGACTCGGCCGCGGACTCGGCCGCGGACTCGGCGTCGGACTCGGCGTCGGACTCGGCGTCGGACTCGGCGTCGGACTCGGCGTCGGACTCGGACTCGGCTGCGGATTCGGCTGCGGACTCGGCGTCGGACTCGGCGTCGGACTCGGCTGCGGACTCGGCGGGCGAGACCGAGGTGCTGCTCGCCTGCGGCCGCTACCGCGCTCGGCTCGCCTCCGGTTGGCGCGCGCTCTCCGGCCTCGACGCCTACGAGGCCACTCCCTGCTTCTTCGACGACCTCATGCAGACCCCGGTCCCTCGCACCCGCGGCGTCACCGGAGGCGCGAGCCGACACGTCTTCGTCCGGGGCGCGTGCCGGGTGGAGCTGGTGGTCTCGGAGCTGCCCGAAGGCGAGCCGCCGCGCGACCGCCTGCTCGAGCTGCCCTCCGGCGCCCGCCTGAACCTGCGCGGCGCCTCGGAGGGGGCGTGCGGCGCGGAGCTCCAGCCGATCCTCGAGGGCTCGATCACCCCGGAGGCGCCGGCCGAGCCCGTCCTGGAGCTCTGCGGCGATCACACGCTCGAGGGCCCTCGGGCGCCCGGGACCACGATCGCGATGGGGTACGGCGTGACCGACGTCTGGCAGCTCTTCTACGAGCTGCGCGCCTCGAGCGGGGCCTGGAGCCGGATCTACTGTCGCTACGCCGTGGAGCCCGACGCGCCCGGGGGCTTCCGGCCGCGCCTCCTGCCCGCGCGCCCTCGCTGGCGCGCCGGGCCGGATCCGGCGGCGGAGTGGATCAGCGACGACGACGACGACGCCCCGCCGCCGCCCGACTGCGACGGAGCGCGCGCGGTCGGGCCGGACCCGCGGGTGGTCGTCGACGTCTACGTGTGCGGCGAGCGCGCGGGGCGACGCGCGCTCGTGCGCCAGCTGCAGCGCTGGCGCTTCGCCCCGCCCGTCTCGCCCTGATCAATCCTCCGCGTGCGAGCGGAGCGTGAGGACGGGGACGTGGGAGTGGCGGACGACGCGCTCGGCCACGCTGCCGATGAGGAGGTGCTTCAGCCCGGTGCGTCCGTGGGTCGCGAGCACGATCAGATCGGCGCCGATCTTCTCGGCGTACTTGCAGATCGCCTGCGACGCCGACGGGTCGTGGAGGATCACCGTCTCCACGTTCTCCAGCGTCTTCAGCCGGGAGCGGCGCAGGTCGTCGAGGCCCTTGGCGACCGCGTCGGTGATCTCCGCGTCGAGGTCGTCCTGCTGCTTCGGGCTCCAGCCGATGGTCGCCGGCGGGTGCAGGGCGTCGGGGTCGTGCACGTGCACGAGGGTCACCTTCGCGCCGAGCTGCGCCGCCAGCACGCCACCCGCGTCGATGGCGAGGTGAGAGGCGTCCGAGAAGTCCGTGGGGATCAGGATGTGGGTCGCAAAGGCCATCGATAGCTCCTCGTTGGGGACACCTACGCTCGCACGGCCCGGACGCCAGGACAATCGACGCGCAGATTGTGCGTTCGCCTCGTCGCGAACGAAACCGATGCGCCGAGAACGCGTCCCGCCTCGCGAATCACAGGCTCGGGACGGCTGGCACGGCCGCTGCTCAACGAGAGGGCGGGAGGTTCGTGATGGCAGCTCGCTACGATGGGATGGCCGGACGCATTCGCCGCGCGGCGATCGAGGCGCCGATGCTCGACGCCGAGACGGAGCGCGATTACCTGCGGCGGATCCAGGAGTCCGACGACCCGGTGGCGCTCAACGCGCTGCTCGTCTCGCACCTCAGGCTCGTGCTGTCGGTGGCCCAGAAGTACACCGGGCACGGCATCGGCCTCGAGGACCTGGTCGCGGAGGGCAACCTCGGCCTGGTCGAGGCCGCGCGCCGCTTCGACCGGAGCAAGGGCACGCGCTTCTCGACCTACGCCGCGTGGTGGGTCCGGGCGCTGATCCGGCGCTTCACCATCGCCAACCGGCGCATCGTCGGGGCGCCCTCCACCCGCAACGGACGGCGGCTGCTCAGCTCGCTGCGCCAGACGCAGCGCAAGCTCTCGGCGCAGCTCGGCGCGCCGCCGACGCGGGAGCAGGTCGCGCGGGCGCTCGACGTCACGGCGGAGGAGGTCGCGATGGTGGAGGCCGCGCTGAGCGGGCGCGACGTCTCCATCGGGCCGACCGAAGACGGTCACGTCGTCGATCTGCCCTCGTTCGGCGCCTCGCCCGAGGAGCAGGCGTCGGCCAACGAGATCCATCGCATGAACGAGGCCTCGATCGCGGCCGCCCTCGAGCACCTCGACGCTCGCGAGCGCCTCATCGTCGAGAAGCGCCTCCTCCACGACGACAAGGAGACGCTCGCCAACATCGGTACGAAGATGGGCCTCTCACGTGAGCGTGTCCGCCAGATCGAGCTCCGCGCGCGGCAGAAGCTGCGCCAGGCGCTCGGCGAGCACGACGCGGTGGCCTGAGCGGGGGGTGCATCATGGCCCTCGCCTTGGCGACCGACCCCAGCTCATCGCATGCTCCTCGTGTCATGGGGAGGAGCCGGGGGAAGATCCTCATCGTCGACGACGAGCAGAACGCGCGCGACGCGCTCGACGATCTGCTCGGCGAGGAGGGCTACGCGACCACGACCGCCGGCGACGGCGCCGAGGCGCTGCGCGTGATGGCTCGCTTCGAGCCCGACGTGGTCCTCACCGATCTCAAGATGCCGCGCATGGACGGGCTCGAGCTGCTCGAGCGGGGCCGGGAGCTGTCGCCCACCACCGCGTTCGTGGTGATGACCGCCTTCGGGTCCATCGACACCGCGGTGGAGGCGATCAAGCGCGGCGCCGAGAACTACCTCACCAAGCCGCTCGACCTCGACGCGCTCAGCGCGCTGGTCGGCCGGGCGATGGAGAAGGCCAAGCTGGCCTCGGAGGCGGCGACGCTGCGGGAGCGCCTCGACGAGCGCTTCGCGTTCGGGCAGATCATCGGCGACCACCCGTCGATGCAGCGCATGCTCAAGATGGTGGCCCAGGTGGCGACGAGCCAGGCCTCGGTGCTCGTGCACGGGGAGAGCGGCACCGGCAAGGAGCTCATCGCCGCCGCCATCCATCAGAACAGCAAGCGACGAGCGGGGCCGTTCGTCCGGCTCAACTGCGCCGCGCTCGCCGAGACGCTGCTCGAGTCGGAGCTCTTCGGGCACGAGCGGGGCTCGTTCACCGGCGCGGTGGGGCGCAGGGAGGGGCGCTTCGAGCAGGCCGACGGGGGCACGCTCTTCCTCGACGAGGTGAGCGAGATCCCGCTGCCGCTCCAGGTGAAGCTCCTTCGGTTCCTGCAGGAGAAGGAGTTCGAGCGCGTCGGCGGCAACGAGACCATCCGGGTGGACGTGCGCATCGTCGCCGCCACCAACCGGGATCTCGTGGAGTCGGTCTCGCACGGCAGCTTCCGCGAGGACCTCTACTATCGCCTCAACGTCATCCGGCTCGACGTCCCGCCGCTCCGGGCCCGCAAGAGCGATGTCCCGCTGCTCGCGATGCACTTCCTGCGGCGCATGGCCGACAAGAACGATCGCGACGTGCGCGGCTTCACCGACGACGCGATGCGCGCGCTCCTCGCCTACCCGTGGCCGGGCAACGTGCGCGAGCTCGAGAACGCCATCGAGCGGGCGGTCGTCCTCTGCACGGAGGCGGAGATCGACGCGACCCTGCTGCCCGGCGCCGGCAAGGAGACGCGCCCCGGGGACGGCCTCGGGCTGATGATCCCCGGCGTCACGATGGCGGAGCTCGAGCGCATGGCCATCGAGAAGACGCTCGAGGCGGTCAACGGGTCGACCGCGAAGGCCGCCGAGATCCTCGGCATCAGCCGCCGCAAGATCCAGTACCGCCTCAAGGAGTGGGCCGAGGTCGGCTGACGATCACTTCTCGTCGGGGACGTGGTCGGCGTCGATGACCGGCAGCCGGATGCGGGCCATCGTGCCGCCGCCGTCGCGGGGGCCGATGAGCAGCTGGCCGCCGTGCATCTCGGTGATCTTCTTGGCGAAGGGCAGCCCGAGGCCGGTGCCGCTCTTCTTCGTGGTCACGAAGGGAGCGACCGCCTGATCGCCGGGCTGGTCGAGGCCGGGCCCGTCGTCCTCGACCCGCAGCTCCTGCGTGCGACCGTCCCGCTCCGCCGCCAGGCGAATGGTGCCGTGGCCGCGCTCCCGCAGGGCGTCGATCGCGTTGGTGACCAGGTGCACCAGCGCCTGCTTGAGGCGCCCCTCGTCGGCGAAGCTCGGGCAGAGATCGTCGCCGAGCGAGACCTCGAGGGTCAGGCCGGCGGCCTCGATGGTCGGGCGCTGCACGTGGGCGACGCCGAGGATCACGTCGCCCAGCTCCACCGCGCGCAGGGTCAGGTGCTTCGGGCGCGCCAGGCCCATGAAGTCGTCGAGCAGGTGCGAGAGGCGCGCGAGCTCGTCCCCGATGACCTCGACCCGGCGCTGGATGACCTCGGCGCCGCCCTCGAGCTTGCGGGCGGAGCGCCGGAGCACCTCGAGCTGGAGCTTGGCCGCGTTGATCGGGTTGCGGATCTCGTGGGCGAGGGCGCTGGTGAGCCGCCCCATCGCCGCCATCGCCTCCGCGTCGGCCGCGCGCCGCTCGAGCGCGAGGCGCTCGGTGACGTCGGTGCCCGCCACCACGACCATGCGCGCCCCGGGGCCGTCGAGGCTCAGCGGCCGCGCGGTCCATTGCACGACCCGCGCGTCGCCGTCTCGCGTGCGCAGGTACAGCCGGAACGCGCCCAGCCCTTCGCCGCGGCTCGCGCTCTGGACGGCCTGGGCGAAGTGAGCCCGCTGCGGCGGATCGATCAGGAGGAGATCCGCGCGCTGGTCCATCGCCTCCTCCGCCGTCCAGCCGGTGGTCGCCGCGGCCGCGCGGTTCCAGAGCCGGATGCGCGAGCCGGCGTCGATGCCGACGATCAGCTCGTCGACCGCGTCGAAGACGGCCCGGTGCAGCGCCTCGGAGCGCGCCAGCTCGCGGGAGAGCGCGCCCCGCTCGCGGCGCAGCGTCACCTGCGCGAGGGCGCGCTCGGCCAGCGCGAGCAGGCCCTTGGGATCGAAGGGCTTCGGGACGTAGGCGAAGACCCCCTGGCGCACCGCCTCGAGGGCCGAGTCGAGGGTGGCGTTGCCGGTGACGAGCACGATCTCGCCCTCCGGGGAGAGCTCGCGCAGCAGGGGCACGAGCGACAGCCCCGACTCCCCGCCGTCGGACGCGAGCCGGACGTCGAGCAGCGCGAGGTCGAAGGGGCGCGCGCGCACCGCCTCGGCCGCGGCCCCCGCGTCGGTGCAGACCTCCACCGCGCCGAGCCGCCGCATCAGCAGGTGCACGTTCTCCGCGAGGTCGCGGTCGTCCTCGACCACCAGGATGCGGCTCATCGGGGCGGCTCCGCGATCGCGTCGGCGATCCGCGCGACCACCAGGGCGCCGCCCTCGGGTGGGTTCTCGGCGTGCAGGCTCCCGCCGTGGCGCTCGGCGATCCGGGCACAGAGCGCGAGCCCGAGCCCCAGCCCGTCCGGGCGAGACGAGGAGAGCGGGGCGAAGCGGCGCTCGAGGATCTGCCGCGGGAAGCCGCTGCCCCCATCGCGGACCTGCACCACCAGGTCGCCGCCCTCGGGCCGCGCGGTGACCTCGACGCCGGCCTCGGGGTGGTGCCCCCGCGCCGAGCGCAGCGCGTTGTCGATCAGGTTGATGAGCAGCTGGCGAATCGCCACCCGGTCGGCGTGCACGGTGTGGGCCCCCGCCTCCACCACCAGCTTGGTGCAGCCGCCGTCGTTGGCCGCCTCGCAGGCCTCGTGGAGCAGCGCGACGAGATCGAAGCGCGCCCGCGCGGGCGGCGCGTCGCGCACCATCTCGAGGATGTCGGTGATGATCTTCTCGGCGAGGATCGCCTGCCGCTCGATCTTGTCGAGGTGCGGCTCGAGCACGCCGTCCTCCCGGGCGAGGAACGCCGAGCTCCGGATGGTGGCCAGGGGCGTGCGCAGCTCGTGCCCGATGGACGCGGCGAGCTGCCCGAGCGCCGCCAGCCGCTCTCGCGAGACGTCGCGCGCCCGCGAGGCGTCGACGAGGATCGCGAGCCCGAGATCACAGCGGGCGTCGACGGCGGCGTGCGCGCGTCGGTCGCCGACCTCGTCCAGCGCCCGGTGCAGGCCGGCCCGGACGCGGCTCATCACCAGCAGCACGTAGCGCTGGGGGAGGGACAGCGCGCCGTGTCGTCGCTCCAGCCCGGTCACCCAGGCGGCGTCGGGGGGCGAGAGCAGGAGCGCCTCGAGCCAGTCGCGGAGCGCCCGCTCGCGCCGGTCGAGCCACGCGTCTCCGCCGAGCTCCTCCACCGCCGCCGGGTCGTCGGCGAGCAGGCGGCGGGTCTCCCGGACGACCGCGTCGAGCGCGCGCCGCACCGCGTCGAGCGCCGGGCGCCGCGCCAGCACGTCCACGTCGCCGAGGTCGACGCGCTCGAGCAGCGCGTCACGCCGGACCGTCCCCCCCATGAGTCGAGCTTGGGCGAGCGGAGGGCGCGCGTCGAGCGCGGCTTGGCGGCGAGGCAGTGACATTGCCCCGATTGAGGCTGCAAGGCCCGGGCCTAGGGACGTCCCCGAGCGGGCCCGCGCTGCGGTGCGCAACCGACGCGCGACGGGGTGGGGCTCGCGTTGACAGACGCCTGGTCCGAGACGTGCAGCGCACGGGCGGCGAGCGCCTCTGGCCCCGAATACGCGGGGCTGGGGCGTGGACCGACGCAACCTTTGCGCGACGGCGCACCGCCTGCGCGAACCGGAGGAAGAGAGACCCGATGCCCGAGATTCGACGGATCATTTGCCCGGTGGACTTCTCCGAGCCGTCCGAGAAGGCGCTCGACTACGCGATCGAGCTGGCGGCGAAGTTCGGCGCCGACGTGCAGGCGATCCACGCCTACCAGCTCCCGGTCTACGCGCTGCCCGACGGCGCGATGATGGCGGGCCCCGAGTTCACCACCAAGGTCACCGACGAGCTGCAGAAGGCGCTCAAGGAGCTCTCCGCGCGCAAGTCCGGGGTGAAGCTCGAGACGCACCTCGTCGAGGGCATCCCCTACAAGGAGGTCGTGCGCATGACCGAGGAGCTCGACGCCGATCTGGTCGTCATGGGCACCCACGGGCGCACGGGGCTCAAGCACCTGCTGCTCGGGAGCGTCGCCGAGCGCGTCGTGCGCAGCAGCAAGGTCCCGGTGATCACCGTGCCGACCGGGGAGGGCTGAGCCTTGGTCGCACGATCGATCCTCGTCGCCACCGACTTCAGCCAGCCGTCCCGTCGCGCCCTCGAGTGGGCGCGGCTGCTGCGCGCCCGGCTCGACGCCGCGATCCTCGTCGCGCACGTCGACGCCGATCCCTTCGCGCACACGACGCTGCGGGACGACGCCGCCAAGTGGCAGACCGACAGCGAGCGCGGTCGCCGCATGGAGTGGCTGAAGTCGGAGCTGAACGAGCAGGTCGACGACCTCTTCGGCCCCGACGCGCAGGCCGTGCGGCAGGTCGTGGTGCACGGCGAGACGGTCGAAGCGCTGATCGAGCTCGCCCTGGAGCGCGACGCCGATCTCCTCGTGGTGGGCGCGTCGGGCAAGAACGCCGTCGATCGCCTGCTCCTCGGCAGCACTACCCAGGAGCTCGTGCAGCGCAGCCCCATCCCCGTCCTCACGGTGCATTGAGTTCTCGGAGGGTTTGGTGCAAACCCTCCCCCCATTGGGCGAAGCGCCAATGGGGCCCCCCTCCCGACTCCGCCGGGGCCTCGCGCGCTTCGCGCGCTG
>JAYZQJ010000145.1:0-26023 GCA_036149055.1 Myxococcota bacterium | reverse complement strand
TGGCGAGAGCGCCTCTCCCGCCTCGACGACGCGCCCACCGTCGGCGTGGTGCGCCTGGCCCGCGCCGACGGCGGCCCGGACGTGCGCGGCTGGGCGCGCTGCTGGGGCGAGCGCGCCTCGCCCGCCCCGACGACGCGCCCCCGGGGGGGGTGGTGCGCCGGGCCCGCGCCCCCGACGGCCCGGACGTGCTCGACTGGACGGTCGAGCAGGTGGCCCGCCAGTACTACGACGCCTGGGACCTCGTCATCGGCGTCCAGTCGAGCACCCCCGCGCTCGCGGAGCGCCTCGCCGCGATCCAGACGCGCCTCGAGGGCCGCGCCCCGATGGACGTCATCGACTGCGCCACCGCCAACCCGTTCGAGCACCACGCGATCCACCGCGCCGACTACGTCCTGGTGCTCGGCGTCGGCGATCTCCTCCGCCCCGACGCGCTGGCGGAGATGGTCACCCACGCGCGCAACCGGGGGGCCGACGTCGTCTACGCGGACGAGCAGGACGTGGACGAGACCAACGCGCCGCGGCCGGTCGACCGCAAGCCCGACTGGTCGCCGGAGCTGCTGCTCGCGCGCCCCTATCTCGGCCGCTGCGCGCTCTATCACCGGAGCCGCGTGGAGATCGATCACGCGCGCGCCCGCGAGTGGCCGGCTGGCCCCCTCTCCTATCAGCTGGCGCTCCACGCGACCGAGGGCGCGCAGGTCGCCCACCTCGAGCGCGTGCTCTGTCAGCGCTACCGCCCGCTCAAGGGTGGCAGCGTCGATCGCGTCGAGGCGGAGCGGCGGGACGGCGAGCTCTGCGCGCGGGCGCTCTCCGACGCGCTGTGGCGGCGGCGGCTCGAGGCGACGGTGGAGCACGGCGCGGTGGCGGGGACCTTCCGGGTCCGGCACCGCATGCCGCGCGCGGCGGACGTGACCCTGGTGGTCCCGGCGGTCGGCCCCGCCGAGCGGCTCGAGCGCTGCCTGCAGGCCCTGGTGCGGCGCACCGAGCACGACGGCGTCGAGATCGTGGTCGCGGTCGGGCCCGACAGCCCTCCGGTGCCCGCCGGCGAGTGGCTGGTCGCGCGCTCGGCCCGGCGCCTCTCGCTGGCCGCGCACCTGGACGGGGCGCTGCGCGAGCGGAGCGGGACGTTCGTGGGCTGGGTCCTGCCCGAGGCCGAGGTGGTCAAGAGCGGCTGGCTCGCGGAGCTGGTCCGTCAGGCGGGCCGAGACGGGGTGGGCGCGGCGGCGCCGAAGCTCCTCGAGCCCTCCGGGCGCCTGGCCTGGCCGCGCCGCTCTCCGCGCGACCACGTGCACGAGGTGCGTCAGCTCCCCTTCCAGTGTGCCCTGCTCGAGCGCGAGCTCTACCTCGAGGCCGGCGGGCTCGGGCGCGGCCCGGACCTCAAGAGCGACGTGGACGCGCTCGCCGACACGCTGCACGCGGCCGGCTACGCGCTCCTCTACACGCCGTGGGCGAGCCTCTACCTCCACCCGGACGCCCCCATGTCGGATCCGACCTCGGATCCGAAGCCAGCGGCGCGGTCCCGGCAGCGGAGCGCGTGATGCGGCACGGCCTGCGAGACGCCTCGGTGCTCCTGCGCATCCCGCTCTTCAACGCCTTCCGGGAGCTGGGCTGGCCGCGCCTGCGCCCCCTGACGATGAGCTTCGTCGTCACCGACAAGTGCAACTCGAGGTGCCAGACCTGCCAGATCGGAGCGCGCTACCTCGACGATCCGTCGGTCGCCGACGGGGAGCTCACGCTGGCGGAGTACCGGCGACTCTTCGCGAGCATCGGCCGCCTGGAGTGGGTGACCCTGAGCGGCGGCGAGCCGTTCATGCGGAAGGACTTCCCGGACATCGCGATCGCGCTCGCCGAGGAGACCCGCCCGCGGGTCATCAACGTGCCCACCAACGGCACCTTCGTGCACGCGGCCCGGACCGGGATCGCGCGCATGCTCGACGGCCTCGGGGACACGCGCCTGGTGATCAACGTGAGCCTCGACGGCGTGGGCGCGCGCCACGACCGGGTGCGCGGCTTCGACGGCAACTTCGATCGCGTGCTCCAGCTCGCCGACGCGCTGCGGGAGCTCGACGACCCGCGCCTCACCTTCGGCTGCAACACCGTGATCTCCGCGTTCAACGCCGCGCACGTGCCCGAGACGATCGACTTCGTGCTCGACACCCTGCGGCCCGACTCCTACGTGCTCGAGGCGGCGCAGATCCGGCCCGAGTACCACAACGACCACGTCGCCCTCGACGCCGGCGCGCGCGCGGTCCGCGCCGCCCTCGACCACGCGACCCGGCGCCTCGAGGCGCAGCCCCGGCGCGGCGTGCCCGCGCTCGTGAAGGCGTTCCGCCGGCACTACTACGCGGGGGTGCTCGAGCGGCTCGACGGGCCGGTGGCGCACCGCTGCTTCAGCGCCTTCGCGACGTGCGCGGTCATGCCGAAGGGCGACGTCTGGTCCTCGACCCAGCGCGCCGACGCGATGGGCAACGTGCGAGACTTCGACCTCGACTTCCGGGCGCTCTGGCGCAGCCCGCGGGCCGAGGCGGCGCGCGACGCGGTCCGCCGCGAGCGCTGCACCTGCGAGACCTCGAACGTGAGTTACCCGAACGCCCTCCTCGATCCCCCGCAGCTCGCGGCGGTCGCGTGGCACGCCCTCCGGTGAGCGCGCCGATCCTCGTCACGGGCGGCGGCGGATGGATCGGCGGGCGCGTCGTGGTCGCCCTGCGAGACGCCGGCCACGAGGTCAGAGCCCTGGTGCACCGCGCCGACGTCGAGGGCGCCTCGGAGCGCGCGCGCGGAGACCTCCGCGATCCCGCCTCGCTGCGCCTGGCCGCCCGCGGCGCCCGCGCGGTCGTGCACTGCGCCGCCGCCCTCGACCCGGTCGAGTCCGAGGCCGAGGCCGACGCGATCAACCACCGCGGCACGGTCGCGCTCGCCGACGCGGCCGAGGCGGCGGGCTGCGCGACCTTCGTCTTCGTCAGCAGCCAGGCGGCGATCGGCTGGGCCTCGGACGCCGGGCTCGTGCGAGAGGACGCGCCCTGCGCGCCGAGCACCGCCTACGGGCGCTCCAAGCGCGCGGCCGAGGAGGCGCTGCTCGCCCGACGCGGCGCGATGCGGATCGTCCTCCTCCGGCCCCCGACCGTGTACGGGCCCGGCGAGCGGCGGAACTTCCTCGCCCTCGCCCGCCCCGCCTCCACCGGCCTGTTCCCGGTGCCCGGGCGCGGCGACAACCGCATGAGCTTCTGTCACCTCGACAACCTCGTGGACGCGATCCGGTTCGCGCTCGAGCGCGAGGCGCCTCGCGGCGTGCTGCACGTCGCCGACGCCCACCCGGTGACGCTGCGGGAGACCACGGACGCGATCGCGCGCGCGGCGGGGCGCGTCCCGATCCCGCTGCCCTTCCCGATGCCGGTGGCCCGGGTCACCGCGCGCGCCTTCGAGGCCGCGCTGCGGCGGCCGCCGCTCTCGCGCGCTCGGCTCCACACCCTGACCAGCGACTGCGCCCTCGACGTCTCCGCGCTCCGTCGCCTCGGGTTCCGCTGGCCGGTCGGCTTCGAGGAGGGCGTGCGCGAGACGGTGGCGAGCTTCCGCGCCGAGGGCGTCCTTTGAGCGGCACGCCGCACGCCCGGCTCCTCGCGGCCGCCGGGGTCGCGGCGCTCGCGCTCGTGCCCTACGCGCAGACCGCTTCGTTCGGCCCGACCTACGACGACCACCACCACATCACGGACAACGCCTTCCTGGACGACGCGAGCCACCTGCGCGTGCTCGCCTCGCCCGCCTACCTCGACGCCGAGATCCCCGATCAGGGCCGGCCGGTGCTGCTCGCCACCCACCTCGTCGACCGGGCGCTCTTCGGCGACGCGTTCGGGGGCCGCCACGCGCACAGCGCGCTGTGGCACCTGGCGGTGAGCTTGATGGTGCTCTGGCTCGCGTGGCGCCTGAGCGGCTCGCTCGTCGCCGCCGCCGGGGGCGCCGCGCTCTTCGCCGTGCACCCCGCGTGCGTCGAGGCGGTGGCCGGGGTCAGCAACCGCGAGGATCCGATCGCGGCGCTCTTCGTCCTCGTCGCGCTCTGGGCGGCCTCACGCCTCGCGCGCGGCTCCTGGGCGTGGCTGGGCGCGGCCTTCGTCGCGTTCGCGCTCGCGCTCGGCGCCAAGGAGGTCGCGGTGGTGGCGCCCGGCCTCTACGCGCTGCTCGCCTGGGCGACGCCCGCGCTGCGCCCGTCGCGGGCCAAGGCGCTCGCCCTGGCCGGCGCGTCGGCGGTCGCGCTCGGCGGCTGGGCGCTCTTCCAGCACGCGCTCGGCGTGCCCTCACTGTCGATCGGCGCCGGCGCCGGGCCGCTCACCCCGCTGTCGGCCGCGTTCGCCCAGGCCGCGCGGCTGCACGAGCTCGGCTGGCTCGAGGTCGGGCCGGTGCTCGCCCACCGCGCGGCTCAGCTCGCGGTCGGCTGGCCGCTGTCCGCCGAGCACGACCTCTCGTTCTTCCAGAGCCCGGCCGGCCTGATCGCGGGCGCGGCGGCGTGGATGGCGCTGACCGTCGCGCTCGCCCTCGGCTGGCGCTGGGATCGCCGGGTGACCTTCGCCGCCGGCTGGCTCCTGGTGGCGAGCCTCCCGACCCTCGCCACCCCGTGGCTGCTCAACCCCGTGGCGGACCGCTATCTCTACCTGCCGGCGATCGGGGTCTGCGCCTGCGTCGGGGCGATGCTCGCCGAGCGCCGCGACCCGCGCTGGCCCCGCCTCCTGCTCGCCGCGGCGCTGGCGCTGCAGGGCACGCGCGCGGTGGAGCGCGCCGGCGTGTGGCGCGACGACGTCACCCTCTTCGACGACGCCGCCCGCCACGCCCCGGAGTCGCCGCGCGCCTGGCACAACCTCGGGGTCGCCCACCTCCAGGCGGGCGACCCGGAGCGCGCGGTCATCGCCCTCGAGCGCGCCCGCGCCCTCGACCCCGATAGGGCCGCGACCTGGCTCGACCTCGGCCTCGCGCACCTGCGGCGCCGGGACGCGAGCGCGGGGCTCGGCGCCCTCGAGGCGGCGGTCGAGGCGCCGGTGCTCGCGGCCGAGCGCGGCGTGCACGACCGGGCCTTCGCCCTCTACGCGACCCAGCTCGAGCGCATGGGCCTCCGGGACCGGCTGCGCGACGCGGTGGCCCGGGAGCTGAGCCGACACCCCGACTCGGCGCCGGCCCACGCCTGGCGACGACGCCTCGAGTGACGCACGGGCGGCTCCGATCTGGTATCACCGGCTCTCCCGGCACGTGGCTGGGCCATCGTCGCCGTCTCCCGGATGGTCTTTCTCCTCGCCCTCTTCGAGCTCGCGCGCGTCTTGCTTCGCGCCCTGCTCGTCGTCCTGAGCTACCACTTCTTGCGGGCGGCGTGGACGGGTCTGCGCGAGGCGGACCCCGAGCGCCCGACGCCCCTCGAGCCGTGGCCCACCGTCTGCGTGCAGCTGCCGCTCAAGAACGAGTTCTACGTGGCCGAGCGCGTGATCCGGCACGCGGCGCGGCTCCGCTACCCGGCGGGCCAGCTCGAGATCCAGGTGCTCGACGACAGCGACGACCGCACCACCGCGCGGGTCGCGGAGGTGGTGGAGGAGCTGCGCGAGGCGGGCGTGCGCGTGCGCCACCTCCACCGCGAGCGGCCGACCGGCTACAAGGCGGGCGCGCTGCAGGCCGGCCTCGCCGAGACGGACTCGGACATCGTGGCGATCTTCGACGCGGACTGCATGCCGGCCGAGGACTTCCTCGAGCGCACGGTGCCGTTCTTCCGCGACGAGAAGGTCGGGTGCGTGCAGGTCCGCTGGAGCTTCCTCAACCGCGAGCGCTCCCTGCTGACCCGCCTGCAGGCGATGGTGCTCGACGGCCTCTTCGCGATCGACCAGTTCGCCCGCGCTGCCAGCCGGCTCCCGATGCAGTTCAACGGGACCAACGGCCTCTGGCGGACCGAGACGATCCGCGCGGTGGGCGGGTGGCGCGGCGAGATCCTCGCCGAGGACGCGGATCTGTCATTCCGGGCTCACCTCGACGGCTGGCGCCTGGTGCACCTCCGGCAGTACTCCGTGCCGACCGAGCTGCCCGAGGACATGGCGTCGTTCCGCACCCAGCAGCACCGCTGGTCGCTCGGCAGCGCGCAGCTGCTCCGCTCCCTGGGCTGGCGCATCCTGCGCAGCGACCTGCCGGCGCGCTCCAAGCTCATGATGTTCATGCACATGGGCCGGCACGCCATCGACCCGCTCATCCTGATGGCGTCGCTCACGTCGCCGTTCACCACGCTCTACGGGCTGCCCTTCCTCGTCGACTACACGGTGCCGGTGAACACCGCCCTCTTCGGGCTGGTCGGCGTGGGCTGCCTCTGCTTCTACGGGGCGGCGCTCCGCTACGTCGGCGCCGGGCTCGGCAACCTCTTCCTCATCCCCCTGGTGATCCCGCTCGCCATCGGCCTCTCGCTCGCCTACACGCTCGCCTGGTTCGAGGGCCTCGTGCGCCTCGGGGGGCCCTTCGTGCGCACCCCGAAGGCGGGCTCCCGCGCCTCGACCGAGGGCCCGCGCTACCGCAGCCGCAAGCCGCTCCTCGCCCTCGCCGAGGTCGCGCTCGGGGCCGGGCACCTCTTCTTCACCGCCGAGGCGGTGCGCGCCGGCCTCTACACCGAGGCGGCCTTCTTCGGGATGCTGGGCGCGAGCTTCCTCTGGGTCGGCCTCGGCACCCTCGGCAGCCGCGGGGTCGGCGCGGACGCCTCGCCCCCGGAGGAAGGCGGTTGACGCCGCGGCTCGCTTTGGGCACCAAGGGGTCGTGCGCATCACCTTCGCCGCCGTCGCGCCGATCCTCCTCGCAGCGCTGGTCCTCCTCGCCGCACCGTGGACCGCGTCCGCGCAGTGCGAGCCGGAGCCGGAGCCGCCGGACCACCTCCGCGCGGTCGCGCGGCAGAGCTACACCGAGGGCGTCGAGGCCGCGTCCGAGGAGCGATGGATGGAGGCCCGCGAGGCGTTCCAGCGCGCCTTCGACGTCGCCCCCTTCGCGCAGATCGTCTACAACCTCGCGACCGCGCAGGCCCAGACCGGACGGCTCGTCGAGGCCGCCGAGAACTACCGCCGGTTCCTCCGCCGCTGCCAGAGCGAGCAGATGCCCGACCTGCGGAGCGACGCCCAGCAGCTCCTGACTTCGGTGGTGCCGCGCATCGGTCGGCTGACGCTGCGGGTCAACCACTTCGAGACCGAGGTCGATCGGCTCACCCTCGACGGCGCGCCCCTGCAGGCGGCCATCCTCGGTACCGAGATCCCGATCAACCCCGGTCAGCACGAGGTCCGGGTCGTGCGGCGCGGCGAGGAGCTGGAGTCCCGGAGCTTCGCGGTGGGCGAAGGCGAGACGGCCACCGTCGAGCTGTCGGTCGAGGAGTACGTCGGCCCCTCGCCGGAGGAGCTCGCCCAGGGCGGCGGGCCGGGCACGGAGACCTCGAGCGGGCCGGACGTCGGGCTCATCGTCGGGGTGACGGTCGGCGTCGCGGTGGCGCTCGGCGCGGTCGCGACCGTGCTCGCCATCGTCCTGACGCAGGACGGGGGCGCCCAGCTCCCGGAGGGCACCTGGGCTCCGGCTCAGGTCCCGCTGATCGCCTGGTGATGCGCCCGGGCCGCAACCCGCCCCTCGCCCTCGGGCTGGTCGACGACGACCGCTTCGACGCCCACACCGCGCGCGGCGTGCACCCCGAGCGCCCCGAGCGGCTCGCCGCGGCGCGCTCCGGCCTGCGCGGCGCGATCGCCCCCGAGAAGGTCCGCGCGATCGACACCCGCCCGGTGCGCGCCGACGAGCTGACCGCCGTGCACGCGCCGGCCTACCTCGAGACGCTGCGCGAGGCGCTCTCGCGCGGATGGGGGAGCCTGGACGCCGACACGTTCCACTCCCCGGGCAGCGAGGAGGCCGCGTGGCACGCCGCGGGCGGCGCCGCCGAGCTGGCCACCCGCGTCATGCAAGGAGAGCTGACTCGCGGCGTGGCCCTGCTCCGCCCCCCGGGCCACCACGCCGAGGCCGATCGGGCGATGGGCTTCTGCCTGCTGAACAACGTGGCCTTCGCCGCCCGCGCCGCCCAGGCCGCCGGCGCGCGCCGGGTCGCGGTGATCGACTGGGACGTGCACCACGGCAACGGCACCCAGCACATCTTCGAGGCGGACCCGGACGTGCTCTTCGTCTCGCTGCACCAGTGGCCCCTCTACCCCGGCACCGGCGCGGCGGCGGAGACGGGCGTCGGCCCCGGCGAGGGCGCGACCCTGAACGTCCCCTTGCCGGCCGGGAGCGGCGACGAGGTCTACGGCGCGGCGTTCCGCGAGGTCGTCTTGCCGGCCGTCGAGGCGCACGCGCCGGACGTGATCCTGGTCTCGGCCGGCTACGACGCCCACCAGCGCGACCCGCTCGCGTCGATGGAGCTGTCGAGCGCGGCCTACGGGGCGATGGCCACGTCGCTCGTCGACCTGGCCGAGTCGCTCGGTCACGGCCGCGTGATCTGCCTGCTCGAGGGCGGCTACGACCTGCGCGGGCTCGAGGAGAGCGTGGCGGCGACCGCCCGGGCGCTGCTCGGCGAGCGCACGGCGCTGCCCGAGGGGCGCGTCTCCCCCGAGGCGCGCGACGCGCTCAGCGAGGTCCTCGAACGCCGCTCGCGTCCTCGTCGCTGACCGTGATCCGCTCGGTGCCGACGGTGCGGCCCTCGACGAACCAGAGGATCAGCCCGACCACGCCGAGCCCGATCGCGCCGCCGAGGAAGACGTCGGAGAACGCCGCGACGGTGCGCGCGTTGTCGAGGTCGGTCTGCGCCTGCGACGACGCCTCGATGCCGAGGCCGATGCTCACGCCGAGCGACACGACCGCCAGCCCCCAGGTGATCCACGTGAAGATGCGGTCGGCCCGGATCGCGCGGTAGCGGGTCTCGGGCACGAGGTCGGCGTACGCGGCGGTGGTCACGCCCGCCTCCACGCTCACCTCGGAGCGGAACGGCACGTAGCCCTCGCGCAGGACCGCGAGGCGGTGGCGCCCGGGGGACAGCTCCCGCGGCCCCTGCCAGGGCGAGGTGCCCGCGGCCTCGCCGTCGAGCTGCACCTCGGAGCCGTCGCGGTTGGCCGAGAGCCGCAGCGTGCCCTCGGTCGGCGCCGACTGCTGCGCCGCGTGGGCGGCCTCGGCCCGCTCCCGGAGCTCCTCGATGTGCGCCTCGACCTGCTGACGATCGGGCGGGTCGACGCGATCGCGGAGGTAACGCTGGTAGTACTCGATCGCCGGCTCGTACTCCGAGAGCTCCTCGTGCGAGCGCGCGATGTTGAACCAGAGATCGGCGCTCGGGACGAGCTGCGCGGCGAGCTGGAAGCTCTGGATGGCGTCCCGGTAGCGGTGGGCGCGGAAGTGCTCGATCCCGGCGAGGAAGTTCTGGCGCGCCTGCTGGGTGGCCTCGAGGTTCTCGGGCTGCCCCTCGCTCTCGGCCGGCGCGTCGGTGGGAGGCGCCCCCTCGTCTTGCGCGTGCGCGCTGGAGACGCCGCCGAGCAGGGAGGCGAGGAGCAGGAGCGAGGCGAAGCGAATCGAAGTCACG
This sequence comes from Myxococcota bacterium, assembly GCA_036149055.1. Lineage (GTDB taxonomy): Bacteria > Myxococcota_A > Polyangia > Polyangiales > Sandaracinaceae > JAVJQK01. The sequence continues at coordinate 16,491 of JAYZQJ010000145.1, read as the reverse complement.
CGGGCCTCAGGATACCGGAGCGGTCGCGCCGAGATCCAGAGAGTCCGGCGAACGCGCGCCTGGCTGCTATGATCCGCGCGCGTGTCCACGGACCGTCCACACCCACCCCCGTGCCGCGGGAGCGCCGCGCGGTGAGCGCTCGCTGGCGCGTGTTCTGCGACGAGGCCGAGCTGGCGGTGGAGTGCGCCCGCGCGGCCGAGGCCATCGGCCTGACCGCCGAGCCGTTCATCGCGCCGGACGCGATCGGGGCGTGCCGCGCCGCCGCCGCCGACGGCTCGCCGTGCGCCCTCGCGCTGGCCGCTCCCCCCAGCCCCGCCGCGCTCGTCCAGCTGGCCGCCGCGGCGCGCGCCGCCGGCAGCGCGGTGCCGGTGGCCCTGGTCGCGGGCGACGAGGCGAGCGACCGCGGCCGCTGGCTGGCGGGCGATCTCGGGCTGGTGGCGGTCGGCGAGATCGAGCCGCTCCTCGCCGCGGTCGCGCTGCTCGAGACGCGGACCGCGCATCCCTGGACCGCCTCCACGCGCCGCCTGAGCGCGCTGGACCGCAAGCGGCTGGGCGACGACGCGACGGTGAGCGGGCGCGGCGGCGGGCGGCTGCTGCGCGCCGACGAGGGCCGGCTCGGCTGGGCCGCCCGGGGCGCCGAGCCGACGATCGTGCTCGGGCCGCCGCGCGCGGTCGGCGAGGCGCTGCGCGCGTGTCGCCTCCGCACCCAGGCGATGCCGCCCGCCCGCGCGGTGATGGAGGGCGTCGATCGCGCCGCGGTCCAGGAGGTGATCTTCGGTCCGCCCCGCGCGCTGTCCGACCCCGCGAGCAAGGCCGCCCTCGATCCCTACGGGCTGCCGATGCCGATCGAGGAGCTGTGCACGAGCCCGTCGCGGGCCGCGTCGGAGGCGGCGCGCCTCGGCTTCCCGGTGCGCATCTCGCTGGCGAGCCCCGACCTGCGCCTCTGGGACCACGCCGATCTCGCGGTCGACGGCGTCGACAACGCGGCGCGCGTCCGGGACGTCTACCGGCAGATCATGGCGATGGCGAGCGAGCGTCAGCCCGACGCCCGCCTGCTCGGCGTGCACGTGACGGCGACGACCACCGCGCAGGCCATGCTGCGGGTGGTCGCGGAGCCGCTGCCCGAGGGCCTCGTGCTCGCCGAGATCGGCTTCGCGGATCCCCACGGGCGCGCGGCCGACGACCGCACCGTGACGGTGCTGCCCGCCAGCGTCGACGCGATCGAGCGCGTGCTCGGCCGCCTCGCGGGCGCGCCCCTCGTGCTGGGGGGCGGCGCCTCGGCGCGGCGGGCCGCGGTGCACGCGATCTCGGACACCCTGCTCCGCCTCGCGGCGTTCGTCGACGAGCACCGCGCGGAGGTGGAGCGGGTGGAGCTCCACCCGATGGCCCTCCTGCTGGACGGCGCGACGGAGGTCCGCGAGGCCTGCGTCACCGTCGGCGACGCATTCCTGCGGACCCTCGAATCACCGCGCTCGTTGGGCGAGCTCTGAGGAGCTCAGCCGAGTGTCACTCGGCGGCTTCGGCCCCGACCGCACCTTCGGCGGAGAACCCGCGCTGCGTGTCCTCGACGACACACTCACCGCAGAGGACGCCTTCACAGTGCGCGCCGTCTTGACAGGAGAAGGGCGTCAGCTCCGCGAAGCGCGCCACGATCAGATAGAGGACCAGGAGTCCGCCAACCACCACCACGCCCTTGACGGCGGGGCTCATGTCTTCCCACATGCAGTCGCCTCCCTTGATGCGAGCCGGGGGCGAGAGTACGGAAGCCCCTCGCGCCGGGTCAACAAAAACGGCCCGTGAGCGAATTGTTTTAGCCACATCGCAGCGACGGTGGAGCGAGCATGGGTGGGACGCGGGACGGTTGGATCGATCGGGCGCGCGCCGCAGCGCGAGTGGCGCTCCGGAGCGGGGTCGCGTTCGACGCGCGCGCCGCGACGGTGATCGAGCTGGCGCGGGTTCGGCTCGCCGGCCCGCTCGGGCTGCCCGCCCTCTTCCGGGTCCACGCCGCCGGTCGCGGGGACGCGCCGGCCCTGGTGTTCGAGGGCCGGACCCGCACGTGGCGAGAGCTGGACGAGCGCGTCGACCGGCTCGCGGCCGGGCTCGCGGCGCGCGGGATCGGCCCCGGAGACGCGGGCCTGATCGTGCTCCAGAACCGCCCCGAGGTCCTCGAGGTCCAGGGCGCCCTCGCCCGGCTCGGCGGCTCGGCGGTGAGCGTCAGCTGGCGCTCCACCGCCGACGAGCTCGCCTATCTGGCGTCCCACTCCGGCGCCCGGGTGCTCTTCGTGGAGGCGGAGCTGCTGGACCGCGCGCGCGATCTCGACGTGCCGGCCGACCGGATCCTCGTGCTCGGCGACGCGCCGACGGGCGCCGCCGCCTACGAGGCGGTGCTGCGGGACGCGCCCGACGGGCCTCGACGCGACGGCGAGGAGGGCGCGGTCGTCATCTACACGAGCGGCACGACCGGCAAGCCGAAGGGCGCGGTGCGCACGTTCCCGAAGGACATGGTGTGGGCGATGCTCCACGTGTTCGACGAGCTGCCGGTGCGCGTCGACGATCGCCACCTCGCGGTGTGCCCGATGTACCACTCGACCGCGTTCGGGTTCATCGGCTTCACGATGACGCTCGGCGGCACGGTGGTGATCGAGCGCGGCTTCGACCCGGAGCGCTTCCTCGCCACGGTGGAGCGCGAGCGCATCACGACGACGGCGCTGGTGCCGACGATGCTGCACCGCCTGCTCGAGCTGCCCGCCGCGCGCCGCCGCCGCTACGACACCCGGAGCCTGCGGGCGATCTTCTCGGGAGGCGCGCCGCTCTCGGGCGCCCTGGCCGAGCGCGTGATCGGCGAGCTCGGCCACGTCCTCTACAACTTCTACGGCTCGACCGAGACCGGCCTGAACACGCTCGCGACCCCGGACGAGCTGCTGCGCTCACCGGGCACGATCGGTCACCTCGTCCCCGGCAACGAGGCGCGCCTCCTCGACGAGCGCGGCCGAGAGGTCCCGCCGGGAGAGACCGGCGAGCTGTTCATCAAGAACTCGATGCTGGTCGCCGGCTATCACCGCGACGAGGCGGCGACGGCGGCGTCGATGCGGGACGGCTTCTTCTCGGTCGGCGACCTCGCCCACGTCGACGAGCGCGGGCTCTTCCACATCGACGGGCGCAAGCGCGACATGATCATCAGCGGCGGCGTCAACGTGTACCCGGCCGAGGTGGAGGAGGTCCTGCATCGCCACCCGGCGGTCGCGGAGGTCGCGGTGGTCGGCGTGCCCGATGACGAATGGGGGGAGCGCGTCCGCGCCTGCGTGGTGCCCCGCGCCCTTCCCTTCGACGAGGCCGACTTCATCGCCTGGAGCAAGCGGCACCTCGCGGGCCCCAAGGTGCCGCGCGAGATCCGGGTGCTCGACGCGCTCCCCAAGAACCCCACCGGCAAGGTCCTCAAGCGCGAGCTGAAGTGACGGCTCAGGCCGGCGTCTCGAGCTCGCCGCCCGGGCGCAGCGCGAACCGCTCGTGGCCTCGGGGGTGGACCGGCTCCGGGCTCGGCCAGGGCCAGCCGCCGAACTGGGTGCGCCGGTAGTCGGCGTAGGCCTGCCGGATCTCCTGGTCGCTGTTCATCACGAACGGGCCGTGGCGCGCGACCGGCTCGCCGATCGGCCGGCCCTGCAGCACGACGAGCTCCACCGGGGTGTCGCCGGCCTCGAGCGCGAGGTCGCTCTCGCCGCGCACCGCCACGTGATGCCGGGCCGGCACGTCGCGCCCGCCGACCCGGAGCGCGTCGCCGAGGAAGAAGTAGAGCGCGCGCCGCACGCCGTCGGGCGCGGCCGGCAGGGTGAAGCGCGCGCCGGCCTCCATGGCGACGGTCCACACCCCGACGTGGTGGTCGGCGGCCGACGCCCACGAGCGCGGCGGCGGGGGCGGCGCGCCGACGTCGCCGAGGCGCCCCGCGACCACGGTCACCCGGGTCTCTCGCCCCTCGCCGTCGCGGCTGACCCGCTCCGGGATCGTCGGCTGCCAGAGCATCGCGAAGTGGGGCTCGACCATCTTGTGGGTCGCGGGCAGGTTCAGCCAGATCTGGAACAGCTCGAGCGGGTTGTCCCGGTCCTGCCGCAGCAGGGGGAACATCTCGGCGTGCTGGATCCCGCCGCCCGCGGTGAGCCACTGCACGTCGCCGCGCCCGTACCGCGCGGTGGCCCCGAGCGAGTCGGAGTGATCGAGCAGCCCGCGCCGCACCACGGTGATGGTCTCGAACCCGCGGTGCGGGTGCCGCGGGAAGCCCGGCACGACGTCGCCGTGGTACATGCGCCAGTCGAGCCGCTCGTCGAAGTCCGAGCCCATCCGGTGCCCGGCCAGCGACGCCGCCGGCCCCATGCGCGCGTCCCCCATCGGGTAGTCGTCGTCGTGGTGCATGCAGAACAGGAACGGGTCCTGGGTCTGCCACGGGGTCGTGAGCGGCTCGATGCGCGTCACCGCGTCGGCCCCGGTCGTGTCCGCGGGCGGCCTGCCCCGCCCCGGAGAGAGCCGCGTCGCCGGCCGGTCCGCGTTGCACCCCAGCGCGATCCCGGCCCCGCCAGCCGCCAGCAAGCCCAGGGCCCGACGTCGAGAGAGCTCCGACTCCATACCCGCGGTATCGGACCGGAGCCCCAGTTCGTCAATCACACGAACGCCCCGCCCACCCCCGTGCCCGTGCCCCTGCCCGTGCCCCTGCCCGCCCGAAGACACGAAGCCCCCGAGCGTTCGAAGACGAGTCCCGAGCGTTCGAGGACGAGTCCCGAGCGTTCTCGTCAGCGCTCCAGCAGAGGCTTCAGGTGCCGCCCGGTGTGAGACGCGGCGCAGGCGGCCAGCTCCTCCGGCGTCCCCGCCACCACGATGTCGCCGCCTCCGTCTCCCCCCTCGGGGCCGACGTCGATCACGTGGTCGGCCCGGCGGATGACGTCGAGGTCGTGCTCGATCACCAGCACGCTGTTGCCCTGGGCGACGAGGTCCTCGAGCGCGGCCAGGAGCACCTCCACGTCGGAGAAGTGCAGGCCCGTCGTCGGCTCGTCGAGCACGTAGAGAGTGCTGCCGGTCGCCTTGCGGGCCAGCTCCTTGGCGAGCTTCAGCCGCTGCGCCTCGCCGCCGCTGAGCGTCGTCGCCGACTGGCCGAGGTGCACGTAGCCGAGGCCCACGTCGACCAAGGCCTTGAGCTTGTCGCGGATCTTGGGGATCACCTCGAGCAGGTCGAGCGCCTCGTCGACCGTCATCGCGAGCACGTCGGCGATGGTGTGGCCGCGGTAGCGCACCTCGAGCGTCTCCCGGTCGTAGCGAGAGCCGCCGCACTGTTCGCACGTGACGAAGACGTCCGGCAGGAAGCTCATCGAGACCCGCAGCACGCCGTCCCCCGCGCACGCCTCGCAGCGGCCGCCCTTGACGTTGAAGCTGAAGCGCCCGGCGCTCCAGCCCCGGGCGCGCGCGTCGGGGAGCGAGGCGAAGAGCTCGCGGATCGGGCCGAACACCCCCGAGTAAGTGGCCGGGTTGCTGCGCGGGGTGCGGCCGATCGGCGCCTGGTCGATCGCGATGACCTTGTCGATCCGGTCGAGCCCCTCGATCGTCGCCTCGACCGGATCGACCTTCGCGTCGTGCAGCGCCTCGCGCAGCAGCGGGAGCAAGGTGTCGACCACCAGCGAGGACTTGCCGGAGCCGCTCACGCCGGTGACCGCGCAGAGCACGCCGAGCGGGAAGCGCGCGGTGACCTCGCGGAGGTTGTGCGTGCGCACGTCGCTCAAGGTCAGCCAGCCCGCGGGGCGACGGCGCTCGGTCGGGGTGGGCGCCATCTCGCCGCGCAGGTAGCGCCCGGTGGCCGACGCCTCGCTCGCGGCGATCTCGTCGGGCGTGCCCTCGGCGACCACCTCGCCGCCCAGCCGCCCCGCGCCCGGCCCCATGTCGATCACGTGGTCGGCGGCGCGCAGGGTGTCCACGTCGTGCTCGACCACCAGCACGGTGTTCCCGGCGTCGCGCAGCCGGATCAGGGTCTGGATGAGGCGCGCGTTGTCCCGCGGGTGCAAGCCGATCGACGGCTCGTCGAGCACGTAGAGCACGCCCACCAGCGACGCGCCGATCTGGGTCGCGAGCCGGATGCGCTGGGCCTCGCCGCCGCTGAGCGTCGCCGCCTTCCGCTCCAGGCTGAGGTAGCCGAGGCCGACGTCGACGAGGAAGCCGAGCCGGGCGCGCACCTCGCGCACCAGCCGGTCGGCGATCTCCGCGCGCTGCCCCTCGAGCTCGAGGCCGTCGAAGAAGCCGCGCGCGTCGGCCACGCTCATCGAGGTGACGGCGCGGATGTTCTCGCCGCCCACCGTGACCGCGAGCGCCTCCTTCCGGAGCCGCGCGCCGCCGCACTCGGAGCACACGCGGCGCTCGACGAAGCGCCCGAGCTCCTCCTCGAGGAACTCGATCGCGCCCTCGGGGTCCGCGCCGGACTCGCGCTTGCGCTGCGCGTAGTCCTGGGCGCGCTGCTCGAGCAGGGCGAGCACGCCCTTCCACTCCTTGGCGCCGTCGAGGATCTTCGAGCGCAGCCCCTTGCTCAGCTTCTTCCAGGGCTTGTCGAGATCGACCTTCAGCTGCGCGGTCAGCTGCCGGGTCATCGCCCGGTGATAGGGCGCCTTGGGCTTGCCCCACGGGGCGAGCGCGCCCTCCGCGATGGACTTGTCGGGGTCCGGCACCACCCGCGCCGGGTCGAACACCCGCTCCTCCCCGAGGCCGTGGCAGGTGGGGCAGGCGCCCTCGACGCTGTTGAACGAGAAGGTCTGCGGCGTGAGCGCGGCGAGGACCGGGCCGTGGTCGGGACAGGCGAGCCGCTCGCTCATCAGCAGCTCGTCCCCGCCCCGCACGACGACCCGCACCCGCCCCTCGCCGAGCGAGGCGGCGAGCTCGAGCGACTCGCTCAGCCGGGCCCGCACGCCGCTCCGGATCGAGATCCGGTCGACCTGGACCTCGAGGGTGTGCGGGACGTCGGGGTCGGGCGTCAGGTCCTCGCCGAGGTCCCGGACCTCGCCGTCGAGGCTGACCCGCACGAAGCCGTCCTTGCGGAGCCGGTCGAGCTCGCGGCTCCAGTCGCCTCCCTCCGGCGACGCGATCGGCGCCTGCACGGTGAGCTTGGCGCCCTCGCCGAGCGCGAGGACCCGGTCGACCATGCGGGCGATGGTGTAGGCCTCGATGGGCCGCCCGCACACCGGACAGTGCGCCTGCCCGGCTCGGGCGTAGAGCAGCCGCAGGTGGTCGTAGATCTCGGTGACGGTGCCGACGGTGCTGCGCGGGTTCTTGCTCGCGCTCTGCTGCCGGATGGCGATGGCCGGCGAGAGCCCCTCGATGAGCTCCACGTCGGGCTTCGGCATCTGGTCGAGGAACTGGCGCGCGTAGGCGCTCAGCGACTCGACGTAGCGGCGCTGCCCCTCGGCGTAGATGGTGTCGAACGCGAGCGACGACTTGCCGGAGCCGCTGGGGCCCGTGACGACCGTCAGCCGATCCCGGGGCACCGAGACGCTCACCGCGCGCAGGTTGTGCTGCCGCGCCCCGCGCACCACGAGGTCGGTCATCCCGCGCCCTCGGTCAACGCCAGCGCCATGCGGAGCGCGGCCTCCATGCCGGCCGGATCGGCGCGCCCGACCGCGTCGTAGGCGACGCCGTGATCGACGCTCGTCCGGACGAAGGGCAGCCCCCAGGTCACGTTCACCGCCTCGCCCCAGTCGAGCAGCTTCGAGGCGATGGTGGCCTGGTCGTGGAACATCGCGACGACGCCGTCCACCTCGCCCGCGCTGGCCCGACGGAAGGCGGTCTCGGCGCCCACGGGGCCGACGATCTCCGCGTCGCACGCCGCGCTCGCGCGCTCCACCGCGGCCGCGATCACGTCCCGGTCCTCGGTGCCGAAGAGGCCGCCCTCCCCCGCGTGCGGGTTGAGCGCGCCGACCACGATCGAGGGCCGCGCGATCCCGAGGCGCCCGAGCGCCTCCGCGAGGTGTCGGGTCGCGCGCTCCACCCGGGGCACGGTGATCGCGTCTGGCACCTCCCGCAGGGCGAGGTGCGTGGTCGCCAGCGCCACCTTCAGGCGCGGGCCGAGGAACATCATCGTCACCTCGTCGGCGGCGAGGCCGGCGGCGCGCGCGAGGTGCTCGGTCTGCCCGGTGAACGGCACGCCGCCCATCTCGATGGCGGCCTTGCTCGTCGGCGCGGTGACGATCGCCCGGCCGTCGCCGGCGAGCGCCTGCTGGATGGCGGCGTCGAGCGCGGCGAGCTGGGCGCGACCTCCCTCGGCGGTCGGCGCCGCGGCGCGCACGATCGCCTCGGCCACCTCGCCGGTGTCCACGACGTCGTCCGCGGGGAGCCGGCGCGCGTCTCCGAACAGCCGGCAGGGCCAGCCGCAGCTTCGCGTCGCGCTCAGGCTGATCTCCGGGCCGACGCCCGCCGGGTCGCCGGTCGGGACGAGGAGCGGCCCATGCGCGGCCCCCTCGCTCACGGGGCCTTCATCTTGTAGCCGACGCCGCGGACCGTCTCGATCGGCACCGCGTCCTTGCCGAGCTTCATGCGGAGGCGGCGCACGTGGATGTCGACCGTCCGGCTGCCGCCGTAGTAGCTGACGCCCCAGACCCGCTCGAGCAGCTGCTGCCGCGAGAACACGCGCCCGCGGTTGCTCGCGAGGAAGCGGAGGAGCGCGAACTCCTGCTGCGTGAGCTGCGCCGGCCGGCCGTCGACCTCCACCTCGTGGGCGGCGACGTCGATCAGGACGCGCCCGACCTTGATCCGCTCCTGGCTCTCGAACTCGCTCCGGCCCCACTCGGCGCGGCGGATGCGCACGTAGAGCTCGACCGGGACGTAGGGCACGAGCACCACGTCGTCGAAGGCGTCCGACGGCTTGATGGACTGGATGGCGTTCACGGTCACCGCCAGCAGCACCGGCACGTCCACCAGCGCGCTGATCCCGCGGAGGCGCATCAGGGCCGCGCGTCCGGCGTCGACCTCGTCGATCGCCTCGACCACCACCGCGGTGGGAGGGTCTTCGACGATCTCGGGCGCGTCCAACCGGTCCCAGAGATCGGCCTTCCGGACGCGACAGCCCAGCTCACCGAGCACCTGGGCCCCACCTTGCTCCCGCTCGACCACGTGCGGCGAGCCCACGACGAGGATCCACATGACGCGCCGCGACGTTAGTCGTGGGATCGCTCACGCGCAACGCCGCGGGGGGTCAGCGGCCTGTAAGCGTCCAGCTGGAGGGCGCGGCTTGACCCGACTGGGCGAAAGTGGCTTCATCCACGGGCCGAGCGGCCCCACCCCGCCGCATGGCAAAGAGAAGGGACGTTGGCTTCCAAGAGCTGGAGACTCGTGGTCACCCAGATCGGCAATTCGACGCCGCTCTCGGAGGCGCGCGTCGAGGCCAGTAACTGGATGACCGCCCTCACCCTCTCCCGGAAGGAGATCGGGGAGAAGGGTGGCGTGCCGCCCGGCGCGAGCTGCTCGGTGGCGCCCGACGGCAAGGTCACGATCCAGGACGCGGTGGCGCGGAAGACCTACGTGCTCGCGCCCTACGTCGAGGAGTCGCTCGCCCCGGTCCAGCCGCGTGGACCGCGGGTCCCGGCCGAGACCGTGCCCCGCCCGAGCTCGGTGCCGCCGCCGAACGCCGAGGGCCGGGTCAGCGTGCCGAAGCCGAGCGATCCGCCGCCGGCCAAGTCGTCCCCCGCCAAGCGGACGATCGCCTACGACGCCAAGGAGCTCGGGCTCGCGCCGCCCTCGGCCCAGCCCGAGACGGAGAAGGCGCCGTCCAAGAAGACCATCGCCTACGACGCCAAAGAGCTCGGGCTCGCGCCGCCCCCCGCCCAGCCCGAGACGGAGAAGGCGCCGTCCAAGAAGACCATCGCCTACGACGCCAAGGAGCTCGGGCTCGCGCCGCCCCCGGCCCAGCCCGCACCGGAGGCGCCGAAGAAGAAGCCCGAGCCCAAGAAGACCATCGCCTACGACGCGCGAGAGCTCGGACTCGCGGTCGCCAACCAGGCCGCCAGCCAGGCCGAGCCGGAGGCGCCGAAGAAGAAGCCCGCGCCCAAGAAGACCATCGCCTACGACGCACGAGAGCTCGGACTCGCGCCGCCCCCGGCCCAGCCCGAGCCGGAGGCGCCGAAGAAGAAGCCGGCCAAGAAGACCATCGCGTACGACGCGCGCGAGCTCGGGCTCGCCGCGCCGGAGCCGCCCGAAGATCGCGGGTGGGAGCTGCTGCACGAGCGCGACGAGGAGCCGACGAAGGAGACGCCGCTCTGCTACCGCGAGCGGACCTTCGTGGTCCCCCAGGGCACCCACGGCGCCATCGCGGAGGCGATCCTGATGGCCCGCTTCGACGAGCTGAAGGAGTCGCTCGCCGACCGGCCCAAGGGCAAGCTCGTGAACATGGCGGTGTTCGATCACCGCTGGGACGACCGCCCGCAGCGCCCTCCCCTGATCACCCTGCAGTGGAAGGACTGGCGCGGCGACCCGATCGTGAAGAGCCTCGGCGCCGCGGCCGCCGCCGCCGCCGCGACGACCGCTCCCATGTCGGAGCCCCCCGCGCCGGAGCCGGCCCCCGAGCCGCAGCCCGCCGCCGCGACGCCTTCGGCTCCGCCGCAGGCCGCCCCGCCGCAGGCCGCCCAACCGCAGTCCACCCCGCCGCAGGCCGCCCAACCGCAGGCCGCCCAACCGCAGTCCGCCCCGCCGCAGGCCGCCCCCGCGCCGCAGCCGGCCGCGCCTCAGGCCGCCCCGGCGCCGATCTCGCAGCCTCCCGCCGCCGCGCCGGTCTCACAGCCCCCGGCGGCCGCCGCGCCGGTTTCGCAGCCCCCGGCCGCGGTATCGCAGCCTCCGGCCGCGGTATCGCAGCCGCCCGCTCCGGTGTCCCAGCCGCCCGCTCCGGTGTCCCAACCGACGAGCGACGACCGGCTCGCCACCGCGTTCGAGGCGCTGCAGGACCTCTTCTTCCTGACCACGCCGGTCGAGGGCCTCGACTTCGTGCTCGAGCTGCTCGGCGACCTGGTCCCGTCGGAGGCGAGCTCGGCTTGCCTGTACGACATCAACAGCGACGAGCTCCGCTTCGTGGCCCTGCGCGGCCCCGGCGCCGAGGAGCGCCAGGGCGAAGGCGTCCCTCGCCTCTCCGGCCTCATGGGCGCGGCGGCGACCCGCAGCGAAGGAGTGCTGCTCACCGAGGACGTGCCGAACGACGCGCGCTTCGACCCCGGCGTCGACGGCCGCATCGGCCTCGAGCCGGTCACGATGGCCCTCGTCCCCGTGAGCCACCAGGGCCGCCTCCTCGGCATGCTCCAGCTCATCAACCGACGAGATCAGGCGCAGTACAGCCGCGCCGACGCCAACCTGATGGCGTACGTCGGCGAGAAGCTAGCCGAGTTCCTCTACTCCGCCCGCATGCGCAGCGACGAACGCCGCGCCTGACTGCCCTCCCGGGCACCCGAGCTCCCCACCAGAACGAGCGTCCCGCGTCGCCCGCCGAGATCGCCGGTAGCCCCCGCCTCGGTCCCGCCCCCCGGACCACCGACACCGCGCCCACCCCAGTCTCCGCGCCCGACGCCGAGTCCGAGACCGACTCCGAGTCCGAGACCGACGCCGAGTCCGAGTCCGACTCCGAGACCGAGACCGACTCCGAGACCGACTCCGAGACCGACTCCGAGACCGACGCCGAGTCCGACGCCGAGTCCGAGACCGACTCCGAGTCCGAGACCGACTCCGAGTCCGACTCCGAGACCAGGTCCGATCCCGACACCAGGTCCGATCGCGAAGGCGGCGGCCGAGACCAAGACCGGATCCTAGGCCGACTCCGAGACCGACTCCGAGTCCGACCCCGAGCCAGAATCAGCCCCCCAGCCAGTCCGGCTCCAGGACCGCCTGCGAGCCCCAGTCAGAGTCCGAGACTGCCGACGATCGTGAACCCGCTGGCCAGCCACCACCCCGCTGCCACCCAGCCCCTTTGCGTCTTTGCGTCTTTGCGAGAGCCAATTCGGAGCCCGACGAGACCCCCACAATCCGGATGGAGCGACCCGGAACCCGGCGGCCAGCCACCATCCCGCCGCCACCCAGCCCCTCGGCGGCTTCGCGCCTTGGCGAGAGCCAATTCGCAGCCGACGAGAGAACGAGCCGGCGATGAACGGCGGGGTCAGCGCTGCTGGAGGAGCGCGCGGATCTCCTGCTCCATCTGACGGCCGTCGCCGGCGCGGTAGCCCTCGTGGACGTGGCGGACCACGCCGCTGCGGTCGACGATGAAGCTCGAGGGCATGCGCGGCGGGCGGTAGCGGCCGGCGACCGCGTGCGCGGAGTCGTGCACGATCGGGAAGCTCACCCGGTGCTGGCGGAGGAAGCCGCGGAGGTTGCCCTCCGTGCGGTCCTGGGAGACGCCGACGATCTCGAAGCCCTGGCTCCGGTAGGTCGTGTAGAGGCGCTCGAGCACCGGCATCTCCTCGGCGCACGGCTCGCACCAGGACGCCCAGAAGTCGACCAGCACCACCTTGCCGCGGAGGCCGGCCATGGTGACGCGGTTGCCGTTCAGATCGGTCAGGCCGATCTCGGGCGCGCGCTCACCGGCGCGGAGGGCGAAGGCGCTCGCGGCGATCAGGAGCACCGCGCTGGCGGCGAGGAGGGACGGGAGGTGACGCAGGGACAATCGACGCATGGCCTCTCTCGGACGGGGGGCGCCGGCGGACATTCACCGGCGGGCCGAGAGCATACCAACTCTACTCGTCGAGCGCCTCGCGCAGGTAGTCCGGCAGCGCCGTGGGCGGCTCGCGGAAGCGGCGCCCGTCGACGAAGAAGCTCGGCGTGCCGTCCACGCCCAGGCGCTGGCCCTCTTCCTTGTCGGCCTCGATCTGCTGCTGGGTCGCCGCCGCCTGCATGTCGTCGCGGAAGCGGTCCATGTCGAGCTCGAGCTGCTCGGCGTAGCGCTCGAGGTCCTCCTCCTCGAGCTGGCGCTGGTGCTCGAAGAGCAGGTCGTGCATCTCCCAGAACTTGCCCTGGTTCCCGGCCGCCACCGCGGCGCGGGCCGCCGGCATCGCGTGCGGGTGGCTCGAGAGCGGGAAGTGCTTGAACACCAGGCGGACCCGGCCCTCGAAGTCGCGGAGGACCTGCTGCAGCACCGGGTGGGCGCGGCCGCAGTACGGGCACTCGAAGTCGCTGAACTCGACGATCGTGATCTCGGCCATGGGGGAGCCGCGGCTCGGCTCCTCCTCCACGTCGATCTCCACCGCGCCGTCGCGGCCGTACCGGAGGTCGTAGAGCTCCTCGATCTCCTGCCGCTCGTAGCCCTCGCGGATGAGGCGCGCGAGGTAGCGCGACGCCGGCACGCAGGTGCGGCAGCTGCGCCCCTCGGAGACGCAGCGCCCGACGCTGACCGGCTCGCCGCAGGGGGACAGCTGATCGTTGATCAGCTCGACCCACACCCGCTGCTCGGCGCGGCTCAGCTCGGAGGTGTCGACCTGCTCGAGGCTGTCGACGCGCGGGCCCTCGGCGGGCCGCTCCTGACCCTGGCTCTCGCTGCCACCGCCGGTGTCGGTGGAGCTGCCACCGCTGCAGCTCGCGCCGAGCGACATCAGGCCCAATAGCGAGAGGGAGAGCAACCGAAGACGGGGCGAGACGGTCATGGGCTCGCGCACTCTAGGGGCCGGGCCCTCCCCCGTCAAGCCGACGCGAGCGGGCAATTCCCTACTCATATCAACCGGTTGGCGCGCCGCTCAGAATCCAGTTCGCCAGGCGCCGCAGGTCGGCCGGCGGGAGCGCGGCCGCCGGCGCGGGGGGCATGCGCTCGCCGGCCACGTGGGGATCCCCGAGCACCTTGTAGATCAGGTAGCTCCGGGCCGGCCGCCCTCTCCCGGCCACCACGTCGATCCGCGCCAGCCCGTCGAGGCTCGCGGCGCCGTACCAGACCCGATCCTCCCGGGCGCCGATCGCGACCTGGGTGGCGGGCACCCCGATCGCGGTCCGGGCGACCGCGTCGGCGCTGGAGAGATCGAGCCCGAGGGCCGGCGCCTCGGCGTCGTGACAGCCGCTCTCCGCGCAGCCCGCGAAGATCGGCGCGACGTCGGCCCACGCGACCGGAGCCTCGACCGGCGGTTCGGAGGCGTCCTCGCCGGTCTCGAAGGTGATCACCAGGTCGTCCATCGGCCGGCCGCCGAGATCGCGCAGCCCCTCGAGCTCGAGGCGGTACACGGCGGCGGGATCGAGCGTCGCCTGCGGGGCGACGACGAGGAGCCGCTCGACCGGGTCGAAGCTCGGCGCGAGGAACACGCCGCGCGATCCGCTCTGGAGCGAGACGCGCCCGCGATGCACGTCGTTGGGGAACAGCGGGCGGTCGAAGAAGACGCGAAACGGCCCCGCTCGGTCGACGCCGACCTCGCCATCGGCGGGATCGGCGCCGAGCACGACGGGGCCGCTCTCGGGCGCTCGGTCCGGCGGGACGTCGCAGGCGGCGCAGCAGAGCAGAGCTCCGAACGCCGCCGGCAAGCCACGCCGCACGTTCAACTCTCGGTGTAGAGGCCGAGCTGGTGACGAATGGTGTCCTCGGTGATCCCAGTGGGGATGTGCTCCTTGAGGCAGTCCGCGACGGTGATGAGCAGATCGTCGATGCCCTTGTCCTCGATCAGCCGGGCGAGGAGCGCACGCGCCTCGCGGCTGTCATCGTCGCGAAGAAACTGCCGGACCTGCTCGATGGTCACCTCGCCCGAGAAATCGATCTGAGCGTTCTGAAGAAGAAAACGAGCGAGCTCTTTCACGCAGATCCTCCGTTTCCGGTTGACGATGTGAGGTTGTAGACCCCCGGCCGCTCCGGGCGCAAGGGGGAACGCAGGGCCACGGTGCCCGCCGGCCGCCGGGGATGGTAGCTTCGGGGCATGAGCCGTCGCCGGATCCGGGTGCTCGCCTCGGCGTTCGCCGCCGTGCCCGGGGCGAGCCCGCAGGGCGCCTCGATGATGTCGATGGTCGACGGGCTGCGCGCCGATCTCGATCTGGTGACGGTCAAGACGGAGGATCTGGCCCACACCAAGCGCATGGGGGACGCGCGCATGTTCCGCGTCCCCGTGGGGAGCGCCGACCTCTCGGCCCAGCGCGACGCCTACGCGCGGGCGGTCCGGAGGCAGCTCGAGGCCGAGCCCTACCAGGTCGTGCACGTCTTCGATCCCTGGGCGGGCGCGGTCGCCGCGGAGCACCGCGCCCCCGGTCGGCGCCTCGTCTACGAGATCGCCGACTTCCCGGAGCACGCCGACGCGGAGGGCTGGATCAGCGCCCACCGCGCCACCCTGAGCGCCGCCGACCGGATCTGGGTGCCCACGATGGCCATGGGGGCCGCGCTCGGAGAGCAGGGCCTCGCGGACAAGATCGACGTCGTGCGCCCCGGCGTGGACGTGAGCCGCTTCGACTGGGTCGAGCCCACCCCCCGCGGCACCCCGCGGCTGCTCTATCTGGGCGGCTTCGGTCCCGGCCGCGATCTCGAGACCCTGCTGCTCGCGATCGAGAAGGTCACCTCGCTCCGCCCGGTCCGGGTCATGATCGCGGGCGATCGCGATCGGGGGCGGCGAGACGCGCTCCGTGAGCAAGTGCGCGACCTCGGCCTCGCCGACACGATCACGGTGCGCGGCGAGCCCCACCCCCGGCGCATCCCCGAGCTGATCGGGGGCGCCGACGTCTGCGTCGTGCCCGCGCTCGGCGCGGCCATCGAGGGGCTCGTCGAGCTCCCCCAGCCCCTGCTCGAGCCGCTCTCCTGTGCGCGGCCGGTCGTCGCCGCCGACGTGCCCGGCATCTCCGAGCTGGTGCGAGACGAGGTGGAGGGCCTGCTCCACCCGCCCGGGAACGCGACCGCGCTCGCCGACGCCCTGCTCGAGGTGATGCGCGACTCGGTGCTGCGCGAGCGGCTGATCCGCGGCGGCTACCGCCGGGTCCGCGACGAGCTCACCGCGGGCGCGCGCCGCCGGACGGTCCGGCGGCTCTACGAGGGCCTGGCCCCCGGCTCGCAGGGCGCGGACGCGTGGGAGGAGAGCTTCGACGAGATCACGGGCCTCTTCGAGCTCAGCACCGGCGCGCTCGAGCTGCTCCGCGAGGGCCCCGACACGCTCGCGCCGCCCGACATCGACACCGACGAGACCCGCGCGCCCGGCGCGGCCGACGAGAAGACCCGGCCTCGCGCCGAGCGCCCCCGCGACACCGACACCCACCCCGGCCTCGTCGTCCCGGACACCGATCCCGGCCGCGGGTGAGTCGACGGCGGCGCCGGTGGGGAGATGGGGAAGATCGTCCCCGACTCTCGAGCTCAAGAGGTGGTAAGCAATGGTGCCGGGGCTCCCCCGCCCGCCTCCACGACACTGACCCGAGACGACGGCAGACGAGCGCAGCGAGGTCGCCGCACGTGCCATCCCACAGGTTCGATCCCGCGGCAGCGGGCGGCCAGCTCGCGCGAAGCGCGAGCGCGAGCCGCGTGGCTCACGCGCGGAGCGCGGGACACGCGCGCCGGAGGCGCGCGAC
>JAYZQJ010000144.1:0-36395 GCA_036149055.1 Myxococcota bacterium | reverse complement strand
TCCAGCAGCTGCACGACCGACAGCTCGCCCGGCTCCCACGTCACGCCCCGCGCCGCCGACCGCAACGCCTTCACCTCCTTCGACAGCAGCAGGTCGAGGTCGTGCATGAAGTCACTCACGTTGCCGTCCTCGACGCTCACCACCAGATGGAAGTGCGTGCTCATCACCACGAAGACGTGGACCTGTACGCCGTGCTTCTTCGCGTAGTGCGCGAGCATGTACTTCATCAGCGAGCTCAGCCGGTCGTCCGGCCGCAGCAGGAAGCGCCGCCCTTCGACGCGGCGGGTGACGAAGTAGACGGACTTCGGCTCGATGTAGCGGGGAGGCGTGGGCACGCCGTCCACCCACCGCACCCGCCGTACCGACCCGCCGCGACGTGATCTCGGGCACTTGCGGCGGCGAATTGGCGGGGGTGGCGGGCCGAGGGGTGGCGGACGCCGGCCGCGAGGGGGGTCCGAGCGCGGGTCTGGGAGCGATGCACTGCCAGCCGGACCGAGCTTGTCGTTTCCTGCGTTCTCTGGGCAAGGCGCGACGAGGGAGCGTGCTTTCAGCACGTGACCGAAAGAAGCAACGCCGCCCAGGAACGCAGGGGACGGCAGGCGACTGGAGGCAAGCGGTTCATCGCTCTCGTTCGCGCTCGGACCCCACCCCCGAGCGGCGGCCGCCACCCGATCCTCCGCCACCTCCGCCGATCCGCGCCCGTAAGTGTGCGAAATCAGGTGAGCGCACCCTGGCACGTGGCTTGACGTGGTGCGGCGCATGGGCCGCCACCTCGTCGTCGTCTGCGCGCTCCTCGGTGGGTGCACCGCCGCGCAGGGCAGCGCCTGGGTACCTCGTCTCGTGGTGCGCGGCGCGGTGACCGAGGCGCGCGGAGACGACGACGCGTCTGCCGGGTGGCGAGTGGAAGGCGGTCTGCGATGGAGGCTGTCTCCGCCGCGCCCGGCCACGCTCGAGCGCACGCCACCGGACGAGCCGCCCTCGATCACGTCTCCGGTGCCCTGCGTGACCGCGCCTCTCTGCGCCTGGGAGCGCCGCGCCCGGTGGCGTGCGCTCGAGGGCGCCCGAATCGAAACGGAAGAACCATGAACAAGACCCTCCTCTTCTTGCTCCTCTCGCTCGCGCCGCTGACCGCGCACGCGCAGGCCGCGAGCGAGCCCACCGCCGCCGTCACCCCGGAGCGCATCGAGCGAGCGCTCTACCGCTATCGGCGCGAGCCGAGCGTGGCCCGGGTCATCGACGCGGCGCTGCGCGCACGGACCGCGTCCCCCGGGCGGGTGAGGGACGCGATGGACCGCGCGCGGGCGACCGGCTGGCTCCCGACGGCCCGGGCCTCGCTGCGCCGCGGCCAGACGGTGGATCTCCGCGGACTGACCGGCGGAGACGCGGTCACCAACGTGTCCACCGACGACGCGCTCACCTTCGAGGCGGCCCTGACCTTCCGCTTCGATCGCATCGTCTTCGCGAACGAGGAGGTGCCGATGCTGCGTGAGCTCCGCTCGGTCGAGCGCGAGCAGGCCGACCTCGCCCGGGCCATCGCGCACCTCTACTTCGAGCGACGCCGCATCCAGCTCGAGCGCGACCTGGCCGGGCGGGTGGATGTGGCCCGCGCGCTCCGGGTGCTGGAGATCGAGGCGCTGCTGAACGCCTTTACGGACGGGGGCTTCACACGCATGATGGGCGGCCGGGAGCGAGACGCCGAATGAGCACCGATCTGCGCCAACACCCGCGATTTCGTGTCGAGGTCGCCGCCGAGCTCACCCTCGGACATCACACGGTCGCGGCCGCGACGCAGAACGTCAGCGAAGGCGGCGTCGGCCTGTCCCTCTCGCGCCCGCTCGAGGACGGCGCCGTCTTCCAGCTCACGCTCTTCCTCACCCAGGACGGCATCGAGGATCCCGACGAGGAGCCCTTCGAGGCCCAGGCCACCGTCGCCTGGACGGCGCCGAGCGACGACGGAACCCACATGGCCGGCGTCCGGTTCGGCGCGCTGACCCCCGCCCAGCGTCAGCAGCTGCAGCGCTTCCTCGCCGCGCTCGGCTGACCTCGCGTGGCCGCAGCTCAGACCTCGTGGGGCATGCGGTCGCGCGGGCTGCGGAAGTAGTGCAGGGGGCTGTAGTAGAGGAGGTTGCTGACGCGGTCGGTGTAGACGCAGGCGTACTGCTCGACCTGGTCGCCGAAGAGGCTCACCTCGGGCCCGGCCTTGAACACCGAGCCCCAGAAGGGGTGATAGGCGCGGTCGACCCGGTCCTCGAGCTCCTCGAGCTCGTGGTCGAGGTCCTTCAGCCGCGCCTTGATGCGATCGACGAGCTTCTTGTGGTGGGCCCGGGTGGCGCCGAGCTCGGTGGTGGACTTACCGCCCCCTCGCGCGTCCTCGAGCGCGCGTGACATGCGGCGAACGCTGGCCTGCCGCGATCGCAGCTCCTCGTGCAGCAGGTCCCGCACCGCCTCGAGCTCGTCCATGCGGTCGAGCAGCGGCAGGATCTCCTCCTGCACGTCGAGCTCACGCTCCATCTCCTGGATGATCATCGCGGTGCGCCACGCGCTGTCCTTCTTGGCGCGGAGCACGTCGCCGTAGATGTGGTCGCCGACGTAGAGCACGCGATCGCCGCTCGCCTCGAAGAGGCGGCGCAGCTCGCTCAGGCAACCGCCCTGGTAGAGCCGCCCACGCTCGAAGCTCCGGGTCGGCACCGCAAGGCCCTCCTCCGCCGGCTCGAACGCGATGCTCTCCTCCATGAAGAAGCGCGGCTTCTTGGCCGCGGTCACGATGAGGTCGAAGAAGCTGCGCCACGAGGAGTAGCCGTCGAGGAGATCCTCGAAGAGCCACGTCATGATCCGGTCGGTGTAGCCGGCGTGGCTGTTCGTCAGCAGGAAGAGGCGCTTGCCCGCGCTCCGCAGCTTGTGGAAGGTCGCCGGCAGATCGGGATCGCGGCGCAGGAACCGCTCCGGGTTCGCCGCGATGGTGTCGATGATCGAGCCGTCCTGGTGCGCGAGGTCGATGCTGCGCCGGATGTCGTCGAAGAGCTTGCCCCGATCGACCTCCTCGCCCGCCTCGTCGAGCGCCTCGATCGCCCCGGCGAAGACCGAGACCTCGCTGAGGCCGTAGAGGGTGTCGACCCAGTGATAGCGCCCGGCGCCCACCCGGATCGGGCGGCTGTGATAGAGCCGGTGCCGCTCCTCGCGCGAGAGCTCGCGCAGCCCGTGGTACGCCTTCTTCACGTACCGGTAGCGGTCCATCTTGAGGACGTTGCCGAGCTCGCGGTCGATCAGGAGGCCGCGGATCGCGAAGTCGGTCCGGTACGGCGCGGTGCGGAGGCACTCGGGATACCCGAGGTCCTCGACGAGCTTGCGCGCGGTGGCGTCGATGCTCAGCCGATCCATCGCCTCCTGGCGGTAGATCGCGAGCGTGTAGTCCATGTCGAAGCCGACGACCGAGACGAGGTCGAACCGCAGGTTCCGGTTCACGTAGACCCGGCTACGCCGGGGGACTTCGGTGGGCGCCTGGTCGGGCGGCAGATCCGTGATGGGCAGGGGAAGCTGCATGAAGCTCGGCGCTTCAAGATAACACGCTACCCCACCGTCACACGGACGGAACGACAATGGCCGGCCCCCACCGGGAGCCGGCCTCGTCAGCGCGAAGGTGCGGCCTTCAGGCCTGCGCTTCTTCGGCCTTCGGGTAGACCGCGATGCGCTTGCGGTCCCGACCCTGGCGCTCGAACTTCACGACGCCGTCGATGCGCGCCCAGAGCGTGTAGTCCTTGCCCTGGCCGACGTTCGGTCCGGCGTGGAAGGTGGAACCGACCTGGCGCACGAGAATGCTGCCGGCCGAGACCTCCTGGCCACCGAAGACCTTGACGCCGCGGTACTGGGGGTTGCTGTCGCGCCCGTTCCGAGACGAGCCCTGTCCCTTTTTGTGAGCCATCGCGTTCTCCTCAGGCGCTCACGCCGGTGATCTCGATCTCGGTGAAGGGCTGCCGATGACCGTACTTCTTGCGGTAGTTCTTGCGGCGCTTGTACTTGAAGACGATGATCTTCTTCGCGCGGTCCTGCGCGACGATCTTCGCCTTCACGCTCGCGCCGCCGACGAGCGGCGTGCCCACGGAGACCTTGTCTCCGCCGACCATGAGCACTTCGTCGAAGGTGAGCTCGGTGCCGACGTCGCCGTCGAGCTTCTCGACCCGGATGCGGTCGCCTTCGGAGACGCGGTACTGCTTACCGCCGGTCTTGATCACTGCGTACATTGGAAACCTTCCCTCTTGTCGAACGGACGCCGCTCGGGACGAGAGCGCCGTGGGGGGCCGGGAAGATTACGCGGGGGCGAGGCGGCCGCAAGCGGTTTTTGAGGGGTCGCGGGTCGGCGCCGCCCTGCTATATCCTGGCGGATGAGCGAACGCGGTCGAAAGAAGGGCAAGCGCGGCGAGCCGTCCGCCCCCCGAGTGGTGCGTCGGTCGGCCAAAGACCGCAAGCAGATGCCCAAGGATCTGGAGGCCTTCGCCAGCGGCGACGACGACGCGCTCTGGCGCCGTCCGGCGAGCCGAAAGCTCAACGATCCCCGGCCTGTCGTGCTCATCCCCGGCGTCGCCAACCGCGACGCCCGGACCGTCTACGAGGCCCGGCTGAAGCGGAGCGAGACCGCGAAGGCGGAGGACGATCGCGCGACGCTCGCGGTCGAGCTCGCCGAGGCCGCGCGGCTCCGCATCTGGCGGGGTCACAGCGTGGTCGGCTGGGAGGTCTACGCGGAGAACGTGCTCGCGCTCACGCCCGAGGAGGCGGTGGCCCTGCGCGACGAAGGCGCCACCGTGGTCGGCAGCGCCGAGCCCGCGAGCGACGAGCTGGTGGCGGCCTGGGTCCGCGCCGAGGCCGGCCTCATCGAGGCCTGCGGCTTCGGCGCCGCCGTCCGCCTGGTCGGCGAGGAGTTCGTGGTGCGAGTCCCCACCGCTCAGGCGAGCGAGGCCCTCGCCTCCATGGGCCGCCGCTCGGCGCCGCTCGCCCGCGATCGACAGGAGGCCCCCGAGACGGTCGTCGACCGCCCCAAGGGGGTGCCGCGGCTGAGCCGCCTCATCGAGCGCGAGATGGACGGCGACTGACCGAGGTCAGAGCGACGCCAGACCGCGCCGAGCGCCGGCGTTGCTGGGGTCGATGGCCAGCGCGCGCTGGTAGGCGGCGCGCGCGCGGGTCCGATCGCCGGCCTGCTGATAGGCCGAGCCGAGCGCGGCGTGGAACGCGGCGTTCCGGGGCTGGAGGCTGACCGCGCGCTGGTAGGCGGCGATCGCCCGCTGCGGCTGTCGGGCCGCGACCCACGCCGCGCCGAGGCCGGCGAAGCTCCCGGCGTGACGCGGGTTGAGCTGGGTGGCGCGCTGGTAGGCGGCGGCCGCGGCCGGGTAGTTCCGGGCGCGGAACTGGTTGCGCCCCTCTTCCCGTGCCGCCTGGAACTGCTGCATCCGGTTGCCGCCCGAGGGCGCCGTCGGCGCGGTCCGCTCCTGACGCTGGGCGCGACGCGGCGCGCGGCGGGGCTCCCGCTCGGCGCGCGCGACGCGACGGGGCGCCTCTCGCTCCTCGGCCGCCCTCGCCTCCGCGGCCCGGGCTTCGGCCGCCTCCGCTTCCGCCGCGGCCTCCGCTTCGGCCGCCGCTTCCGCCTCGGCCGCCGCCTCCGCTTCCGCCGCGGCCTCCGCTTCGGCTGCTGCCGTCGCTTCCGCTTCGGCCGCCGCCGCCGCCTCCGCCGCGCCTTCTTCGACGCGCGGCTCGGGCTGCGCCGCCGGCTCCGCGGCCGCGACCGGCGCGGGCTCGGGGACCGGCGGCGGCGCGGGCTGGGCCGAGGGCGGCGCCGGCGCGTCCATCGCGACCGGCGTGTCCTCCTCCGAGCCGAGCCAGACCGCGAGCCCGGTCGCGACCGAGCCGAGCAGGCAGATACCCGCCACCGCGGCCACCGCGACGATCGGGAGCGCGCGCTGCCCGGGGATCTTCACCGGCTCCGCTTCGGTGGTGGGAGCGGCGGCGTAGGTCGGCGCCGCGGCCGGCGTCTCGACCGCCACCGAGGGCGGCGGAGCGCTCGCTGGGGCGGTGGCGGCGGGCGCGCTCGACGCGGCGGGGCTCGCGTCGGGGCGGGCCTCGTAGTCCTCGAGCTTCCCGAGCAACCCCGCCGGCGCCTTCTCGGTGTCGCGGTCGAACGCCTGGGTCTCGGCCAGATCGTCGTAGTCGAGGCCGCCGCCGTCGTCGGGCGGGCTGCTGGCGGCCGGGGCGCTGGCAGCCGGGGTGCTGGCGGCCGGGCTGGCGTCGGCCCACGGCACGGACGCGGTCGGCTGGGTGGTCTGCGGAGGCGTCCCGGCCTGGGTCGGCGCGGTGCCCGACACCGGCGGCTCCAGCGGCCCCGCCATCGTCGGCCCGGTCCCCGACACCGGCGGCTCCAGCGGCCCCGCCATCGTCGGCCCCGTCGCCGAGATCGGCGGCGGAGGAGGCGGCGCCGAAGAGAGCGCCGGCCGCTTGGTGGTGACGTCGGCGTCCGGGCTCGCGCTCTTCTCGGTCGGCGCCTCGTCGGTCGCGAAGCCGGGCTCGGTGGGCGTCGTGGACGCAGGCGGCGCCGAGAGATCCGTCGGGGCCTCGTCGACCGGGAAGCCGGGCTTGGTGCTCGTGACGCTCGGGGCCGGAGGCTCCTGCGCCTGGGCCGGCATGCCCAGGATCGTGCGGGCCGGCTTCTTCGGGGCCGGCGCGGTGAGGGCCTCGGCGGTCGCCAGATCCAGCGCCGACAGCTCTTCCGTCCGGTCGGGGCGCGGCTTCTGCACGGACGCGATCACCGCCTCCGCCTGCGCGAGGTCCATCGCCGACAGCTCCTCGGTCGGCTCCTTGGCGAACTTGCGGGCGCCCGGCGGCGGCGGCGGGGCGCTGGTCTTCGGCCGCGCCTTCCCGGTGGGCGGGGGCGGCGGCACGCTGGTCTTGGACCGCTTCGCCGTCGGAGGGGGCGGCGGCACGCTGGTCTTCGTGCTCGGCGCGGCGGCGATCCCGAGGGTCGTCTTCTTGATCGAGCGAGGCGGGCGCAGCGTGCCCGAGCCCGAGCTGGGCGGCCGGCGCGGCGTCGCCTTCTGGAGCTTCTCGAAGGTCTGGGTCGCCTCCCGCTGGCTGCTCGCGTCCTCCGGCAGGAACGGCGCGAGCGCGCGCTTCACCTGCTGGGCCGAGAACGGGCGGTCGCGCGCCTCCTTGGCCAGCAGCTGGGTCAGGAGCGTCGAGACGCCGGTCGGCAGCGACACCGGGGGCGCCGGGGCCGGCTGGCTCGCGTGGGCCTCGAGCAGGGCCTCGGTGTCGCCCGTGAAGGGCGGCTCACCGGTGAGCATCTGGTGCAGCACGCAGCCCAGCGCGTAGAGGTCGCTCCGGAAGCTGACGAGCTTACCCCGCGCCTGCTCCGGCGAGCAGTACCCGGGCGTGCCGGTGACCTCGAAGGCGGCGCGGGTCTGGATGCGGGCCGCGATCCCCGCGTCGATCACCGCCACCCGGGGCAGGCCCGAGGGCTGCGGCATCAGGAGCACGTGCCCCGGCTTCAGGTCGCGGTGCAGCAGCCCCGCCCGGTGCAGCTCGTCGAGCGCCGACGCCATCTGCGCGGCGATGGCGAAGGCCTCCTGCTGCGGGAGCGCGCCCCCGCGGGCGAGGCGGACCTCGAGCGAGACGCCCTCGTGCCACTCCCGGAAGATCCACGGGCGGTCGTCGGCGTCGCCGGTCGCCAGCGGCACCGAGAGCACGTCGTGGGTGAGCGTGGCCTGCTTGACCAGCTCGCGCTTCAGCCGCGCGCGCTCGGCCGGCGTGGACGTCTCGGGCCGGCGCAGGATCTTGAGGATGCCCCGCCGGCCGGTCTGACGATCGTCGGCCAGGTAGAGGTCGCCGCCGCCTCCGTGCGCGAACGGCTGCACGATGCCGAAGCGCTCCTGCACCGCGTCGGGCACGCCGACCGGCTCGGCGGAGGCGCCTTCGGTCCCGTCCCGAGGACAGGTGGTTTCGTCGTCGCCGAGCACGAGGCGACAGAGCGGGCAGACGAGCATGTCCCAATCTAACGGTGTTACGCGGGCCTTCGAGGGTATGTCGCCCGCTCGGGACCGGTCAATCGAGGGACGGGTGATCTGGGGCTGCACGGGGGTGAATACGCGGCGCGGTCGCGAAGATCCCCCGGACGCGAGAGAGCCTCGATCTCGAGCGAGACCGAGGCTCCCGGGTTCGCGCGGACGGGCGGTGCGCTAGGGCATCATGAAGCTGGCCACCCGCTGCCGGTCGCGCGGGTTCAGCACCACGTTGTAGGCGCCGATGACCTGGCCCCCGACCGCGATCGACATCGTGGCCTGGGTGGTGCCCGCGACCCCGCAGTTGCCCCAGTAGTGCACGTCGATGACGTACTGACCGGAGGGCGGCTGGGGCGAGTCCCAGTACACGTTCTCGATCGTGTTGCCGGCCTGGCGACGGTTGCAGGCCCCGCGGGCGTCGTGATCGAGCTCGCCGCCGCTCGGGCTGCGGCGGTTCTGGTAGCTGAGCGTGTAGCCCATCGGGTCGGTCACGTAGAGGTCGAGGTCGGCCCCCGTGTTCCAGGCGAGGGTGATCTGGATGTTGCCGCTCGAGAAGCCGCAGCCCTCGTCGATGACGCCGTTGCAGTTGTCGTCGAGGCCGTTGCAGACCTCCGGCTGGTTCGGGTTGCAGTAGCTGTCGACCACCGTGACCCCGGCCGCGGCCGCCGGCGTGTTCACGCTGATGGTGGCGGTGGCGGCGGGCGGCGGCGGCGTCTGCGCCTGCACGGTGACCGCGGCCCGCGGACGGCGGACGCGCACGCGGCACCCGCTGATGACGACCGTGGACAGCACCACGAGGGCGGACAGGGCCAAAAAGACGGTTCGCTTCATCTTCGCTCCTGGTAGGGGCCCGCTCCCCACGGGCGGGGCGATCGTAGGAGGCGTCCGCGAGCGGAGTCAACGCAGACGTTTCCAGGCCCTCCGACGCAGGGGGCCTCCGAGGATTCACGCCGCGTGCGGAAACGACGGCCGGGAGGGGCGCCCGAAGAGCAGGGTGCGCAGGCCGGCCGCGTCGCGGAGCTCGTAGAGCACCGGGGGCACGGAGTCCCGGGACGGGGCGATGACCCCGAGCGCGCCGCTGTCCGCCAGGGCCCGCGCCTCCGGCCCGTCGAGGACGAGGTAGAGGTTGGTCGAGCCGCGCCAGCCCGGCGTCTCGGCCACGTCGACGATGCGCTTCCGATCCAGGGACAGCTCGGTCCGGCCGCGGCGGATGATCACGCGGCGATCGGTCAGGAGGTACTCGGTGTCGAAGCCCATGGCCCGGGCGCGCAGGATGCCGTGCCAGGCGAGACCGCCGCCGACCGCGAGGATCAGGGTCGCGGTGAGCGCCATCGCGATGAAGAGCAGGATCCAGGTGCCGGAGGTCAGGGGCAGCCCGCGCTCCTCGAGCTGGGCCAGCACCACCGCGGAACGGAGCCCGGTCGGCAGGCCGATGAAGAGCACGCCCAGGCCGAAGAGGCTGGTCCCGATGTGCCGCCAGTCGATCCCGATCCCCTCGGGGGCGCCGCCCCAGAGCACCTCCTCGCCCGGGTCGAGGCGGTCGGTCAGGGGGGTCTTTCCGTCGCCGGCGTGGGGGCTCGGCTCGACGCCGCGCACCACGGCGAGCACCTCGTCCGGCGCGTGCACGTCGTGAAAGACCAGGCGCTGCTTGCGCGAGAGCGGGCCGAAGGGGACGGCGCGCACCAGCTCGAGATCGCCCACCGTGGGCTGGCCCGGGTGCCAGGCGATGCGCGCGAAGGTGATCGCGTGCCGGTCGATCGAACGCCGCAGCCGGCCGCGCTTCCAGAGCACGCGCCGGTCGGTCACCACGAAGTGGCAGGGATCGAGCAGGAAGGTCGGCGCCACCCACACCGCCACCGCGGTCAGCAGCAGATACAGCGAGATGGACGCGACCTGGGTCGCCCCGGGCAGCTCCACCATGGTGAGCAGGCCGGCGAAGATGCCGGCGATCACGGAGATGACGGCGACGAGCGCGGGGATCCAGCGCCACCGGGCGCCTCGCGACACCCCCCGCTGCGGCCTCCCCTCCCAGAGCACGCGCTCGGACGGGAGGAGCCGAAAGGCTCGCTCCACCGGCTCCATCTCGCTCCGCAGCCTATCACCGAACATCGAGCCGTGCTCCTCGCCCTCAACATGGGTCCCCCGGGACGGATGACCAGACATCGGACACCTCGGGGGGCCGGGAGTTCCTCGTTCTGGACTCGACGGGGACTCATGCCAGAACATGCCTTCCATGTCCGATCACACCCCGCAGATGCCGCGCGTGGAAGCCGCCGCGGCCGCCGTCCGCGCGAAGAGCTCCCTCACCCCGCGCGTCGCCCTCGTCCTCGGCTCCGGCCTCGGGGGCTTCGCGGACACGCTCGACGACCGCGACGTCGTGCCGTACGGCGAGATCCCCTCGATGCCGGTCTCGAAGATCGTGGGGCACGCCGGCAACCTCGTGCTCGGCCGCGCGTCCGGGACCCCGGTGGTGGCCATGCAGGGTCGCGTGCATCTCTACGAGGGGCACCCGGTCGAGGACATCGTGTTCGGGGTGCGCCTGATGAAGCACCTCGGCGCCGAGGCGATGATCATCACGAACGCGGCCGGCGGCTGCGGCGACGGCTTCGAGGCCGGCGACCTGATGCGCATCACCGACCACCTGAACCTGACCGGGACCAACGCGCTGCTCGGCCCGAACGAGGAGGCCTTCGGGCCGCGCTTCCCCGACATGAGCCAGGCCTACGATCCGGCGCTCGGCGAGCTCGCGGAGGGCGTGGCCGGGGGCATGGGCTTCTCGCTCCAGCGCGGCGTGTACGCGGGCCTGCTCGGCCCGACCTACGAGACGCCGGCGGAGGTGCGCATGCTGAAGGGCCTCGGCGCCGACGCGATCGGCATGAGCACCGTGCTCGAGGTGATCGCGGCCCGCCACATGGGCATGCGCGTGCTCGGCGTCTCCTGCATCACGAACCTCGCCGCCGGCATCTCGAAGGAGCCGCTGAGCCACGACGAGGTCACCGAGACGGCGACCCGCGTGCGCGCTCGCTTCCAGGGGCTGATCGGCGGCGTGCTGGAGAAGATGTCCGCGTGACCGACGTGGACTGGGGCGCCCTCGAGGCGGCGGCGCGCGAGGTCCGGGAGCGGGCCTACGCCCCGTACAGCGGCTACCGCGTCGGCGCGGCGCTGCTGGGCGAGAGCGGCGCGGTCTACACGGGGACCAACGTGGAGAACGCCAGCTACGGGCTCTCGCTCTGCGCCGAGCGGGGCGCGGTGAGCCGCGCGGTGGCGGACGGCGAGCGCGCGTTCGCGGCCCTCGTGGTCGTCACCGGCGGCGAGAAGGCGGCCGCGCCCTGCGGCATGTGCCGGCAGGTCCTCGCGGAGCTGCCGCCGCCCTTCCCCGTGCTCTGCGTCAGCGTGGACGGCGACCGGATCGAGACGAGCGTCGAGGCGCTGCTGCCGCACGCCTTCGGGCCGGGGTACCTCGAGTGACCGGGGTGGCCGACACCGTGATCATTCGCGGCGCGTCCGTGGTGACGATGGACGCCGAGCGCCGGGTCCTGAAGGGCGACGTGCGGGTGGAGGGCGATCGGATCACCGCGGTGGGCGACGTGCCCTCCGGCGGGGTCGCCCACGTGATCGACGGGACGGGCTGCGCGGTGGTCCCGGGCTTCGTCCAGGCCCACGTGCACCTCTGCCAGGCGCTCTTCCGCGGCATGGCCGACGAGCTGCCGCTGCTCCGCTGGCTCCGCGAGCGCATCTGGCCGCTCGAGGGCGCCCACGACGCCCGCTCGATGCGCGCCAGCGCCCGGCTCGGCCTCGCCGAGATGCTCAAGGGCGGCACGACGACGATCTTCGACCTCGGCAGCGTGCACCACCAGGACGCGATCTTCCGGGCGATGAAGGAGAGCGGGATCCGCGGCTTCGCCGGCAAGTCGATGATGGACGCGGGGCTCGGCGTCCCGAAGTCCATGCAGGAGTCCCGGACCTCGAGCCTGAAGGAGAGCCTCCGCCTCGCCGAGAAGTGGGACGGCGCGGCCGGCGGACGGCTGGGCTACTGCTTCTGCCCGCGCTTCATCCTCAGCTGCAGCGAGCGGCTCCTGCGCGACGTGGCCAGAGAAGCCGAGAAGCGGGGCCTGCGCGTGCACAGCCACGTGGCCGAGCACCCGGGGGAGAAGGCCGAGGTCCGGGCCGCGCTCGGCATGGACGACGTGGACGCGCTCGCCGAGTGGGGCTTCGCCGGCCCCCACGTGGTGCTCGCCCACGGCGTGCAGCTCACCCGGGCGCAGATGAAGAAGGTCGCGAAGGCGGGCACGCGGATCGTGCACTGCCCGAGCGCCAACATGAAGCTCGCGAGCGGCATCGCCGACGTCGTCGCCATGCGCGACGCGGGCATCGTGGTCGGGCTGGGAGCGGACGGCGCGCCCTGCAACAACCGCATGGACGCCTGGACGGAGCTGCGTCAGGCGGCGCTGCTCGCGAAGGTGAAGCGCCTCGACGCCGCGGCCCTCTCCGCGGTCGACGCGCTGGCGATGGCGACGATCGACGGCGCGCGCGCCCTCGGCATCGACGACCAGACCGGCTCGATCGAGGTCGGCAAGAAGGCGGATCTGATGGTGGTCGACCTCGAGGGCCTGCACGCGCAGCCGGGCGGCGATCCGATCACGCGGCTGGTCTACTCCTGCACCGCGAGCGACGTGCGCGAGGTCCTGGTGGACGGCGCCTGGGTGGTGCGGCGCGGCGAGGTGCAGACCCTCGACGAGGCTCGCGTCCGAAAGGACGCCATCCGCGAGGGCAAGAAGGTCCTGGCGCGCGCCGGGCTGACCTGATCCGGGTCGACGTGACGCGAGGGTGAGTCACGGGTAGCCTCTTCGGCGATGACCCGGACCACCGCCCTCGCCCTCTCCTCGCTCACCCTGCTGGCCGCCCCCGCCGCCTTCGCGCACCCGGTGGTGGTCGACGGCGCCACGTCGGAGTGGTCGAGTCGCGCGCCGAGCCACGCCAACCTCGGCATCGTCGCCCGCGACGCGATGAGCACCGGCGAGCTGATCTGGCTGGACGCGACCGGCGACGCGCGCACCGATCTCTCGACGCCCGAGGAGGGCGCCGACCTGGTGCGGGTGGCGGTGACCGCGGACGCGACGAGCCTCTACTTCCGGCTCGAGGCGGCCGGGCCGATCATCGGGCCGAGCCCGAACCCGCCGCAGGTCCAGATCGCGATCGACCTCGACCGGGTGGCGGGCAGCGGCCAGGAGTTCTTCGCGGGGTTCGCCGACACCGTCACCTCGGACGCGGCGCGCTGGGAGCTCCTGGTCCAGACCCAGGCGATGGGCGTCGCGCCCACGGTGCGCGTCATCGACACGAGCTTCTCGACGGTCGGCGTCGGGACGATCGCCCTGGTCGGCTCGACGGTGGAGATCGCGATCCCCTGGAGCGTGCTCGGGGTGGCGGCGGGCCCGGCGCCGGCGGCGCGCTTCACGGTCGCGACCTTTCGCGAGGACATCTCGACCGGCAACACCATCGACGTCGGCGGGCCGAGCATCTCGAACGCGCTCGACGTGGTGAGCGACTACGGCGACCCGCGGACCGCCTCGTACCCGAACACCTTCGCCGAGTTCACCACGAGCACCGGCACCGAGACCCGGCTGGACTACCACTTCGACGCCTGGTTCGAGGCCGACGGTGACGTCTACGCGCCGCTCCAGATCACCCGCTTCGTGCACGCGCCGACCAACGGCGAGATGGTCGAGGTCCGCAACCAGACCGGGGTGAGCCTCGACCTCGCGACGTTCGCGCTCGGCGACGAGGAGGAGCCGGACGCGGGCGAGGGCATGGCCACGTTCCCGAGCGCCTCGCTCGCGCCGGGCGGCACCTTCGTCGTCGCGCGCGACGGCGCGGCGTTCTTCACCGAGTACGGCGTGCGCGCCGACGCCGAGTGGGGGACGAGCGACGCGATGACGCCCGACATGACCGACCTGGCGGTGTGGGCGACCGGCGGCGTGGCCCTCGCCGGAAGCGGCGATCAGCTCCTCGCGCTGGGCGTGGGCCGCACGATCGTCGACGTCGTGACCTACGGCGGCGCGGGCTACGCGGGCGTCACCGCGCGGAGCACGCCCGGCAGCGGCGAGGTCGCGGTCCGCTCGCCGGACGCGCAGGACACGGACGACAACGCGGTCGACTTCCCCACCGCGCCCTCGAGCTGCGGGACGACGGCCGACTGCGGCGGCTGCGAGGCCTGCGATCGCTTCGCCTGCGAGGTGACGCCGGGCGCCAGCTGCGACGACGGCGACGCCTGCACCACCGCCGATGCCTGCGACGCCACCGGGGCGTGCGTGGGCGGCGGCCTGAGCTGCGACGACATGAACCCCTGCACCGCCGACTCCTGCGACCCGACCGGCGGCTGCACCCACGCCCCGGTCGCCGCGGGCACCGCCTGCGGAGACGGCGACGCTTGCAACGGCGACGAGCTGTGCGACGGGGCCGGCGTGTGTGGCGCGGGGACCCCGCTCGTCTGCGACGACATGAACGTCTGCACCGCCGACTCCTGCGACCCGTCCGCCGGCTGCGTGAACGCGCCGGTCGCGATGGGCGCGAGCTGCGACGACGGCGACGCCTGCACGATGGGCGACGCCTGCGACGGCGCGGGCGCGTGCGCGGGTGGCGGGACGGTGAGCTGCGACGACACGAACCCCTGCACGGCCGACCTCTGTGACCCGTCCACCGGCTGCGCGAGCGCCCCGGTCGCCGCCGGGACCGCGTGCGGCGACGGCGACGTGTGCAACGGCGACGAGGTCTGCGACGGAGCCGGCGTCTGCGCGATGGGCACCCCGCTCGCGTGCGACGACGCGAACCCCTGCACCGCCGACGTCTGCGACCCGTCCACCGGCTGCGCGAGCACGCCGGTCGCGGCCGGCGCGAGCTGCGACGATGGCGACGCGTGCACGGCGACCGACGCCTGCGACGGCGCGGGCGTGTGCGCGGGCGCGGCGATCAGCTGCGACGACATGAACCCGTGCACCGCCGACTCCTGCGACGCGACCATGGGCTGCGCGAACGATCCGGTGCCGGCCGGCGCGAGCTGCGACGACGGCGACGCGTGCACCCTGGACGACGTGTGCGACGGCGCCGGCCTGTGCGCGGGGGCGGCGGATCCGAGCTGCGAGGACGCGGGCGTGCCCGACGCGGGCGTGGACGGCGGCGTGATGCCCATGGTGGACGCGGGCGACCCGAGCGACGGCGGCGCGACCGACGGCGGCGTCGTCGACAGCGACGGGGGCGACGACGGCGGGACGAGCGGCGTCGACGCGGGCGGGGTGATGGAGATGGACGGCGGGTGCTCCTGCCGCGCCGCCTCCCCGAGCCGCGGCCCCTCCGGCCTGTGGCTGCTCCCCCTCGCCGCGCTCGCCCTGGTCCGCCGCCGGCGGCGGTGACGCCACCTCGGCTTGCGGAGGGGCATGCCTCCTCCCGGCCGACCGACCGTCTCGCCGCAGCTTCAGCGGCCCGGGAGACAGACGTCGACCGGTTCGCCGTCGAGCAGGACGCGCTCGCAGGTGCTGCTCGGGTAGCACTCGAGCGCCTCGCAGCGCTGGTAGCAGAACGCCTCGGCGTCGCCGGGCCACTGGATGCACGCGCCCCAGCCGAGGCCGACCCGGCTGTCGCAGTCGCGATCCGAGAAGCACGGCAGCGTGCAGAACGAGCCGGAGGTGGTGCGGGTCGGCTCGACCTCCACCGCCACGTCGACGCAGTCGAGGTAGACGGTGACCTCGTCGTCGCCTTCGTCGTAGGTGCGCGAGCCGCAGTGGGCGGCGCGCTGGCAGTGGGTGTAGAGGGCGTCGTCCTCGCAGCCGGCGGCGAGGGTGACGAGGCCGAGCAGGATCCAGGCTCTCACGGCGACCTCATCGTAGCGGCGCGAGACGGGTTGCGGAGGAAACTTCACCCTGAGAGCCTCGATGAGCTGCCCGTGACCCGCGCACTCCTCGTCCTCGCCCTCCTCTCGGTCGCGCCGCCGCCCTCGGTGGCCGACGCCCAGGTCCGCGCCAACCGCCCCGGCTCCGTTCGCGCCCCGCGCGAGCGACGCCAGGAGCGCCGCGGCTCGACCCGCGGCTCGACCCGCGGCTCGGCCCGGGTGCGCGACCGCGGCCGCTCCCCCCGGGTCCGGCGTCGGGGCTACGGCTACGACCCTTGCTGGGACGGCTACTGCGGCGCCGGCTACACCGGCGACTCCCGCTTCGGCCTCGGCATCTCCCTGGGCGTGGTCAGCGGGCTCTACCAGAGCGACCACAACGGCCTGCGCACCAGCCGCGTCTCCGGCGACGTCACCGCCGGCCTCCTCCCGGACGTCGGCGTCGACTTCCGCATGTGGGGCCTCTTCGGCCGGGGCCGGGTCGGCCTGGCGATCCAGAGCGGCTCGGTCTTCGCGACCGACGCCCGCCCCCTGAACGGCGGCGCCTTCGAGGACGGCTCGGTGCTCACCGACGGCTGGTTCCTCGGCGTGTGGATGGTCGGCGCCTACCAGCCGCAGATCGACGACGTCCTGCAGCTCTGGCTCGGCGGCCGCCTCGGCTTCCACATGGTGGAGCTCGGCGTGAGCGTGCTCGGCCGCCGCTACGACGACGTCGACCGCTTCGACCTCTCCGGCGGCCCCGAGCTCGGCGTGCGCCTCAGCGCCGGCCAGGCCGGGCTCGTGCTCCTCGGCTTCGCCGACCTCGCGCAGCCCGGCCACGGGCAGCTCTCCCTGCTCCTCGTCTGGGAGACCGAGAAGCCGCCCGGCCCGGCCTGGTAGCTGGCCTCTCGGCGCCCCCGACTCCCCGGAGACGCGGCGAAGCCGCAGCCCCTCGTTTCCGCCCTCCCTCGCTTCCCGCGAGTGGAAGGCGGCGAAGGATCAATGCACGAGGACGGCGGTGGCCTCGATGCTGAGATCCTGATCGAGGGCCTGGCCGCCCTCCTCGGCGAGGTGGGCGCGGGTGTCCTCGTCGAGCTCCTCGACGATCACGGTGCCCTCGACGGTGGCGCGGCTGCCCGAGAGATCGCGGGGCAGGAAGAAGGAGTGGCCGGCCATCGGGACGCGGATGCCCGGGCTGCCCTCTTCGGCGCGGATCTCCATCCAGCAGCCCATGCGCTGGCAGACCTGGGTGATCTCGCCTTCGGTCTTCACCACCTGGCCAGCGTAGTCGGCGGGCGTGGCGAGGATGGTGGCGAGGGGCGTCACCTCCGACTCGCTCATCGCGTTGCCGTAGAGGCGCGAGCCGTCCTCGCGGGTCTCGATCGGCTCGGAGGGGTTCTGGACCTCCTCCTCGCCCGCGCCCTCGTGGTGCGGGGCCTCGTCTCCGGCGGCCACCGCCGTCTCGTCGTGGGGGGCCTCGTCGTGGGCGTCGCCGCCGCCGCAGGCGGTGAGGGAGAGGAGCGCGAGGAGGATGGTCAGGCGGGTCGTCATGCGCGCAGGCTGCCGCGGCCGCGCGGGTGAGCCAACCCGAGCGAGAGTTCCCTCACTCGGGGGGCGGGACCTCGCCGAGGTCCATCAGCGTGCGGCGGACGTCGGCGCGGTCGATGGCGCCGGCCGGGGCGAGCTCGAGGTAGCGGCGGTAGT
Organism: Myxococcota bacterium; assembly: GCA_036149055.1. GTDB lineage: Bacteria > Myxococcota_A > Polyangia > Polyangiales > Sandaracinaceae > JAVJQK01. The sequence continues at coordinate 18,797 of JAYZQJ010000144.1, read as the reverse complement.
GCTGGACCGCCTCGCGGCGCTCGCCGCGGTTGCCGCCGAGCCGGATCGCCTCGGCCTGGAGCCGGTGGGCGTCGGCGAGCCAGCCGGGGAGCGGGGTCATCGCGTCGCCGAGGAGCGTGGCCCGGGCGAGCGCCAGCTTGGCCTCGCCGCGGTTGCCGCGGTCCATGCGCAGGCGCCCGAGGCGGTACCACCACTCCCCGTTGTCGTCGACGCGCTGGACCGCCTGCTCGTAGGCCGCCTCGGCCTCCGAGAGGTTGCGCAGCTCGTTGTGCGCCTGCCCCATCGCCGCGAGGATCTCGGTGCGGCTCGGCTTCAGCTCGAGCGCGCGCCGCAGGTCGTCGAGGGCGTCGCGCGGCCGCCCCGAGCGGAGCAGGACCTCGCCGCGGATCCAGTGGGCGTCGCCCAGGCTCGGGTCGCGCTCGATCGCCTCCTCGACGCTCGAGAGGGCCTCGCCGAGGGAGCCGGCCTCGAGGGCGGCCCAGCCGACGTAGAGGTGGAACTCCCCGCGCGACGGGTCGAGCCGGACCGCCTGCCGCAGCGGCCCGAGCGCCTCGGTGTACTGACCGCGGGCGAACTGGACGCGGCCCATGAAGTGGTTGGCCTCGGCCGAGTTGGGCCGCGACTGGCGGACCCGCTCGAGGGTGTCCTCGGCCTCGTCGGTCTGCCCGGCGGCGACCTGGGCCGCGCCGAGGCGGAGGAGGAGGTCCATGTCGTTCGGCGCCTCCTCGAGGGCGTCCCGGTAGGCCGCCACCGCGCGCTCCGACTCGCCGCGCGCCTCGAACAGCAGCCCTCGCTCGAGGGCCAGGCCCGGGTGCGCGCCGTCGATCCGGGCGAGGCGCTCGAAGGTCTCGGCCGCGCGGTCGAGGTGGCCGGCCCGACGGTGGGCCACGCCGAGGGAGAACATCGCCGGCGGCAGGTCGGGATCGAGCTGGAGCGCCCGGCGCAGCTCGCGGATGGCCGCGTCCAGGTTGTTGCGGCGCACCTCGAACCGGCCGAGGGCGAGCCGCATGTCGGCGGACTCCTCCACGCGGGACGAGGCCTGGGCGAGCACCGCGCCGGCATCCGAGCCGCGCTCGGTGTCGAGGAAGAGCTCGGCCAGCGCGAGGTAGGGCTCGAAGGTGTCCGGGGACGCCTGGATCGCCGCGCGGTAGTGCTGCTCGGCCGCCTCGTGGTTCGGCGGGTCGAGGGACTGCTCCGCCCGGCCGAGCCAGAGCAGGACCTCGGCGTCGTCTTCGCGCGCGGTCGCCAGGGTCTCGAGGGTGGCCTTGGCCTCCTGCACGCGGTCGAGGGCCAGCATCGCCCGGGCCGCGCCGAGCTGGGCCTCGTGCTGCGCCGTGCGGCCGCTCGCGACCTGCATCTCCGCCGCGCCTTCGGCCTGGAGCACCGACTCGAAGCGGACGAGCGCGTCGCCCGGCCGATCGCCGAGCAGCACCCGGCCGGCCCCGAGGAGCGCCGGGACGTGCGCGTCGCGGGCCGCGAGGGCGTCATCGTAGTGCGCGAGCGCCTGGGTGACGCGCCCTCGCTGCTCCTGCACCCGGCCGAGCAGGGTCCAGGCGCGCGCGCGGGCGGCCGGAGACGACCAGAGCCGCTCCTCGCCCACCGGCTCGCGGCCGGTCACCTGGAGGGCGAGGCGGGTCGCCTCCTCGGTCTCTCCCGCCTCGAGGCGCAGGGTCGCCTGCACCACCATCGCCTCGCCGTGGGTCGGCGTCGCCTCGAGCACGGCCGCGATCGCCTCCGGCGCCGCCTCGTCGCCCATCGCCAGCCGCGCGCGGGCCACGCCCCAGAGGGCTCGGGTCGCGCCGCCCTTCTCGACCGCGGCCTGGAACGCCTCGAGCGCGCCCGCCGCGTCGCCGCCCGCGAGGGCCAGCTCCCCGGCGATGAGGTCGACGTAGGGATCGGTCGGGGCGTGGGCGCGGGCGCGGGCGAGCTGCGCGGCGGCGGCGGGGTTCCGGGTCCGCGCGAGGTGGGCGGCCCGCGCGAGCGCCATCTCGGGGTCCTCCATCGAGCCCCGCTCCTCGAGCCGCTGCATGATCTGCGAGGCGCGGCCGCTGTCGCTGGCGTCGTCGAAGCGGAGCTGGAAGAGCGCCTCGTGCACGAGGCTGCGGGCGAGCAGCTCCCGGTTCAGGCCGGCCTGGTTGCGGGCCCGCCCGAGCGCGATCATCGAGCGACGCACGTCGGCCCAGCGGTCGCTCGCCGCGAGCTCTTCGGCCGAGGCGATGGTGCTGCGGACCTGGGCCGGGTCGCCGGCGCCGGGCATGAACTGGTCGAAGAAGTAGACGCCGAAGTAGCCGTACGGCGTGAACCCGAGCCCGACGCCGGCGGCGACGAGCAGGCCCAGCACCGCGGCGACGACGAGCACCGCCCGGCTCTTCTTCGGCTTCGCCGGCCCCTTGAGGTCCTTCTTCTTCTGAGCGACCACCCGCGGGGGCGGGAGGGAGTCCCGCCCCTCGGCCGGCGCCGAGGCGCCCTCCTGCGGGATGTCGGCGAACTCCATGTCGTCGGCGTCGCCGCCATCGCCGAGGTCGAGCTCGCCGAACGCGGTCCCGCCGAGCCCCGAGCGCCCGGCGGCGTCGCGGAGATCCTCCTCGGACGCGTCGAGCGCCTCGGGCGCGGGCCCGGGCGGGAGCGAGCGCGGCTCGGGGAGCGCGAGGTCGTCGAAGTCGCCGCCGAGCGCGGGGAGATCGCTCGCCCCGGCGGCCACCGGGAGATCGGCCTGATCGGCCGGCGCGGGCAGATCGGACGCGCCCCGCGGCACGGGCAGGTCGAGGTCCTCGAAGCCGGCGCCGCCCTTGGGCATCGGGAGGTCCGAGCGCGGCGTGGGCAGGTCGAGGTCGCCGAAGCCGTCGTCCTTGGGCGCCGGCAGATCCGAGGCGCCCTTCGGCGTCGGCAGGTCCAGGTCCCCGAAGCCGCCCCCCTTCGGGGCCGGCAGATCCGAGGCGCCCTTCGGCGTCGGCAGATCGAGGTCCCCGAAGCCGTCGTCGGCGCCGGGGCGGACCGACTTGGGCATCGGGAGGTCGAGGTCGCCGAACGCCTCGTCCGCCTCCTCGATGACCGACTTCGTCTTCGGCTGCGGGAGGTCGACGCCCCCGAAGCCCTTGGCCGCGGGGAGGTCCACGCCGCCGTCGCTCGAAGCCCCGGAGCGCGGAGCCGGCAAGTCCAGGTCGTCGAAGGGGGTGCGCGAGTCGTCGGCGAGCGCGGGCTTGGGCTCGCTGCGGGGCGCCGGCAGGTCCAGGTCCCCGAACGCGCCCCCGCCCGCCGCGGACCCCTTCGGGGCCGGGAGGTCGAGATCGTCGAGCGGGTCCGCGGACCGCGCGGCGCGGGGCGCCGGCAGATCCAGGTCCGGCGCCGGCGTCTTGCCGCGCGGGGCCGGGAGATCGAGCTCGAAGTCGTCGGACGCGGCCGGCGTCGCGGCCGGGGTCGGCTTGGCGCCGCGGGGCGCCGGCAGGTCCAGCCCGTCGTCGAACGCGGCCGCCTTGCGCGGGGCCGGGAGATCGAGCCCGTCGTCCTCGGCGGCGGCACCCCTGGGCGCGGCTCCCCTGGGGGCGGCTCCCCTGGGCGCAGCTCCCCTGGGCGCAGGCAGGTCGAGGTCGTCGAGCGGCGGCGCGATCGGCGCCTTCTTCGCGGGCCGGGCCGACTTCGGCGCGGGCAGGTCGAGGTCGAGATCCGGCGCGGGCGGCGCGATCTTCGGCCGGGCCGACTTGGGCGCGGGCAGATCGAGGTCCAGCTCCGGGGCCGGCGGCTTCGGCCGAGCGCTGCGGGGCGCCGGGAGGTCGAGGTCCAGCCCGCCGGGCGGCGGCGCGAGCGGCTTCTTGGCGCCCGGGACCGGGGGCGCGAGCGGCCTCTTCTTCGGCGCCGGGAGATCGGCCCCGAAGTCGGGCGCGAGCGGCCGCGTCTTCGCCTTCGGCGCCGGGAGATCCGCGTCGAACGCGCCGCTCGGCGGCTTGCGCGCGCCGGGCTTCGGGATCGACGGCGGCTTCGGCGGCGCGGCGCCCCCCGGCTTCGGGAAGCTGCCCTTCTTGGGACCGGCGGCCGCGGCGCCGCTCTCGGCCGCGTCGACGCGGCCGTCCGGGTGGACGTGGAAGCGGGCGCCGCACTTGGGACACCGCATCTTCAGACCGCTGGCGGGCAGCCGGCGCTCGTCGACGGGGTACTCGGCGGAGCAGGAGGGACAGGCGACTTGCATGCGTGAGTCGGTCGTTCTCGAGCCGGCGACGGCCTCCGTGGACCGCTGCCCTTCGGGACGAGGAGGGTAACACGCCCCACCGCTTGACGCGTCGCGATCGACACGATTACCGTCGGCCTGCCTCCGTGCCCGAGAAACGTACCGTCACCCTCGAGATCGCCGGCGCGAAGTACCGGATGACCTCCGACGCGGAGGAGGAGCACCTCCTCGCGCTCGCCGAGATGATCAACGAGCGCATCGACGCGCTCGGACCCAAGGCCGCGCGCACCGCCACGCCGGCCCAGCTGCTCGCGGTGGTGGCCCTCGGCCTCGCCGACGACCTGCGCAGCGCCGAGGTGCGCCGCCGCGAGGTGGAGCAGGTGACCCGGCGCGCGGTCGAGCAGGCGATCCACCGGATCGACGAGCGCCTCGAGCGGTGACCCCGGGATCGGGCGCGTTATGCTCCCGGCCATGGAGCCGCCCGACGAGGCCTCGATCCGCGCGCAGGTGAAGGCGGAGATCCGGACCCGCCGCCTCGCCACCCGACGCGCCCTGCCCAGAGACGCCCGCGAGCGCCGGTCGGCCGCCCTCTGCGAGCGGCTGATCGGTCTGCCCGAGTGGGAGCGCGCGCGGACCGTGCTCGCGTTCGTGTCGATGCCGCGCGAGGTGCAGACGCGGCCCGCGGTCGAGGCGGCCTGGGCGGCCGGCAAGGAGGTCGCGACCACCCGCCTCTCGCGCACCGACTGGGGCGCGCTCGAGCTGGCCCGCTGGACGCCGGAGACCGCGCTCGAGGAGAGCGGCATGATGTTCCTCCAGCCGCCCCAGGACGCGCCGACCGTCGAGGACGCGGCGGTGGACCTGGTGCTGGTGCCGGCGCTCGCCGTCGACGACCGCGGCCACCGGGTGGGGTTCGGCAAGGGGTTCTACGATCGCCTGCTGCCGCGCCTGGAGAACGCGTTCCGGGTCGCGCTCGTGTTCGACTTCGAGCAGATCGCCGAGGTCCCGAACGTCGACACCGACGCGCCCGTGCACGCCATCGTGACCGATCAGAAGGTGCTGCGGATCGGATGAGCGCGCGCTTCCTGGTGGTCGACGACGATCCCGTCTACGCGCGCACCCTGCGCCGGACGCTGGAGCGAGGCGGCCACGAGGTGACCACGGTCGGCTCGGCCACCGAGGCCAGGGCGCGCTTCGACGCCGCGTCACCCGAGGTCGTCATCCTCGACTACCAGCTCCCGGACGCGACCGGGCTCGACCTGCTCGAGGAGCTGCGCCCCAAGGCGACCGGGGCCGTGTTCCTGCTCAACACCGCCTACCCGGACCTCAGCCTCGCGGTCGACGCCATCCGCCGCGGCGCGTTCGACTACGTGGCCAAGGACCTCGAGCCCGCCGAGTGGACGATGCGGGTGGAGCGGGCGGTCGACGTCGCCCGGCTGCGTCGTCGGGTGGTGGAGGCGGGGGCCACCGACGGCGGCGACGGCGGCATGCTCGGGGAGAGCGCGGCGATGCGGCGGCTCCGGAGCCGGCTCGACGCCCTGGCCAAGTCGGACGACACGACCGCCTTCGTGGTCGGCGAGACGGGGACCGGCAAGGGCGTCATCGCGCGGCTGGTCCACGCCAAGAGCGGCCGGGCCTACGAGCCCTTCGTGGCGGTCGACTGCACGACGATCCCCGCCACCCTGGTCGAGAGCGAGCTGTTCGGCCACGAGAAGGGGGCCTTCAGCGGCGCGACCCACAGCAAGACCGGCCGGGTCGAGGCGGCGGCCCGGGGCACCCTCTTCCTCGACGAGATCGGCGAGCTGGAGCTGCCGATGCAGGCCAAGCTCCTGCGGCTGCTCGAGGAGCGCGAGTTCACCCGCGTGGGCAGCACCAAGCCGCGCCGGCTCGAGGCCCGCATCATCGCGGCGACGAACCGCGATCTCTCCCGCGCGGTGGCCGAGGGCCGCTTCCGGGCCGACCTGCGCTACCGGCTCGAGGTGTTCGTGGTGGAGGTGCCGCCGCTCCGCGAGCGCGGGGACGACATCTTCCTGCTCGCCACCCACTTCGCCCAGGAGCGGGCGCGGACCCTCGGGCGGGACGAGCCGGCCTTCGACGCCGAGGTGCTGGAGGCGATGTCCCGCTACCCCTTCCCGGGCAACGTGCGGGAGCTCCGGAACATGGTGGAGCAGGCGGTGCTGCTCAGCCCGGGGGACACCATCACCCTCGAGGCCTTCCCGGTCCTGACCAAGGTGGCCAGCGGCTGGGAGCCCCCGAAGAGCGTGTTCGCCCCGCCGATGGAGAGCGCGCCGCCGCCCGGGCTGCAGCTGGGGGACTCGCAGCCGCCCCAGCCACCGGCGCCGCTGCACCGTCCTCCGGAGAGCGCGCCTCCGAGCCCGGCGCGCGCCGGGGCCCCGCCCGATCTCGCCGCGATCCGCGAGGCCCACGCCGCCGAGGAGAAGCGCCGCCTGGTCGAGGCACTCGAGGCCACCGGGGGGAACGTCTCGGCCGCCGCGCGCCAGCTGGGCCTCTCGCGCTACCAGGTCCTGCGCCGGCTCAGCAAGTACGGCCTGAGATAGAACGGCCGCCGGGCCCGGGGCTGGAGGGCCTGCGCCGAAAAGAGACGAGCGATCACCTCGGTCTCGATCCGATGCGCTCGAAACCGTGCGAAACCGTGCGCTATCGCGCGGACACGTTCAAGCGATCTCGATCGATACCGCACTGAACCGCACACATTCGAACAGGGGTTCAAAACTGGCCGGGTTCGGCCGTAGGGGCGCAACCCCCCGGGATCACCTGTCATTTTTCTGACTGTCCCCGACCTGCGCATCGCTGGCACGTCGATTGAAGAAGGGAAGAACCGCGAAGGGATTTGGAGGACATCATGGCGAAGCGAGAGAAGAAGGTTTCCTGGAAGAACGCCGACGCCCGCGAGGCGCTCGAGAAGTACGAAGGCCTGGTCCGCGCGATGGCGCGCCGTCTTCGACCCCTGGCCTCGGCCGGCCGCGCGCTCGACGAGGAGGACCTCCACGCCGAGGGTCGCGTCGCGGTGCTCGAGGCGCTCTCGAGCTACCAGGGCTACGGGATCCAGGAGCAGACCTGGGTCCGCACCCGCATCCGCCAGCGCATGATCGACGCGATCCGCCGGCTGGACCCCCGCAGCCGCGACGAGATGCGGCTGGTCGTGAAGCACGCCGCCGGCAAGACCACCGGCGACGAGGAGCGGAAGGGCCGCGCGATCGCCGCGCGTCGCCTGGTGTCGATGGACGCCGCCGCCAGCTACGAGGAGCCGCTCTCGGCCCGCCTCGTCGACGACCGCAACATGCTCGCCGACGAGCAGGCGCACGCCAACCACCAGCGCGAGCAGCTCATCCAGGCCCTCGGCATCCTGCCGAAGCGCCAGCGTCAGGCGCTCGAGCTGGGCCTCTTCCAGGGCCTGCCGCTCAAGGAGATCGGCCGCCGCATGGGCATCAGCGAGTCGCGCGTCTGCCAGCTGCAGAAGCGCGCGGTGGAGCACCTCAACAGCCGCCTGGCGGAGGCGGCCTGAACCCCTGACCGAACGCTCGAATCCCTTCGACGCCCTCGGCTCCGGTCGGGGGCGTTCGCGTTCCGTCGGCGCTACCCTCCGCGGACCATGCTCCCCGAGGTCGTACGGCAGAAGCTCGATGGGCTCCCGGTGGCGCCCGGCGTCTACCTGTTCAAGGACCGCGCGGGCGGGGTGCTCTACGTCGGCAAGGCGCGGAGCCTGCGAAGCCGGGTGCGGAGCTACTTCCAGCCCGGCAGCAGCGACGACCGCTTCTTCATCGCCCACCTCGAGCGGGAGATCGGCGACCTCGAGACCTTCGTGGTCGGCAACGAGAAGGAGGCGGCGCTGCTCGAGAACGAGCTCATCAAGCAGCACCAGCCCCGCTACAACGTCAAGCTGCGGGACGACAAGGACTTCCTCTCGATCCGCATCCAGCCCGAGGATCGGTGGCCTCGCCTGAGCGTCGTGCGGCGGCCGAAGCCCGACGGCGCGCGCTACTACGGCCCCTACGACTCGGCGACGAGCGCCCGCCAGACGCTCCGGCAGATCAACCGCTTCTTCAAGCTGCGGACCTGCCGCGACACCGACTTCCGCGCCCGGGTGCGGCCCTGCCTCCAGTACCAGATCAAGCGCTGCCCGGCGCCCTGCGTGAAGGACGTGGACCGCGACGCCTACGGCGCGCAGGTGGACCTCGCCGGGCTCTTCCTCGAGGGCAAGCACGACCAGCTCGTCGATGATCTCGAGCGGCGCATGCGCGGCGCGGCGGGGGCGCAGGACTACGAGCAGGCGGCCGTCTACCGCGACCAGCTGCGCGCGGTCGAGCGGGTGCGCACCACCCAGCGCATCGCGACGGTGAAGGCGGTCGATCAGGACGTGATCGGCTTCCACCGCGCGGGCGACCAGGTCGAGGTGGCGCTCCTCGAGGTCCGCGACGGCCACCTCAAGCAGGTGCGCACCTTCGACCTGACGGGCATGACGCTGCCCGACGACGAGCTCGTCGCCAGCTTCGTCAGCGAGTACTACCGGCTCGGCGGGTCGATCCCGGACGAGCTGCTCCTGCCGCTCGAGGTCGAGGCGTCCGAGGGCATGGAGGCGTGGCTCGCCGAGGAGCGCGGCCGGAAGATGCGGGTGCTCGTGCCCCAGCGCGGGGCGCGCGTGCGCCTGCTCGAGATGGCCCACGAGAACGCCGAGCACGCCTACCGGGAGAAGGCGCGGGCGAAGGAGAACCTCGAGGAGCGGCTCGGGCAGCTCCAGCGCAAGCTCCGGTTGCCGATCCTGCCGCGGCGGATCGAGTGCGTGGACGTCTCCCACATCGGCGGGACCGACACGGTGGCCGCCATCACCGCGATCACGGACGGCGAGCTCGACAAGAGCCGCTACCGATCCTTCCGGGTGAAGAAGGCGTCGGGCGGCGACGACTACGGGGCGATGTACGAGGTGCTCGCGCGCCGGTTCAAGCGCGGGCGCGACGAGGAGGCGGGCTGGGAGCTGCCGGACCTCTTCGTGGTCGACGGCGGCAAGGGGCAGCTCAACGTGGCCCTCGCGGCCGCGCGCGACCTCGGCATCACCGGCCTGAACCTCGCGGGGCTGGCGAAAGAGCGGAGCGCGGGCGGCGAGACCACCGCGGTCGAGCGCGTCTTCCTGCCCGGCCAGAAGAACGCGATCGTGCTCCCCGAGCGCAGCGCGCCGCGGCACCTGCTGACCCTGGCCCGCGACGAGGCGCACCGGCGGAGCAACCAGCTCCGGGTGAAGGTCGGCAAGCGGCGGCGGCTCAAGAGCGGCCTCGACGACATCCCCGGCGTCGGACCGAAGACGCGCGCCGCTCTGCTGAAGAAGCTCGGCACCCTCAAGGCCATCACCCAGGCCGAGGTGGACGAGCTCTGCGCGGCCGGCGCGAACCGGCGGCAGGCCGAGACGATCTACCGGACCTTCCACCGCCGCCCGCCCCCGGTGGACGCCGCCGACGCCGAGCGCGACGCCCTCGAGAACGCGTTCGAGGAGCCCTGAGGCGAGTCTCCGATTGACAATCGGAGATTCGCGCGCACGATCCTGGGCATGTTGCCCGTGCTCGGTGAGCTGGAGCTGGCGGTGCTGGAGCACCTCTGGGTGGAGTCCGAGTCGGACGTGGCCGAGGCCCACGCGGCGGTCGGCAAGCCGCGGGACATCACGCTGAACACGGTCGGCTCGGCCCTCGAGCGGCTGCACCGCAAGGGGCTGGTCGAGCGCTGGAAGGTCAGCCACGCCTTCCGCTACCGGGCGACCCTCGACCGGGAGAGCTTCCACGCGCGGCGCATGGTCGAGGCGGCCGGCGGGGCCTCGGCGCTCGCGGACACCGGGCTGCTCGCGGCCTTCCTCGACGCCGTCGCCGAGGCGGACGCGTCCACCCTCGACCGGCTCGAAGAGGCGCTCCGGCGCCGCAAGGGCGACGCATGAGCGAGCTGGTGTGGATCGTCGGCGTGTTCGGCGGGAGCTGCGTGCTCCTGTCGCTCGCGATCCACGCCGCGGTGCGCCTCGCGCCCCTCGACCGGCTCCACCCGCGGCCCCGCGCCCGGGTGCTGACCGTCGCCGCCGTGCTCCCGGCGCTGGGCGGGCTCGTGGTCGCCCTCGCCGTCTTCGTCCCGCACCCCTGGCTGGGCCTGCCCGATCACTGCCTGATCGACGGAGGGCACCTGCACCTCTGCTTGCGCTGCGGGATGCCCGCGCCGCCGCTCGGGCTGACCGCGTTCGCGCTGCTCTTCTGTCTGCGCGCGGCCTGGCGGGTGGCCCCCGAGCTCCTGCGCGGCGTGCGCGCGGGGCGCCTCGTGCGGCGGCTCGGCGGCGGGGAGCGGGTGGGCGACGTCATCGTGCTCCCGCTCGACGCGCCCCTCGCCTTCACCGCCGGCTTCCTCCGCCCGCGCATCTTCGTCTCCCGGTCGACCGCGGCCCGGCCGGAGTGGCGCGCGGTCATGGCCCACGAGCGAGATCACGCGATCCACCGTGACCCGCTGATCCGCCTCGTCGTGCGGGTCGGCGCCGCCCTGCACGCGCCGCTCGTGGGCGCGCTCCTCGATCGGCGGCTCGTCGCCGCGCAGGAGCTCGCCGCCGACGAGGCCGCGGCGGACGACCTCGGGGATCGGCTGGAGGTGGCCCGCCAGATCGTCGCCTGGGCCCGCGCGGCCCAGGGCACGCCCGCGACCGACGGCCTCGCGGCGCGCTTCGACGAGGGCGACCTCGATCACCGGGTCCGCGTCCTGCTCGACGCCCCGGCCTACCTGACCGGCCCGACCCGCGCCCACGTCGCGGGGCTCTCCCTGGTCACCGCCGCGCTCACCGGCGCGCTCACCACCTCCATCCATCACGGCGTGGAGGTCTCCCTCCACCTCCTGGGCGCCTGAGGCGCCACGACGATCTCCGCCCCCGGCACGCCCATGCGAAAAACTCCGACCCCGAATCGGATCTTCTGGATCACCCTCCTGATCGCGTCGCCGGCCTCGGCCCAGACCTGGACCGAAGGCGACGTGACCGCGCTGGCCCGCGCGCGGAGCGTCGACGTGCTCGCCGCCTCCGTCCGGGCGCGCCGCGCCGACGCGGAGGCCCGCACCGCCGGCCTGCTCCCCAACCCCTCGGTCGAGTGGGAGCGGCAGGAGGCCTTCGCGCCGAACGCGCAGACCCAGGACATCGTGCGCCTCGTCGTGCCGCTCGAGCTCTCGGGGCGGCCGGCGACCCGGCGCGCGCTCGCGGAGCTGGAGGCGAGGCTCTCGGAGGCCGAGGCCGAGGCGGTCGCCCTCGACGCCGTCGCCGCGGCGCGCGCCGCGTTCCATCGGGCCCTCGCCGCCGAGCGTCGGGTCGCGGTGTTCGAGGAGCAGCGCGACGCGCTCGCCGAGGCGCTCCGGGTGATGGAGAGCCGGCGCGCGGCCGGGGAGGTGTCGGGCTACGAGACGGCGCGGCTCTCGATCGGGGTCGAGCTGGCCCGCAGCCAGGCCGCGCAGGCCCGGGTCGAGGCGGACGCCGCGAGGGCCCGGCTGGCCGCGCTCTTCGGAGCCGACCCGCCCGACGCGCTCGAGGGCGAGCTCGCGCCGCCGCCGCCGCCGCCGCTCGCGGCGCTCCTGGGCGCGGCCGAGACCCGCGCCGATCTCCGCGCCCTGGCCCGCGCCGACGAGGCCGGGCAGCGCGCCCGCGCCTCCGCCGCCTACGCCTGGATCCCGCGCCTCTCGATCGAGGGCGGCTACAACCGGCAAGACGGCCCGGTGGTGGGCCACGGCTACGCCCTCGGCGCGAGCGCGGAGATCCCGCTCTTCGACCACGGTCAGGCGGAGCGGCAGGCGGCCGAGGCGAGCGCGGCGCTCGCCGAGCTCCGCGACACGGCGACCTCGCGGGTCGACTCGCTCATCGGTATGTCGCACGCCAGGCTGACGGCGCTCCTCGCCGAGCGCGCCCGCTTCGAGGCCGAGACCGCGCCTCAGGTCGAGCGCCTCGCGCGGGCGGCGACGAGCGGCTACCGAGGCGGCGAGCGCACGGTGGTGGAGCTCCTCGACGCCCGCCGCGCGGCCACCGACGTCGCCGAGCGCCGGATCGCGCTCGCCCTCGCGGCGCGGCTCGCCGAGATCGCGCTCACCCGCCAGACGCCTGCCCCCGCCGGAGCCGCGCGATGAGGGCCGTCGTCTGGATGTTGCTGGCGCTCGCGACCGGCTGCGGCCACTCGCACGACGACGAGCCGCACACCGTGCACGACCACGAGGACGAGCAGGGCCACCACGACCACCACCACGGCGGCGTCGAGAGCGTGACCGCGTGGAGCGACACCCTCGAGCTCTTCGCCGAGTGGGACACCCCGGTCGCGGGCCAGGAGACGTCGTTCCTGCTCCACCTGACCACCCTCGAGGACTTCCGCGCGGTGTCCGACGCGCGCGTGCGACTGGTGCTGGAGGGGCCGGAGACGGTGAGCGTCGAGGTCGACAACGCACGCCCGGGCATCTTCGAGCCCAGCCTCAACGCGCCCTCGGCCGGCACGTACCGCGGGCGCGTCGAGGTGCTGCGCGGCGAGGTGGTGGGCGCGGCGCTGTCGGTCGGCGGCTTCGAGGTGATCGTGCACGCCGCTGCTCCCGACGACGACGAGCACGACGAGGACGAAGAGGGCGGGATCACGCTGCTCAAGGAGCAGCAGTGGCGCGTGCCCTTCCGCACCGCCGCGGTGGCCCAGGGGAGCGTCGCGCCCACCGTCGAGACGCCCGGCGAGCTGACCACGCCGCCGGGCGGCGCCGCCCACGTGCACGCGCCGGTCGCGGGGCGCGTCGCCGCCGGCCGCGGCGCCTTCCCCGCGCCGGGACGGGTGGTCGAGGCGAACCAGGAGCTCGCCACCCTCGCGCCGACGCCGGGCGCCCCCGAGGACGCGACGCGCGCCGAGCTCGCGGTGGTCGACGCCGAGGCCGCCCTCGAGAACGCGCGGGCCGAGCTGGCCCGGGTCGAGCGGATGCGCGCCGACGACGCCATCCCCGAGCGTCGCCTCGAGGAGGCGCGCCGGGGCGTGCGGGTGGCCGAGGCCTCGCTGGGCGCCGCGCGGCGGGCCCGCTCGCTCTACGCCGCCGCCGAGCGCGGCCGGGGTCGCGGCAGCTGGCGCATCACCTCCCCCATCACCGGCGTGGTCGACGACGTGCGCGTGAGCCCGGGCGAGGCGGTCGAGGCGAACGAGCTCCTCTTCCACGTGCTCGCGCCCGGCGAGCGGTGGCTCCGGGCCGAGGTCCCCGAGCGCTGGGCGGCCCGGATCCGTCCTGGCGGTCACGTGCGCTTCCAGCTCCTCGGCGAGGAGGGCTGGCGCGATCTCGACGGCGACATCGTCAACGTCTCGAGCGCGGTCGACGCCCGCTCGCGGACCGTGGCCGTGATCTGGTCGCTGCGCGAGCCCGAGGACGCGCTCCGGGTCGGCGCCTCGATCCGGGTCTCGATCCCGATCGGCGACGAGGCCGAGGGGATCACCGTGCCCGAGCGCGCGCTCATCGACGTCGACGGGCGCCCGGTGGTCTTCGTCCAGCGCGAGGGCGAGCGCTTCGAGGAGCGCCCGGTCCGGGTGGTGGTCCGGGGCGGCGGCCGCGCGGTGGTCGAGGGCCTCGAGGCCGGCGAGCGGGTGGTCACCGTGGGCGCCTACCTGGTCCACCTCGCGTCCCGCGCCGCCGAGGGCGGGGCGCCTCACGGGCACGTGCACTGATGGTCGACTTCCTCCTGCGCCTCTCGCTCCGTCACCGCGTCATCGTGCTCGCGGTCGCGGCGGTCACGACCGCGTTCGGCGTCTTCGAGCTGCAGGCGATGCCGGTCGACGTGCTGCCCGACGTCAGCGCGCCGCGCGTGGTCATCGTCACCGAGGCCACGGGGCTCGCGCCGGTCGAGATCGAGCAGCTGATCACCTTCCCGATCGAGACCGCGGTCAACGGCGCGGCCGGGACGCGCTCGGTTCGCTCCGCCTCCGCCCCCGGCATCTCGATCGTCTTCGTCGACTTCGACTGGGACACCGACGAGATCGTCGCCCGTCAGCGCGTGACCGAGCGGCTCCAGTCGATCGCCGGCGCCCTGCCCGAGGAGTCGACGCCGCCGCTGCTGGCCCCGTCGTCGAGCGTGATGGGAGAGATCGCCTTCGTCGCCCTCACGAGCGACACCGCGAGCGAGCTCGAGCTGCGCCGGATCGCCGAGCGCGACGTGCGGCGGCGCCTCCTCGCGGTCGACGGCATCTCGCGGGTCGTCGTCATCGGCGGCGCGGAGCGGCAGTACCAGGTGATCCTCGATCCGGCCGCGCTGGCGCGCTTCTCGATGACGCCGGGCGAGGTCGCCGACGCGGTGCGCCGCGGCAGCACCAACGCGCCGGGCGGCTACGTGGTGGAGGGGCCGCAGGAGTCGATCGTGCGCGTGCTCGGGCGAGCCCGCGGCGCGGACGACCTCGAGCGCATCCGGGTGGCGGAGCGCGACGGCGTGCCGGTCACCGTCGCCGACGTGGCCGAGGTCCGCCTCGGCGCGGCCGTGCGTCGCGGCGACGCGAGCTACGAGGGCCGGCCCGCGATCATCCTGAGCGTCGTGAAGCAGCCGGCGGCCGACACCGTCTCCACCACCGCGCGCGTGGACGAGGCGCTCGACGGGCTCGAGCCCTCGCTGCGCCACCGCGGGGTCACCGTGCACCGCGACCTCTTCCGTCAGGTCGACTTCATCGAGACCTCGATCGACAACGTGGTGACCGTGCTCCGTGACGGCGCGATCCTGGTGGCGCTGGTCCTCGTCTTCTTCCTCTGGCACCCGGGCGCGACCGTCATCAGCGTGCTCGCGATCCCGCTCTCGGTGCTCGGCGCGACGCTCGCGCTCGACGCGCTCGGCTACGGGCTCAACGTGATGACGATCGGAGGGCTCGCCATCGCGGTGGGCGAGCTGGTCGACGACGCCATCGTCGACGTCGAGAACGTCGCCCGGCGGCTGCGCGAGAGGGGCGCCCTCCCCGAGGCCGAGCGCCCACCGCTCCTCGAGACCGTCTACCGCGCGTCGAGCGAGATCCGCACCTCGATCGTCAGCGCGACCTTCGTGCTCGCCCTGGTGTTCCTGCCGATCCTCTTCCTCGGCGGCTTCGAGGGCCGGCTGCTCGCGCCGCTCGCGGTGGCCTACCTGGTGGCGATCGGCGCGTCGCTGGTGGTCGCGATCACCATCACGCCGGTGCTCGCGTCCTACCTCCTGCCGCTGAAGAGGCACGACGAGCGCGAGCCGCCGCTCGTCCGCGGGCTGCTCCGCGCGTTCACCCCCGCGCTCGACGCCTCGATGCGTCGCCCGGGGCTCCTGCTCGTCGGCGCGGCGCTCTTCGCGGCCGCGGGCGTGGTCGGGCTGACGATGGCCGGGCGCTCGTTCCTGCCCGAGCTGCGGGAGGGCGCGCTCAACGTGGGCATGGTGACCCTGCCGGGCACGTCGCTCGCGGAGAGCGATCAGCTGGGGCGGCTCGCCGAGGAGGCGCTGATGGCGGATCCCGCGGTCACCTCGGTGGCCCGGCGGGTGGGCCGCGCGGAGCGCGACGAGCACGTGCAGGGCCCGGAGCGGAACGAGCTCGAGGTGCAGCTCGATCCGGACGACCCGCGGTCGCGCGAGGCGCTGCTCGAGGATCTCCGCCACCGGGTCTCGGTGGTGCCGGGCGCGACCTTCACCTTCGGTCAGCCGATCTCGCACCGCATCGATCACCTGGTCGCCGGGCACCGCACCGCGCTCGCGGTGAAGCTGGTCGACGACGACCTCGGGGCGCTGCGCGCGGCCGGCCGGCGGGTGGAGTCGGCGCTGCGCGCGCTCCCCGGCCTGGTCGACGTCGAGATGGAGCCGATGGTCGACGTGCCGCAGCTGACCGTCGACGTCGACGCGGACGCCGCGGCCCGCTACGGGCTCTCGCGCGGCGAGGCGGCCCGCGTGGTCGGCCTGGCGCTGTGGGGCCAGACCGCGGAGCCGATCTTCGAGGAGGGCGTCGCGACCGAGGTGATGGTCCGCTTCTCCGATCGCCTCCGCGAGGATCCGGCCGCGCTGCGCTCCACCCTGGTGCCGACTCCGTCGGGCGCGACGGTGCCGATCGAGGCGATCGCCGACGTGCGCGTCGAGCCGGCCCCGAACTACGTGATGCGCGAGGGCGTGCGCCGCCGGCTCTTCGTGACCGCGAACACCGACGGAGCGGACGTGGGCGCGGCGGCCGAGTCGGTCCGGGCGGCGCTCGGTGCGCTGGACCTCGGGGACGTCTCCTGGGAGCTGACCGGCCGGGCGGAGGAGCAGGCGCGGGCGCAGGCGCGGCTGCTCCTGCTCGGCCTGGTCGCGCTGCTCGGCATCGTGCTGGTGGTCGGCGCGACGCTCCGGAGCGGGCGGCGCACCGCGATCGTGCTGACGAACCTGCCCCTCGCCCTCACCGGCGGCGTGGTCGGCGTCTGGCTCTCGGGCGGCACGCTGAGCGTGGCGACCACGATCGGGTTCATCACCCTCTTCGGCATCGCGACCCGCAACGGGATCCTGCTCGCGACCCGGATGCACGACCTCGAGGGCGAGGGCGTCGAGCGCTACGAGGCGGCGCGCCGCGCGGCCCTGGAGCGCCTCGCGCCGATCACCATGACCGCGCTGACCGCCGCCCTCGGCCTGCTCCCGCTCGGCCTCGCGCTCGGCGAGCCGGGCACCGAGATCCAGGCCCCGATGGCGCTGGTGATCCTCACCGGGCTCGCCAGCTCCACCGTGCTCAACATGGTCGTGGTGCCGTCGCTCCTCGCCCGCTGGGGAGGCGACGCGGCGCCGCTCACGGGGTCACGGTGACGGTGACCTCGGCGGAGCTGACGTCGGTGGTCATGCCGCGGGCGACGAAGCGGTTCGAGCCCGGGATGAGCGGGACGCGGATCGTGGCGCGGCCGCGCGCGTCGGGGGCGCCGAAGCCGTAGGACGACTCGACCGGCTCGAGCAGGAAGAGCTCCACCTGCTCGAACTCCGCGAGGCAGCTCGCCTCGACCACGAAGTCGTACTGCAGCTCGCCGGTGGACGGGTCGGCGTCGTCCTCCATCGTGATCGTCTGGCCGTCCACCGGATCGAGGATCGCGACGCGCACGTCGGGGCAGCCGCACGTCTCGGGGCCGATGTTCGCGTGGCACTCGCGGAAGTCGTCGCACACCTCGCCCTCGAGGCAGGCGTCCCAGGCCGCCTCGCAGGTGCCGCGCTGTCCGCCGAGCGTCGCGAGGTAGTCCTCCTCGATGGCGGTGCACTCGTCGACCGAGAGCTCCCCGAGGTTGCCGCACATGTCGCGACGCTCGCAGGTGGCGGCGGCCGCCGAGCCGGAGCCGGCCCCGTCGCCGCAGGCGGTCAGCAGGAGCCCGATGCAGAGAAGCCAGCGCATGTCGACCACGTATCAGACCGCGGCGCCGACGTCACCGTGTATGCTCGACGGGTGAGCGAGCTCGAGCTGGCCCGCAAGGGGGTCGACAACCTGGTGGGGAATCACCTCCGCCTCGAGAGGGGCGAGCGGCTCGTCCTCTTCCACGTCGACGCGGACGCGCTCCTGCCGGTGCTGCGCGAGGCCCTGCGCGACGCCGGGGGCGAGCTGGTCGACGTGCCGCTCGAGCGCCACCGCGAGTCGCCGGAGCGCGAGTTCGTCGAGCTCGTGAAGCAGCGCGCCACCGGCGCCGACGTCTCGATGTACGTCAGCACCTCGAGCGGGCCGATGTTCCCGCGCGCCCAGCTCCTCATCCAGAGCCTCGAGGGCATGCCTCTGCGCCACCTGCACGTGCCGGGCGCGTCGCTCCGGATGCTCGGCGGCTCGCTGCGCGCGGACCCGACCCTGATCGCCCGCATCAACGAGCGCCTCGCCGAGCACCTCGAGTCCGGCCGCCTGCTGACGGTGAAGAGCCCCAAGGGGACCGACCTGGAGGTCGAGCTCCGACACAGCTACCCGATCGTGCAGTACCGCGGCGTGCCCGAACAGGGCGGCTGGGACAGCGTCCCGACCGGCGCGGTGAGCTTCCACTCGCCAGCGGTCAGCGGCACCTTCGTCGCCGATCGCATCGTGAGCGGCACGCACGTCGAGCGGCCCAACGCCGAGCTCTTCCGGCGCCCGCTCCGCCTGACGCTCTCGGGCGGCCGGCTCCGCGGCTACGAGAGCGACGACGCGGCGCTGGTCGAGGAGCTGAAGGCGCACCTCGCGCACGACGCCGACGCCGACTACGTGGGCTTCGTGTCGATGTCGACGAACTACCTGACCCGCAACGAGCTGAAGGTGTTCGCCAACGACGCGCTCCTGCCCGGCCTGCGCTTGATGCTCGGCTACTCGGACCCGAAGAAGACGAAGGCGCCGCGCTGCGCGAGCGTCTGGTCCACCTTCCACGGCCGCAAGCACACGGTCTCCGTGGACGGCCGCGTGATCGTGCGCGACGGCCGCATCGACGCCCAGTGGACTCAGGGGATCCTTCCGTTCTGAGCTGCGTTTTTTGGAGGGTTTGGGGCAAACCCTCCCCCCATTGGGCAAAGCGCCAATGGGGCCCCCCTCCCGACTCCGTCGGGGCCTCGCGCGCTGCGCGCGCTGGCCCCGCGACCCCAGCGCGGGGCGCTGGGGGCCCTGCGGCTCGCGCTCGCGCTGCGCGCGAGGGGGCCGCCCGCTGCCGCGGTATCGAACGACTCGAGTGGCGCCGT
>JAYZQJ010000143.1:0-88045 GCA_036149055.1 Myxococcota bacterium | reverse complement strand
GCACGCGCTGGCGCAGATCCAGGGCGCCCGGCCCGGAGGGCTGCCGGACGCGGAGCTGCGGGCGGGGGCGACCGCCCCGCCGGCCCCCCACCCCCCCCACACCCCCCACCCGAGGGGGCGGGGCGGGGACCCGCGCGGGCCGGCCGCGGCGCCGCGCGCCCCCCCCGCGGTGGGGGTCCGCGGGGGGTCCGGGCCCGGCCGCGCGGGCGCCCCCGCGCGCAGCTCCGCGTCCGGCAGCCCTCCGGGCCGGGCGCCCTGGATCTGCGCCAGCGCGTGCACCGACTCGACGTAGCTGGCGACCTCGCCCTCGAGCGCGGTGGCCAGCCCGTCCACCCGGCGATCCATCTGGCGCTCGAGCCCGGCCCGCTCGCTCCGGCTCGCCGCGAGGTAGCCCAGGGTCACCACCCCGAGCACGATCGCGGTGGGCGCGGCGATGGCGAAGCCGGATCGACGTCGGCCGATCGCGGCGAGCAGGAGCGGGGCGCACGCGACCGCGCCGAGGGTGTCGCCCACCCACCAGACCGACATGGTCAGCGGCAGCGCCGCGGCGGGCACCACCCCGGTAGCGAAGAGGCAGAGCGGGCCGAAGATCGCGTTCACCAGCTGCGGCGCCGGCCCGATCGCGACGAAGAAGAGGAGGATCTCCCGCGGCGCGGCCAGCTCGTTCGGCCAGCCGATCCAGCGACGCGTGAGGTGCGCGCCGGCCAGCGCCTGGAGCGTCGCGCCCGTGCCGATGCCGAACGCGGCGAGCGTCGCCGGACCCCCGCTCGCCTGGACGAGGTTGGCGGCGATCGAGCCGACGAGCACCCCCGGCCAGGCCCGCGGCCAGCGCAGGAGCGCCACCACCGCGATCCCGGCGGCCGGCCAGATCGGGGCGGCGAACCCCGGCGGGATCGCGAGCAGGAGGCTGACGCGCGCGACGACGAAGTACGCCACCGCGACGCCGAGGCTGGGCCACGCCCACGCGCGGGCGATCGCGCCCCGCGTCTCCCCGACCTCCGACATGACCACCGAGCATAGGCCAGAACGGCGCTCGCTGGCCGGAGTGAAGTCCTCGTCAGCCCGGCGGGGGCGTTATCCTCCGGATGGATGTCACTCGCGTCGGTCGTTTCACGCATCGCTCACGACACCTGCGTCGACGAGCCCGCCCTCCTGCCGGGCGGCGATCACTGGTGGGAGCAGCTCGCCGCCGACTTCCCGGATCAGCCGGAGCCCTTCCGGCTCGCGCTCCGAGATCGACTCCAGGTCCGGACGACGGCGGCGAGCGACGTGGTGCTGCGCACGCTGGGCGCGTGCCTGGTCGGGGCCACCGCGATGCCGCTGGGCTACGGGCCGAAGAAGCTCCGGCAGGCCCTCGACGATCGCAGCTTCTACGGGCCGATGGCCGAGAGCGGCGATCCGTCGCGCTTCTTCGAGACGCCGCCGCACGGGGTCTCGGTGAAGACCGCGAGCGCGCGCCTCCCGCGCTTCCGGCCGCCGGGCGGCGTCTGCCACGATCTCTCGTTCGAGAGCCCGTTCGTGCCCGCCAACCCGCGCGAGCGAGACGGCTACCTGCGTCACCGCAAGAACCGGACGGCCCGCGCGCGGCACTGGCGACACGCGGACGGCCCGCGCCCGACGATCATGGCGATCCACGGCTTCAGCGCCGACCTCTACCTGCTGAACGAGTGGTTCTTCGCCCTCCCCTGGCTCTACGAGCGTGGCTTCGACGTGTGCCTGGTGACGCTCCCGTTCCACGGGGCGCGCCAGACCCGCTTCTCGCCGTTCAGCGGTCACGGCTTCTTCGCCGGCGGGGTCAACCGCATCAACGAGGCCTTCGCCCAGGGCGTCTTCGACTTCCGGATCTTCCTCGATCACTTCCAGCACACGCTCGGGGTGCGCGAGGTCGGGGTGATGGGGGTCTCGCTCGGCGGCTTCACCACCGGCCTCCTCGCGGCGGTGGAGCCGCGCCTCCGGTTCGCGATCGCCAACGTGCCGGTGGCCAGCGTGCCGGACCTCGTGCACGAGTGGGAGCCGATGGGCTCGATCGTGCGCTTCGCCCTGAAGCGGCAAGGCCTGTGCCTCGCGGACGCGCGGCACCTCCTCGCGGTGAGCTGCCCGCTCACCTACGCGCCGAAGCTGCCCCGGGACCGCCTCTTCGTCATCGGCGGCGTCGGCGATCGGCTGGCGCCGCCGAAGCACTCCCGCCTCCTCTGGGAGCACTGGGGGCGCGGCCCGATCCACTGGTTCCCGGGCAGCCACCTCGTGCACCTCGATCGGGGCGAGTACCTCCGGGAGATCGGCCGCTTCCTGCGGCGCGTCGGCTTCTTCGACGGGCTCGCGCCGCCGCCCACGCTCGGCGCGTAGCCGGCCCTCGCGAGACGCTGCTACCCTCCCGCCGTGGACCGAAGGGCCGTGCTCTACGCGCTCGGCGTGACCGCGCTGGTGGCGTTGGGCGGGCTCCTGTGGCTCGCGGAGAACCCGCCCCCGGTGCGGAATCACGAGGTCCCTCTGCGCCTGATCCCGCTCGCCGGCGGCGCCGAGCACGCGAGCGCCGAGATCAGCGCGATGGCCTGGGCGGGCGACCAGCTCGTCTTGCTGCCGCAGTACCCCGGGCTCCTCGAGGGCCTGGCCTCCGGCACCGCCTTCGTGATCGCTCGCGACCAGCTCGAGGCGTTCGTCGAGGGCAGCGCCGAGGCGGTCGAGGTCACCCACGCCCAGGTGGTGGCCAGCGGCATGGAGACCGCGATCGAGGGCTTCGACGGGTTCGAGGCGATCGTCTTCGACGGCGACGAGGTCTTCGCGACGATCGAGGCGCGGCGCGACGACGCGGCGACGGTGGGCTGGCTGCTGCGGGGCCGGGTGGAGCGCGACGCCGGCGGGGGGTTGGCCGCGGTGATCTTCGACCCCGAGCGGCGGGCCCGGCTGCCGGCCCAGAACGACCTGGTGAACACCGGCTACGAGGCGCTGGTGCTGCAGGGCGACCGGCTGCTCGCGATCTACGAGACCAACGGCGACGTGAACGAGGCGCCCCGGGTGCTCGCCTTCGACCGCGAGCTCCGGCCGGTCGGCGAGCTCGGCCTCGAGGCGCTCGAGTACCGGGTGACCGACGCGACCGAGGTGGACGCCCGCGGGCGCTTCTGGGTGACGAACTATCACTGGCCGGGCGCGCCGTGGCAGCCCGGGGTCTGTCAGCTGACCGAGCGCTACGGCGAGGGCGCGAGCCACGCGCGCTGCCGGACGGTGGAGCGGCTGGTCGAGCTCCGCATCACCGAAGACCGCATCACCCTCACCCGCACCCCGCCGATCCTCTTCGAGCTGCTGGACGACGAGCACGCCCGGAACTGGGAGGGCGCGGTGCGCTTCGGCGACGGCTTCCTGGTCGTCACCGACGAGCACCCGGCGTCGATCCTCGCCTACGTGCCTCCGCCCGGAGATGGAGTAGAACCCCCGCCGTGAGCGAGAGGCTGCGTCGCTTCGCGATCTGGACGGTGCTCATCGGCGCCCTGCTCGGCGGGGTGTACTGGTGGAGCACCGGCGTGCCCGAGCCGGTGGACGAGACCCCCGAGAGCGGGACGAGCCACGACGAGCCGGAGGTGCTGGTCGACGGCGAGGGCAACCGACCCAAGCCGCTGCTCCCCGACGGCGCCCCCCTCGAGCGCCGCGCGCCGCAGGGCGCCTTCGCCGACGATCAGCCGCCCGAGGACTACGCGCCGCCGGTCGACGCCGGGCCCCCGCCGGTCGAGCAGGAGCTGCCCGAGGGCACGGTGGTGCTGAGCGAGGAGGAGCTGGCCCAGCGCCGCCAGGAGCAGATCGTGGTGATCGACGCGCGGCTCGCGGATCTCGACCGCGACATCGAGCGGGCCCACGCGGCGCAGAACGAGGGGATGCTGAGCGTGCTGCGCGCCCGTCGACAGCGCCTCGCCGCGCGCCGGGTCGAGCTGCAGAACCTCGCCCCCTGAATCCCGGCTTTTTCGCCGTGGGCTGCTAGTCTCCTCCGCTTCGGATGGAAGTACAGATCGCAGACTGGCTCTCGCTGATCGTCCGCTGGCTCCACATCATCTTCGGCGCCGCGTGGATTGGGACGAGCTTCTACTTCAACTGGTTGAACAACCACGTCCGCCCGGTCGAGTCCGGCCCCACGCCCGAGGGCGTCGAGGGTGAGCTGTGGTCGGTGCACGGCGGCAAGTTCTACCAGGTGGTCAAGTACCAGGTGGCGCCCCCGCGCCTGCCGAAGACGCTGCACTGGTTCAAATACGAGGCGTACTTCACCTGGCTCAGCGGCTTCGCGCTGCTCGCGATCGTCTACTACCTCGAGCCGAGCGCCTACCTGATCGATCCGCAGGTCCGCGCGCTGCACCCGCACCTGGCGATCACGCTCGGCGTCGGCACCCTGCTCGTCGGCTGGGTGGTCTACCACTACCTCTGCAAGTCCCCGCTCGCCCGCTTCCCGGTCTTCTTCTCGCTGCTCGGCTTCGCCCTGATGACCGGCGTCGCCTTCGGGCTCACCCAGGTGTTCGGGAGCCGCGCCGCCTACATCCACGTCGGCGCGCTCATCGGCACGATGATGGCGTGGAACGTCTTCTTCGTGATCATCCCGAACCAGAAGAAGACGGTCGCCGCGATGGAGAAGGGCGAGGCGCCCGATCCCTCGCTCGGCAAGGCCGGCGCGCAGCGCTCGCTGCACAACAACTACTTCACGCTCCCGGTGCTCTTCATCATGGTGAGCAACCACTACCCGATGACCTTCGGGCACGAGTGGAACTGGGCGATCCTCGCCGCGATCGCGCTGATCGGCGCCGGGGTGCGGCACTGGTTCAACCTGCGCGGGCAGGGCGAGAAGAACGTCTGGATCCTCCCGGCCGCGGCGGTGGCGATGGTCGCGCTCGCGCTGGTGAGCGCGCCGCGCACGCAGGCCTACGAGGGCGAGGCGACGTTCGCGATGGTGCAGGACATCGTCGCGCGCCGCTGCGTCGAGTGCCACGCCGAGAACCCGGCGAGCGAGCTCTTCGTCGCGCCGCCGCAGGGCGTGATGTTCGAGGACCCGCAGGAGATCGAGGACCGCGCGTCGCTGATCTACGAGCAGGTCGTGGTCACGCGTCAGATGCCGCTCTCGAACCTGACCGGCATCACCGACGAGGAGCGCGCGATCATCGGCGCGTGGTACCGCCGCGGCGCCCAGCGCGACTGAGGCTCCGACGGCGTCGGGTCGCGGTCCTCCTGGAGGCGGTAGACCTCGATGACCTCGCGGCCCCGCTGCACGCAGTAGGCGCGCCAGGGCAGCCACTCGGAGTCGTCGCCGAGCTCGGCGATGCGTCGCTGGCAGTAGGCGTAGGACACGACCGACTCGGTCGCGATGGGTCGGATCGCGGCGTCGAGGTGCTCGGTGTAGATCTCGAGCAGCTCCGGATCGGAGGCGATCTCCTCCGGCACCGGCGCGCCGCGCACGTCGGCCGCGAGATCCTCGAGCGCGTAGGCGAAGAGCGCCGCGCCCACCGCGCGCTCGTACGAGGGCTCGTCGGGCACGCCCTCGCTGATCTCGCGCGCCACCCCCATCGCGTCGTGCCGGGCCTCGAGCCAGTCGGCCAGCGGTCCGTCCGCCCACGCCTGGATGGCCTCCATGCTCGGCTCCTCCGGCGGCTCCGGCGGCCGCATCGCCACGACCTCCTCGATCTGGGTCCAGAGCGCTTGCAGGGCCTCGGTCATCGCCTCCCGAGCGACCGCGGGCTGGGGCACCGGGACCGGCGTCGTGGTGCGCACGACCGGATCCGGCTCGACCGATTCGTCCTCCCCGCCGGCGCTCTCGACCTCCTCTTCCACCGGCGGAGGCGCGGACGGACCTCCGCAGGCGATCGCGAGCGCAGCGAGCGAGGTGAGGAGAAACCGTGTCATCTCGCGCAATGTAGCCCCCTGGGTCCGCGGCAGGAAGCGCAGCGCGGCCGTACCCGCCCGGTGACGACAGCGGGCCGACCTCGTGGTAACTTTCCGGCGCGATGAGCGACGCGCCTCCGCGCTGGATCCTGCTGCTCGACGATGACGAGCTCTGGCTCCGCTCGCTCTCCCGCCTCCTGCGGACCCGCGGCTTCGAGGTCCGGAGCTTCTCGAGCCCCGAGCCCGCGCTCGAGGCCCTGGAGCGCGACCGCCCCACGCTCGCGGTGATCGACTTCGTGCTCGGCGGCGGCTGGACCGGGGCGACGGTCGCGAGGCGGATCCACGGGACGCTCGGGCGCGCCGCGCCCCCGCTGGTGCTCGTGAGCGGGACCCTGGCCGAGGTGGAGGACGAGGATCTCGCGATCTTCGACACCGTGCTCTCGAAGGGCCTGAAGACCGAGCGAATCGTCGACGAGATCGCCGCGACGCTCGCCGAGGCCGAAGCGGAGTCGCGCCAGAAGCCGCGATCGCACGAGCAGCTCCGCCCCGTCCGCCCGCGCCGCCGCAAGAACACGCCGGATTGAGCGGACGGGAGCTTCGCGCCTATCATCGCGAGGTGACGCTCCGCTTGCTGCTGCCGCCGTCGGTGGGCGAGGCGCGCGCGAGGGCGCGGGCCGAGCTGCTCGATCAGTCGCTGCGCGCCGACCTCGCCGAGCCGGTGACGGTGGAGGTCGCCAGGGACTACGCGGACCTCGCGGCGCGCGCGGCCGGGCACGGCGCCGAGCTGGTCTGGTTGCCGCCCACCCTCTGCGCGCAGCTCGAGCCCACCCTCCGTGGTCTCTACAAGTGCGTGCGTCACGGGCGCACGACCTATCGCTCGGCCATCGTCGCGCGGCGGGGCGAGCTGCTGCGGGTGGCGGACCTGCGGGGCAAGCGCGCCGCGTGGGTCGACCGGCTGTCGGTGGGCGGGCACCTCCTCGCCCTCGCGGCGCTGCGGCGGGTCGGCGTCGGCGAGGACGACCTGGGCGCGCAGACCTTCGAGGGCAGCTACCCGGACGCGCTGGCCGCGCTCGTCGAGGCCCGCGCCGACTTCACCGCGCTGACCGTGCGCGACGACTCGCCGGGCGCGACCCGCGACTCGCTCGCCACCTACGGCGGACGCACCGCGGCGGAGAAGTTCTCGGCCCTGCACATCACCGAGGAGTCCCCCAACGACGCCATCGGGCTCACGCGGGCGCTCGACCGCAAGCGCGCCGAGCGGCTCTCCACCCGGGTCCTCGAGCGCGACGGATCCCGGGCCCGCGCCGCGCTCTGCCTCGCGCTCGACGCCGAGGGGTTCATCCGGGCGCAGCCCGGGGAATACGAGCCGCTCCGGGGGATGCTCCAGGGACGATGAACGAGGCACGATGAACGACCGCGTCGGCTGGCCGACCTTCGCCATCCTCCTGCTGTTCTTCGCCGGCTTCCTCTACGTCGTGTACCGGATGAGCGGCCGCGAGGCCCCGCTGGATCCGGGCGCTCACGTCGGCGCGCTCGACGACCCGCGCGGCGACGGAGGCAGCTACCGACGACACGCCTGGGGCCCGGACGCGGGCGGCGTCTTCACCGGACCGCGCGCGACGCGCGCCGCCGACGCCGGCTCACCCGACCCGGCCGAGCCCGGGGAGTGAGAACGGCTCCCCGCGGCGCGCGCGGTGGGCGGCGTGCAGCCTGAACCCGGCGCGGGCGAGCGCGAAGAGCAGCGCGGGGAAGAGCACCAGGAAGCCGTGCGCGAGGCCGGGGCCGTCGGCGAGGGCCAGGATGGGCACGCCCGCGCAGCCGAGCAGGCCGCCGAGCAGGAGCGCCTCGACGAAGGTCGCGGCCAGGCCCTGCTTGGCGGCGCGGCGGACCCGGGCGTCGCGCGAGGAGACGAGCGCCCAGATCGCGTAGGCCTGCGAGAGCCCGTCCACCGGCAGCAGGCAGAGCGCGGCGAAGGCGTCGGCGCTCTTCGGCACCAGCCCGCGCGCGGAGAGGGCCGCGTCCGAGGCCGCGAGGGGGACGTCGAGCGCGTCCGCGAGCCGCTCCGCGCTCTCGCACAGCGCCGCGCCGCGGGACGCGGGCACGAACGAGAGCAGCGGGACCGGGTGCGGGCCCGCGAGCACCAGTCGGAAGCCGCGCCGCCAGCCGCCCGCCCGCTGCACCGCGACCGCCTCGACCTCGCGCAGCACCTCGGTGCGGCCGCCGCGGACGAGCAGCCGCTCGCCCAGGTCGAGCATCGCCACCGGCTTCGACGCGCGGCTGGCGAGCAGGAGCCCGAGCCCGACGAGCCCGGGGATCGCGCCCGCGAGCCCGGCGGCGATCACGACCGCGAGGCTGCTCGACGCGTCGCTGGCGCCGAAGATCGCGCCGCCCGCGTGGACCGCGAGGGTCAGGCCCGGGGCCACGAAGAACACGAGCGCCGCGCCGCGGCCGAAGCGGTCGAGGGGGTCGCGCCGGACCTCGACGAGCTCGCCCTCGACGCGGACGTGATCGCTCACACGCCGCCGCCGGGGCCGTGATCGTGGGGGAGGCTGCCGCGCGGGCTGCGCAGGTAGACGAAGGGGGTCAGCGCGAGCAGGTTGGAGACGCGCGACATGTAGACGTCGGCGTAGCGCTCGATCTGGCGCGCGAGGTGGCTCTTGTCGTTGCCGGTCCGGAGCAGCAGGCCCCAGCGCTCGTTGACGAGCTGGCCGGCCTCGCGGGCGAGCGGGGAGATCTGCTGGTCGAGCTTCACCAGCTTCTCGCGGAGCGCGCTCATGCGCTGCTTCAGCAGGCCCGCGTCGGATCTGGGCTGCGGCCCGTAGCCCTTCTCGAGGCGCTGCAGGCCGAGGCGGATGCGGGAGAACGCGTGCTCGAGCCGCTCCTTCTCGTCCATCAGCTGGCTCAGCTCGGCCTGCTTCGCCTTGAAGCCCTCGAGCGCGTCGAGCTCGGCCTCGAGGTCGCGCACCACCAGCGCGGTCCGCCAGCGCAGCATGCTGCGCGAGACCCGGACGTCGCTGAAGATGTGATCGCCCACGTAGAGGATCTCGTCGCCGCTCAGCCCGAGCGCCTCCTCGACGCCGGCCGCGTTGCCGCCGAGGAACGCGCCGCCGAGCTCGGGCCCGAGGCACGGCAGGAGCTTGCCCTCCTCGTCGACCACCTCGAACCACGGCATGCGGTGCTCGAAGAACGAGGGCTTGCGCGCAGAGACGATGACGACGTCGAAGATGTCCCGCCAGGTCGTGTCGCCCGGCAGGAACCGGTCGAAGGCGTAGGTCATCATCGACTTCGTGTAGGGCCACTCGCTGTTGGTGATGAGGAGCAGCTTCTTGCCCGCCTCGCGCAGGTCGAGGAGCGCGAGCGGCAGATCCGGGTCGAGCACCACGAAGCGCTCGGGGTCCTTCACGATCTCCGCCTTCAGCTGCCCCTCCATGTGCGCCTCGTCGAGGCTGGAGCGCACGACCTTGTAGAGGTCCGCGTAGCCGAGCACGCCCTTGATGCGGTCGGCGTCGAGGCGGTCGACGAGCTGCGCGTACATGCACGCCTCGCTCAGCGAGAAGAGCGTGTTGAGGAAGACCCAGCGCGGCTCCGAGAGATCGACGAGGGCGCGGGCGTAGAGCTCCTTCTGCTCGTCGTAGGGGAGCACGCGGGTGCCGTGCTGCGCGCGCTTCACGTAGCCGAAGCGGTTGGCCTTCACGATGTTGCCGTGCTCGAGGTCGAGCACCAGGCCGAGGGCCACGAGCTTCGGATCGAAGGTCAGCCCGTCCACCGGCCAGCCGCGCGCCTCGAGGCGGCTCTTCAGGTGCGCGTACGCCTCACGCTCCCACTCGTCGGCGTCGTAGTGGATGAGCGTGTAGTCCATGTCGAAGCCGACCGCGCGGATCGACCGGAGGTTGAGCGTCCGGTTGCAGAAGATGCGGCGGGTGGGCTGCGGGAGGTCGAGATCCTCCTCGTACACGTCGTTCATGGGCGACTCATAGTCCCGCGGGAGGGAGGTGGCGAGGGGGCGTCACCGCGAAGACACGGGCGCGGTGGCGAGGCGATCGACGGTCGCGACGACGTCGCTCACGTCGAACGGCTTCTCGAACGCGGCGTCGACCGAGAACTTCGTGGCGACCTCCTCGCGGCGCACGCTCGCGGTGATGAGGATCACCGGCGGGCGCGGCGAGCCGAGCACCCGGAGCAGCTCCTCGCCGTCGAGCTGCGGCATCATCAGGTCCACCAGGAGCACCGACGGACGGTTGAGCTCGAAGGCGCGGATGGCCTGCATCCCGTCGTTGGCGGTCACGACCCGGTGCCCTCCGTGCTCGAGGGCGCGCTTCAGCATCGCGCAGAGATCGGGGTCGTCGTCGATGACGAGGATCGGACCGTCGGGGCTCATCACCCCCAGTCTACGATCAAATCGAGAAGAACTCGCGGATGCGCTGCAGGAGCTCTCCGCTCCGCTCGGAGACCGCGGCGTCGCTCTGCTGCGCCGGCCGGTTGCTGGTGCGCAGCGCGAGCTCTCGCTCCGCCAGCACCGCGCTCATCATCTCGGCCAGGTCCGGCGCCGCCTCGAGCACCGGCTGCAGCGACTCCTTGGACACCACGAAGAGGCTGACCTCGCCGTCCGAGCGCACCGTGGCCCGCCGCTGCTCGCCGGTCAGGAGGCTCATCTCGCCGAAGAAGTCGCCGCGCTTCAGCCGGGCCACGCACTGCATGCCGTCGTGCACGTCGATGAGCACCTCGAGCTCGCCCTTCTCGACCACGAAGAGCTCCTCCCCGTAGTCGCCCTGCTGGATGACCAGCTCGTGGTGGGCGTAGAGGCGGCGCTCGGTGTGCATCGCCACCTCGTGCAGCAGCTCGGGCGTCAGCGGCCCGAAGAGCGCGAGCTTGGCGAGGGTGCGCTCGATGTCGGCGATGGTCGCCTGGTGATGCGCCTCGGCGGTGGTGGCGTTCTGCTCGACCAGGGTGATGCGCCGCTGCGGCGCGGGGATCGGCAGCGCGCCCCGCCGGAGGGCGTACCAGAGGCGATCCCGCACCCGGGAGTCGATGACCTCGCGCTGGTCGAAGTCCTCGATGAAGTAGCGGACCCGGTACTCGACCCCGCGCTCGGTGAACTCGATGGTCTGGATGTCGGGCGGCGGGTGCGAGCGGACGCCGTCGACCTCGACCACCGCCTCGGCGAGCAGCCGGTGCACCCGGGCGGGCGGCGCGTCGTAGGGCGCGAGGATGGTCGACTTGCGGCGCACCAGCCGGGTCGGCTTCGAGTAGTTGCGGATCGGCGCCTTGGCGAGGAGGTTGTTCGGCACCGTCACCTCGACCCGCTCGATGGTGAGCAGGCGGGTGGCGCGCCAGTTGATCTCCAGCACCTCGCCGATGTGCTCGGTGTCGTCGTCGAACTGCACCCAGTCGCCGACCTCGAAGGGCGTCTGGGCCTGGATGGCGAGCCCGGCGAAGAGGTTGCCGAGGGTGTCCTGGAGCGAGAGGCCGATGACCGCGGTCAGGAGCGCGGAGGTGGTCAGCAGGGATCCCGGCTCGACCCCGGCCGCGTGCAGCACGAGCAGCGCGACCACCGCGTAGAAGGCGACCTGGATGATGTCGCGAAAGATCCCCGGCAGGCTGCGGCGCTTGCCCCGTCGCAGCACCGAGTGGAGGATCGCCAGATAGGTGGCCCGCGCGATCGACAGCAGCAGGAGCGTCAGGGCGGTGAGCCGCAGGAGCCGCCGCGCCATGTGCGCGAAGCCCTCCCCCTCGGACGGCTCGGGCATCAGCCCCAGGACCACGATCAGGATCAGGTGCCCGACCAGGAGCATGCTCGGCGCGCGGATGATCCGGCGCTGCCCCACCGGGACGACGAGCCGCAGGAGGAGGAGCAGCAGGAGCGCGATCGCGATGCCAAAGCCGCCGAAGGGGGTCAGGCTCCCCTCGAAGAACGCGACGACATCTTCGCCCTGCACGACGGCGAGATCTACCGCACCCCGGCCTCGACCGCGAGCGTCGTGATCCGCGCGCCGTCCTCTTCGACGACGATCGTGTGCTCGAACTGCGCCGCCCAGCTCCCGTCGAGGGTGCGCATGGTCCAGCCGTCGTCGTCGGTCACCAGGTCGGGCGCGCCGAGCGTGAGGATGGGCTCGATCGTGATCGCCATGCCCGCCTTCAGGCGCGCGCCTCGACCGGGGACCCCGAAGTGGTCGACGTGGGGCGGCAGGTGCATGCGGCGGCCGATCCCGTGACCGCCGACCACCCGGACGACGCCGCAGCCCTCGCGCCGGGCCAGGGCCTCGATGACCGCGCCCACGTCGCCCAGCCGCATCCCGGCCCGGACCTGGGCCACGCCCTCGTCCCGGCAACGGCGCGCCGTCTCGAGCAGATGAGCCGCCTCGGGCCCAGGCGTCCCGACCGCGAAGGTGGCGCAGTTGTCGCCGTGCCAGCCGTCGAGCTGACTGGTGACGTCCACCGAGATCAGGTCGCCCTCCTCGAGCACCTCGTCGGGCCGGGGCACGCCGTGACACGCGACGTCGTTGCGGCTGGTGCACACCGACGCCGGGAAGCCGTGATAGCCGAGCTGGCTCGGGCGGGCCCCGCGGCGCGCGGTGTCCTCGCGGACCCAGGCGTCGATCTCGGAAGTCCGCACCCCCGGCCGCAGCCGCCGACCGACGAGGGCCAGCGTCTCGGCGGCCACCCGCCCGGCGGCCATCATGCCCGCGATCTCGGGCGGGCGAAGTCGCGTGATCCGCATGGCCGCCAGCCTGGGGCCCTCCGCGGCCGCGCGCTCATACCCAATGGGTATTGGACGCGCCGGCGGGCGATCGCGTCATACTCGAGAGGCCATGAGCCTCGTCCAGCTCGAGTCCTTCATCGCCGTCGCCGAGGAGGGCCACGTCGGCCGCGCCGCGCGCCGGCTCCACATCTCGCAGCCTCCGCTCAGCCGACAGATCCGTCGGCTGGAGGAGGAGCTCGGGGCCCCGCTGTTCGAGCGGACGCCCCGCGGCATGACCCTGCTCCCGACCGGCGAGCGCTTCCTGGCCCGGGCGCGCGAGGTGCTGGCGGCGGTCGAGCGGGCGCGGGGCGCGATCACCGAAGCGGGCGACGGATCGGAGCGCAGCCGGGCGACTCGCCTCCCGCGCCGATGAGCCACATGTCGATCAGCCAGGCGTCGTAGTCCCCCCGCTCGAACGCCTCCCGCTCACGGTCCGTGCCGACCGGCCACACCACACAGCGCGGGCTGTCCGGGCGCGACGGGCAGCAGGGGCCCGAGGTCGGCGTGACGTCGTCGAAGGCCGCGAGGCGCTCGCGGAAGCCCTCGAGGGCCTCGGGATCCAGGGGCTCGCGCTCGGGCGCGAAGATGACGATCGGCGCTCCGTCGCAGCCCTCGTAGAGCGAATACCAATGCGAGGTCTCGGGCAGGCGCGGCCCCCAGTAGCGGTCGTGATCGCACACGACGGGGCCGGCGTCCGGAGCCGGGGCGGCGGCGTGACTCTCGTAGCAGCCCACGAGCGCGAGCGAGGCGAGGAGAAGGAGACGCATCGTCGCGCGCGGCGGCAAGCGGCGTGCCCGGCGCCGGTCGTGGGCGACCTCGAGCCGCGATGGCGACGGCGGTGGCGATCCTGCGCACCCCCGGAGCGCTACTTCGCTCACACCCCGGGGGGCGCCGATCGATGTGGGGGCTATCCCCTCGCGCTCGATGGTTACCATGGGGCCCCTCAGCGCGGCGGCCGTCGGTGCGGGCCGACCGCTCGGAAAGTGAGCATCACCAGTGCGCGCCAAACCCACGATCGCGATCGCGGCCCTCGCCGCCGCGCTCGGCTTCGCGTTCGCGGCGGTCTCCACCCACGACTTCGTGCAGCACCTCGACCGCCAGGTGCACGGCCTCCACTGCTCGTTCCTCCCGGGTCTCGACCAGACCGACGTCAGCGGCGCCAGCGGGTGCCACGTCACCCTGATGTCGCCCTACTCGTCCGTGCTCCGGGAGACGGTCTGGGGCGGGATCCCGATCTCGCTGCCGGCGATGGCGGTGTTCGCCTTCCTCGCGGCGCTCGCGGTCGGGCTGTTCGCGATGGGCCGGGCCCGGGATCCGCGCGCGATGGGTTTCCAGGCCCTCGCCTGGGCGCTGCCCGTCATCGCCTCGGCGGTCATGGGCTACATCTCGCTCTCGACCCTGGGCGCCGCCTGCAAGCTCTGCATCGGCATCTACGTCGCGAGCGGCCTCGGCTTCATCGCGGCGCTGGCCGGCTTCCTCCTCGCCCGGGCCGACGCCAAGCCGCGCGCCATCCCGGTCGAGGCCGACGAGACGGTCGAGTCGCCGCCCCCGGTGGTCCCCACCCGCTGGGGCGTGCTCGGCGCCGCCTTCGGGCTCGGCGTCGCCTTCGTGCTCGTCCCGGTGGGCGTGTACGCGGCGGCCGCGCCGGACTTCGAGCGCTACGTGGGCAGCTGCGGGCAGCTCGCCGACCCGAGCGACCCGAACGAGGTGCTGCTCCCGATCGGCGCCCAGACCAACCCGGTGCCGGTCATCGAGGTGCTCGACCCGCTGTGCCCGGCCTGCCGCGGCTTCGAGGCGCGCTTCGAGGCGTCGAGCGCCCAGGCGCAGGCGAGCCGCAAGGTGCTGCTCTTCCCGCTCGACGACAGCTGCAACTGGATGATCGACCGCGCGATCCACCCCGGCGCGTGCGCCATCAGCGAGGCGGTGGTCTGCGCCGAGGGCGAGGCCGAGGACGTCATCGCCTGGGCCTTCGAGAACCAGGAGGCGATCATGGCCGCCGAGCGCGAGGCCGCCGGCGGCGCGGCGCGCATGGCCCGCGAGCGGTTCGGGGCCCTCGCCGACTGCATCGGCAGCCCCCGCGCCCAGGCCCGCGTGAACCAGTCGCTGCGCTGGGCGGTGCAGAACCAGCTGCCCGTGCTGACGCCCCAGGTGTACGTGGGCCAGACCCGGCTCTGCGACGCCGACACGGACCTCGGCATGGACTACGCGCTGACCCGCCTCATGGCCCAGCACGGGAGCGCCCGATGAGCAACGCACGCTGGATCGCGGCCGCGGCCGCGCTCGCCTTCTTCGCCGTGCCGGTGGTGCTGACGCTCGCCTGGATCGGCGCGGCCGAGGATCGCCTGGCCGAGGTCGAGGCGGCCACCATCACCGACGACGCGCCGCCCGCGGTGGCCGTCGCCGCCAACGCCAACGAGGAGTACTGCACGCCGGAGCTCAAGCAGATCCTGCGGCGGGTGCTCACGAGCTGCGGGCTCATCGGCGGCTCGGGCGGCCGGGGCTGTCAGCCGGTGGAGGCGCGCAACGTCGCCACCATGGCCGACTCCGACTTCAACGCGCTCTTCGTCCCGATGCGCGAGCGCGGCGGCATCGTGCAGTACGCGCAGGGCTCGGCCGAGCTCGACGCGTCCGCGGTCCAGCTCATCGACCGGAGCTTCGCCGACCGGCGGGGCGCGAGTTACTTCTTCGTGGTCTCGCGGGCGTCCCCCGAGGGCGCGACCGAGCGCAACCGCGAGCTGTCCCGCGAGCGCGCCGAGGCGGTGATGACCCACCTCGAGGAGACGTTCTCGGACCCGCAGCTCGAGCGCGAGGTGGGGTTGCTCTGGCTCGGCGAGGAGTACGCGCAGCTGGACCCGTCGTTCTGCGACTGGACCCGCAGCGGCGAGTCCGGGCAGTGTGAGCCCGAGGATCTCAACCGGAGCGCGTTCATCGCATGGATCGACTGTCGTTTGTGATCGCCGCGCTCCTCTTCGCCGGCTGCGGCGAGGAGGGCCCGACCCAGCCGCTCCCGTCGCGGGTGGTCGCGGTCGCGGCCGAGGAGCCCGCGGCCGACGACCTCTGTGACGCGACGCCCGGCACCCGGCTCACGCTGCCGCCGCTCGCCGAGGGTCACCGCGCCGCGCCCGCCGAGGGGCGCCGCTGGGTGAACGTGTGGGCGACGTGGTGCCAGCCGTGCGTCGAGGAGCTGCCCCTGCTGACGCGCTTCGCCGAGCGGCTCGAGGCCGACGGCACCCCGGTCAGCCTCCGCTTCGTCAGCGCCGACGCGGACGACGAGGCCATCGCCCGCTTCGAGCAGAGCCACGGCGACGTGCCCGAGAGCGTGCGGGTGGCCGATCCCCAGGCCATCGCGGCCTGGGGCGCCAGCCTCGGGCTCGGGGAGGCGGCGTCGCTGCCGATCCACGTGCTCACCGACGCGGACGGCCGCGTGGTGTGCGCGCGCGCGGGGGCGATCTCCGAAAGCGACTATCCCGCGATCCGAGCCACGCTGCGCTAACCCCGTCCCTCGAACGGCGGGCCCGCAGGCCCGCCGCGCACGTGCTCGTCCTCGTGCACGTACTCGTCCTCGTGCACGTGCTCGTCCTCGTCCTCGTGCACGTCCTCGTCCTCGTGCACGTCCTCGTCCTCGTGCACGTCCTCGTGCACGTCCTCGTCCTCGTGCACGTCCTCGTGCACGTGCACGTACTCGTGCACGTCCTCGGCGGCAGGGCCGTGCATGAACCGTCACACGCACGGAGCGCGGCCATCGAGCGTCCAGGAGCACGTCTACGGGAACTTGCTCGTCTGCGAGGACGCCCGGCTGGCTCGGGACTCTCCCCGGGCCCGCCCGATCCGGGGGATCGGGCAGGGGCACGGGCACGGGCAGGGGCACGGGGGCCCCCTTCGGGGGCCCTACGGGCCCGTGCAGAGGTGGTTCAGGGTGTTGACGAAGAGGTTCTGGAGGGCGGGCTGGGTGCCGCTGGTGCCGACCCAGTCGACGAGCGGGCCGCTGGTGCTGCCGTTGCCGTTCCAGTAGACGACCATGCCGCCCGCGCCGCCGATGCCTTCGGCGATCTGGACCTTGCTCGAGCTCGAGACCGAGACGATCCGGACGGCGCCGGCGGTCGGGGTGCACTGGTCGTGATCGGTGCTGCCCGAGGTCAGGGTCTGGCCCATGGTGAAGGTCTGGGCCGGGCCGAGGGCGATCGGGTGGGTGGCGTCCACCACCGTGAGGCTGCCGGAGAAGGGGCCGTCGCCGGGGCTGGCGCAGCGCACCACGCTGGCGAGCGCGCTGTCGGTCGGGCTCCCGAGCGAGTCGTAGCCGGTCACGATCAGGCGGCCGCCCGCCATGATCCAGTTGTTGAGCGCCGTCTGCTCGGCGGCCGTGAGCGTGCGATCGTGCTCGTGGAACACGATGTGGGTGTAGCGGGAGAGCACCGCCGGGTCGGAGGAGTGCACCGCGCTCGTGCCGTTGTTGTTGAGCACGTCGAAGCTGTGCCCGTTCGAGGTGAACAGGCCCTGGATCGTCGCGTCGGAGAACTGCGTCTCCTGGGCGATCAGGCCCCAGTGGCAGCCGCTGAAGGTGCCGCAGCGCCCGGGCGGGATCGAGCAGATGCCGGCCGTGCAGTCGCCGTCGACGCTGCAGAGCTGGCGGTCGGCGCAGCGCGGGCAGGCGGTCGGGCCGCCGCAGTCCACGTCGGTCTCGCCGCCGTTGCGCACGCCGTCGGTGCAGCTCGGCGCGTCACAGGTGCCGCCGGTGCAGACGCCGCTGAGGCAGTCGCGCGGCAGCACGCACGCCTCGCCGGGGTCGCAGCCGAGGCAGCTGCCGCCGCCGCAGTCGAGGTCGGTCTCGGCGCCGTTGAGCACGCCGTCGCCGCAGCCCGGCGCGTTGCAGCGCATGGTGGGCGGGTCGCAGATGTTCGAGGCGCAGTCCGCGTCGACGGTGCACAGCAGGCCCGTCGTGCAGCCCGCGCAGATGCTGCCGCCGCAGTCCACGTCGGTCTCGTCGCGGTTCCGGACCCGGTCGGTGCAGGACACGCACGAGCCGCCGGCGCAGGTCGCGCCGGTCGCCGAGCAGTCGCCGTCCACCAGGCAGGCGAGGCCGTCGCGACAGCCGGCGCAGGTGGCGCCGCCGCAGTCCACGTCGGTCTCGTCCTGGTTCAGCTCGCCGTCCGAGCAGCTCACGCAGAGGTTGCCCTCGCAGGCGCCGCCGGCGCAGTCGCCGTCGACCAGGCAGGACTCCCCGTCGGCGCAGGGGTCGCAGAGCGGGCCGCCGCAGTCGACCGCGGTCTCCTCCGCGTTCTGGATGCGGTCCTCACAGGAGACGCAGCCGCCGTCGAAGCAGCGCATGCCCTCGCAGTCCGCGTCGACCATGCAGGCGAGGCCGTCGCGGCACGCGGGGCAGGTGGCGCCGCCGCAGTCCACGCTCGTCTCGTCCTGGTTTTGCACCCGGTCGTTGCACGCGGGCATGGTGCAGGTGCCGGAGGCGCAGATGAGGCTGACGCAGTCGTCGCGGTCGACGCAGTCGAGCCCGCCGTCACAGGCCGGGCAGGTGTCACCGCCGCAGTCGATGTCGGTCTCGTCGCCGTTCAGCCGGCCGTCCTCGCAGCTCGACATCGTGCACATGCCGCTCCGGCAGGCCCCCGAGAGACACTCGTCGTTCGAGGTGCAGGGCTGGCCGCCGCCGCAGAGATCGCAGTCTCCGCCGCAGTCCACGCCGGTCTCGTCGCCGTTGCGGACCTCGTCGGTGCAGCTCGGGACGAGGCAGCGACCGCGCTCACACACGTTCGACTGGCAGTCGTCGGCCGCGGTGCAGTTCTCCCCGTCGGCGCAGGGGTCGCACGAGCCGCCGCAGTCGATCGCGGACTCGTCGCCATCTCGCTCCCCGTTGTCGCACATCGGCTCGACGCCGGAGTCGGCCAACCCCGAGTCCATCGGCGTGCCGGAGTCGGAGGTCGGGGGGATGGGCGGGGTGTCGGTGGAGCAGGCGGTCAGCAGAACGGTGAAGAGAAAGAGGCGAAGCTTCATCGGAGCAGAGTCATCCGAATACCGACGCCATGCAAGGTCCTACACCTCGGCTGAAACCGCACGGGCCCGTCCGAAGGAGACGAGGAGGCCCGCGCCGAGGACGAGCGCGGCGCCGAAGAGGGCGATCGGCGGGAGGCGCTCTCCGAACGCGAGCCACCCGACCAGACAGGCGACGACCGGCTCGACGAAGACCAGCACCGCGGCGCGCGCCGCCCCCACCCGGGCGAGCCCACGCACGAACGCGATGCCGGCCAGCACCCCCGGGAAGAGCGCCGCCACCGCCATCCAGCCGATGTCCCGGAGCTCGACCTCACCGAGGTGGGGCGCGGCGAGGGGCGCGAGCAGCAGCGCCGCGAAGAGCGCGTGCCAGCCCATGGTGCGCGCCGGCCCGATCCGCGCGGCCAGCGGGGTCACGAGGAAGACCAGCGCCGCGTAGCCGGCCGCGCTCGCGAGCCCGAGGGCCGCGCCCAGCCCGAGATCTCCGGTCAGCGCCGCTGGCTCCCACGGCCGCAGGAGCAGACAGAGCCCGGCCAGCGCGAGCCCGGCGGCCGGCAGCGCGCGCGGCGCCGCCCGCTTCTCGATCATCGGCGCCAGCAGCGCCACCAGCACCGGCGCCACCGAGTGCGTCAGGACCGCCACCGCCACGCTCGTCACGCTCATCGCGGCGAAGAAGGTGCCCACGTTGAGCGCGTCGAGGGCCGCGTAGGCGCCGACCAGCACGAGCGTCGTGCGATCCCAGCGCGGGATCACCCCGTCGTAGCGAAAGAACGGGATCGCGAAGACGAAGATGCCGAGCAGCAGCAGCGGCGCGGTGACCGTCGCCGGCAAGCCGGTCGGCCGCAGGAGCAAGCTCCAGGTGCCCCACGCGGTCGCGGCGCCGACGATCAGGAGGGTGCCGACGGGGGCGCGCACGGCCGCTGCTTAGTGCGTCCCGCCTCCCAGAGCCAGCGCGTCGCCGCAGGTGGCCCGCGCCGGGGCCGCGCGGGGGCGGGTGCGTCCTGCGCGAGAGGGGTGTACGGCTCGGCCATGGCCCGAAGGCTCCACCTACGCTTCTGCGACGGAGAGGCGATCCCGGAGGACCTCCTGCGTGAGGTCTGGGCGCTGCGGCTCACCATGCTCACCCTGACCCGGAGCCGGGAGGCCGACTGGGAGGTCTTCTCCGGGTTCGTGCGCGGCCCCGATCGCTGCCTCTTCGCGTTCGTCGACGACGACGAGGTCGTCCGCGGCTTCTTCACCATCGCGTTCCTTCCGATGGAGGAGCCCGGCCGGCGCGACCTCTTGATGTACTCGAAGTACTTCTACTTCCACCGGGACTTCCGCGGGCACCCGAAGTCGATCCTGTCGCCGTGGAGGCTCCTGCCGCTCACGCTTCGACGCTACGGCCCGCGCCGGCTGCACTTCGTGACCACCGCGTTCCCCCAGAGCTACGTCTCGCTCGCGCGCACCTCGGGCCGGGTCTTCTCCCTGCGAGACCCCGGTCTGCCCGCCTGGGAGCGCCGGGCGCTGACCCGGTTCGCGCAGACCTTCTGCGGCGACGCGTTCGACGAAGGCGAGGGGCTGGTCGGCGGCTCCAACGTCGCCGACTCCGAGTCGCTCCCGCGCTCACCCGAGGCGCGCGCGCTGCACGATCGCTACGAGGCCCTGAACCCCCGCTGGCGCGAGGGCTTCTCCCTGCCGATCCTCTTCCACGTCGACGCGCGCCTCATCTTCCACAACGCGCGCCGCGTCCTCCGCCGCGCCCTGCGCTGACGCGAGCTCGGCGAGGCGGAGCTCACACCCGCGCGAGGACGAGGCCGGCGTTGCTGCCGCCGAAGCCGCTCGACACGCTCATCACCGCGTCGACCTTCGCCTGGCGGGTCTCGCCGCGGATCAGGTCGAGGCCCTCGGTCGCCGGGTCCGGCTCCTCGAGGTGCAGGGTCGGCGGGAGGGCGCCGTCGCGGAGCGCGAGGGTGCTGAAGACCGCCTCGACCGCGCCCGCGCCGCCGAGCGCGTGACCGGTGGCGCCCTTGGTGCTCGACACCGCGACCCCCGGCAGCGCCTTCGCCAGCACCTGGGCCTCGATCTCGTCGCCCACCGGGGTGCTGGTGGCGTGGCCGTTCACGTAGCCGATGGAGTCGGCCGGGACCCCGGCGTCGCGCAGGGTCTCCTCGATCGCGAGGCGCAGCCCCACGCCGTCGGGGGCCGGGCTCGCGATGTGGAACGCGTCGGTCATCGTCGCGTAGCCGCGCAGCTCGGCGAGGATGTTCGCCCCGCGCCGCTTGGCGTGCTCGAGCTCCTCGAGCGCGATCACCGCGGCCGCCTCGCCGAGCACGAAGCCGTTGCGGCGGCGGTCGTAGGGGCAGCTCGCGAGCGCCGGATCCTCCTCCTTGCTCACCGCGCGGAGCGAGGCGAACCCGGCGAGCGCGATCGCGTCGACCGACGACTCGGCGCCGCCGGCCAGGGCCACGTCGCAGCGCCCGCTGCGGATCATCCACATCGCCTCGCCGATCGCCTGCGCACCGCTGGTGCACGCGGCGGTGGTCGACATGTTCGGGCCGCGGCAGCCGAAGCGGATCGCGATCTGGCCGGCCGCGAGGTTCCCGACCATCGCCGGGACGAGGTACGGCGAGACCCGGCGCGGGCCCTTCTCGTCGAGGACCCGGGTGGCGTCCTCGATGTGCCGGATGGACCCCATGCCGACCCCGAGCATCACCGCGGCGCGCTCGAGCGCCTCCGCGTCGAGGCCCGCGTCGGTCACCGCCTGGTCCGCGGCGTCCACCGAGAGGTGGATGAAGCGGCCGCCCTCCCGGAGCTTCTTCTTCTCGGTCACGCGCTCGGGATCGAAGTCGAGGCACTCCCCGGCCACGTGCACCGGGATGCGACGGTCCGGGTGCTCGGCGATCGGCCGGATCCCGCACTCGCCACGCACCAGCGCCTCCCAGGACGTCTTCACGTCCCGCCCGAGCGGGCTCACGAGCCCCAGACCGGTCACCACCACGCGTCGCGTCGTCATGGCGCGGACCCTAAGGCGCCGCCGAACGCTCGGCCAGCCTCATCCCTTCGCGGCCTCCGCGTGCCCGAGGTGCCGCCTCCAGCTCTTGCGCTCGTAGAAGACGGCCGCCATCGCCGCGATGCCGACCGCCAGGAAGCCGGCCAAGGGGGAGAACCACTGCCCGATCGACGTCTCCTCGACCACGGCGAACTCCTCGGCCTCGCCGCGCAGGGCGCGACCGAGCTGGAAGTCCGAGACCTTCCGGCCACCGATGAACGGCATCGCGCGCACCACCTCGAAGGTTCGAGGCCCCCGCCACGCGGCGACCTCGGCCGGATCGCCGCCCTCGTTGGCGAACGCGACCATCTCGCGGCGCATCGTCCGGACGATGACCGGAGACGGACGGAGATCTCCGGGAGCGTGCAGCGGCGCGTAGACGGCCTGCACCCGGCTCCCCTTCCGCTCGATCGCGATGTCGGACAGGTCGGCCACGCAGTTGCGCAGCTCGAGCCGGAGCGCGGTGGGCGGCACGCTCAGGTCGGCGCAGTCGAGGGTCACGACGTCCCAGTTCGCGACCACGTACCCGACCTGGGCGACCCCGAGCGCGAGGGCGCCGATCGCGATCGCGGCCGCGAACAGCATGCGCTTGCGATGTTTGGCGGCCTGATGGCGGGCCTGCCGCGCCAGCCACTGTGCGTGCGTCTCCTCCGCCATTCGCGGAGCGTGTCAGGTTCGAGTGCAGATGTCACCGGCGCAGAGCCTGCGTCGACGAGAGCGCTCCCGCGTCACGAACCCGCGCTGGCACGCGAGCTGCTGCGCTGGAGCGCGGGGGGAGCACATGCAGAAGCACCGGTTGGGCTACGAGGCCGTGGCGCTCGTGATCCTGGCGTTCGCGCTCGCGTCGTTCGGTCTCTGACGCGTCACCAGCGGATCGCGACCTCGTCGATGTGGACGCGGGTGCCGGCGACGAAGTTGCAGCCGATCCGGAAGCCGTCGACCGTGGTCGCGGTCGCGCGCTCGTAGGTCAGCCTTCCGCTGCCCAGCGCGGTCAGCGGGACCTGGAGCAGGTGGTACTCGCCGTCGGCGAGCGGCACCACGGGCTGCAGGCCGAAGTTGTCTCGGCCGCCGCCCTCGACGCGCGTGAGGTGCAGGCCGATCTCGCACCAGTCGGCCGCCACCGTCCCGTCGATGGCCACCCGCATCTCGAGGTAGGCGAGGGCGTGGGTGCCGCCGGAGTAGGCGAGCGGCCCGAGGCCGAGGTCGTGCCGGCGGGCGTTGTCGTAGCAGGCCGCGCCGCTCGGGCAGGGGTGGGTGTAGGTGAGGTGACGCTCGCCCGCGAAGGGGCGCTCGTCCGAGACCGCCCAGCTGTCCGCCGGCAGCCCGTAGCCGCCGATGCGCTCTCCGTCGTCGAAGAGCACGAGCCCGTCGATCGGCGGCGCCTGGGTGGTCACCATCGCCACGTTGCTGCGCGTGATGTGCCCGCCCGTGTCGAACGCCACCAGCTGCGCGAAGTAGCGGGTGCTGGGCTCGTGGCCGTCGGTGTGCACGGACTCGACCGCGTCGTCGTCCCCGCCGGTCCGCCGGCGGTAGTAGGCGCCGAGCGCCGGCCGGGACTCCTGATCGAAGACGCGCGCGGTCGGTCCGCGCTCGAGCACGTCTTCCTGCGTCTCGGCCACGACCAGCTGCAGCTCCGCGAAGTCGGTCGGGTCGCCCGCGAGGCTCCAGCGCCAGTGGATGACGTTGGGCGTCTGCCAGTCCGAGCGCAGGTCGCCGACCGTGATCCGACCGGGCTGACCGTCGCTCCCGTTCACGCAGAGCCCGCTGACGCAGAGCCAGCCCGGCGCGCAGGGGCAGGGCTTGTCGGAGAGGTCCAGGTCGGCGGCGCAGCCGCCCAGGGACGCGGCGGCGAGCGCGCCGATCAGCGCGAGGCTTCGCATCTCCTCGAGGCTATCACGCGCCCTTGCCGTGCGCTGCCTGCGCGGCCCGCCGCACCACGCCGCCGAGCCGGTAGCCGTCGTCGAGGGTGAGCAGCCGCGTGGGCCGCGAGGCGTCGTCTTCGATCGTCTGGCGCAGCTTGCGGATGGAGACGTGGAGCTTCGCGTCGTGCCGGCCGGGGTGGTACTCGCGCTCTCCCCACGCGGCGAGCACGAGGTGCTCTTTGCTCGCCTCGCCGCCCTCGTCGGCGAGGGCGACCAGCACCCGCCAGAGGAGGCTGCGGCTCGCGAGCGCGATGGTGCGTCCGTCCTCGAGCCAGACGCTCTGGGTGCGCTCGTCGAGGCCCCAGCCCACCTCCCAATCGGCGGAGCCGGAGCCAGGCGACCGGACCCGCAGGCCGGTGCGCGCCCGCAGCGCGTCGACGACGGCGCGATCGCGGTCGTCCAGGGCGGGGTCGCCGCCGAGCAGGGCCTGGGCGCGGCGCGCGCTGCGGGGGTCGACGCGCTCCCCGGCGGCGAGGCGCTCGAGCGTGCCCGGATCGCCCGGGCCGAGGATCAGCTCGGCGGGCGCGCGCCAGCGCTCGGAGGACATCCACTCGGCCAGCTCGGCCAGGGCGCCCGCGCGCTCGGGCAGCTCGGACCAGAGCCCCGCGAGCGCGGCCGCGTCACAGGCGAGCGCCATCGCCCGGGCCGCGAGGAGGCGCTGCCCGGCGACGGTGGCCTCGCGCACCGCGCCGTCGACCTGCTCGAGGGCGACGCCGGCCTGCCCCGCCGCGAGCGCCCGCTCCGCCGCGGCCACGCCGGCGACCACGCGCTCCCGCGGCACGCCGCCGTCGATCTCCTCTCCGCGCCGGGCGGCGAGCTCCCGCGCCTCCGGCGAGGGCCCCACTCCGGACGGCGCCGCCGCCTCCCGGGCGCGCTCCCGGGCGAGCTCCCAGGCGAGCCGCTTGACCCGCGCGTGACAGCGGGCGTCGACCGGGAACGCCTCCCGCGCGGCCGCCTCCAGGCGCGCGTCGATCCCCTCGAGCTCGCCCTCGGCGATCGCGCGGGCCGCGTCCAGCTCGAGCACGAACGCCCGGAGCAGCGACGGCGCGCGCGAGAAGGGGCGCACCGTGTCGACGATCTCGGCCACGTCGATCAGCTCGCCCGCCTCGAGCCGCAGCCGCGCCCGGAGCACCAGCGCCCGCCGGGCGACGAAGTGATCCGCCCGACCGCCGCGCGGGGTGGCGAGGACGCGGTCGAGCAGCTCGTCGGCGGCGTCGGCGCGGCCC
Organism: Myxococcota bacterium; assembly: GCA_036149055.1. GTDB lineage: Bacteria > Myxococcota_A > Polyangia > Polyangiales > Sandaracinaceae > JAVJQK01. The sequence continues at coordinate 63,277 of JAYZQJ010000143.1, read as the reverse complement.
GCCGCCTCGTAGGCCGCCGAGAGATCCAGCCAGGCCTCCTGCGCGTCGGCCGCGTCGACCGAGTCGCGCGCCCGCTCGATCGCCTCCAGGTCTCCCTCCAGCGCGTCGAGGTAGGCCTCGAGCCCCGCCCCCCCGGTCGCGCGGCCGAGCGCGGCGCGCGCCTCGTCGATCTCGAGCGCGTGGGCGTGACAGCGGGCGACGAGCCGGTGCGCGCCGTGGACCCACGGCCCGGTCGCGCCGCGCGCGAGGGCCGCCTCCGCCTCGGCGCGCGCGCGGTAGACCTCGCCCTGGGCGTAGAGCGTGGACGCCCAGGCGAAGCGGGCCGCCGCGTCCGGCTCGACCGGCGCCTGGACGGCGGACAGCGCGGTGGCGTTGCCCAGCTCGGCGGCGCACCGGAGCTTGAGGTGGGTCAGGGACGGCTCCGGTCGATGCGCCAGGATCGTCCAGAGGCGCGGCGCGAGGCCCTCGCTCAGGAGCTGCTCAGCCCGGCGCTCGAGCAGCGCGTGGAGCGCCTCCTTCTCGGACAGCTCGGCCCAGAGCCGGGCCGCCTCGAGCACGTCGGTCGCGTGCTCACTCCCCGCGAGCGCCTCGGCGGCGCGCCTCCGGGCCTCGTCCCGCCGCGGGTCGTCGCCCTGGGCGAACAGCCCGCGCAGCACGTCGTGCAGGCGGAGCCCGCCCTCCGCCGACTGCACCAGCCCGCGGCGCGCGAGCCGCTCCAGGGTCGGCGGGTCCGGGATCGGCGCGAAGGTGGCGAGCCGGTCGAGCGGGAGCGGCGCGCGCAGCACGGCGAGGCTCTCCAGGAACGCGGCCGCGCGGGCCGGCAGCTCGGCCAGCAGCTGCTCCCGCGACACCTCCCGCGCCGTCTCCCCCATCGCCACGAACTGCTGGAGCAGCCAGGGCGAGCCCGTCGCCGACCGCGCCGCGCGCCGCGCCTCGTCCATCGAGCGCTCGGGCGCGAGCGCCTCGGCGAGGGTGAGCAGGTCGCGCTCGGGCATGCCCTCGAGCTCGACGACGCGGGGGCCGGTGGCCGGGAGGCGCGTGCGGCTGGTCGCGATCCAGCGGCTGCGCCGGGCGTAGGTCGACAGCCGGGTGAGCAGGTCGCCGATCGCCTCGACGTCGGTGTGGTGCACGTCGTCGAGCAGGACCAGCCGGGCGGACGCCTCGGCGAGATCGATCGCGGCCGCGATCGAGGCCTCCGGCTCGCCCCGGAGCGCCTCGACGTCGAGCTCGGAGCCCTCGGCGTCGGCGAGCAGGCGGAGCAGCCGGCCGCGGATCTGCTCGACCGGCTCGTCCGGCGGGACGCCGAGGTAGAGGCCCTGGGCGAAGCGATCCGGCGCGGCCTGGCGGAGCGTGGCGGTGGCGAGCGCGGTCTTGCCGATGCCGCCGGGCCCCACGACGACGCTGACCGGCACCTCCTCGAGGGCCCGGGCGAGCCGGCGCGTCTCGTCCTCGCGGCCCACGAACGGGTCGGAGGGGTTGGGGAGGCGATGCGCGAGAGGCAGCGCCCTCGTCCGGCCTTTGCGCCGCGCCATGGGGGGATCGTATCCGAAGCGACCGGCTCAGCGCCAACGCAGACGGAGGGAGAGCGATCCCGGGCCGATCCCGAGCGCCACGTCGCCCCGATCCTCGGCCTGACCCCCGACGACCGCGGCGATGACCCAGCCGGTCGCGGCGGCGGCCGCCAGGGTGCCGGCGGCGACGAAGAGGACGTTCGCGCCGAGCGCGAGGTCCTGAGCGGACTCCAGGGCGGGGAAGGCGTCGCGGTGGTTCACCGCCGCCTCGGCCTCCGCGAGCTGGCCCTCGGAGAGCACCGCCAGGGCCACGCCGACCCCGAGCGCCGCGACCGCGGCGGCGGAGACGATCGCGGAGGAGAGGATCCACGGCGAGGCGGGATCGGAGCGGGGGGCCGCCGGGGCCGGCGGAGCGGGCGGCGGCGGACGGTTCCGGGCCGCCTCCGCCTCGGCGATCTGGACGCGGAGCGAGTCGATCCGGCGCTGGATCGCGCCGCGGTCCGGGGTGTCGGGCGAGGCCGCGAGGTAGCCCTCGTAGCTCTCGAGCGCCTCCTCGAGCGCGCCGAGCGCCTCGTGGGCCCGCGCGAGGTTGTAGAGGAGCACCGGCTCCGGGTAGAGGTCGTGCGCCTCCTCGAGCAGGGCCACCGCGCGCTGCAGCTCGCCCTCGTTGTAGGCGACCTCGGCTTCGGCGAAGAGGCTCGCCGAGCGCTGCATGTCCTCTCGGCTGGGGGCCTCGTCCTGGGCACGCGCCGCCGACGCCCAGAGGCAGAGGCCGAGGGCGCCGATGGTGAGCCAGAGGTGGGCGTGATAGCGTCGAAGGGGGCGCGAGAGAGACATCGTGAACGCAGTGGCTCCGGGCAGTGACGCCGCCCCCGCAGGCGCGATCGGACGGTACGAAGTGCTGGCCCGCCTGGCAACCGGGGGGATGGCCGAGATCCTCCTCGGCCGGGTGCTCGGCCCGAGCGGGTTCGAGCGCGCCGTGGTGATCAAGCGCATCCTAGCGCAGTACGCGGAGCTTCCGACCTTCGTCAGCATGTTCCTGGACGAGGCGCGCATCGCCGCCCGGATCCACCACCCGAACGTCGTGCAGGTGCACGAGCTCGGGCAGGAGGGCGGCGAGCTCTACCTGGTGATGGAGTACCTCCAGGGCGAGAGCGCGGCGAGCGTGATGCGGCGGGCCAGCGCCCTCGGCCGCCCGATCGAGCTCGCGCTGTGCGCCCACATCGTCGCCGAGGCGTGCGCGGGCCTGCACGCGGCCCACGAGCTGAAGGACGCGGACGGCGAGAGCATGAGCCTCGTGCACCGGGACGTCTCGCCCCAGAACCTCTTCATCACCTACGACGGCTCGGTGAAGGTGCTCGACTTCGGCATCGCCAAGGCGAAGGACCGCATCTCCCAGACCGAGGCCGGCACGCTCAAGGGCAAGTTCGAGTACATGTCCCCGGAGCAGGCCGAGGGTCTGCCGATCGACCGACGCAGCGACGTCTTCGCGCTCGGCGTCGTCCTCTACGAGCTCTCGACCGGGCGCCGGCTCTTCAAGCGCGGCAGCGCGGTGGAGTCGCTCCGGGCGGTGCGCGAGGGCCTCGTCACCCCGCCGACCCGCCTGATCGAGGGCTACCCGAAGCGGCTCGAGGAGATCTGCCTGCGCGCGCTCGCGGCCGACCCGCAGGACCGCTACGCGACCGCCGCCGATCTCAGGCGAGACCTCGCGCTGCTCACCCGCGAGCTCTCGGGCGACAGCCTGCCGGGCGAGAACCTCGCCGCCCTCATGCGCCTGCTCTTCGCCACCCGGGTCGAGGAGAAGCGGCGCCTGCTCGAGTCCGTGCAGCGCGGCACCGCGATCGAGCGGGTCCCCTCGGCCGAGGTCGACGTCGCCGTCGAGCTGCCCACGGTGGGCCCCGCCAAGGCGACCCGCCCGCTGCCGCCGCCCCACCGTCGACGCGGCTGGCTCGCCTTCGGCGTCGCCGTGTTCGCGCTCGCCTTCGCCGGCACCCTCGGCTTCCTCGCCCTCCAGGGCGCGGAGGACGACGTCCGCGCCGCCGCGCCGTCGACTCCAGCGCCGGAGCCCGAGCCGGCGCCCGTGGAGGCGCCGCCGCCCGAGCCTCCGGTCGCGCCCCCCGAGGAGGTCGTGCTCCGGGTCGAGACCACCCCCGCCGGAGCCACCGTCTCGCTCGACGGTGAGGTCCTGGGCGAGACCCCCACCGAGCTCACCGTGCCGCGCAGCGAAGAGCCCCGGACCCTCCGCCTGGAGCGCGACGGCTACCGCCCGCTCGAGCGCGAGGTCCGCCCCGAGATGAGCCAGCTCCTCCAGATCGGCCTCCAGCGCCTCCCCCGCCGCGGCCGCAGCCGACCGACCCCGAGCGAGCCCGAAGCCGAGCCGATGTTCCGCCGCTTCGACTGAGAGGGCGCGGATCTCTGCCGAACGGGTCCGCTGAGCATGCTCGGAAGCCGGGTCCTCGACCTACTGTCCCGCGAGCTGCCCTCGATGGAGGTCGCGACAGGATCGCCTGGAGCGCGTCCGCACGGCGCGGCAGACCGCCGAGCGCAGCCGTGCGAGCCAGGACATGAATCGGCACAGCTCGAGCCCCACGCCCCTCGCCGTCGAGGCGCTGGAATCCCCCGAGCTGTGCCGAATCGAGCGGAGCACGGCATGAATCGGCAGAGATGCCGCGGCCCCGGCGGTCGCGCCCGACTCGGGCCCGGCCTCGTCCATGCCCCCGCCCCGATGGCTTCGCGGCGCCGGGAGCTCTGCCGAATCGAGCCGCGATGGCTTCGCGGCACGGGGGGCGTTGCCGAAGGTCCGCGGGACGCGACATGAATCGGCAGAGATCCCTCGCGGGCCCCGCCCTCGACGCCGGCCGGGAGCGGACCTCCGGCGAATCGAGGGGAGCGGCCGTCCGATCGGCGGCGGCAGCGGATCTCTGCCGAATCGAGCCGCCAGCCCGACGGCTCGCTGCGCCCCCGAGCGGCGCACTCGAAGACGCGGTTTCTCTGCGGAATCGAGCCGCGGTCCGCTGACTTCGCCGCGCTGGCCGCGAGCGGATCTCTGCCGAACCGAACAGGGGAGCGAGATGAATCGGCAGAGATGCGCCGGCGCCGAGAGCCCACGGAGACGCATCTTTTCTTGCGATTTGCGTCAGTCGCGCCGAGGTCTCTGCGTCCGTGCGGGCATGCGCAGGAAAAGCAAGACAGAGCAAGCCACGCTTCGCCTGTTCACCCACGGCGGCGCGCGGAAGGGCGCCGGTCGCAAGCCCAAGGGGGAGAAAGCCGGCGTCCCTCACACCACCCGCGAGCGCTTCGCGGCGCGGCACCCGGTGCTGGTCACGCTGAAGGTCATGCGCGGCATCTGGAGCCTGCGCGGCCGGCGCCTCTCGACGCGGCTCTGGGAGATCATCGCGAAGGCGAACGCTCGCGGCGGGGTGCGCATCGTGCACTTCTCCATCCAGCGGAATCACCTCCATCTCCTCGTCGAGGCGGAGGACGCGGAGCTCCTCGCGCGCGGCATGCAGGGGCTGAGCGTGCGCATCGCACGCATGGTCAACCGCGTGATGGGGCGCAAGGGTCGCGTCTTCGCCGACCGCTACCACAGCCGCGCGCTCACCACGCCTCGGAGCGTCCGGAACGCGATCGCCTACGTGCTCGGGAACGCCCGCCGTCACGGGGTCGCCGTCGCCGACCCCGCCTGGGTGGACCCGCTCAGCTCCGGCTACTTCTTCGAGGGCTGGACGCGCGCGGTACACACGACGCCGACGATGCTGCCCTCCCGCGCGTCGCCGGCCGAGCGCGCCGAGACCTGGCTCCTCGCCGTCGGCTGGCGGCGCGCTGGCGGGCGCCTCGATCCGGGCCGTCGCCCGGGGCCGCCGGTCCGGCGCGCGGCGTGAAACTCATCGCCGGGGGGACGGCCACGCGAGTCGTCGGGGCGGCTCGTCGTCGAAGCTCAGGACGACGCAGTCGGTCTCGCGGGTCTCGAGGCCCCCGCCGCAGTGGACGCCGTGGAAGGGGCGAGGTCGTGGGCCCTCCGGCAGCTGGCGCTCCCCCTCGACCCGGAGCTCGTCGGTGCGGATCGCGAGCTCTCCAGCCGCCCCGCGGAATGTCAAGCGACGCTGCCCCCAGGCCAGGCGACCGTCTTCTCGAATCACCTGCACGGACAGCTCGACGTCGTAGCCCCCGTCGACGACGCGGAGCGTGGCGTCACCGCAGATCCGGAGCGCCGTCGCCGTGTCGCGGGTGCTGACGACGCGGGGTGGGTCGTCCGCGGTGAGCTCGCGATAGCTGTAGTCCACCGCGCCGTCGCCGAAGCCGGCCACCGCGAGCCACGTGGCGAGGAGGTCGAGCGCCTCGTCGTGCGTCGCGGTCGCGGGCCTCGGCCTCGGCGCGCCGCAGGCCTGGAGCACGAGGAGCGACGCCAGGACCGGACCGGCGAGGGGCAGGCCGACGACGCGAACCAGACTTCGCCAGGTCTCCTTCATCGAGGTCGGAGACCGTTCTACCCGTCGAACGGGGCGCCGGCTACGCGATCGCCTCGAGCACGGCGTCGAGGCTCGCGGGCTTGAGGAGGTGGGCGTCGAAGCCGGCCTCGCGCGAGCGGCGGCGATCGTCTGCCTGGCCGTAGCCGGAGAGCGCGACGAGCTTGAGCCGGTCGCCGCCCGGGAGCGCGCGGAGGGCGCGGGCGACCTCGTAGCCGTCCATGTCCGGCAGCCCGATGTCGCAGATCACGACGTCGTAGCGGTCCCGCTCGACGGCCTCGACTCCGTCCCCACCCCGCGCCACGTGGTGGGCGTGGTGGCCGCGCCGGCGGAGGAGCATCACGACCAGCTCGGCCGCGTCCTCGTTGTCCTCCACCACCAGGAACCGCCGCGGCGACTCTCGCTCCGTCGACGCAACGGGCGGCGGAGCGGCGACCGGGGCTTCGCCGATGGGGAGGCGCAAGGTGAAGACGCTGCCCCGCCCCTCCCCTTCGCTCTCGGCCTCGAGCGAGCCCCCGTGCAGCCCCACGATGCGCTCGGCGAGCGCGAGGCCGAGCCCCAGCCCGCCGGACGATCGGGCGATGTTCTGCGGCGCCTGCTCGAAGGGCTGGAAGATCCGCCGCCGGAGCTCGGGCTCGATGCCGACGCCGGTGTCCCGGACCTCGAGCGTCAGCCCGTCCTCGCCCCGGCGCACGCTGACGTCGACCCGGCCGGGGGCCGGCGTGTACTTGAGGGCGTTGGTCACCAGGTTGTCGACCACCTGCGCGAGCCGGACCGCGTCGCCGTGAATCCAGAGCGGCGCGTCGGGCAGGCAGGCCTCGAAGGTCAGCCCCCGCTCCACGAAGGCCGCGCGGTGATCGCCGATGACCTCGTTCACGATCCGCACGAAGTCCACCGCCCCGCGCTCGAGCACGAGCTTGCCGCTCGAGAGCCGGCCGACGTCGAGCAGGTCGTCGAGGAGCCGGCTCATGTGGGCGAGCTGCCGCTCGAGCACCGCCTCGACCCGGTGCACGGAGGGGTCGACGTGCGCGGCGCCCTTCAGCAGGCCGTGCGCGCTCTTGACGACGGCCAGCGGGTTCCGGAGCTCGTGGGCGAGGACGGCGAGGAACTCGTCCTTCTTCGCGTCGGCGCGGCGCAGCGCGTCTTCGGCCAGCTTTCGCTCGGTGACCTCGACCGCCACCGTCAGGACCGCCTCGACCTGGCCCCCGTCCCCGACCATGGGCTGGAGGGTGAACATGAAGTAGGCGTCCTCCGGCACCCCGTCCCCGTCGCGGTCGATCGGGACGTAGAGCTCTGGGGTGAAGAACGCCTGCCGGTCGCGGATCACGCCTTCGAGGGCCTGGGATATGGGTCCGTCCGGGGGCAGCTCGGGGAAGGCCTCGGCGAGCGTCTTGCCGGTGATCCCGGCGCGGCCGACCATCTCCTCGTAGCGCGGGTTGGCCAGCTCGAAGACGAAGTCCGGAGGTCGGACCACCGAGATGGCCACCGGCGCCTGCATGAAGAGCCGGTGCAGGAGCTGCCGCTGCTGGTCTCGCTCGCGCTCCAGGGTGCGCTGGCGGGTGATGTTCTGGAAGGTGACGAGGAACCCGTCGCCGACCTTGGTCGAGCGGTTCGTGAACCAGTCGTCGAAGCCCTCGTGCGTGTAGTGGAACTCGTGCTGGTCGGGCTCGCCGGTCTCGACCACCCGCACGTAGCGCTCGAACAGGCCGCTGTCCCGGTTGCCCGGCATCTCGACGAGCAGGCGCTTGCCGCGGAGGTCGGCGTCGTCGCGCCCGACGACCGTCGTCGCCGCCGGGTTGGTGTAGAGCCACTCGAAGTCCACGATGTGGCCCGCCTCGTCGCGGATGGCGCCGAACAACATGAGGCCGTCGGCGAGGCTGTCGCAGGCCTCGCGGAGGAGCGGCAGGAGTGAGGGGGTCGGGCGCACCGGAGCGACCCGTATCTAGGGCCAATCCGGCGGACGCAAGGATCTCACGGGGTCCAGTCGCCGAGGTAGACGTTCCCGGCCGGGTCGACGTTGGGCGGGGGATTGTCGCTGGTGGCGATGACGAGGTCGTCCACGTAGCAGTGGTTGTCCGGCGGGCGCTCGTTGTTCCAGTAGGTGAAGAGGTAGACGTAGTCGGCGTCACCGTTCGGCGGCAGGGTCGGCACGTCGGTGCGGTCGAAGATCAGCTCCCCGTCCCGCCAGATCCGGACGCGCCCCTCGCCGCCCTCGTCGACCGAGGCGTCGTCGAGGAAGAGGTACATCTCGTAGCGCTCCCAGGTGTCGCGGGGGATCGGGTCGCCGCCGTAGACCTCCCAACGGTCGTGCCCCTCCTTGATGGTGCGCAGCACGCTCCGCCGCTGGTCGGCCTCGTCGACGTAGAGGTCGTTGTAGCCGCCGTTCTCGCCGGTCTCGGTGCGGGTGTGGACGCGGATGAACTTCATCCACGGGGTGGCCGAGAACTCGAAGCTGCTCGGCCAGTAGACGTCGAGGCGGACCCAGACCTCCTGGCCGGCCACCAGGCGCGGGCGGAGCGGGAGGATGCCGCCCCAGCGCCCGAAGCCGCCGCCGTCGCCGCGCCGGATCTCCATGCGCGCGCTCTGGCTCCCGCGCGCCGCCTGCTCGGCGCTCGCGGTGGTGCGTCCCGCGGAGCCGAAGGGGTTCCGGGCGAGGCTCTCGCCGTCGGCGTAGCTCTCGAAGTCGTCGAAGAAGTAGGGCTCGTAGGGCGGGCCCGCGTCGGGGAGGCCGGCGTCGGGCACCGTCACCGCCGCGTCGAGGTCCCCCGCGTCCGGCTCGGGGCTCGAGGCGTCCGCGATCGAGGCGTCCGGCGTGGCCGCGTCGGGCTCCGCCGGCGGCGGATCACAGGCCAGCAGCAGGGTCAGGGGGATCCAGATCCAACGCCTCGCCATCTCACTCCTTCTCATCGGCCGCAGCCGATCCGCTCGGTGCTCACCACGACGTCGTCGAACCAGACCCGGTTCGAGTGGCCGTCGGCGTCGCTCTCGGTGATGTAGTGCTGGAGGCGCGCCCGGTTGAGCGCGAGGCGGTCGGTGGTCCGCCACATCATCCCGGTCTCGCGGTGCGCGAGCGCCTCGTCGACCCAGTAGGCCATCTCGCCGTCGTGCTCGCCCGGCGTGTTCGCGCGCATCGTCATCTCGAGGCAGAACCACCGGCCGACCGGCAAGGCCACCGGCGGCTCGGGCGCGAAGTGGTTGCCCCAGCAGCACTGCGGCTGCGCGTCGCAGGTGGGCAGGCCCTTGGCCGCGCACTCGGCGCAGATGCGATCCACGTCGGCGTAGCGGTCGCAGCGCGTGTCGCAGCGCATCTCCGGGTGGTAGGTGTAGAAGAACGACTCGTGGCTGCCCTCGCGGTGGTCGACGGTGGTGCCCATCGCGAGCTCGCCGTTCGGCAGGCAGCCCGCCGTGCCCCCGTACCAGAAGTCGTCCGGCTGGGACCCGCCGACGCTCAGGAAGTGATGCACGTAGCGGTGGTCGTCGGCGAAGCGGACCCAGGCGCGGAAGTAGAGCTCGTCGTGGCTCTCGAGCGCGCACCCGCTGGCCTGCTCCCCGGCGCAGTCCCACCAGTCGAGGGTCGCGCCGCGGTGCCCCGAGCTGGCGGCCGCCGGCAGGTACGCGGCCCAGGAGCCGCCGTGCGCGCCCGGATCGAGGGTGATCCGACCGCGGTCGTCACCGCCGAGGGCCTGGATGAAGTCGGTCTCCGCCCACCACGCGTCCCAGTCGCCGTCGCCCGCCTCGAAGTCCTCGCAGAAGAGCCACCCGGCGGCCGGGTCGTCGCAGCTGGCCGGGCGCGGACCCGCGTCGGCGACCGGGACCTCGGCGTCGCCGTTCGAAGAGGCGTCGTGGGTCGCGGCGTCGTGGGTCGCGGCGTCGAAGGCCGCGGCGTCCGGGGCCGCCCGCCCGCCGTCGTCGCCGCCCTCCGGGGCGCCGCAGCCGATCAGACAGCACGCGAGGAGGAGGAGGCGGGGCATGCGGAGAGCATGGCCGCGCCGGTCGCCTCGGCTCCACTGATCTCTCCTTATCGCCTCAGGTCAGCGCCGCGATCTTCAGGTCGTAGAGCATCCAGAACGCGACCTGGGGGTCGGTGCTGAAGAAGGGGTGGGAGGCGTCGGCCCGGTAGCGCTGCGGGCGGCGCGCGTCGCTCGGGCGGTCCGGGTCGTCGAGGTTGATCAGGTGCATCGACCAGTCGTCGAAGCGGCGCGCCTGGATGATCGAGAAGTCGACGATCTGGGCCTCCTCGTGGCGCGCGTCCCGCAGGATGCGGGCGAACGTGTCGGTGACCTGCCGCCCCTCCCCCTCGAGCACCTGGAGGAAGTGGCCGCCGCCGTAGGCGAGCAGCCCGGTGACGCCGTTCGCCTCGTTGTTGGGCTTGGCGGCGTCCAGGATCGCCATGGTGTCGCGGAGGGTCAGCTTGCGGGTCGCCCGGCTGACGTAGATGAGCTGAGAGAGCGCCACCCGCCGAGCATACTCGCAGCACTAGTTCCAGGGGTCGAGCACGTCCCCCTGCTGCGCGCCGCGCCTCGGGAGGTCGTAGGTGTAGTCGACGTCGAGCTCGCTCCGCCGGAAGCGGGAGAAGCGGGCGCCGCGCACCACCCGGAGCACGCACGAGCGCTCCTGGGCCGAGGCGGTGCCGCTCCCGGTGGTACGGGTCACGCGCCCGGTGGAGCCGGAGACGGTCGCGAGGACCCGCACGTTGCCGCCCTGCCGACCGCACTGCTCCACCCGCGGGCGGAGGCCGCTCATCACCCGCACGATCTCGGTGCGCGGCGGGAGGTCCGGCAGGCTGGTCGACGGGGTCGGCGTCGGGCTCGGCGAAGGCGTCGGGCTCGGCGAGGGATCCGGCGGCTCGACGCTCGGCGAGACCCGGACGCCCCCGGGCGCGCAGGCGAGGTGCACGTCGAAGCGATCGAAGCTGCCCTGATCGGCGCCCGCGTCGTCGTGCACGATCATCGTCCAGCGCCCGCGCGTGCTCCGACCGCGCAGGCCCGAGAGCTGCCGATCGTCGAGGTCCCAGGTGCGCCGGAGGTTGCGCCGGCCGCCGCCCTGATGACGCTGGAGCACGAGGTCCTCGCTCCATGGGGTGCGCAGCACGACCCGGAGATCGCCGATGAAGCTGTGCCGCACGTCGACGCCGAGCTCCGCCTCGGTGATGGCGCAGTCCTCGGCCACCTCCACCGCGAGCGCCGCGCTCTGGTAGTCGCGGATCGGCTGTGACTCGGAGGCGCTCACGTCGACCACCGTCGGGCCGATCGCGGGGAGCTGCCCGTGCAGGACCAGCGCGCCCTCGGTCACGGTGCCGGTGACGGTGACCTCCTCGTGGTCGGGCAGCGACAGGGTCCAGCGGCGCTCCTGCCCCGCCTCGGCGGCCGGCAGGCTCACCATGAACATCGCCGGGGTCACGCCGACGACCTGACCGCCCTGATCGCGCACCTGGGCGCCCGGCGGATCACTGGTGATGGTGACGCTGACGTCGCGGATGTCGCTCGCGGGCGCGCTCGGGCCCTCCCCCGCGCCGTCGGTGAACAGCTCGAGCTCGTAGGCGAGCGGCGCCGGCTCGCGGAGCGCGGCGACGTAGACCGCGTAGGTGCCCGCCCCCTCGTAGGCGAGGGTCGGCGCGTGGCCCGCGCCCTCGTCGCTGTCGCAGCGGACCTCGTCCCCGCGCGCCACCGCGAGCGCGAGCGGCCCGTCGCCCGAGCGCACCCGGACGGTGAACGGGGCGTCGCCTTCGACCTCGATCACGTGCCCGGGGGTCTCGACGTCGAGGTAACCGGGGCAGCCCGGGGCGAGCTCGAGCGCGGCCGCCTGGCCGAACGTCGTGCCGGTGAGGGCGACGCGCGGCGCCGCCTCCGAGAGGGTCGCCTCGCCGTAGCGAGGCTCGGGCCCGCCGCACGCCGCGAGCAGGATCGCCATCGTCGCCACGCGCCTCACGCGGCCTCCTTCTTCGGCTCGTCCGGGTGCATCGACTTGCGCTCTCGCCCCCACCGCCGTCGCTTGCGCTCCGGCCGCACCACCGTCGCCCCGACCGAGTGATCGGGCAAGCGCAGCAGGAGCAGGCCGAGCAGGTACATCAACAGCGCCGCGGCGAGGAGCGGCGTGCGCAGCGAGCGCATCACCGCCTGCTCCTCGATCGCCTCGGTCACCGCCGTCAGGTCCTCGAGCACTCGACCGCCGCCGGCCGCGGCGAGCCGCTCGAGCTCCGCCCGGTGGGTGCCGAAGAGCGCGAGCTCCGGGTCGTAGGGGCGGTCGTGGCCCACCGCGACGGTCGGCCGCTCGTCGCCGGGCATGCGGGCGTCGAGCAGGAAGCCGCCGTCGGCGAGCACCTCGGACTGCCACACCCCGGGGCCGCGCTCGTAGAGCTCGAGGGGCTCGCCCTCGCCCGGCGCGCGGAAGAGGCGCACGAGGGGCACCGGCTCGCTCTCGATCGTGGGCGCGAGCACCGTCGCGACCTGCACGCCCTCGAGCACCGGGTGGGGCGCGAGCCGGATCTGCGGCGGGTCGACCGGGCGGGTCCGCAGCATGCCTTCGGCCATCGCGACCCAGAACGCGCGGAAGCCGTCCCAGTCCCGCCAGCGATCCGCCCACGCCCCGCTCGTCGCGCTGGTGAAGGTCGCCACCTGCCCGAGCCCGCGGTGCCAGTGGGCGAGCACCGGGCGTCGGTCGGGGGTCGAGAGCACCATGGTCGCGCCTCGCTCGAGGCCGGCGAGCGCGTGGCCGCCGAGCTGCGGCGCCGCCTCGAGGTCGACGTCCTCGAGCATCGCGAGGTGGGTGACGACGCGGGGCGCGAAGCTGCTGCGGCGGTGGGCCGGGGGCTGGCGGTACTGCGCCTCGCGCACGAACAGGCTGGGCAGCGAGCCGGCGCTGTTGGTGACGTGGTAGCGGCCGCGGCCGATCTGGGCGATGCGGGCCATCAGGTCGTTGCGCGGCCCGATGGTGATCGCCGAGATGCTGACCCCGCGCCCGGCGAGCACGGTGGCGGCGGCGAGGGCGGGATCGGGCGCGCTCACGCCGTCGGAGAGCAGGATGACGTGGTGGATGTACCGCGGGTCGTTGCTCATCACCGCGTTGGCCGCGCCGAGGGCGGCCGCGATGTTGGTGCCGCCCGACGCGTGGATGCCGCTGATGAACTGCACGAGGTCGTCGCGCTGGTCCATGCCCACCGGCGCCATCACCCGATCGGCGCCGCCGCTGAAGGCGACCACGCCGGCGCGCGCGTCCTGTCGGAGGGCTCGCACCGCGGCGATCGCGGCGTTGCGCGCCTGCATCATCTTGATACCGCTCATCGACGAGGAGCGGTCGATGACGAGGACCAGCTCGAGGGGCCGCGGCTCGGGGATCGCCGGCGGGATGGTGATCGGCTCGATCTCGCGGAAGATGCGCGGGGTGCGCCGCACCGGGTTGGTCCCGGTCACGCTGATGAGGCCGCCGCCTTCGCCCTCGACCCAGTCGCGCAGGACCTGCTGCTGCACCTCGGTGAGGTCGCCCGGGTCCGCCTCGTCGACCACCACCAGGTTCACGTCCTGGAGCTCGTCGGCGGCGAGGGGCGCGGCGGTGATCGGGGTGACGTCCACCCGCATGCCGCCCTCCTCGAAGACCTGGGCGAGGAGCGGCGGGCCGTTGTCGGGATCATGGAGGATGCGCACCCGCGGCTTCGGCGAGATGCGCACCAGGCTGCGCCACACGTCGTTCTGGGCGACCACGTCGCCGGCCGCGGAGAGCGCGACGGTCAGCTCGTGCACGCCCTCGTCCTCGGGGAACTCGACCTCGATGGAGGCGCTCGACTCCCCGCGCCGCGCGACCGCCTCGGTGCGGCCGACCTCGACGCCGTCGAGGGCCATCGTGAGGCTGACGTCGGCGTCGCGCGCGGCGTGCATCTCGACGCCGACGTCGATGCGATCGCCGGCCCGGATCATGCGCGGCACCGAGAGGCCGGTGACGCTGACCAGGTCCATCGGCGGCGTGTCGCCCATCGGCGCGATCGAGACCTCGACCCCGGCCCGGTGCGCGGCCGCGATCGCCGCGCCGAGCTCTCCGCCGCGGTCGCGCCCGTCGGTGGCGACGACCATGCGCCGCACCCGGTCGCGCGGCAGGAGCGCCACGCCCACCGAGACGTCGGTGGAGGGGCGGACCGCGCCGGGCGAGGTGGCCTCGATCCAGCGGACGTCGTCGTGGCTGGCTCGGACCTCGGCGAGCCGCTGACGGATCCGCTCCCGGTCCGGCTCGGTCACGCTCGGCGTGGCGTCGACGACGGTGGCGACCGCGAGCTCCTCGGTGGGCAGCCCGAGGCGGAGGTCGGCCATGGCCAGCACGAGCAGCGCCGCGGTCAGCGCGCGGGTGGCGACGACCATCCAGCGGCGCCGCGGCCCGATCGGGAACCGGCTGCGGATCGCGAGCAGCACCAGGAGCGGCGCGGCGCAGAGCCCCCACAGCGCGAGCGGCCAGCCGATGGTCAGCTCGGGCATCAGGAGAGCCTCCCGCGGTGGAGCAGGGTCCACTCGAGCACCATCAGGCCGAGCAGCGCGAGCGCGACGATGACGGCGAGCGGCGGGAGGGGATCGACGTTCCGGAAGCGGCCCCCGCTCGCGCCGACCGGCAGCTCGCGGGCGTGCACGGTGCCGCTGTAGGCGATGGCCCGCTCCCCGTGGTGGTAGATGCCCTGCCGACGGATCGCGGCGAGCTCGGTCGCGCTCACCGGCTCTCCGTCCGGCCCGAGCACGGTGGTCTCCGCGTAGAGCGGCTCGCCGAGGCGGCGCGGCAGCGGGATCTCGTCGCGCGAGGACGCCGCCCACCGCAGGCTGTCGTGCACCATCAGCGGGAAGGCCTCGCGCTCGACGAGGTCGGTCGCCCCGAGGTCGAGGCCGTAGGCGATCAGGCGCCGGCCGCGCGCCTCGCGGGCCACGGCGAGGGCATCGGCGCCGGAGCGGATCAGCACCTGGTCGCCGGGATCGGTGGCGAAGCGGAGGGACCGCCGCACGTTCACCCCGTCGAGGCGCACGCCGTGGAGCGCGGGGTGGCTCGCGAGGAACGCGGTGATGCGCGGATCCTCGGCCTCGCCCGACGCGCCGAGCTGACCGGACGGCGGCGCGAAGAGCACCACCGAGCCGTGCTCCACGCCCTCGGGGAGGGCGGTGCGGTCGAGCACGAGCACGTCGTACGCGGCGAGGTCGGCCCCGGAGAGCCCGGCCGGCGGGATCTGCTCGACCTGGGCGTTGGGGTGCACCGCGAGCGCGGCCTCGAGGAAGAGGCTGCCCGGCGAGACGAAGAGCACCCGGAGCGGCGACAGGGGCGCGACGACCGCGTGGGCGACGTCATCGACCGCGAGCGCGTCGTGGCTGGCGGTGATCTCGATGTCCTCGAGGCGCGCGGTGAGCTCGGCCCGTTCGGCGCTGAAGCCCTGGGCGAGCAGCCGCGCGCCCTCCCCGGCCGCGAGCGTGATGCGCCGGTCGAGGAGCGGGACCTCGCCGTCGAGGATGCGCAGCCGCGCGCTCGCCTCGCGCGACGCGAAGGACTGGAGCTGCACCTCGGCGACGAACTCCCCGGCCGCGAGCGGGTCGCGCCGCGCGGTGAAGTCGGCGATCGCGATGGTGTCGGCGGGCACGCCGACGGGCACGAGCACCCGGGTGCTGCGCGTCTCGGCCTCGGCGTCGCGGTCGGCGACGAGCAGGATCTGCCCGGCGTCGCCGCTCGCCTCGATGATGCGATCGGCGAGGAGCAGCCCGCCCTCGAGGTCGGCCGGCCCGTCGTCGAGCTCGAAGCCGGCGAGCGCCCGCTCGAGGTCGGCGTTGTCTTCGGTCAGCGCGAGCAGCGTCTCCGGCCGCATGCCGGCGCGCACCACCGCGACTCGGCCTCCGGCGGTGGTGCGATCGACCCACTGCCGCACCTCGCGCACCGCGCGATCGATCCGCCGCTCCCCGGCGTCCTCGGCTCCCATCGACCGCCCGGCGGAGAGCACGATCACGGTGGTGCCCCGCACGCCCTTGCCGAACCTCGGGTCGCCGAGCTCGGTGACGAAGAGGAGCGCGACGAGCAGGCTGACGAGGAAGGCGATCCAGGGGATCCGCGACGCCCGGAGGAACCGCGGCCGGCTCGACTGCGCGGCCCGCATCCAGAACGTGACGTTGCTGACGAGCTGCGGCTTCGGCGTCCTGCGCAACAGGTACAGCGCGAGCACCGTGAGCGCCGCCGCTCCCGCCAGCCCCGCCAACGCTCCCCATCCGAGGCCCGCGAACGTCACTTCGGCGCTCCTTCGGGAGCGAATGGGCTCTCGCAAAGGCGCGAAGCCGCAAAGAGGGTCGTGAGGCCGCGGGACGGCAACTCGCCGCCGGGTACCGAGTCGTCATTTGTTGTCGGGGGCTGCGGAGGCTTCTGAATTTCACGCAGAGGCGCAGAGGCGCAGAGGTGGCCGCGGGGTGGCGGCTCGCCGCCAGGTACCGAGTCGCCTTTTGTTGTCGGGGGCTGCGGAGGCTTCTGAATTTCACGCAAAGACGCAAAGACGCAAAGGTCGCTCGTGGGGGCAACCGCTCCGGAGAGCGTCGTTCTGGAGCGCTGCGGGGGCTTCTGAATTTCACGCAGAGGCGCAGAGGCGCAGAGATGGCCGCGGGCTGGCGGCTCGCCGCCGGGTGCCGAGTCGTGCCTCATTGCCGGGGTCTGCGGATGCTTCTGCACTTCCGCAAACGAGCCGCGTGGCGACGTCGAGCGCGGAGCTCCCACCCCGCCCACCTCTGCGCCTCTGCGACTCTGCGAGAGATAGTCGCAAGACCACGCGACCTTCGAGAGCGAGTGGTCGCTGCCGGGAACCCGGCCGGCGGCGTCCATCCCGCCAACCTTTGCGTCTTTGCGTCTTTGCGTGAAAATGGCTTCCGCAAACGAGCCAACGCGTGGCGACGTCGAGCGCGGAGCTTCCACCCCGCTCACCTCTGCGCCTCTGCGACTCTGCGAGAAATAGCGAGAAAACCACGCGACCTTCGAGAGCGAGTGGTCGCAGCCAGGAATCCGGCCGGCAGCGTCCATCCCGCCAACCTTTGCGTCTTTGCGTCTTTGCGTGAAATTGACTTCCGCAAACGAGCCGATGTGTTTCCCGAAGAAGGTCATCGGGCACCTGCGGCGGAGCGGAGGCGGGGGGCGGCGAAGACGCGGAGGAGGGCGGCGTCGGTGGGCATCGCGACGTCGACGTCCTGGAACCAGCCGCCGGTCTTGCGGCAGCTCTCGCGGACCGCGTCGAGGTGCCTCTTCACCTCGGCCTGGTAGCGCTTCAAGAGCGCGTCGTTGACGCGGAGGCGCACGCGCTCGTCGGTCTCCGCGTCGCGCAGCTCGAGCTCGCCGCGCCAGCCGGGCTCGAGGTCCTCCTGGCAGCGCACGTGGATGACGCGGAGCTCGTGGCCCATCGCGCCGAGGCGGCGGAAGCCGTCCTCCCAACCGTCGGGGGCCATGAAGTCGCTGATGACCACCACCAGGCCCCGCGGGACGCCGCGGGCCGCGAGCTGACGGATGGCCTCGTCGAAGAAGGTCGGGCCGGCGGCCTCGCTGTCCGAGAGGTAGCGCTCGAGCTGGGGCAGATCCTGCGGACCGCGGATGGCGAGGGGGCGATCGTCGAGCTCGTCCGCGAAGGGGATGACGCGGGCGCGGTCGAACTGACGCATGCCGACGTAGACGAACGCGCCGGCGAGCATGCGGGCGACCTCGATCTTCGGCGGGGCGCCGCGGCTCATCGAGCCGGTGACGTCGAGGAGCACGTGCACGAAGGCGTCGCGCTCCTCCTCGAACTGGCGGAGCACGAGGTGGCCGTGCCGGGCGAACGCCTTCCAGTCGATGTGCCGCACGTCGTCGCCGCTGACGTAGGGGCGGTGGTCGGCGAACTCGACGCCGCTCGCCTTGAAGGGGGAGCGGTGCCCTCCCTGGCGGGCGGCGGTCGCGCTCGGACGGACGACGAGGCGCATCCGATCGAGCACGCGGCGGACGGTGCGATCGAGGATGGCCACGTTACTTGCGCTTCGGGTTCTTCGGGGCGTCCAGATCCATCAGCAGCTGACGGATCAGCGTGTCGGTGGTCGCGTCGTCGGCGATGGCGTCGAAGTTGAGGAGGATGCGGTGGCGGAGGCAGGGGTAGGCGGCGCGGCGCACGTCGTCGGCGCTCGCGTTGAGCCGGCCGTCGAGCACGGCGAAGAACTTCGCGACCGCGAGGAGGCTCTGGGCCGCGCGGGGTGAGGCGCCGGCCCGCACGTAGCGGCGCACGCAGGCGGGCGCGTACTCGTGCTCGGGGTGGGTCGCGAGCACCAGGCGCACCGCGTAGCGGCTGATGGTCTCGGCGGTGGGCATCTGCCGGATGGTCTTGCCGGCGCTGATCAGCTGCTCGCTCGTGGCCACGCTGCCGACCGTGGCGTCGATCCCGTCGGCGGTGCGATCGACGATCGCGAGCACGTCGTCCTCGGAGGGGAAGCCGATCATCAGCTTCATCAGGAAACGATCGAGCTGCGCCTCCGGGAGCGGGTAGGTGCCCTCGTTGTCGATCGGGTTCTGAGTGGCGACGACGAAGAACGGGCGCGGCAGCGGGTAGGTCTCCGTGCCGAGGGAGATCTGCTTCTCCTGCATGGCCTCGAGGAGCGCGGACTGCGTCTTGGGCGAGGCGCGGTTGATCTCGTCGGCGAGGATGACGTTGCCGAAGAGCGGGCCCTGCTGGAGCGTCATCGTCGGCCGACCGTCGGACCCGACCGAGACGATGTGGGTGCCGAGCACGTCGGCCGGCATGAGGTCGGGCGTGAACTGCACGCGGGCGAAGCTCAGGTCCACGACGTCCGCGAGGGTGCGCGCCAGCAGCGTCTTGCCGACGCCGGGCACGCCCTCCATGAGGACGTGGCCGCCGAGGAGCAAGCCCGCCGTGAGGCAGTCGATGGCGTCCTGCTGGCCGACCACCCGCTTGCCGATCTCCGCCGTCATGTCGCGGCAGAGCGCGCGAACGCTGTCGAACGGGTTGAGCACGTGTACCTGATTCGTTTCGCCCATCGTCTCTCTCTCAATTGCCGTCGGTCTGTCCACCGCGGATCGTCTCGAGGTAGCGCCGCACGTAGGCGCGAAGGGAGGCGGGGATCGTGCTGTCGCCGCCCACGCGGGGGCCGTCTTGCCCACCGCCGGCGAGCGATCCGGAGCCCGGCCCGCCGCGCCCGCCTTGCAGCGCGTCCATGTGCTGCGAGCTCTGCCCGCCTCCCCGCCCGCCGCCGGGGATGAAGCCGCCCTCCTGGGCGTCCTGGCTGGTGCTCGCCTGCTGGCCCGGGTCGGCGCCCGGGTCGGTGTTCACGTCGTGGTTCGAGTCCCCGGTGGCCGCGCCCTGCCCGAGCGGATCCCCGCCCGACCCGGAGCCCCAGGACTGGCTGCCGCGCTGGGACTCACCGCCCTGCGCCTGCCCTCCCTGTCCCTGACCGCCGCCCTGCCCGTTCTGTCCCTGACCGCCGCCCTGCCCATTCCCCTGCTGCCCCCACCCGGTCTGCCCCTGCCCCTGCCCCTGACCTCGTCCTTGCCCCGAGCCAGACGAAGTCTGCGACGAGCTCCCGTGCCCTTGCCCGTGCCCGTGCCCTTGCCCGTCGCCTTGCCCCTGCCCTTGGCCTTGTCCCTGACCCTGACCCTGACCCTGGCCCTGTCCCTGCCCCTGGCCCTGGCCCTGTCCCTGACCCTGTCCCTGACCCTGGCCTTGTCCCTGACCCTGGCCCTGCCCCTGCCCCTGGCCTTGGCCCTGGCCCTGGCCCTGGCCTTGTCCCTGACCCTGCCCCTGGCCTTGTCCCTGACCCTGCTGCCCGTTCTGGCCCTGCCCGTTCTGCCCCTGACCCTGCTGCCCGTTCTGGCCCTGACCGTTCTGCCCCTGCTGACCCTGCTGCCCGTTCTGGCCCTGGCCATTCTGACCCTGCTGCCCGTCCTGGCCCTGCTGGCCCTGACCGTTCTGGCCTTGCTGCCCGTTCTGCCCTTGCTGCCCGCTCTGCCCCTGCTGCCCGCTCTGACCCTGCTGCCCGTTCTGGCCCTCCTGCAGCCCCTGCTGCCCCGCCTGCGCGAGCTGCTCGCCGCTGCCCTGCTGCCCCGCGCGCTCGGCGGCGCGGCGGGCGACCTCGTCGTGCAGCTGATCGAGGCGGCGGCGGGCGTCGCTCAGCTGCTGCGCCTGCTGGCCGGCCTCGCGGCGGAGCGCCTCGCGGGCCTGCTCGAGGGCGCGATCCATCTGCTCGCCGTCGCCCTGGTCGCGGGCGCCGGCGGCGCGGTCGAGCTGCTCGGCGGTGCGGGGGGTGTGCTCGGCGAGGCGCTCGTTGGCGTCGCGCAGGGCCTCGCTCACCGCCGGGGGAGGCACGTCGGGCGAGTCGTCGTCGCGGTGCAGGGCGGCGAGCGCGCGGTCGAGCCGATCCACCGACTCGCTCATCCGGTCGGCGGGGGTCTGGGCCTCGGCCGCGCGCTGCTCTCGCTGGCGGCGCTGCGCCTCGCGCTGCTCCTCGGTCTGGGCCTGCTCCCAGCTGCGCTCCTGGCGCGCGAGCTGGAGCGCCTCCATCTGACGGCGCTGGGCCTCGTGCTGGAGCTGCGCGGTCTGGAACGGATCGGCGTCGGGCCGCCGCGCCGCCTCCCGCCAGCGCTCCATCGCCTCGCGCGCCTCGTCCCAGGCGTCCATCAGCCGGCGTGACGCGGTCTCGGGAGGCTCCTGGTCCACGGAGGTGGGGAGCGGACGATCTTCGGCGCTCGCCCGCTCTTCGCCCGGCTCGGCGCCCTCGCCTCCGTCGGCCTCGGGATCGATGCCCGCGGCGCGCTCCAGGATCTCGGCCGCCTCCCGGATGGCGTCGGCGCGCTGGTCCATCGCCCGGGCGCGCTGCTCGGCGAGCTCGTGCTCGAGCGCGTTGATCTCTGCGTCGAGCCGGCGGTCGGGGTTCTCGGCGAGGCGCTGGCGGAGGGCCTCGGCGGCGGCCGCGATCTCCTCCGGCGTGCGCGGGTCCTCGGGCTCGAGCGCGGCGTCGTCACCGCCGAGCCAGGCCACCAGCTCCGGCCAGGCCACCGCGAGGGGGACGGAGACGCCGAGCGCGATCACCGCGGCCGCGGCGTAGCGTCCGACGCGGAAGGGCGGGCGCGGCGGGGCCGGCACCTCGCCCGCGTCGGCGAGGAAGGTCTCGGCCGAGCGAATCTGGAGGCGGTGGAGCTTCGGCACCTCCTCGGCGCCCGAGAGCTGCAGCGCGGTCGCGAAGCGGTCCTTCGCGTCGAGCACCCGGTCGAGCACCATCGCCGCGTCGAGGTCGTCGTGCCAGCGGCGGCGGAGCTCGAAGGCCATGACGCCCACCAGGGCGAGGCCCATCGCCGCGGCGCCCCAGTGGAGGGGCAGGCCCGCGATCGAGAGCGCGAGCGCGGCGGGGGCGAAGGCGGCGAGCCCGGCCGCGAGGCCACAGAGCGTCGCGTCGAGCAGCACGTGGCGGTTGAGGCGCGCCCGCGCCCGCGCGATCTCGCGGGTGAGGGAGGCCGGCAGTCCGTCGCTCCGGGTCTCGTCGTTCATGGGCGCCTCACGTTCTCCACCGAGAACGTGCCCACGTGCCGCCGGATCGTGACCGACTGATTGATCGCGCCTCCCATGCCCCCGCCCGCTTCTGACGGGCGAGACGGGAAAATGTTTCCCGCTCCGTCTTGGTACGCGGCGGCGGCCCTGGAGATCCCCACCCCGCTCGGACCCGGCGCGCCGCTCAACCCTTGGTCTGGCGTCGGCCGACCCTCGTCTCGGGCTCGTCGCTCATGCCCGGAGGCGGCTCGGAGACCAGGGTCTGGCGCTCCTCGTCGAGCGCCTCGTCGAGGGTGTCCATGTCGTCGGTCGGCAGCCCGGCGAGGCGCAGCGCCATCTCGCTCGCCGCCCGCCGCGCCCAGTCCCGGAGCGCCTGGTGGGGCGGCTCGAGGCCCGCGCTCGCGGCCGCCCGGCGGAGCACCTCCGCCACCTTCGCGGCGCGGCTCGGGCGGCTGGAGACGTCGCGCTGGAGGAGCGCGTGGATCATCTTCGCCGCCTCCTCCGGGATGCCCTCGCGCATGCGGGTGACGGGCGGGATCTCGAGGTGCAGCACCGCGTCGAGCGTCTTGAACGGGGTCGGGCCCGCGAAGAGCCGGTCCCCGGCGAAGAGCTCCCAGGCGACGATGCCGAGGCCGAAGAGATCGGTGCGGCGGTCGACCGCGTGACCGAGGGCCTGCTCCGGGGCGCAGTACTCGAGCTTGCCCTTGAACTGGCCGGCGGTGGTCTTGGTCATGCGCTCGGCCGCGCGGGCGATGCCGAAGTCCGACACCCGCACCACGCCGTCGAAGCCGACCAGCAGGTTCGCCGGCGACACGTCGCGGTGCACCAGCTCGAGCGGGGCGCCGCTCGCGGTGGTCGCGCGGTGGGCGGCGTCGAGCCCGTCGGCGGACTGCGCGATGAGCTCCAGCACCACGTTCGTGGGGATCGGACGCCGGAGCCGCAGCATCTGCGACACCGTCGCGCCGAGCACCAGCTCCATCGCCATGTAGAGGATCTGGGTGCGGTCGTCGCGGCCGACGTCGAGGATGGTGACGACGTTCGGGTGCTGGATGCGCGAGGCGATGCGCGCCTCGTCGAGGAACATGGTCGCGTAGTCGTCGTCGTCGGCCAGCTCCGGGCGCATGAGCTTCAGCGCCACCTGGCGCTCGAAGCCGGCGAGCCCGGTCTGCTTGGCGACGAGCACCCGCGCCATGCCGCCGATCGCGAGCTCGGCGACCGGCTCGTAGGGACCCACGGTCAGAGGCAGGCCTTCGGTCACGCGGGGCACGGTAGCACCTTCACTCGCCCGTGATTCGGGAACGGAAGCGCGACGTCGGGTCGCGGGGCCAGCCGCGCTGACGCCACTCGAAGTGGAGGTGGGGCGCCCGGGCGAAGCCGGTCATGCCGACCTCGGCGATGGGCTGGCCCCGGCGGACCCACTGGCCGGCGAAGACGTGGATGCGGCGGCAGTGGGCGTAGAAGGTGGAGAAGCCCTCACGGTGGAGGAGGATGACGACGTTGCCGTAGCCGGTCAGCTCGTTGTCGCTGTACATGACGAGCCCGTCGCGCGAGGCGACGATCTCGCTGCCCTCGTCCGCGCCGATGTCGACCCCGAAGTGTCGGCGGTGGCGCAGCGATCCGGTGCGGGTGCGGCCGAAGCCGCGGCCGAGCCGGCCCACCGGCACCGGGAAGGTGAGCGAGCCGTCGGCGTCGAGCGACTCGACCGCCTGCATCCACTCGTCGAACGGCCGCTGGTGCATGACCACGAGCGCGGTGGCGCGCTGCCCGAGGGCGAGCCGACGCGCCCGCTCGGCGGCCGCGCCGTGGGGCTCGGGGACCAGGCGCGGGCCCTGGCAGTGATCGCGGTAGCCGCCGCGGGTCCGGCACTCGGGGGGCATGCGACGGCGCCACCGGGCGGGGGTGAGCGGGAAGTCGTCGGTGGCGTCGGTCAGCCAGCGCTCGGGCACTCGCCCGGCGAGCTCCACCACCGGGAGCGCCTCGGTCTCGGTCTGCTCCGCCTGGTCCGCGCGGACCGGCCCGGCGAGGGCGGCGACGGCGCAGAGGGCGCTGAGCCCGAACATCGGGGTGCGACGACTCACGGCCAGGCACCCTACCGGATCCCCGCGCCCCTCCACAAAGGGGGTTTGCCCCACGGAGGGCCCGTCCTACGTTCCGGGCGTGTCGGACTACGACGAGATCGGCGAGGAGCGGCTGCGCGCGGTCATCGACGCGTTCGTCGACCGCATGTTCGACGACCTGATGATCGGCTTCTTCTTCCGCAGCGCGAGCCGCGAGCGCATCAAGGAGATGGAGCTGCAACACGCCGCCGAGCACCTCGGAGGCCCGGTGACCTACGGCGGCCGCCCCCTCGACAAGGCCCACGCGCCGCACCGCATCATGGGCGGCCACTTCGAGCGGCGGAAGAAGATCCTCGACGACACCCTCCGCGAGCACGGCGTCTCCGAGGCCATCCGCGAGCGCTGGATGGCCCACCTCGAGACCCTGCGCCCCCTGATCACCAAGGACGCCGGCTCCGAGTGCCGCTGACCCTTCGTCGGAGACGCTTCGACGAAGGCTGAGCCGCTCCGCTTCGTCTTCGTCGGAGACGCTTCGACGAAGGGCTCTCGCCAAGGCGCAAAGCCGCCAAGTCCCCGCTGAGCGCCTCAGCGCTCCCAGCCGCCTGGCACGCCGTGGCGCCCGGCCGCCGGGTCCCCGACGGCCAGCGCCCACACCGCCGGCACGATTGTGCCGCTCCTCCGATCGTTGACGACTGGGAGACAATTAATTTCTCGCAGAGACGCAGAGGCGCAGAGGCGTTGGGGGCCGCGGGATGGGAGGTGGCCAGGTCGTGCCGGGTCGTGACGTGACCGCCGCCAGCCACCTGGAACGCCACCGCGCCCGGCGGCTGGGTACTGGCAGGCGAGCCGCCATCCCGCCGCCCCTCTGCGACTCTGCGCCTCTGCGTGAGACAAAAAACTGTCGCCGAAGCCGTGCCAGCCCGCCCCGACCCGGCGAGCCGCCACCCCGCCGCCCCTCTGCGACTCTGCGCCTCTGCGAGAGACAAAAAGCAGTCGACGAGACCGCGACGACCCACCGAGCCCCGGCGGACCACCATCTCGCCGCCCCGCTCGCTCTTTGCGTCTTTGCGTCTTTGCGTGAGACAAAAAAAGCTGTCGCCAAAGCCGTGCCAGCCCACCCCGACCCGGCGAGCCGCCACCCCGCCGCCCCTCTGCGACTCTGCGCCTCTGCGAGAAACAAAAAGCTGTCGGCGAGACCGCGACGACCCGCCGAGCCCCGGCGAACCACCATCTCGCCGCCCCGCTCGCTCTTTGCGTCTTTGCGCCTTTGCGTGAGACAAAAAGGCTGTCGCCAAACCCGTCCCCGCCCACCCCGACCCGGCGAGCCGCCACCCCGCCGCCCCTCTGCGACTCTGCGCCTCTGCGAGAGAAAAAAGCTGTCGACGAGACCGCCGCAGTCAGCCCCGACCCGGCGAGTCACGACCCCGCCGCCCGCACCTCCCTTTGCGGCTTGGCGGCTTCGCGAGAGCCACTCGAAGCCTGGAGGCTTCTCACAGGTCTGTCTGCTGCGCCCACTCGAGGACGAGAGGGGCGAGGGTGGAGGCCAGCTGGACGGCGCCGAGGTGACCGGCGCCTTCGATCGGGCGGAGGGTCGCGGCGGGCAGGGCGGCGGCGACGAGGGCGCAGATGCGCTGCGCCTCCGCGGGAGAGCGGGTGCCGTGCATCACGAGGGTGGGGCAGACGATGCCCTCGTAGTGACGCGCCGGGGTCCAGTCGTAGCAGAGGCTGCGGACCTCCTCGAACGTCTTGCGCGCGCTCCGGTTCATCTGCGCGCGGGCCGCCTCGTGCAGCGCGTCGTAGGCGCCCTCGCCGCTCCAGTAGTCGACGAAGCGCCGCGTCCACTCCTCGGTGCCGCCGAGCGCGTCGTCGAAGAAGCCGTCCTCGCGGAAGCTCGCGAGCGCGCGCTCGTCCTCCGCGTGGAGCACGCCCCAGGTGACCGGCTCGTAGACCACGAGCGCGCGCAGGCGATCGGGGGGTAGCGCCGCCGCGAGCTGGAGGCTCAGCAGGCCGCCGTAGGAGTGGCCGACGAGGGTCACCGGGCCAGCCACCTCCGACACGAGCTCCTCCATGGCGCGGAGGTCGGCGTGGAAGTGGAACGGCATCTCGGCGCGCCAGGGCTCGGACTCGCCCTGCCCGATGAGGTCGGGGACCAGGACCCGGTAGCCCGCGGCCACGAACGCCTCGGCGTACCGGTTCCACTGCCGCCCGCTCAGGCCGGAGGAATGGATGAAGACCGCGACCGGTCCGTCTTCGGGGCCGGCGACGGAGACATGGAGCTGGTGACCGTGGTAGCGCGGCATGTGCTCGGGGGCGTGGGGCCCCCGGCGCGAGACGCAAGTCGGGGATTGATTTGTGTCGCCCAGACACTAAAGTGAGGGCCATGCGTGGACTGCGGCGCGAGCGGGGCGGGGTGCGGCTGGGCGAGGGCGCGCGGCCGACGGTGGGCGCGGGCGACGTCCGGCTCGAGGTCGTGTGCGTCGGGGTCTGCCGCACCGACGTGTACGTCGCCGAGGGTCGCATCCCGGTCGACGAGCCGCGGGTGCTCGGGCACGAGGTCTGCGGCGTGGTCCGGGAGAGCCGGGCGGAGGCGTGGTCGCCGGGCGAGGCGGTCTGCGTGATGCCGGCCCTCGAGCGCGACGTGTTCCTCGGGGTCGATCGCGACGGCGCGTTCGCGGAGGAGCTCGTCGTGCCCGGCCGCGCGCTGCATCGGGCCCGAGGGCTCTCGATGCGGCACGCCGCGTACGCGGAGCCGATGGCCGCGTCGATGGCGGTGCTCGGGATCGGGCTGCCGGCGAACGGGCGCGGCCGGATCCTCGGCGGCGGGCGGATCGCGACCCTGACCCGGCGGGTGCTCGCGCAGGCCGGCTTCTCGGACGTCGGGGCGCTCGACGAGGGGGACGCGGACCTCGACTTCGTGATCGAGACCCGGGCCACCGCCGAGACGCTGACGCGCGCGATCGCGGCGCTCCGGCCGGGAGGCACGCTGGTGTTGAAGAGCCGCCCGTACGCGCCGGTGCCGTTCGACGTCGCGGCGGCGGTGCAGCGGGAGATCCGGATCGCGACGGCACGCTACGCGCCGATGGACGACGCGATCGCGCGGCTCGAGGAGCGTCCGTCGCTGGTCGACGACCTGCTCGGGCCGGTGCTGCCGCTCGCCGAGTACGACCGCGCGTTCGGCTCTCGCGAGGACGTGAAGACGTTCCTGACCCCGGCGAGCGCGGCCGAGGAGATCTGGGCGCGGGCGCTGGAGGGCGCGGGCTGATGTGCGGGGTGGTCGCGGTGGTCGGCCCGGGCCTCGACGCGCGGCGGCTGCGCGCCGGCGTCGCGGCGCTGCGTCACCGGGGTCCCGACGGCGACGCGGTCTGGCTCGACCCGGCGGGCGGCGCGGGGCTGGCGCACGCGCGGCTCGCGATCGTGGGCGGCGACGACGCGGCCCAGCCGATCGTGGACGGCGACCTCGCGGTGAGCGTGAACGGAGAGCTCTACGGCCACGAGGAGGCGCGCGCGGGGCTGGAGGCGCGCGGACACCGCTTCCGGACCTCGAGCGACTCGGAGCTGGCGCTGCACCTCTACCGCGTCCACGGCGACGCGTTCGTCGAGCGGCTGCGGGGTGAGCTGGCGATGGCGCTCTGGGACGCCGGACGGCGCCGGCTGGTCGCGGCGCGGGATCGCTTCGGGGTGAAGCCGCTGGTGTGGGCCCGGCACGAGGGGCGGGTGCTCGTCGCGTCGGAGGCCAAGGCGCTGTTCGCGATGGGCGTGCCGGCGCGCTGGGACGCCCGGTCGCTCGCGCACGTGGCGACGCATCAGTACTTGCCCCCGTCGCGCACGATGTTCCACGGGGTGCGCGCGGTGCCGCCGGCGCACCTGCTGCTGGTGGAGGGCGAGCGCGTGACGCTGCGGCGCTACTGGGACCCGCGGGATCGCGACCGCGCCCCGAGCACGCCGGAGGAGCTCGCGGAGGCCCTGACCGAGGCCGCGCGGCTGCGCGCGCGGGCGACGGTGCCGGTCGCGTTCGCGCTGAGCGGGGGGCTCGACTCCTCGTCGGTGGTCGCGCTCGCGGGGGGCGAGGCGCCGCGCACCTTCGGCGTGCGCTTCGACGGCGAGGGCTGGGACGAGTCGGCGCACGCCCGGGCGGTGGCCGAGCGGCTGGGGGCGACGCACACGGTGGTGGACGCGCGCCCGGAGGCCATGCGCGAGGCGCTGCCGGACGCCGTGTGGTTCTCGGAGGGGCTCGCGATCAACGGGCAGCTCCCGGCGAAGCTGCTGCTCGCCCGCGCGATCCGGGAGGCGGGCGCGAAGGCAGTGCTCACCGGAGAGGGCGCCGACGAGGCGCTGCTCGGCTACCCCCACTTGGTGCGCGACGCGCTGGCCGGGGACGCGGAGGCGAGCGCGCGGCACGAGCGAGAGAGCGCGCGCTACCGGGGCGTGATGATGCCGGACGCGCCGGCGCCCGCGCTGCCGGAGCTGCGCGCCGCGCTGGGCTTCGTCCCGAGCTGGCTGGAGGCGAAGGCGCTGCTGGCCGGGCGCTTCCGCGCGCTGCTGTCGCCGGAGCTCCCGATCGAGCCGGGCGAGACCTGGGCCGGGCTGGCGGAGGAGCTCGACGCGGGTGAGCCCACGGACGCGCCGCCGGAGCGCGCCGCCTGGACGTGGACCCAGCTCGCGCTCGCCGGCTACATCCTGCGCACGCTGGGGGACGGGACCGAGATGGCGGCGTCGATCGAGGGGCGCACGCCGTTTCTGGATCATCGCGTGTTCGAGGTCGCGCTCCGGCTCCCGCTCGAGGACAAGATCCGCGACGGCGTCGAGAAGCACGCGCTGCGGGCGGTGATGCGCGGGCGGCTCCCCGAGGAGGTGGTGACGCGCCGCAAGCACCCGTTCCTCGCGCCGCCGCTGATCGAAGACGAGGCGATGTGGGACGCGCTGCCGTCGTTCCTCGACCGCGGTCGCGTGCGCGCGGCCCTCGAGGCGCAGGCGGCGCGGCCGACCTCGGAGCGCGCGGCCCACGAGCCGGCGCTGATGCTGGCGCTGACCGCGACGCTCCTGCAGCGCCGCTTCGGGTTGGGAGACGCACGATGAGCTGGTGGGAAGGCCTCTACGACGAGCTGCTCGCGGACGTGCTCCTCGAGCGCGAGGACGACGCGCGCGAGGTGGGGTTCCTGATGGCGCACCTCGACCTCGAGGCCGGGGCGCGGGTGTTCGACCAGTGCTGCGGCGTCGGCAGCCTGGCGATCCCGCTCGCCGCGCGGGGCTGCGACATCGTCGGGGTCGATCAGGCGGCGGCCTACGTCGAGCGCGGGCGGGCCCGGGCGCGCGAGGCCGGCCTCGAGGTCGCGCTCCACGCGGGGGACGCGCGGGCCTTCGTCGCCGATCCGCCCTGCGACGCGGCGTTCAACTGGTGGACGAGCTTCGGCTACTCCGCCGACGACGTCGACAGCGCGCGCATGCTCGAGCGGGCCTTCGAGAGCCTGCGCCCGGGCGGCCGCTTCGCGCTCGACACGATGAACCTGCCCGGGGTGCTCCGCGGCTTCCAGCCCGGGGTCGTCACGAGACGCGAGACGCCACGGGGCGAGGTGACCCTGGTGCGCGAGACCCGGCTCGACCTCGGCGCCGGCATGATGCGCAAGACGTGGACCTACTTCCTGCCCGACGGCGAGCGGGTGCGGCACGAGAGCGCGGTGCGGCTGCTGATGCCGCACACGATCGTGAAGCTGCTGCGCGAGGCCGGCTTCGAGGAGGTCACGCTGCTCGGCAGCACCGACGGCGAGCCGCTCGGCGTGGACAGCCCGCGGTGCATCGCGCTCGCGCGGAGGCCGGCGTGATCCGGCGCGAGGATCCCGGCTGGGACGCGGCGCGGGCCGCGCTCTACGACGGCGCGGTGCTCCTGACCGAGCCCACCGAGGCCTCGCGCCGCGCGGCCGCCGAGGCGGAGGCGCTGCTCGCCTCGGAGCTCGGAGTGGACGACGTGCGGAGGGCGCACGAGGCGCTCTCCCCGGAGACGCTCTTCGCGCGGATCGGCCGGGTGCGCCGGACGCTGTTCCTCGAACCGCGCTGGCACGAGATCGTCCGGGAGGTGATCGCGGCGTGCGGGGTGGATCCGGCGCGCGCCGCCTTCGATCCGATCCGGCTGCGGGTCGTGTCGCACCGGGGGCACGAGAACCCGCGGGCCAAGGCGGTCTACCTGGCGCATCGCGACACCTGGTACGCGCACTCGCAGGCGGTGATCACCTGGTGGATCCCGCTCCACGACCTGCCGGAGGAGGAGACCTTCGTCTTCTACCCGGAGCGCTTCGCGGCGGCGGTGCCGAACGAGTCCGAGATCTTCGAGTACGGCGACTGGGTGCGCGAGGGCTGGGACCTCAAGATCGGCTGGCAGCACCGCGACCACGGCCTGAAGGCGCGCTACCCCGGGGTGATCGGCGACCCGGATCCGGGCCCCGCGGTCGGCTTCGCGTGTCGCCGCGGCGACAACCTCCGCTTCAGCGGCGCGCAGTTCCACGCGACCCGGCCGCAGAGCCGCGGGACCACCCGCTACAGCCTCGACTTCCGGGTGGTCTGGCTCGACGACCACGCGGCCGGCCGCGGCGCCCCCAACGTGGACAACCGCTCGCGCGGCTCCGCGCTCGTCGACTACGTGCGCACCCCATGAGCGTGCTCGCCCGCATCGAGGCCCAGGCGGCCGCGCGCCCCGACGCCCTCGCGGTCGTGGACGGAGACCGGGCGCTCACCTACGCCGCGCTCTGGGCCGCGACCGGCGAGCGGGCGACGCAGCTCCGCGAGGCCGGGGCCGGCCCGGGCGAGCGCGTCGCCCTCGCGCTCGACAAGTCGATCGACTGGATCACCTCTGCGATCGCCGCCTGGCGCTGCGGCGCCGCCTGGATGCCCCTCGACCCGGGGCTCCCCGAGAAGCGCCGCGCCGCCATGCGCGCCCTCGCCCGCCCCCGGATCACGGACACGGGGACGGAGTTTCTTTGTTTCCCAACGCAGGGGATCGGACGAGAAGACTCCATCCGCGAGGCGTATGTGATCTTCACCTCGGGCTCGTCGGGCGCGCCGAAGGGGGTGGTGGTGACGCACGCGGGGCTGCCCTCGATGCTCGCGGCGCAGGTGGAGGCGTTCGACCTGCGGCCGGGAGATCGCGCGCTCTGGGTGCTGTCGCCGAGCTTCGACGCCTCGGTCTCGGACGTCTTCACCGCGCTCACCGCCGGGGCGACGCTCTTCGTCTCGCGCGCCCGGACGCCCGAGGCGGTGCTCTCGGCGCTCCACCGCCACGCGATCACACACGTGGATCTGCCTCCCTCGCTGCTGCCTCACCTCGACCCCGACCGCGCCCCGGCGTCGCTCCGCGCGGTGGTCATCGGCGGCGAGGTCTGCGCCGAGGACGCCGTGCGCCGCTGGGCCGCGCGCGTGCGCCTCGTCAACGTGTACGGCCCTACCGAGGCCACCGTCTGCACGAGCCTCGGGGTCTGCGATCCGGACCGTCCGCACGGCGCGCGCATCGGTCGCCCGCTCCCCGGCGTCGACTATCACCTCGTCGAAGGCGAGCTCTGGATCGGCGGCCCGCAGGTCGCGCGCGGCTACCTCGGGGACGGGCCGCACGAGCGCTTCACCTCGCTCGAGGGCGCCCGCGTCTACCGCACCGGCGATCGCGTCGAGCGCCTGCCAGACGGCGAGTACGTCTTCCTCGGGCGGATCGATCGACAGCTCAAGCTGCGGGGTCGGCTGGTGGCGCCCGAGGAGATCGAGGCCGCGCTGACGGAGCACCCCGAGGTGCGGGCGGCCGCGGTGCAGAAGCGCCGGCTCGGCGCCCGGGACGCTCTGGTCGGGTTCTTCGAAGGCGAGGCGTCCGCCGACGCGCTGCGCGCTCACCTGGCCGAGCGCCTGCCGGGCTGGATGGTCCCGGCGTGGCTCGAGCGCGTCGACGCCCTGCCGCGAGGCGCCACCGGCAAGGTCGACCTCGCCGCCCTGGCCGACGCGCCGATCACCACGGCCCGCGGAGACGAGCTCGAGACGCCGCTCGAGGCGCAGCTGGCGGCGATGTTCGAGGGCGCGCTCGGCGTCCCGGTGGCGCGCGACGACGACTTCTTCGCGCGGGGCGGCGACTCGTTCGCGCTCGTCGATCTGGTCGCCCGCGCGGCCGCGGCCGGGCTCGCCGTAGGGCCCGAGCTCGTCGAAGCGCACCCCACGGTGGCCGGCCTCGCCCGGGCGCTCGACGCGGAGGAGACGTCGACGATGACGCTCGCCGCCCTGCGCGCGGTCGCCCGGCCGTCGGCCGCGCTCGAGGCCGCCCTCGCGCGCGCGCCCCGCCCCGCGCGCCCTCCCCGCGTCGCGCTCCTCACCGGCGCGACCGGCTTCCTCGGGCGCCGCCTCCACGACGCGCTCCGCGCGCGCGGGCTCCGGGTGGTGAGCCTGGTGCGGCGCGACACCGATCTCCCCGACGTGGTCCGCGGCGACGTGTCCCTGCCCGGGCTCGGGCTCGCCCCGGAGACCTGGGCCGCGCTGACCGACGCGGTGGACGTGGTCGTGCACTGCGCGGCGACCGTGAGCCTCGCCCGCTCCTTCGCCGCGCTGCGGGCCACCAACCTCGACGGGACGGCGGAGGCCCTCCGGCTCGCGCTCGAGGCCGGCGCGTCGTTCCACCTCGCCTCCACCCTGTCGGTCTTCGTCTCGACCGATCGCGCCGAGCGGCCGGCGCGCGAAGACGGCGATCTCTCCGCGACCCGCGAGGTGTACGGGGGCTACGCGCAGTCCAAGGTCGCGGCCGAGCTCCTGGTGCGGCGCGCCGAGGGCGCGATCCCGATCACCCTGCATCGGCTCGGGCTGCTCACCGGAGATCGCGCCACCGCCGCGGCGCCAGCGCACGACTGGCTGAGCATGCTCGTGCGCGGGCTCGCGCGGCTCGGCGTCTACCCCGAGGACGCGGCCCCGGCGCTCGGCTTCGACGTCACCCCGGTCGACCACGCGGCCGAGGCGATGGCGACGCTCGTCCTGCGCGCCCGGACCGATCGCGCGCTCGAGACCTTTCACCTCTGCGCCGCGCGGCCGACGTCGCTGGCGGCCCTCGTCGAGGCGATGCGCGCCGAGGGCGTGCGCCTCGAGCCGGCGCCGCGCGAGGCGATCGCGCGGACCGATCGGATCGACGCCCCCACCCGGCTGGCCCTCTCGCGGGCGCTGGGCGAGCGCGACGAGCGCCGCGCGATGGATCTCTTTCAGGCCACCGGCGCACGCTTCGATCGCCGCCGGGCCGAGGCCGCCGGGATCGTCGCGCCCTCGCCCGATCCGGCGCTCCTCCGCCGCTACGTCCGGCGTATGCTCGAGGCCTCATGACGCGACCGACCACGGGCATGGTGCTCGGCAAGTTCATGCCGCCGCACCTCGGGCACGTCTACCTGGTCGAGTTCGCGCGCCGCTACGTGGACCGGCTCACCGTGGTCGTGGGCACGATGCCGCACGAGCCGATCGACGGCGCCCTCCGCTACGGCTGGATGCGGGAGCTCTTCCCCGACTGCCACGTCGTGCACCTCGACGAGGTGCTGCCGCAGGACCCGAGCGAGCACCCGGAGTTCTGGGCGATCTGGGAGGCGGCGCTGCGCCGGGTGCTGCCCGAGGGGCCGCTCGACCACGTCTTCGCGTCGGAGAGCTACGGCCACCGCCTCGCCCAGGTGCTGGGCGCCTCCTTCGTGCCGGTGGACCGCGCGCGATCGGTGCTCCCGGTCAGCGGCACCGCGGTCCGGGAGGATCCCCTCGGCCACTGGCGCTTCCTCCCCGAGTGCGTGCGTCCGTACTTCGTCCAGCGCGTGTGCTTGTTCGGCCCCGAGTCCACCGGCAAGAGCACCCTCGCTCGCACCCTGGCCGAGGCGTTCGACACGGTCGCGGTGCCCGAGTACGCGCAGCTCCTCATCGCCGAGCAGGAGGGCGCGCTCGCCTACGAGGACATCCCGCGCATCGCGAGGGGGCAGCGCGCCTCGGAGCAGGCGCTCGCCCGGCGCGCGAACCGGGTCCTCTTCTGCGACAGCGATCTGCTCACCACCCGGATCTGGTCCGAGACGCTCTTCGACGACTGCCCGGCCTGGATCTGCGAGGAGGCGGATCGCGCCGCCTACGACCTGACGCTCCTCTGCGACGTGGACGTGCCCTGGGTCGACGACGTGCACCGCTACCGGCCAGAGGATCGCCGGGCGTTCTTCGCGCGCTGCCGGGACGCGCTCGAGGCGCGCGGGCGCCCCTACGTCGTGATCCGCGGCGACTGGGCCGAGCGCGATCGGGCGGCCATCGCCGCGGTGCGCGCGCTCCTCGACCGATAGTATCCTCGGGACCCATGCCGAGCTTTCGTGTGACTTGGCTCCTGGTCGCGCTGCTGCTGGCTCCCTCCATCGCGAGCGCGCAGACGTCCGACGACGCCGAGGCGCGGGCGGAGTTCGAGGCCGGGCGAGACGCGTTCTCTGCCAACGCCTACGAGGAGGCGCTCGCGCACTTCCGCCGCGCCTACGCGCTGAGCGGGCGAGCTCTGCTCCTCTTCAACATCGGCTCCGCCGCCGAGCGGCTGGGGCGCGACGACGAGGCGGCCGAGGCCTACCGCGCGTTCGTGGAGGCGCTCCCCGGCGATCGCTCCGCCCCCGAGGCGCGGCGACGGCTCCAGCTGATCGAGGCGCGCGCGGCCGAAGCGGCGCCCGATCCGAGCGCGCCGGCGCGCGAGGGCGGCTGGCTCTGGTCCTGGGTGGGCCTGGGCGCGACCGCGGCCTCGGCGGGCGCGATCGGCCTCTCCTGGGCGCTCGCGAACGACGCCTACGCGGAGCTCGAGGCGAGCTGCTACGCGCGCGGCTGCACCGAGGGCGAGCTCGCGGCGTCGGACGTCCAGGCGCGGATCGACGCCACCACCGCGATGTGGATCGTGACCGGCGCGCTCGCCGCGGCGACGGTGGTGCTCTTCGTGGTCGAGGCCCCGCGGGACGCGCCGACCGAGTCGGTGAGCGTCTCCGTCGGGCCCGGCTCGATCGCGCTCGAGGGGCGGTTCCGATGAGGGCGCTCGTGCTCACGCTCTGCGCGTTGAGCGCCTCGTGCTCGCTGGACCTCGACCGGCTCCGGCGGGGCGCGCCCGACGGTGGGCTGCCGCCGCGGGACGGCGCGGTGGACGCGGCCGTCGACGCCGGCGAGGAGCCCGACGCGGGAGACGCCGGCCCGGCCGACGCCGGGGTCTGCGGCTGCCGGGGCGCCGGGTGGCAGAGCAACCCCTTCGTGGTCGGCGGCGAAGGCGTGAGCGCGGTGCAGGTCGAGGACCTGAACGGCGACGGCTACGGCGACATCGTCGCCAGCCTCCGCGGGAGCAGCGGCCCCGGCGTGGCGTTCCTCCGGGTCGACGTGACGGGGTGCGACCGCAGCGGGCTGAGCGCCGAGGCGGCGGAGGCGTTGGCGGGCACGGTGCCGAACACCGTCTCGACCCTCGTCGACTGGGACGGAGACGGCACCCTGGACGTCCTCTCCCCCGACCCGGCGATGGACCGGATCCAGTACCTCCGGGGCAACGTCTCGACGATGCGCTGGTCCGCGTCCCCCAACGCGACCTTCGGCGGCCTCGCACGCCCTCGCGTGGCCTTCGCGGGCGAGCTCGACGGGGCCGGGCTGCCCGAGGTGGTGATCGCCGGAGAGGGCAACCTGGCGTACACCGCCCCCGATCGCTCGCTCACGAGCACCCGCACGTTCCCGCCGATCGGCGACTCGGCGGGGTTCGGTCGCTACCCCGACGGCCGTCGCTTCGTCGCCCTCGTCGGGGTGGGCGTCGGGGTCCTGGTGCACGTGTTCGACCCGACCGACGAGCCGACGCTGCAACCGGGGCTGGTGGTCGACGCGCCCGTCATCACCGCGGTCGAGGTCGGCGATCTCTTCCCGGAGCGCTCGGGCGACGAGATCGTCGTCTCCGACGGATCGTCCCTGCGGGTGTTCGGCTACGACGCCACCGGGTGGGTGGAGATCGCGTCGGCCGCCGCGCGCCCGTTCGTGGCGCTGCGGCTCGGGAACGTCGATCCGGATCCGGAGCTCGAGCTCGCGGCGGCGAGCCAGGATCGCGGCTGGGTGGAGCTCTGGAATGCCGAGGACGGCGGCCTCTCGACCCGCGCGAGCCTGACCGTCGGCGAGCCGACCGCGCTGGCCCTCGCGGACGTCGACGCCGACGGGCAGGGCGACGTGATCGTGGGCCACAGCGCGAGCGGCTCGGCGCGGATCACCGTGTTCCGTCAGGTCTGCGCGCGCTGAAGCGCCTCGAGCCGTCGCTCCAAAAACCGCCGCTCGACGTCGTTGCTCACCAGCGAGAGCGCCTCTTCGTAGGCGGCGCGGGCCTGACCCGTGCGCCCGAGCCGCCGCAGCAGGTCGCCGCGGGCGGCCGGCAGCAGGTGATAGCGGGCGAGGGTGCCGCGCGCGGCGAGCGCGTCGAGCAGCCGCAGCCCCTCCTCCACGTCGCCGTGCATCGCGATCGCCACCGCGCGGTTCAGCTCCACCACCGGCGACGGCTCGAGCCGGAGCAGCACGTGATACAGCCCCGCGATCTGACGCCAGTCGGTGTCCTCGGGCCGCGGCGCCTGGGCGTGGAGCGCGGCGATCGCGGCCTGGATCGCGTAGCCCCTCGGCGGCCGCTCCCGGAGCGCGGCGTCGACGAGCGGCAGCGCCCGCGCGATCTGTTCGTGGTCCCAGCGCGCCCGGTCCTGCGCCTCGAGCAGCACCAGATCACCCTCCGCGTCGACCCGGGCGTGACGGCGCGCGTCGTGGAGCAGCATCAGCGCGAGCAGCCCCTTCGGCCCGGGCTCGTTCGGCAGGAGCGCGCTCACCAGCTCCGCCAGCCGGATCGCCTCGCGGCAGAGATCCTGGCGCACGAGCGCGTCGCCGGCGGTGGCGGCGTAGCCCTCGTTGAACACGAGGTAGAGCGTCGCGAGCGCCGCGTCGATGCGATCCGGGAGATCCTCGGGCGCGGGCACGCGGTAGGGGATGCCGGCCGCGCGGATCTTCTTCTTGGCGCGCACCAGCCGCTGGGCCATCGCCTTCTCGTCGACCAGGAACGCCCGCGCGATCTCCGGCGTGGTGAGGCCGCAGATGGTGCGCAGCGTCAGCGCGATCTGCGCGTCTGCACCGAACGCCGGGTGACAGCAGGTGAAGACGAGCCGCAGCATGTCGTCCCGCGGCCCGGCCTCGAGCAGCTCCTCGGCCGACGGCGCGAACGCCTGCTCGACGTCGGCCACCGCCTTCAGCTCGGCCTGCTTGTCCCGGAACGTGCGGCCGCGCCGGATGCGATCGATCGCCTTGTTCCGCGCCGCGCGGAGCACCCACGCGCGCGGCTCGTCCGGGAGGCCCTCGGACGGCCACTGGGTCAGCGCCGCCTCGAAGGCCTCCTGGACCACCTCCTCGGCGCGATCGAAGTCGCCGAGGAGGCGGATGAGCGGCGCGACGATCCGGCCGTGCTCTTCACGATAGAGCCGGTCGACCGCCGCGCGGGCTTCGGTCAGTCCCACTTCTGGATGGGTCGGACCTCGATGGAGCCGGTGCGGGCCGCCGGGATCTTGGCCGCGATGCGGCACGCCTCGTCGAGGTCGGGCGCCTCGACCAGGTAGTAGCCCCCGAGCTGCTCGCGGGTCTCGGCGAAGGGCCCGTCGGTCTTCACCGTCTTGCCCTCGCGCACCCGCACGGTGGTCGCGGTGTCCACCGGGGTGAGCGCCTCACCGCCCTTGTAGTGCCCCGACTTCACGATGCCCTCGGTGAACGCGCCGTACTCGGCGACGAGCGCGTTCATCTCCTCGGGCGTCATGTCCTTGGCGACGTTCTCGTCTTCGTAGATCAACAACAGGTATTGCATGTCTTCCCCTTGGCTCGAAGGATACCCGATTCAGGCGTCGGGCGTGATGACGCCGAGCACGGCGCCGGTGGGATCGGCGAACATCGCGAAGCGGCCCACGCCCGGGACGGTCATGGGCTCGCCGAGCGGCGTGGCCCCGTTGCGCTCGGCGCGGGCGAGGGTGGCGTCGGCGTCGTCGACGGTGACGTACTGGAGCCACACCGACGGCATCTCGTCCGAGGGCGCCTTCATCATGCCGCCGCGCATCTTCTCGCCGTTCTTGAAGATGAAGTACGGGCCGTTCGGCATCTCCATCACGTCGTGCGAGTAGCCGAGGACCTGCGCGTAGAAGCCGGCGAGCTTCTCCGGGTCCTTCGCCCACCGCTCGTTCCAGTGCCAGCTGCCGGCGCCCTCGGTCGCGGGCGGCTCACCCTCGGCGGCGTGGAAGAGCACGAAGGGCGCGCCCTCCGGGTCCATCACCGGCTGCATGCGCCCGACCGACGGGACCTCGAACGCGTCGGCGAGCACCTTCCCGCCGTGCGCCGCGACCTTCTTCGCGGTGGCGTCGACGTCCTCCACCGAGACGTAGCTGAGCCAGTGGCTCGGCGTGCCCTCCTGCTGGGGCGCGGTGAGCCCGCCGACGCTGGTCTCCCCGTGCATCAGCAGGGTGTAGGGGAAGCCCGGCATCTCGGCGTCCTTCGCCTTCCAGGGCAGGGTCTCGGGGTAGAACGCGACGGCGCGCTCCACGTCGGTGGTGACCAGCTCGAACCAGTTGAACTTACCGTAATCGTAGGACATTTGTCGTTCTCCCAGGTTGCGCCTCTTCGGCTCTCACCCCCTGGTCGAACGGGCCGACCGAGAATCGACAGCCGATCCGAAAAAAAACCGACCCGCCCTCCGGTAAGCTGGCGACATGCGCTTCCGAGCTTGCCTGGCGGTCCTCTTTCTCCTCGGCTGCGACTGCAGCGGCGACCCGATGGACACCTGCGCCAGCGACGGCGACTGCGCCGAAGGGCAGCGCTGCGCGGACGGGCTGTGCGTGCCGCTGAGCGACGCGGGCCCGACCCCGGACGCGCAGACGGACGGAGAGGTGCCGACCCCCGACGCGGGGCTGTGCCCGGCCGGCGAGGAGGTGTGCGGGCGGAGCTGCTGCAGCGAAGGCGAGATCTGCCGCTTCGACGCCTGCGTCTCGGACCTCGGCCCCTGCGACGGCAACGACGACTGCTGGGGCGACAGCTACTGCGACGAGGGCCGCTGCATCCCCTACGGCGTGCCGGCGGACCGGGTGAACGACGACGCCTGCGAGCGCTTCATCGACATCGAGGCGATCACCCCGGCGGTGCAGTGCCGCTGGACCGGCCCGCCGGACGGCGACCCGCGCCCGAACGAGATCCAGGTGATGGCCACCCCGGTGGTGGTCGACCTCGACCTGGACGGCGACCCGACCACGCTCTCGCCGTCGATCGCCTTCACCTCGTTCCCGACCGTCGGCTCCTACCGGCAGCCCGGCGTGCTCCGGGTGATCAGCGGCAGCGACTGCGCGCAGCAGCTCAGCTTCCCCGACCCCGCGGACGCGACGATGGGCCCGGCGTCGGTGGCGGTCGGCGATCTCGACGGGGACGGCCGGCCCGAGATCGTCGCCCAGGGCCACGACGGCGGCCTCAAGGCGTTCGGCGACGACGGCTCGGGCTGGCGGCGCCTCTGGACCTCGGGCCGCTGCGACGGCGCGGGCGGGCGCACCCCCGACAACCTCGGCGGCCCGGACGAGTGGGGCGGCCCGTCCATCCACGACCTCGACGACGACGGCGTGCCCGAGCTCGTGCTGGGCGCGGTGGTCTACGGCCCCGACGGCTGCGTGATCACCGAGTCGATCGGCTACCGCCCCTACAGCCAGGGCCAGGTGCCGGTGCTGGCCGACGTCGACGAGGACGGGCGGGTCGAGCTGGTCGGCGGCGACGGGATCTGGGAGTACGTCGGGCGCGACTGGGTGGCGGAGCCGTACTTCGCCGCCGGCCCCGTGCCCGGCCTCGTCGCGGTGGCCGACCTCGGCGACTTCCCGGTGGCCGCGCTGGGCGGCATGGACTTCCCCGAGGTGGTCGTGGTCAGCAGCGGCCAGGCGCGCGTGCAGACGATCGACGGCGCGCGGGTGTTCGGCCCCGTGTCCATCCCCGGCGGCGGCAACGGCGGCGCCCCCACCATCGCCGACTTCGACGGCGACGGGAGGCGCGAGCTCGCCTCGGCCGGCGGCTCGTCCTACGTGGTCTTCGACCTCGACTGTCAGGCGACGGGCGCGACCGGGACCTGCGGGAGCGGCCGCACCGACGGCGTGCTCTGGACGCAGCCGAGCCAGGACGCGAGCTCGAGCCTGACCGGGTCCAGCGTGTTCGACTTCGACGCCGACGGCGCGGCGGAGGCGGTCTACGCGGACGAGTGCTTCCTGCGCATCTACGACGGCGCCGACGGAACGGTCCGCTACAGCGCCGCGCGCTCGAGCGGCACGACCTACGAGAACCCGGTCATCGTCGACGTCGACGGCGACTTCCACTCCGAGATCGTCAGCGCGGTGAACGACTACGCGGGCACCCTCGGCTGCCCCGCCACCGACCCGCTGCGCGCGACCACGACCTTCGAGACGAACCACGGCATCGTCGTGCTGCGCGACGAGCTCGATCGCTGGGCCGCGTCGCGCCCGGTGTGGAACCAGCACGCCTACGCCGTCACCCACGTCGGCGACGACGGCGCCATCCCGCGCTCGAGCGCGGTGGCCCCGAACTGGCGCGACCCGGCGCTGAACAACTTCCGTCAGAACGTGCAGGGCGAGCTCGACGCGCGCGGCCTCGCCGACCTCACCGCGGCCAGCGAGGCGGGCCCGCTGCGGGTGCTCTGCGAAGGCGAGCGGCTCGCGACCCTGCCGGCCCAGATCTGCAACCGTGGCACCCTCCCGCTCGCCGCCGGCACCGAGATCGCCTTCCGCCTCGGCGCGCCCGACGGCCCCGAGCTCTGCCGCACCCCCGTCCCGGTCGCCCTGACCGTCGGGATGTGCACCGAGGTCACCTGCACCGGCACCCTCCCCGAGGAGGCCGTCGACCTCTTCGTCGAGGTCGACCCCGAGGGCCTCGAGGAGGAGTGCTGGGAGGGCAACAACTTCGCCATCCTCCGCGACGTCTCCTGCGCCACCGTCGAGTAGACGTCCCAGAATAGAGAAGAGGGGACGGAGTGAACTTGTTAACTCACGTAGTCAGAAGACCTACGTGAGGCAACGAGGAAACTCCGTCCCAGCGTCCTGATTCTGGGAACTTCTCGCGCGGTCGTCGGTCGGTGCGCGCGTGGCGTGGCGCACGTTCTGGGAGCTCGAGCGGCTGCTGTCGCTGGCCAGGATCGCCGGGGCCGAGGCGTGGCTCTTCGTGATCGCGATGGGGCTCTGCCTCTTCGGGGCCGGGTTCGCGCACGTGGCGGCGCGGGCGAGGAGCCGGCGGGCGCGCGTGCTCGGGGTGGGGGCGCCGTGCCTGCTCACGCTCGGCATCACCGTCGCGCTGGGTCTCCGCATGGCGGCGCGGCGCGCCGCGTTCCTCGATGAGCTGCGTCGGCCGCTCGGCGAGGTGCATCGTTTCGACCTCGAGAGGCTCGAGGAGGCGCTCCTCGTCCCGCTGCTCGCGCTCGCGATCCCGGTCTGCGCGCTCGCCGTCGCCCGGACTCTTCGCCGGACGCGCTGGGGGCTGCTGGCGGCGGTTCCCTGGGTCGTGGCCGCGGGCGCGTACGGTGGCGCGCTCGAGCAGCTCGCCTGGCACCACGCGCGCGCCGCGCCCGAGCGGGCGGCCCACGCGAGCATGTTCGTCGCCGAGCTCGACGACGCGCGCCTCCTGGTCGTCATCGCGGGGCTCGCTGCGTTCGGCGCCGGGCTGCTCGTCGGGCCGCGGCGAGGATCTCTGCCGCTCGCCGCGCTGGTGTTCGTCGCGGGCGCGTCGCTCTTCGCGGCCACGCGCGGGCACGCCGCCGACGCGCGCTCGGGGGTGAGCCTCCTCAGCCTGCGCCCTCCGCTGGCGCTCCGCCTGCCTCCTCCGGCGCTCGACACGCGCTGCGAACCGGTGCAGCCCGGGAGTCTCCTCGAGCTGCACGCGGACGGCGGCGTGAGCCTCGACGACGTGAGGGTGCGGGACGAGCGCGCGCCCGAGGAGCGCCTCCACAGGATGGCGCTCCACTGGGCGGTGCGGCATCCCCGGGGGCCCTTCGTCGCCGTGCTCCACGTCGTGGCCAAGCGCGAGGGCGCGGAGCGATGGCTGGCCGCGGCCGCTCGCGTTGGCTGGACCGACTCCGCGCGGCTGTACGCGAGGGTCGAGCACGTCCAGACCGCG
Organism: Myxococcota bacterium; assembly: GCA_036149055.1. Taxonomy (GTDB): domain Bacteria; phylum Myxococcota_A; class Polyangia; order Polyangiales; family Sandaracinaceae; genus JAVJQK01. Next base: position 21,579 of record JAYZQJ010000143.1, on the reverse strand, counting down.
ACGCTCGGGCCGGTGCGGGTGGAGCGGCCCTGCGCATCGCTTCGCTGACGGCGGTTGGCGGCGGGCGCGGATAGGCCGAATGCCTACGTAAGTTCACAAGTTCACTCCGTCCCCCCCCCCTCGGAACTTCTCGAGCCCGGCGCGGTCCGTCGCGCATGGCGCGAGATACGCTGACGATCGGGCTCTTCGTGGGTGGGGTGACGCTGGGGGCGCTCGCGGCGCTGGACTGGCTGGGGTACGTGGCCTTCGTGATCCGTGCGGGGCTGCCGTGAGGGAGCTGGACCGGATCGCCTGGCACTTCGGGTACGCGAGCGCGGGGGACTGGGCCTGGGTGGCGGTCGCGGCGGCGGCGCTGATGGCCGCGGGGTTCGCGTGCGCGACGCGGGCGGGGCGGCGACGGGCGGCGGCGGTCGCGGCGACGCTGACCGCGGGCTCGGTGATCCCGCTCCTCTGGAGCCTGGGGCGTGATCGGCAGCGCTCGCTGCAGGTCCTGGTCGACCGGAGCTCGGTCGTGTGGCTGCTCGAGGAGCCGCAGCAGCTGCTGCTGCTGCCGTTGCTCACGCTGGCGCTGCCGGCGGCGCTCATCGGGCTCGGGCGCGCGTGGCCTCGCCATCGGGGCCTGGCGCTCACGGCGGCGGCGCTCGCGGCGGTAGTCGGGGTCGCGAACGCAGGTTGGGTGGAGCTGCTGACCAGCGCGTACTGGGGAGAGATCGCGCCGCTCGAGGTCGTCGCGAGGATCCAAGAGCAGCGCGTCCTCTGGTCATGGGGGGTCTGCGTCGTCGGCCTCGTCTCGGGCGCGGTCCTGATGGCCTCACGGATCCGACGCGGCGAGCGGCTCGGCCCGCCCGCGCTGGTCCTGGCGGGGCTGGTGTTCGCGGTGGGCGCGACGGCGTTCGCCTGGACCCGCGACCACGCGCGCGACGTCTCCGCGGCGCGGTCGCTCCAAAGTGACCGCGGCGGCTTGGAGAGCGGCTCGAGCCTCCCGTCGACCCTCCGCGCTCGCTGCGCGCCGATCACGGAGCCCGGGTCCACGCTGTTCACCTTCGGCGACGAGGTCCTGCTCGATGGCCGCTCACTCGACTTCCGGCGGCACGCGATCCTGCACGAGATCATCCCGTTCCCCGCGGGCCTGAAGCGCGTCTACGTCTGGGCCCCGTCGGCCGAGGCGCGGGCCCTCTGGCGGCGCAAGATGGAGGAGGCCGGCTGGACGGAGACGCTCGACGCCTACCGGCGGACCGATCGGGTCCGGACCGCGACGCTCGGCGAGGTCACGGTCCGGACGGTGTGCGCGGTCCGGTAGGCGCGCAGGACGGAGCGTCGGCCTCGAGGGCTGCGGCCTGGGCGCGGACGTCCTCGAGGGAGACGTAGCCGCCGGCGCGGCGGAGGAGGCGCTCGACCCGGGCGCGGAGGGCGGCGACGGCGCTGCGCTCGGCGGCGGTGTGGGCGGCCGCCTGGGCGCGGTCGAGGTCGGGGCGGACGCGGTCGACGGTCATCGAGACGCGGTGCGGCACCGGATCGTCCCCGAGGCCGTCGAGGCTGAGCCGGGTGGCCGCCAGGAGCGAGGCCGCCTCGAGCGCGCCGCGGTCGGCGCAGCGCTGGTAGTGGAGCGGGGTCCCGCGGCCGGCGCGCTCGAGCGCCCGGGCGAGCGGGAAGCAGAGGCGGTGACGCCGAGGGTCGCGGGCGTAGGCGCGCTCGAGGCGGGCCGCGGCGCCCTCCGCGTCCCCGGCGCGCAGCAGCGCGTGGCCGAGCAGCTCGAGGGCGTCCACCGAGTCGTCGAGGTCGAGCAGGCGACGCGCGCTCTCCCGGGCGTCGACGCCGCTCCGCAGCTCGGCCCGCGCGAGGCCCGACCAGGCCTCGACGGAGCCCGCGTCCACCTCGGTCACGCGCCGGTACGCCCGGGCCGCCTCGGCGTGATCGCCGGCGCGCGCGGCCTGCCGGGCGAGGCTCAGGGCCTCGGCCTTCTCCGCCGGGCCCTCCATCGAGCAGCCGGTCAGCAAGGTCAGGATCGCGAGCGCGCGCCACATGCCCGGGCAGTCTACCGCTACATTGCGCCGGTGACCGATCTGCAGACCACCGTCGACCTGCCCCACGGCCGGCCGATCCCCCGCCTCGGCCTCGGCGTCTACCGCGCCGCGAAGGGCCGCGAGACCCAGGACGCGGTGATCTGGGCGCTCGAGCGCGGCTACCGACACATCGACACCGCGCACGTCTACCGGAACGAGGCCGACGTCGGGATCGGGATCCAGGCGAGCGGCGTGCCCCGGGGCGAGCTCTTCGTCACCACCAAGCTCTGGAACCGGCACCACGGCTACGACGCGACGCTCGCCGCCTGCCACGAGAGCCTCGAGGCGCTCGGCCTCGACTTCGTCGACCTCTACCTGATCCACTGGCCGCCGAAGGCGGAGCGGCGCGAGACCTGGCGCGCGATGGAGACGATCCTCGCCGACGGCCTCGCCAAGGCGATCGGGGTCAGCAACTTCATGGTGCGTCACCTCGAGGAGCTGGCCGAGAGCTGCGAGGTGATGCCGGCGGTGAACCAGATCGAGCTGCACCCCTTCTGTCAGCAGCGCGACGCGGTCGACTGGTGCCGCGCGAACGGGATCGTGGTCGAGGCCTACAGCCCGCTGACCAAGGCGAAGAAGCTCGACGATCGCACGGTGCGAGCGGTCGCCGACGAGGTCTCCCGCACCCCGGCGCAGGTGCTGCTCCGGTGGTCGCTCCAGCGCGGCTTCGTGGCGCTGCCCAAGTCGGTGAACCAGCGGCGCATCGACGAGAACGCGTCGGTCTTCGACTTCACCCTCTCCGAAACGCAGATGGCCCGCCTCGATGCGCTCGAGGCGGGCCTCCACCTGGCCTGGGATCCGACCGACGAGCCCTGATCAGCGGTCGATCGTGTCGGCGCCCGGGCCGCTGTCGCGACGCTCGATGTCGCTGCCGGGGATGTTGAACTCGACGCGGCGGTTCTGGGCGTGCTCCGCGCGCGAGCTCGCGTTCTCGACCACCGGGCGGTCCGGGCCGTAGCCGTGCGCCTCGAGGCGGCTCGGGTCCACGTCGCCGCGCTCGACCAGGAACTCCACCACCGCCTCGGCGCGCTGCTGGCTGAGCTCCATGTTGCGCTCGCGGCGGCCGCGGCTGTCGGTGTGACCCTCCACGTGGATCATGGTGATCTCGGGGTGGGCGTTGATGACGCGGGCCACGTTGAGCAGGAGCGCGTAGCTCCGGCGCTGGATGGCCGCGCGGTTGGTGCGGAAGTAGACGTGGTCGAGGATCTCGAGCCGCCCCTCCTCGATGACCACCTGCTGGCGCTCGGCGCAGCCCTGGTTCTCGACCGTGCCGGGCTCGTCGGGGCAGTTGTCGCGGCGGTCGACCACCGTGTCGCCGTCGCGGTCGGTGTCCGGGCAGCCGCGGTTCTCGACCACGCCCGGCTCGTTGACGCACTCGTCCACGCCGTCGAGCACGCCGTCGTCGTCGTTGTCGGGGTCGGGGCAGCCGTCCTCGTCCTCGTGCCCGTCCGCGTCCTCCGGATCGTCGGGGCACTGGTCGGCGGTGTCGTCGATGCCGTCGCCGTCGCGGTCACCGACCTCGTCGGGGCAGCCGTCCGCGTCGTCGACCTGGTTGACCGTCTCCGGCTCCATCGGGCACTGGTCCGCCTCGTCGAGGATGCCGTCGCCGTCGTTGTCCGCGTCGGGGCAGCCGTCCTCGTCCTGGAAGCCGTCGACGTCCTCGGGCTGGTCGTCGCACTCGTCGACCGAGTCGCGGATTCCGTCGCCGTCGCGGTCGCCGTCGACCGCGTCCTCCGGCTCGGGCATCGCCCAGCCGACGGTGGCGATCACCCGGAGGTCCGGGCTGCCGAAGCCGCGCGCGAGGCCGGGGCCGGCCGCGAGGCCCGCCACGACGCCGCTCTCGTGGAAGAACTTCGCGCCCGCGGTCGCCTCGAGGGCGGTGCCGTCGCGCTCGCCGAAGAGGGCGAAGGCCGACGCGCCGTAGATCTGCGCGGTGAGGTCGAGGTGGGTGCGGGGCGCCGCCTCGTCCCGCCAGACCGCGTAGCCCAGGCCGAGGCCGTAGGTGAGCTCGTGGCGGAACTGGAGGTTGGTGGTCGCGCTCGTCTCCTCGCGCAGCAGCGCGCCGACGTTGAGCACGATGCGCAGGCCGTCGACCGGGCGGAGCTCCCCGAGCAGCTCGGGGTGGGCCGTCAGGAAGGGCTCGCCGCGGTAGTTGCCGTCGATCGAGGTCGGGAACGTCGCGGTGACCTGCGCGCCGAGCGTGCCGACGTCGTCGTCGTCGCCGAAGAGCCGGACCCGCGCGCCCAGGTAGGCGTCGCCGAGCCCGGCGCCGTCCGCGAGCGGCACGCCGGTCATCATGGCCTCCGCGCCGGTCTCGCCGTCCATCACGAGCGTGATCGGCAGCCCGGCGTAGATCACCAGGCGGTCGAAGAGCCCGAAGCCGAGCCCGAGGGTGCCGGTGAGCTGGTGCTCCACGAGCGAGAAGGCCTCGGAGTCGCTGCTGCCGCGCATCGACTCCCAGACCAGCGGGTTGAGCCCGTAGTCCACGTGCAGCTGCGCGCTGAGCCGGACGTGGCCGAAGTCACCGGGCCGGCTGAGGTGGAAGTCGTCCTCCGTCGTCTCGGACGGGCGGAAGCGGTTGAGGGTGCCGGACTGCGCGCTCGCCGCCTGCGGAGCGACGAGCGTCACGAGCAGCGCAAGGAAAGTAACCGTACGAAGCGTATTCATCGGGAGAGTCCTCTGGTCTTCTCGAGTCGATGAGGGGGGCGCGGCCTAGCGGCGACGCCTCGCGAGGAGGCCCACCATCGCCGCGGCGAGGAGGAGGACCAGGGGGAGGTCGCCGCGACCCGGGGTGGCCGCGCACAGCGCGCCGCCGGAGACGCCGCCGCCGGTCGGCGTGCCGTCGTCCACGGGGTCGAGGTAGTCCGGGATGCCGTCGCCGTCGCCGTCCTGCGCGTCGCTCGGGTCGCCGTCGCCGTTCGGGTCGCCGTTCTCCTCGGCCGTCGGGACGTCGTCGCCGTCGTCGTCGGGGTCGAGGTAGTCCGGGGTGCCGTCCTCGTCGGTGTCCTGCGTGGGCGGCCCCTCGAAGCGGGTGTGAATTCCGTCGCCGTCGTCGTCGACGTCCCGCACGTCCGGGGTGCCGTCGCCGTCGGTGTCGGGCTGGGTCGCCGCGGTGCCGCCCATCGTCGGGTCGTACGCGTCGTCGAGGCCGTCGCCGTTGGCGTCGGTCCCGCTCGGGGTGACGTCGGGCTGGCCGTCGCCGTTCTGGTCGTGCGCCTCGGTCGCGTCGGGCGCGCCGTCGCCGTCCGAGTCGGTGTCCTGGAAGTCCGGGGCGCCGTCGCCGTCGGTGTCCGGCACCGGCAGCGTCATGCCGCCCGCGCCGCCGTCGACCACGTCGGCGAAGCCGTTCATGTCCGCGTCGGTCCCGTCGTCGACGCGACCGTCGCCGTCCGCGTCGAAGCTGGCGCCGCCGCCCTCGATGACGTCGAGCAGCCCGTCGCCGTCCGCGTCGAGGTCGTAGGCGTCGGCGCGGCCGTCGCCGTCGGTGTCCCCGCCGCCCTCGACGCTGTCGGCGATGCCGTCGTCGTCGGAGTCGAGGTCGAGGCGGTTCGGGACGCCGTCACCGTCGGAGTCGGGCCCGCCCGTCTCCTCGTCGGCGGTGGGGATGCCGTCGCCGTCGTCGTCGGTGTCGTCGTAGTCGGGCATGCCGTCGCCGTCGCTGTCCGGGCAGTCACCGGCGTCGGGCCGGGCCGGGGGCGGGCACTCGACGGTGTCGATGACGCCGTCCATGTCGGTGTCGGCCGGGGCGAAGTCGGGGTCGAGGTAGTCCAGGATCCCGTTGTCGTCCTCGTCGCGGTCACCGCCGCTCTCGGTGCGGTCGCTCGCGATGTCGCCGTCGGAGTTGTCGTCGTACCAGTTCGGCAGGCCGTCCTCGTCGACGTCGGTCGGGTCGGCGGCCGGGCCGGTGTAGTCCATCGCGTCCTGACGCTCGGTGGCGGTGTCCATTCCGTCGCCGTCGTCGTCCGGATCCTGGAAGTTGGGCCGGCCGTCGGTGTCGAGGTCGGGCACCGGCGCGACCACGCCGATCACGCCGCCGCAGGCCGCCGCGTCCGCGCAGTCCGCGTCGAACGCGTCGTCGAGGCCGTCGCCGTCGGTGTCGACGCCGCTCGGGGTCACGTCGGCGACGCCGTCGAAGTCGGCGTCGTGGCCCTCGATCGCGTCCTCGATGCCGTCGCCGTCCGCGTCGGTCGAGAGGTAGTCGGGGGTGCCGTCCATGTCGGAGTCGGCGCAGCGCGCCGGCATCGGGCACTCGACGCCGTCGGTGATCCCGTCGCCGTCGCTGTCGACGTCGCGCCAGTCGGCCGGGCCGTCACCGTCGCGGTTCGGGGTGGTGGCCCTCATGCCGATCACGCCGCCACAGTCGCCGGCCGCCGCGCAGCCGGGGTCGAAGGCGTCGTCGAGGCCGTCGCCGTCGGTGTCGACGGAGACCGGGGTGATGTCCGCCGCGCCGTCGCCGTCCGCGTCGGTGCCCTCGATCGCGTCGGGGATGCCGTCGCCGTCCGCGTCGGGGTCCTGGTAGTCGGGGGTCATGTCCCCGTCGGTGTCCGGGGTGGGCAGCGCGCCGCCGCCGGTGAGCGAGTCGGCGAGGCCGTCGCCGTCCGAGTCGGTCGCGCCGTCGGGCACCCCGTCGCCGTCCGCGTCGGTGCCGCCCGCCTCGAAGGTGTCGGTGAGCCCGTCGCCGTCCGCGTCGCGGTCGAGGAAGTCGGGGCTCGCGTCGCCGTCCGAGCTCGGCAGGGGGAGCGGGGCCGCGAAGTAGGGGTCGTGCAGGCCGTCGCCGTCCGCGTCGACGAAGGCGTCCGCCCGTCCGTCGCCGTCGGCGTCCACGCCGCCGCCCTCGACGAGATCCGCGATCCCGTCTCCGTCGGCGTCGAGGTCGAGGTGGTTCGCCACCCCGTCGCCGTCGAAGTCGATGTTCATCGGCAGCTCGTCGCAGACGCCGTCGCCGCCCGCGTCGGTGCAGCTCACGATCGACGCGTCCTCGTAGTCGAGGATGCCGTCGTCGTCGCTGTCCCCGAGGAGCGCCGGGTCGATCTCCTCCGCGTCCGGGATGCCGTCGTTGTCGTCGTCGTCGTCGTCCGCGTCGGGCACGAGGTCGCCGTCGGTGTCGCTCGACTGGCAGGTGTTCATCGGCCCGCAGACCTCGGTCCCCCGGCACTCGGCCGCGGTGAGGCACTCGGCGCACATGCGGGTGGAGACGTCGCAGACCGGGGTGGCCGGGGTCGCCGCGCAGTCGGCGTCGTCGGTGCAGCCGGGCACGCAGGAGCCGCTCGGGTCACAGACGGTGCCGACGCCGCAGTGGTCGTCGATCGCGCACTCGAAGCAGGCGGGCGCGCCGCCCATCGTCGCGCCGCAGACCGGGGTGGCGGCCGAGCAGCCGTTGTCCACGCCGGCGCCGCTCGCGGTGTCCTCGCAGCTCACGCAGACGTGCATCGGCGCGCCCGAGGTGTCGCAGACCGGCGCGGCCGCGGTGCAGCCGAGGTCGGTGCCGCCGCTGGTGTCGTCCTCGCAGGCGGCGCAGAAGGCGCTCGTGCCGCTGCCCACGCAGTAGGGCGCGCCCATGGTGCAGCCGAGGTCGGTGCCCATGCCGCTCATGCTGTCGAAGCAGCGCGCGCAGCTCGAGGGCGCGCCGGTGCAGACGAAGCCCGGCTCGACCGCGCAGGCGGCGCTGCAGCCGTCACCGGCCATCGCGTTCCCGTCGTCGCAGCCCTCGCCCGCGGTGACCACGCCGTCGCCGCAGACCTCCGAGCAGCTCGAGGGCGAGCCCATGCAGGCGTAGCCCGGCTCCACGGTGCAGCCCATGCCGCAGCCGTCTCCGGGGATCACGTTGCCGTCGTCGCAGGCCTCGCCCGCGGTGACCACGCCGTCGCCGCAGACCTCCGAGCAGCTCGAGGGCATGCCCATGCAGGCGTAGCCGGGCTCCACCGTGCAGCCGGGGCTGCAGCCGTCGCCGGCCATCGTGTTGCCGTCGTCGCAGCCCTCGCCCATGAGGACCATGCCGTCGCCGCAGATCGGGGCGCACATCGAGGGCGCGCCCATGCAGTCGTAGCCGGGCTCGATCGCGCAGGTCGCGTCGCAGCCGTCGCCGGGCATGGTGTTGCCGTCGTCGCAGCTCTCGGTGCCCTCGACGACCGAGTCGCCGCAGACCGCGGGGGTGGTGCAGGCGGCGGCGGTCGCGACCTCGACCGCGTCGAGGGTGTAGGCGTAGAAGAAGGTGACCGAGTCGCCGGGCGCGATGGTCTTGCGCACCGCGAGGCTGATCGCCTCGTCGTCGGTGCGGCTGGCGCCGGGGGTGCAGAGGAAGCCGGGCCCGGTGCAGTCCCAGATGTCGTCGCCGTCGCGGTTGGTGAAGCCGCCGGTGCTGACGCGCGCGTCGGGGTCGTTCGAGATGAGCGCGAGGTAGGAGTCGGGGCCGGTGGTGGTGGCGGAGACGTGCGCGACCGAGCTCGCGGTGCCGTCGCCCTGGCTGACGATCGTGTTGGTCGTGTCGAAGCTGCCCGTGATCGTCTGCATGTTGTCCGGGTCGACGTTCCGGAAGTAGGTCACCGTGGCGGGCAGGAGGTTGTTGTTGGTGAGCGTGACCTCCACGAGGATGAAGAGGCCCTCGTTGAGCACCGAGTAGGTGTGGTCCACGTCCACGCCGGCCCGGGTGCCCGACCAGAACACCGCGCCGCCGCCGCGCTGCCCGCAGACCAGGGGCCGACACTCGACGCGCGTCCCGGTGAACGAGCCGGGGATGCCGTTGGCGCCCCGCAGCGTGCTGTTGAAGTAGTTCACGCCGGCGATGGACATCCCGAAGCCCTCTTCGGGGGTGCCCGGCACGAAGAAGTCGCCGTGGTACATCATCCAGTCGGTGCGGTCCGGGTCGGCGACGAAGCCGAGCTGGGTGCCGCCGGTGGTCGACGACCGCGGGTGCCAGCCGGCCGGCGGGCTGCCCGAGGAGCCGAACGAGGCGCCGGCCGCGGTCCCGACCTCGAGCAGCCGGGAGCGGAGGTAGACGTCGGTCGTGTCGTCGACGACCTCGCAGAACGCGTCGCAGCCCGCGCCGTCGACCATCAGGCCCATGCTGGTGGTGGGGCAGACGTCCCGGCTGTCGGGGACGCCGTCGCCGTCCATGTCCTGGGCGGCCAGGGGCGCCGCCAGTGTGGTCGAGAGGAGCAGGACAGCGGCTGACAGGCCTGAGCGAAGCGAGGGCAATTCCAACATGAATGCGATGATCGGAGAACGGCGGAATACCTCAAGTCCCTCGTAGGTGTGCCACCTGGAGGGCTTGTCCCTACAAGACCGGCGCCGGCCCCCCGCTCAACGGGAGCGCGTCGCTAAAGCCGGAAACGGGGCTTTACGTGAGCTTTCTCACGTGGCACAACTAAGCGCGCATCGGCACGAAGCTGCGCGATCCGGCACCGATCCAGACGGCCGCCCCCAGTTGGGCTATCGTCGGCCGGTGCCGAGAGCCCTCCCCTGGTTGTTCGTCGCGGCGCTCCTGGGCTGCGGTGAGCCTGCGGCGCCCGACGCCGGAACGCCCGACCGCGACGCGAGCCCGGTCGCCGACGCGGGTCGCGACGCGAGCGCCCCGGACGCCGGACCGGACGCGCAGCCGCCGCCCGCCGACACCGCGGTCGTCGGGCACCCGCGCGAGCTCCGCGGCGCCTGGATCGCCACCGTCTGGAACATCAACTGGCCGAGCCGGACCGGGCTGAGCGCCGCCGCCCAGCGCGCCGAGCTCGAGGGGCTCTTCGACGCCGCGCGGGCGTCGGGGCTCAACGCCATCTTCCTCCAGATCCGCGCCGAGTCGGACGCCTTCTACGACTCGCCGCACGAGCCCTGGAGCCGCTTCCTCACCGGCACCCAGGGCGCCGACCCCGGCTACGACCCGCTCGCCTTCGCCATCGAGGCGGCCCACGCGCGCGGGCTGGAGCTGCACGCCTGGCTCAACCCCTACCGGGCGCTGACCACCAGCGACACCTCGGTCGCCTCGGCGGGCCACGTGGTGAACGCGCGCCCGGGCATGGTGCGCCGCTACGGCAACTACCACTGGATCGACCCCGGCAGCGACGAGGGGCTCGCCCACACCCTGACGGTGATCCGCGACGTGCTCGAGCGCTACGACGTCGACGGGATCCACTTCGACGACTACTTCTACCCCTACCCCGAGTCGGGCTGGAGCTTCGACGACGACGCCACCTACGCCGCCTACCGCTCGGGCGGCGGCGCGCTCGAGCGGGACGACTGGCGGCGGGAGAACGTGCACCGGATGGTGCGCGCGGTGCACGAGCTGGTCGAGAGCCTGCGCCCCGACGTGCGCTTCGGCATTTCGCCGTTCGGCATCTACCGGCCGGGCATGCCGGAGGGCATCCGGGGGCTCGATCCCTACGACGCGCTCTTCGCCGACCCGATGCGCTGGATGCAGGAGGGCTGGCTCGACTACGTCGCGCCGCAGCTCTACTGGCCGACCACCCGCAGCGGCCAGGCCTACGATCGCCTGCTCGCGTGGTGGGCCGACCGGGCGGCCGAGCACGGGCGCACCCTCTTCATCGGCAACTACACCGCGCAGCTCGGCAGCGCGGCGGAGTGGAGCGTCGAGGAGCTGCGCACCCAGGTCTCGCTCACCCAGGCGGAGCCCGACGCGGCGGGCAACATTCATTACCACATCGAGCCGCTCGACGAGGACCGCCTGGGCTTCGCCTCGATGCTCGCCGACGAATTCTACGCCCGGCCGACCGCCACCCCGGCCCTGGTCGACGCGACCGGCGCGGTGCCCACGCCCCTCGTGACCGTCGACGGCGCCGACGTGACCGTCACCGGCCCGGACGACCTCCGCCACTTCGCCGCTTACCGCGAGCAGGACGGCGCCTGGCAGCTCGAGCGCCTGGTCCCGGCGGCGACGGCGACCTTCACCCTCTGGCGCGGCCGCTGGGCGATCAGCGCCATCGATCGCGCGGGCCTCGAGAGCCTCGGCCGCACCGTCGAGATCGAGGTCGGCGACCCGCCCACCGATCCCCCGCCCCCCGCGGGCGCCAGCTGCGTCCACAGCTTCGGCGGCCGCTACGCCCACACCGCCTGCTCGGCGAGCTACCAGTGCTGCGACGGCGCCTGGCGCATGATCGCCGACGGCTGCGGCGGCTGTCTCTGCGTGGAGGAGACGGGGGAGACCGGTTGCGGAGACTGAACGCCCTGCCCACCCCCCGTGCCCGAGAAGCTCCGTCTGACGTGCCCTCCCGTCACGCCGCCCTCCCTCGATCACCGCGGGCACGCGCCGACGGGGACGATCCTATTCATTTCATCGATCTCCCCGATGGCCTCGCACCCCGCGTGACATCGATGTCGCGCGGCGCTCGCTGCACGCCCCGTGAAGCGGAGCGCTCACCCGGGTCGACGCGCGGCGGCGGGGGCTGCTGGCACGGAGGCTGAAGAGGCGCGGGGCGATGCTTCGCCTCCTCTCCATCGTCGCCCTCCTCGGCCTCGCCGCCCCCGCGCACGCGCAGCTCCAGCCGGAGACCGAGTGCGGCGGACGGCACGAGGCCCCGCTCGGAATCGGGCTGGTGTTCGGCTCGCTCGCCGCGGGCGCCCTGGCCGCGCCGACCTTGCTGCAGCCCGACGCGCGATCCCGCCCGGGCGCGGGCGGCTGGCAGCTGGGCATGGGCTACCAGAGCGCGCCGCACAGCGTGCTCTTCGTCTCGAACGCCGGCGCGTACCTCGGCGCGGCGCCGTGGCTCGGCCTCGAAGGGCGGACCCACTCCCGCGCCGCGTGCACCGGGGTCGACTTCGAGGTGGACGCGCTCTGGCTGGCGATGGTCCAGCTCACCCCGCCGGACGCGCCGATCTGGGTGGAGCTGCTCGCCGGCGGCAGCCTGCACGCCGCGTTCGGCGGCCAGACCGACCCGCACCTGAACGTCGGCCCCACCCTCGGCGCCCGCTTCGGCGCCGGCCTGACGCTCGGAGACGTGCGCCTCATCGCCGAGTGGGAGGGCCTCGGCCACCTCCGCTACGGCACCGGCTTCGTCGGCGAGCGACTGCGCCTCGAGGCCGCCCTCCGGCTCGGCCTCGCCTTCGCGGTGGAGGGCGGCTCGATGGGCCCGATGCTCGAGGCGCGACACGCGGCGACCACCCGCGCCGAGCCCCGTCTCCCGGACAGCACCCAGATCACCCTCTCCGCGCGCCTGCAGTGGTGAGGTCTTCCGTCAGCGTTCTGCACGAGCGCGCCATGAAAAAACGCTCTCGACAACGTCTGGAGCAGGGGCGCGCCCGGAGATCGTTACCCACGGCGTTCTGCGCGTGCGGGCGCCCGGAGATCGATAGGGCTTCTCAACTGCGACGGAAAAACTGACAAAATGTCAAACTCACGACGTTTTCCGGGCGCGCCTCCACGCCAGTCGAGAGCGTGTCTCGATCTCCGTGAGCGCCCTCGATTTCAGGAAGAAAAGTACCGTTCTGCAGAGGCGGGCGCGTTTCGAAGGCTCCCGAGAGCGATTTTTCTGCGCGGCCGCGGAAACTTCGTCGGCGAAGCCTCGATGAAGCGACGCGAGCGCGGTGGAACACCTCGGCGAAGGGTCGAGCTGGCGCCGTCGCCACAGGAGCGTCCATGCAGACCATCGACATCGCCCCGTACGTCACCCCCGCCCGGCTGAGCGCCATGCGCGCGCTCTTCGTGGCCCGCGCCCTCCTGGACGCGGCCCCGGCCGACCTGGGGGCGCGGCTCCGCGCCGCGCTCGCCATGGTCCGGGAGCTCGCCGAGGTGGTCCGGCTCAGCATCGACCGCCGCGCCACCGCCTCCCCCAGCAACATCCGCCGCCTCGACGTCATGCTCGACACCGGCTGGCTGGCCCTCCGCGACTGCTTGAAGTCGCACGCCCGCCTGCTCGGCACCGACGGCGCCAACCGCGCGGAGGCCCTCCTCAGCCAGGTCTTCCCGGCCGACGGTGAGTTCCTCCGCTTCACGTACCCCGACCAGTGGGTCGGCAGCGACCTCGCGCTCAAGCGCATCGAGGAGCGCAACCTCCTGCCCGAGATCGAGGCCATCGCCGGCGTCGGTTTCCTCCCCTTCATCCGCTCCGCGCACGAGGCCTTCGGCACCGCGCTCGGCCTGAACGACAACGCCCCCGAGCCCCAGGACACCACCGCCCTGCGCAAGGCGCTCGGCGAGCTGTCCTTCGCCATCGCCGAGTACGGCCGCCTGATGGTGGGCGAGCTCGACCGCGACGACCCCGAGAGCCGCCAGCGCTTCCTCACCGCGATGGCCCCGATCGACGCGCAGCGCGCCCGGAGCCGCCGCGCCCGCGACGTGAGCGAGCCCGAGCCCACCGAGCCGGAGGAGCCCGTCGTCGATCTCGACGAGCCCATGCCCGAGCTCGACCCGCCGGCCCCCGAGGCCTGATCTCCGCTAGGACCAGAGAGGCCCCGTCCGAGCGTGCTCGGGCGGGGCCTCCGCGCGTCCGTCCCCTGCCCATTGCAGCAGGGGACGAGGGCGGTGACGATGCATGAGAACGGGTTGGTGTGATGAAGAACTCCTACTTGGCGCCCGCCGTCGGCGCGATCGCCCTCCTGCTCTCCGGCTGCGCGGCCTCGCACGAGCGCAATCCTACGGACGCCGGCGGCCCCGTGGGCGAGGGAGCGGGCTGCGTCTCGTTCGGGGACACGACCCTCCTGACCGTGACGGCCCCGGCGGCGGACCCAGCGTCCTGCCTCGCCATCAGCGTCGCCGTCGTCGAGGGTGAGCGCTGGACGGTGGATGGGGACGTGGAGGTGTCTCCGGGCTACGGGCTCGTCGCGGCGTCTCGTCTTGGTCTCGCGTGCGACCGGCTCCGTGAGGGAGAGTACGCCACGAGCGGGGCCGCCGTGACTCGAGCGGAGGGCGCGATCACGGTGTGGCGGGTCCCCGGAGACCGCTGGGACCTGGAAGCGCACCTCGCCCTCGAGCTCGAGGACGGCGGCCGCGAGTCGCTCGACGTCCGAGTGCTCGGGATGTCCACATGCCTACCGTAGTCTGGGACGGCCGTGTGCCGTGGGCGCCCCACGTTGCCGTGTCCGGTGGTGAGTAGAAGACTTCAGCGCGGCGACGCGGTACTCCGCCAGAATGTGGAGGTCGTGTCGTCTCCGGGATGGAGCGCTCGAGGCTCGGACGACGGGGCGCCCCAGCGCTAGGGGCACAGGTCCCCGCCAGCTCTCGCGATCTCGCCCGAGACTCGGAACCACCGGCCATCTTCCGCGACGAATGTGATGTCGGCGGCGAGGTCTCGCGGCAGGCCGATGACCGGGCCGTAGGTGAAACGCAGGACGCCCTCGCCCGACTCCATCCGGGTAAGCGCACCAGGGTCTTCCCCACGCGCCTCGGCACAGCTGGCCGGCGAGAACACCGAGCTCCCTACCAGCTGCTCTGCCGAGACCTCGTTGCGCTCCTCAGGTCGAAGACTGACTTGCATGAGGAGACACCCTTCTCCGTCTACGGGGCGGGCCGCGACCTGGAGGTGGACGAGGTGCGACTCACTCGAACAGGCGAACTCCAGAGTCGAGGTGACGACCTCCACTCCTCCGTCTGCCCCCGCCTCGTGGGTGGCGGCGCACGACGAGAGCAGCGCGAGCAGTCCGAGCGTCATGATTCTTTGCATGCGAGCTTCCACCGTACTCCCGGGAAGACTGCTCGGCTACTCGGCCTGCGGCACCGCGCCTTCGTCGCCGACGAGCTCTCAGCCCTCGACTGGCCCGAAGGCCACTCGACCATGACCGATGGCGTTCGTAGCCCGCATCACTCGAGCGGCCGTCATGAGGTCAGGGGTTCGATCCCCTCAGCTCCACGCGACGACGGCTGCGGGAAGGCGGGCGTTTGTCGTTCCGTCTCCTCGTCTCTCGGCAAGGCGCGTCGCAGGGGTCCCCAGAAGCCACGCGGTCAGTCCGACTCGGCGCGCCAAGCAGACACCACTGCGCGCACGCTCTCGACCAACGTGCCGTGCTCCTCGGCTGCTACGGCCTGCTGCACGAGGCTGAACACGTCGACGATCCCGCCCCGATTGTCCGCCGCTTCACTCAGCCAGATCTCGAGCTGTGCCGCGTCCTCGGGCGGATCTCCCCATCCCTCGGGATCGTAGCCCGCCACCCACCAAGCCATGCAGGCTGCGTCCCCGAGCGGCGTGCGCGCGGCGTCCGGCGGGTGTCTCACGAGGGTCCACCAGAGCTCCCCGAGGCGGCGGAGGTCCGCGATGTCTCTCGGGCTGTCGAGCCATGCATGGATCGCGTCGATCACCCTTCTCACGAAGTCGATGTCGGGCGACCCGACTGGTGCCATCGCCGTTGCTCGTTCCAGAGCGGCGACTGCTGCCCTGACCGTCACGTCCTTCTCCAGGCCGAGAAGGGCGACAGCCCATTCGGCCAACTCGCCCGTGGGGAGCTCACGATCGGGGAAGCAGAGCGCGTCACCGAGGAGCTGTCTGCGTTCGTCGGGACGAAGGCCCGCTTCCAGCGGTCTCGGCTGCGAGCCGCGACGCCCGAGGGCGTGGTCGATGGCCTGGATGTCCACGGATTTTTGGACTCTGGACCTCTCCATCATGAGGTTCAGTCCATCGATGAGTGTCGGGCTTTCAACGTCGCGTAGCACTCGGCGCACACCACGCTCATCCGGTTGAAGGTCAGGAAGGTCTCCGTCATCCCGCCTTCCTTCAGGAAGACGGCTTCGCACTGTCGGCACCACCCCTGGAGATCATCCGGGTCCGAGCTGTTCTCGACGAAGCCGACCGGCTCCGTGCAGCCGACCATGTGACCGCAGACCACCGACGCCCGCCTCGCTCCGTGGATCCGACAGCGAATGGTGGGCGAGTCCTCGTCATTCCGCGTCATGATGGCTCGTCTCGATAGTCAGGAGGCGCGGGCGCGGCGTCTCCGGGCGCAGAGCGCGGCGAGGACGAGGAGCGCGAGCCAGGAGCCGGAGGGGCGGCCCGCGGCGCGGCAGCCGCAGCCGGCTTCGGAGGGGGTGGGTCCGCCGTCGGGAGGGACGGAGGCGTCGGGCGGGGTGGCGGCGTCGAGCGGGGGGCCGGCGTCGGGGGCGGCGCACTCGGTGGCGGCGCCGCCGGAGTCGAGGGTGAGGGCGCGCCAGCCTTTGGGCTGGTAGGGGCGGGCGAGGGTGTCGTCCGGGGCGGCGCGGGCGACGGCGAGGAGCTGCTGGCCGGCGCCGGCGGGCGCGACGAGGCAGTGCTCGAGGCGGTCGCCGTCGGCGCGCGCGAGCTCGACGCCGTCGAGGTAGAGCGCGATCCAGGCGACGCCGCGGCCAGCGGGATCGGTGGCGGTCACGGTGATCGCGGCCGCGCCCTCGAGGGACTCGCCGTCGGTCACGCCCTCGACGGTCACGACCGGGCGCTGGGCGTAGGGGGCCGCCATCGGGTCGCCGAGGACCACGTTGCGCCAGTAGGCGAAGGGCAACCGCGAGTGGAAGGACTCGGCGAGGGTGGCCCCGTCGACGTAGGCGAGCAGGAGGTCGCGGCTCGGGAAGCAGTTGTTGAGCGGCTCCGCGACGGTGCCGTGCACGCCCGCCGCGCCCCGCTCGACCCAGCGCGCGATCGAGACCTGGCTCTCGCCGGTCTCCTCGAAGTTCCGCGGCGCCGCGCCGAAGCTGGTGAGGTTGTCGACCAGGCTGCCCGGCAGGTAGGTGTTGCCCTCGATGGTCTCGCCCAGCGTGGCGGTGCCGGTGAAGAAGGCGGCGAGGGTGCGCCCGGTGAGGTCGGCGTCGAAGGGGACCCGGGCGGCGGTGAAGCCGCGGGTCTCGAGCTCCGCGATGACCCGGTCGTACTGGACGTCGAGCGCGCCGCGCGCCGGGTCGCGGCCCTCCATGAAGAGCATCTCGCCGGTCGGCGGGGCCATCGCCTCGGCGTCGAGCGCGCTGTCGATGAGGCGCTCGGCGTCGGCGTAGCTCCGGGCGTGCAGCAGGGTCACGAGGATCGGCCGCCAGACGACGCCGCCGGACGCCTGCTCGAACCCGGGCTCGAAGGCGAGGCCGCCCCGGTAGACGTTGGGCCAGGTGGCGGCGAGGCAGCTGCGGCCGCCGCAGTCCGCGTCCCGGCCGGGCGCCTGGCCGAGCACCGGGGTCCCGTCGTCCCGCGCGCTGTCCCAGAGCATCAGCGCCGCCGCGGTGCTCACGATCTGCTGCGCGTCGCCGACCGGGATACGCACCCGGAGCGGCACGCCGCGGACCAGGAGCGCCGCCTCGATCCGATCCCGCGCGCCGCCGTCGTCGAGGCAGGCGCGCAGCGGCGTGAGCAGCCGCGCCTCGTAGTCGGCGAGGTCGATGGTGTCGGCGTCGGGGAGCGAGAGCGCGCACACCTGGTTGGGCGGGACGCTGCGCTCGCGCGCGTAGCGCTCGGCCAGGGCCACGCTCTCGGGGATGTCCGCGTTGGCGATGACCACCACGCTGTCCGGGCCGGGGGTGGCGAAGGCGACCGAGGGGAGCAGGAGCGAGAGGAGGCCGAGGGCGCGACGCATGGGCCCATCTCATCACACGGCCACCAGCCGGAACAGTGGGGGCTTGCGCGCCGAGGCGAACAAACTTAGCATTGCTAAACGATGAGCGCGGTAGCGGCGAAGATCGCGGATGGGCTCGTGCAGCTGAGCCGGGTGCTCCGGCGGGACGCCTGGGCGGAGGCCGGTCCGCGCGGGCTCACCCCGACCCAGGGGCAGATCCTCGCGCTGGTCGCCTCGGCGCCGGAGCCGCCGCGCCTCGGTGACGTGGCCCGGGCGCTCGGGATCCGGCCGGCCACCGCGAGCAAGGCGGTCACGACGCTCATCGACAAGGGCCTCGTCCGCAAGCACAAGGCGGCCGACGACGCGCGGGCCCTCGCGCTCTCGCTCACCCCGCGGGGCCGGCGGGAGGCGTCGGCGGTGTCGCGCTGGCCCGACGCGGTGGCGGCGGTGGTGGACGCGCTCGACGACGAGGAGAAGGCGGTGCTCCTGCGCGTCCTCGTGAAGATCATTCGCCGCCTCCAGCTCCGCGGAGATCTCGACGCGCGCACCTGCGCCGGGTGCTCGCACTTCCGCCCGTTCGCGCACGACGACGCGGCGGCCCCCCATCACTGCGCCTTCGTCGACGCCCCGCTGCGCGACGCGGACCTCCAGGTGAGCTGCCCGGATCAGGTCCCCGCGCCCCCGGGCGTCGCCGAGGAGATCGCGCGGCGGTTCCTTCGCGTGGTCGGCTGAGCCGGCCCGCGCTCGAGCGTCCGCGTGAACCTGCGGGCACAATAGTTAGCAGTCCAAACAAAAGGAGAGGCAGATGGAGAGCACCCCGATGACCGACCTGGAGCGCATGAAGCGGACCGCGCTGTTCGGCCCCGACGACGAGGCGGCGCTGCGGCGCGCCGGCGAGATCCTGGCCCCGCAGATCGAGGACATCCTGGACGTCTGGTACGGCTTCGTCGCCTCGCAGCCGCACCTGGTCGCGTCGTTCTCGAGGCCGGGCGGGCCGCCCGACGCGGGCTACCTCGCGGCGGTCCGGGTGCGGTTCGCGCAGTGGATCCGTGACACCACCGCCGCGCGCTACGACCAGGCGTGGCTCGACCATCAGGCGGAGATCGGCCGCCGACACCACCGGGTGAAGAAGAACCGGACCGACGGCGTGGACGCGGCCGAGCACATCCGCTTCGTCGACATGATCCCGCTCGTGTATCCGATCTTCGCGACGCTGAAGCCGTTCCTCGAGAAGGGCGAGTCGGACCCGGCGGCGGTGGACGCGATGCACCAGGCCTGGCTGAAGGCGCTGCTGCTCACGATCACCCTGTGGACCCAGCCGTACGTGCGCGCGGAGGACTTCTGATGCGGGTCGGCGAGCGGGTCCCCGGCTGGGACGTGACGCGCTGGCTCGGGGGCGACCCCGGCGCGCTGCCCGGGCTGAGAGGCAAGGTGGTGGTCGTGCACGCGTTCCAGATGCTGTGCCCGGGCTGCATCTATCGGGGGCTGCCTCAGGCGATGCGGCTCGCGAAGGAGCTCGACCCGGAGGACGCGCTGGTGGTCGGGCTGCACACCGTGTTCGAGCACCACGAGGCGATGGGTGAGCGCAGCCTGGAGGCGTTCCTCTCGGAGCTGCGCGTGCCCTTCCCCGTCGGCGTGGACGCGCACGACGAGGGCATGGCGCGCCCCCGGACGATGCGCGCCTGGGATCTGCGCGGCACGCCGAGCACGGTGATCGTCGATCGGGACGGGCGGCTGGCGCACCAGAGCTTCGGCCCGGAGGACGACCTCGAGCTGGGGCTCCGCCTCGGCGCGCTGCTCGGTCGGGCCGGCGCGTCCTGCGACGCCGACGCCTGCGAGGCGCCCGTGTCGTAGTATCGCGCGAGACCACCTCAACCCCGGTTGACAGCACGCAAGAGGTCGACCAGGGTGGGCGGATGGAGTCGGACCTGCTTCCCGAGCCGGCGTCGTCGGAGCCGCCGAAGACGCCGAGCTGGAGGGTGCGCGCGAGCGCGTTCCGCGACCCGGTGCGTGACTCGGAGCGGGTCGCGGACGCGCTGCGGCTGCCGCTGGAGGACGCGCAGCGTCAGGTGGTCGAGGGGATGTTCCCGCTGGACGCGGGCGCGCCGCGCGCCGACGCCGATTGGGTGGCGGAGCAGCTGCGAGCCCTGGGGGCCAAGGCGGTGGTCGAGGACGGGCGCGCGCCGTCGACGCCGCCTCGCCCGGTCGCGTCGACCGAGCCGCCGCCTCCCGAGCCGGTCGAGTCGCCGGAGGAGCCGTCGCTCGACGCGCGGCCCTCGTTCTGGCGCGAGGCGCCGTGGGCCCTGGTCGCGCCGGTGCTCGGTCGGGGGGCGTGGCTGCTGCTGGCGTGCGGCCTGCTCGGCGCGGCGAGCTTCGTCGTGGTCTCGCTGCCGGGGCTGCTGAGCCGCCTGCTCCTGGGCGCGACGCTCGGGCTGGCTGGCGTCGGCGCGCTCACCGAGATCTTCGGGCGGCTGGCCCAGGCGGCGTCGGGGCGCGAGGACGGAGAGGCGCCGGACGTGACCTTCGCGCCGCCTCCGTTCACGACGCTCATCTTCCGCGGCCTCTTCACCTCCGGGCTGCTCGCGCTCTTCGCCGGGCTGCTGTTCGCGCTGGCCCGCGCGCGCTTCCCGGCGCTGACGCTCGGGCTCCTCACCGCGCTCGCGTGGGCGTACTGGCCGATGGGGCTCGCGGTGCAGGGCATCAGCGGGGAGCTGACCCGCATCCTCGACGTGGTCGCGGTCGTGCGCGGCGTCGTGCGGGCGCCGCTCGAGTACCTCGCGGTGGTCGCGGCGAGCGGGCTCGTCTGGGTCGGGATCGGGCTGGCGGCGGGGGGCGCGCTGGTGTCGATCGTGATCGGCGGGATCGACACCCCGGTCGCCACCGGCGCGACGCTCGCCTTCGTCGGCTTCGTGCTCATCGGCTACCTGCACGGCGTGCTCGGCTACCTGATGGGCGCGCTGATCGCGACGAAGGAGGAGGCCTTCCTCTTCCTGCGCGAGCGCTGATCGATCAGAGCTGGATCGTCGCCTCGAGCGCGGCGTGGTCGCTGAGCTTCGAGCGGCGGCGGGTCTTCATCGAGAGGGGCTTCGGGGCGCCGCTCAGCCAGACGCGGTCGAAGCGGAAGCCGCGGTCGCTCTCCTCGGGCCACCAGGTGTCGCGGGCGCGCTTCGGCCCTCCGAGCTCGGCCCAGGCGTCGCGCGCCTCGAGCGCGAGCTCGCGGGTCTCGGCGTCGCGCAGGTTGGTGTCACCGAGAAAGATCGCGTCGCGCCCGCGCATCGCCTCGTCGATCTCCGCCGCCTGCGAGAGGCGCGGCTGGTGGCCGCTGCGGAGGCTCTCGAGGTGCGCGGTCAGGACGCGGAGGGTCCGGCCGTCGGGGCCCTCGATCGTGATCTCGGTGAGCGCGCGGCCGAGCGGGCTGAAGTCGAAGGGCCGGCGCTCGGCGTGCACCAGCCTCCACGGCGGCCGCACCGCGAGGAGCTCCCAGTACTCGCTGATGCCGGGGCGGTCCTCCGGGTAGAAGGCGAAGCCGGCCGCGCTGAGGTGCTTGGCGAAGTAGCCGCGCATGGCCACGTGCACGACCTCTTGCAGCGCGACGACGTGCGGAGGCGGCGGCACCGGCCGGCCCTCGAGCGCGGCCCGGAGGTCCCCGCCGATGAGGATCTCCAGGCAGATCTTCTCCATGCGCGCGCCGAGGCGGGTGGTGTTCAGCCCGTCGGTGTTCCAGGTCAGCACGCGCAGCGGCTCGCTCATCCCGCAGCGGTAGTGCGAGACGAGCGAGCGCGCCAGCGCGGCTCCGTGTCGGGGATCGAGGGACGTCTAATTTCTCGCAGAGGCGCAGAGACGCAGAGGGGTCGGGGCGGCGCGACAGATGGGTGGGGTGGTCACCTCGCGGTGCGCCGGACAGCTGGGGCCGGCGGGCGTCCGTGTACCGGACGCCCTCGCCCGCCCCCTTCTGTCGAGTAGCCCCGCCCCCTCACGGAGGCGGGGCCCTCACCAGATCCGGACTAGGAGATTTCCACCATCCGGCTCCTCCGCCGAGCTCGCCTCATGCAGACCAGATGTCGACTCGGATCGAGGG
>JAYZQJ010000142.1:0-59208 GCA_036149055.1 Myxococcota bacterium | reverse complement strand
GCGCGCAGCGCGAGCGCGAGCCGCAGGGCCCCCAGCGCCCCGCGCTGGGGTCGCGGGGCCAGCGCGCGAAGCGCGCGAGGCCCCGACGGAGTCGGGAGGGGGCCCCATTGGCGCTTTGCCCAATGGGGGGAGGGTTTGCACCAAACCCTCCAAAAAACAGCTTCAGCCGCAGCTCGCGACCGACTGGGGCGGCTCCTCGGTCGTGGTCGCGCCGGTCGGGCGGCCGAGCTGACCGCTGGCGTTGTTGCCCCAGCACTGCGGCAGCCCGCCGCCTCTGGGGAGGGCGCAGCCGAAGGTGAGGCCCAGGCCGATCTGCTGGAAGCCGCTGAAGCCGTCCTGCACGGGGACCGGCTCGACCTGGATGCCGCTGGCCAGGACGCCGAGGCGGCCGTCCTGCTGGAGCCCGAAGCAGTGCGGGGTGCCGGTGTCGCCCAGCAGGACGCAGCGCGAGGCGACCCCCGCGGCGATCGTCGTCATCGGCGGCGCCGCGCCCTCCGGATCCACCGCCGCGGTGACCTCGCCCGCGCCCATGATCGGCGTCGGCGGCCGCTGCTCCTGGGTCGCCGCGGGGACGCCGAGCGTGCCCGCGTTGTTGAGGCCCCAGCACCAGAGCTGCCCGCCCGGTCCCTCGACGGCGCAGGTGTGCTCCTGGCCGGCCGCGATCTGGGTCAGGTTCGCCGGGAGCGTCATCGCCTCGACCTGGGCCGGCGTCCCGCCGCCCATGCCCTCGCGGCCGAGCTGCCGCTTCGAGTTCGAGCCCCAGCACCAGACCTGCGCGTCGCCGCCCATGTCCTGGACCAGCGCGCAGGTGTGACGCGGGGGCCCGGGCGGGGCGCCTCCCTGTCCGCCGGCCGCGATCGCGATCGCCGGGGGCACGTCTTCGACCGTCGTCGGCATGCGGACGCTGTTCACGTCGGCCTGCCCGGCCTCGCCCTCCTGGTTCGAGCCCCAGCAGGCCACGCGGCCATCGGCGAAGAGCGCGCACGTGTGCTGCGGTCCGAGCGAGAGCTGACGGGCGCCCGCGGTGCCCGGGGCGAGCCGCGGCGAGTCGTAGCTCGCGGCGCCGTCGGCCGCGCCCACCTGGTTCTGCCCGTTGTCGCCCCAGCAGAAGACGTTGAAGGAGGTGTCGTCGGCGGTGACCACCGCGCAGGTGTGAGAGTCACCGGCGGCCACGTCGATGGCGGTGAGCCCGGCGCGCTCGAGGTCGCGCACGAAGGTCGGCTGCCGGCGGTCGTCGCTGTCCCCGAGGCCCAGCTGCCCGCGCGCGTTGGAGCCCCAGCAGAACACCCGGCCCTCCGCGTCGATCATGCACGCGTGGGCGGCGCCGACCGCGATGCGCTCGATGGGCTGCTGCGGCGTCACGAGCTCGGGCGTGCAGGTGGTCGCCTCGGGGCGCTCGTCGAAGGCCACCGGCTGGAGGGCGTCGGCCGCGCAGCACGCACCCGAGGTGCCGCGCCGGACCACGATCACGCCGCCGGCGATCCCGGTCGGGCTGAGCTCCAGCTCACCCGCGGCGCAGGCGAGGCTGTTCTCGCCGGCGTCGAGCGCGTCGACCGTGACCTCGAAGGTGCCCTCGCCGCTGCCCGAGCGGACCGGGAGCGAGAGCGGGAAGTCCGCCGCGTCGACCACCGCGCAGTTCGTCTGCCCGGTGCAGGCCGCCTCCGAGAACGCGGCGTGGAACACCTCGTCCACGCCCGACGCGGTCAGGCGCACGCGGTAGAGCTGGACCTCGTCCGCGCAGAGCTCCGAGTCGACGTAGACGACCGCGCCGCGCTCGTCCCCCGCGCAGGCGGCGAGGAGGGACAGCGCGGAGAGCAGGCCGAGGGGCGCTCGAAGGGAAGGAAAGCGCAGCGACATGACGGCCAGAGGGTGCGCCAGGGGCGGGCGAAAAGAAAGCCCTTCATCCACCGCGCGCGAGGACCGCGCGGGCGGCGCGCGCCGTCAGCGGCAGACGCCGTTGGAGCTGCAGTAGGACGCCATCCCGGCGTCGTCGAAGCACGCGATCTCGTCGCCCATGCCGTCGAGGCGCGACGGGCACTCGAGGCAGCCGTCGTCGACCTCGCCGTTGCAGTTGTCGTCGACGCCGTCGCCCATGCCGTCGGCGCCGCACTGCTCCTGCTCGGGCATGATCAGCGGGATGCACTCGCCCCAGCCGGTCGCGGCGCAGGTCTGGATGCCGGCGCAGCGGCCGCGACCGCAGTCGCGCGTCGCGCCGGTCATGACCGTGTCGCACGGACAGCCCTCGTCTTCACCGGCGAGGCAGTTGTCATCGATCCCGTTACCGCAGATCTCGGTCTCGCCCGGGTTGATGGCGGGGTCGTCGTCATCGCAGTCGATGGTCTCGGTCCCCGGACACGCGACGCCGTCGCGGTAGCCGTCGCCGTCGCCGTCGCGGCAGTCGCCGAGCTCGGCGTGACAGCGGCCGGCGAGGCAGAGCGAGCCCTCACCACAGTCCGAGTCGGAGTCACACTCGGCCGTGACCGGCCCGCCGCACTCGCAGCCGCCGAGGGTCAGGGCGCTCAGCAACCCGGCGGTGATGACCGCGTTTCGAAACGTCATGGTGAGGCTCCCCATCATCGAGACCCGGCCAGAGTAGCAGCGAACGAGGACCTTGGGCAGCGCCCGTGGCGTAAAAGTCCGGGGAACGGCAAGCTCTCGGACCATGTCCGTGACACGGGATACGGGGCTGGGGACCGCCTACGAGCGGTGGGCCATCTACGCGCTCCTCGAGCGCTGGCTGTCCCCCCGACGCCCCGCGTCCGCCATGGAGGGCCCGATCGACGGAATGGCCGGGATGCCGGGGCTGCACCTGCTCCCGCTGGCCCGCGCCGGCGCTCGTATCACGGTGATACTGGCCGACCCGGACGCCCGCGAGCGGGTGCGCGTGGTCTACCGCCGAGCGGGGCTCGAGGACCGGCTGGAGCTCCGGAGCCAGGCGGACGGCGCTCGAGCCGAGGTCCAATTGTTGTTCAACGCCGCCCACCGGGTGGCGGACTGGCGCGCCCACCTCGCCGACGCGGCCGCGAGAGCCGAGCGCTGGCTGGTGGTCTTCGCCACCCACCCGGCGAGCTACGGCGCCTGGGCCCGGCGTGTCCTCCGTCGCCTCGAACCGGGCGCGGCGCCGCGTGAGCAATTCGACCACGAGAGCTGTCGGCCGGAGGTCATGCGGGCCGCGCTCTCCCGCCACGGCCGGATCGCCGCCGAGGCCTATGTGGACTGCCCGTGGTGGCCGGATCTGTTCGTCTCGCCCGGGCAGTCGCTCGCGAGCGCCACCCTGGGCCGGCTGCGGGGCGGGGCCCGAGAGGCGTCGCCCTCGCGGTGGGACTTCACGGCCGAGGCGTTCCCCTTCGCCGAGGGGACCCGCCCGCCCGTCATCGCCCGCGCCCTCCGCCGCCACCCGGGCTTCGAGCGGGCCCCCGAGCGGCTGGCCGGGGTCTTCGCCCACCACCGCGCCTACCTCGTTCGGCGGCCGCCGAATGGATCTGACGCCGCCGACGAAGTACTCTAGCCTTTCGGTGCCCCCAAGCTGGGCCGCCTCCGCGCGGTCCAGGAGGTCGCATGTTCGAGGTAGGCGAGAGAATCGACGACGTCGAGATCGTCGCGCGGCTGCGGGCCGGCGGGATGGCGGCCCTCTATCTGGGCCGCCGCCAGGGCGCCGGGGGCTTCTCGAAGGACATCGCCATCAAGGTGATCCACACGCACCTCGCGTCGGATCAGTCCTTCGTCGAGATGTTCGTCGACGAGGCGCGGCTGAGCGCGCGCATCGATCACCCCAACGTGGTGCGCGTGGAGTCGCTGCGTCAGCACAAGGGCGCCTACTGCCTGCTGATGGAGTTCGTGCACGGCACGTCGCTCTCGCAGATGATGGGCACGCTGAAGAAGCGCGACATGCGCTTCTCGCCGGAGCTCGCCGTCGCCATCGCGACGCGGGTGGCCGACGGCCTGCACGCCGCGCACGAGCTGCTGAACCCCGACGGGACGGCGGCCGGCGTCGTGCACCGCGACGTCAGCCCCGCGAACGTGCTGGTCGGCTACCGCGGCGACGTGAAGCTCATCGACTTCGGGATCGCGAAGGCGACGCAGCGGCTCCATCAGACCGAGGCGGCCGGGCTCAAGGGCAAGATCGCCTACATGTCCCCGGAGCAGGCGTTCGGGCGCGACGTCGACCGGCGGACCGACGTGTACGCGCTCGGCATCGTGCTCTGGGAGATGCTGACGATGCGCCGCCTCTTCAAGGCGGACAACGACCTGCGCCTGCTCGACATGGTCCGCGATCCCAAGGTCGTGCCGCCGAGCGCGCTCGTCCCCGATCTGCCCCCCGCGCTCGACCGGGTGATCCTCGAGACGCTCGCCGGCGACCGCGAGCGTCGCCCCTCGACCGCGCGGGACTTCCGCTACCGGCTGCTCGACGCGCTGCCGTCGGCCGCCGCGATCGATCCGCTCCAGATCTCCGCCGTCATCTGCGACGTGATGAGCGACAAGATCGCCGAGGACCGCGAGATCCTCTCGATCAGCTCCTTCAACTCGCTCCCGACCCCGAGCGAGAAGGAGTCGATCACGGTATCGCGCCTGCTCCGGCCGGTGGGCTCGGAGGTCAACATCGACCTCGAGCAGATCGGCTCGAGCGCGCAGGACCTCGCGGCCGGGATGGGGGGCGTGCCGGCCGGCGGCCGCGACGCGCCGCCCACGCTCCTGCCCCAGACGTCGGAGGTCATGATGACCCCGACCGGCGCGCCGCAGGGCCGGAAGCGGAAGATCCTCCCGCTCGTGCTCGGCGTGGCCGCCGGGCTCGGCCTCGCGGCAGGCGGCGTGGTGGGCCTGACCTACGCGCTCTTCAGCGGCGAGGACTCGCGCGCGCAGGCCGAGGAGCCGAGCGCGACGCTGCCGGAGACCGCCGCCGCCATGGAGCCGCCCGCGCCTCCGCCGACGGAGGAGGCCGTGGCCGCGCCGACGGAGCCGGCGGAGGCCGTGGTCGTCGAGGAGACCGTGATCGCCGCCGAGGCGGTCGAAGAGGAGCCCGAGGCGGAGGAGGCCGAGCCGCAGGAGGCCCGCGCCACCCCGCGCCGCCGCGGTCGTCGCCGGGGGCGGGGGAGGGCGACGAGCGGCGCCCAGGCCGCCGCCTCCACCGGCGGCGGGAGCGCCGGATCGAGCTCGAGCGGCACGAGCGCAGGGTCCAGCAGCGCAGGATCGAGCAGCGCGGCATCGAGCAGCGGGTCGCGAGGTGGCAGCTCGCGGCGGGGCCCGACCAAGATCATCAGCAACGCGAACTTCTGATCCGGCGCGCGCCTCCGTGCGGGCGGATCCCGCGTGATCCCCGACGTCTGCGACGTCGCCACTGTTGACCCCGTTCGTCGCGCGGTGATATCCAAAGCCGTCACGGAGACGGTTCGAGAGCCGTCTCGCAGGGGGCCGAGCGCACCTCGCGCGCACGTCCGGACCAGCGCGGCGGACGCCGCGTGCGTCGGAGGGAGAGCAATTCGATGCGTACCAAGATCATCGCCGGGAACCTCGTCGCGGTCCTGGTGGTCGGCCTTGTCTCGTACTTCGTCGTGTCGGGGCAGATCCGGGCGACCTTCCTGGAGGAGGTCGACACCCAGATCGCGAACGACGCGCAGGTGTTCGAGCGCACCTGGAGGCTGAGCGGGCTGGAGTTCGTCGCCGCCGCCGCCGAGCAGGCGTCCGCGAGCGACACCCAGGACGTGTTCACCGCCCTCGACGAGAGCGGCCAGCGCGACCGCGCGTTCCGGCGGGCCAACGCCGTCGCCGACTGGTTCGGACGCCAGCACCGCGCCGCCGGTCCGCCCGAGCTGGTCGTGATCACCGACGATCGCGGCATCGGCATCGCGCGCAACCAGGACCGCAACCGGATGCACGGCGAGGACCTGAAGCGTCAGCTCGGGACCCTCGAGGACGCGCTGGACTCCGGCGAGGCGACCGTCGACGTGTGGAGCTTCTCGTCGGGCCAGGACAAGCTCCTGCAGACGGCGATCGCGCCGATCCGCGACCCCGAGGGCGCGGTCCGCGGCGCGGTGATCATCGGCTACGACATGTCCAACGGCATGGCGACGCGCTCCGGGGAGCTCCTCGGCCGCGACGTGGTGTTCTTCACCGAGGGTCAGGTCTACAGCTCCTCGCTCCCGGGCGATCTCGCCGACCAGCTGCGCGCGATGCTCTTCGACGCGCACTCGGCGGTCACCGGCGCGGCGCTCTCGGGCGGCGGCGCCACGAGCGATCCGTTCGCGGCCGAGGTCGGCGACGACCAGTTCGCGGTGGTGGCCGGCGCGCTCCCGCTCTCGCCGTCGACCGCGGTCGGCTACGCGGTGCTGGGCAACCGCACCGCGCAGGAGAGCAAGGCCTCGGCGGTCAACATGATCCTCATCATGACCGGCCTCGGCCTCCTGATCGTGCTCGTCTATGGCTTCCTGATCGGGACCAGCCTGCTCAAGCCCATCGAGGAGATGGAGGAGGGCGTGCTCGCCGTCATCAACGGCCGCACCGACCTGCGCCTCGACATCGAGAGCGCCGAGCTCGGCGGGCTGGCCTACCGGATCAACCAGCTCCTCAACGTCTTCACCGGCACGCCGGAGGAGGACGAGGACGGCCGCGTGAGCTCGCCGCCCGAGGCGTGGTCCGAGCCCGGCGCCCCGGCCGGCGGCGCCGCGCCCGCCCCGAGCGGCGGCGACGAGGAGGATCCGGAGCTGGCGGCGAAGCTCTCGGCGGAGCCCGAGGACGAGTACTACGCCCGCGTCTACCGCGAGTACGTGGCCGCCAAGGAGGCCGCCGGCGAGAACGTCTCGAACATCACCCAGGAGCGCTTCGTGCAGCGCCTCCAGGCGAACGAGAAGTCGCTCATCAAGAAGCACGGCTGCCGGATGGTGCGCTTCCAGGTCCAGGTGAAGGGCACGCAGGTCAACCTGCGCCCCGTGATCATCCGCTGAGGTTGCGAGCCACCCGGCCAGCGATCATGGTGCGCGCACCGCTGGCGCGGCCAGCGGAGGAGGCCGTGTCGATGGGATTCTTCGGGCTGTTCGGAAAGAAGAAGAGCGGGCTTGCCAAGCACGCCGAGCGCGTCGCGAACAAGCGCGCGCAGGCACCCGACCGCTGGGAGTCGATCCAGGCGCTCGGCAAGATCGCCACCACCGAGCCCGAGGGCGGAGCGCCCGACGAGCGCGCCGACGCGGTGGCGGCGCTGCTCGAGCGCTTCACCTTCAACGTCGACCCGACCATCACCGACGGCGAGGAGAAGGACGAGGTCTTCCGCTGGATCAGCGGCGCTGGCGAAGCCGGCGTGCCCGCGGTGCGGACCGCGCTCGGTCGTCACGAGTCGATCAGCTGGCCGCTCAAGTGCCTCGAAGCCCTCGTCCCCGGCGAGCGCCTCAACGACGAGCTGATGGCCGTGCTCGGCAAGATGGACACCGAGTACGAGCGAGACCCGCAGCGAAAGCTCCAGCTCCTCGGCGTGCTCGAGCAGCAGCGCGACCCCGCGATCGCCCCCGCGGTCGCCCCCTTCTTCCTCGACATGAACGAGGAGGCCCGCTTCCACGCCGTCCGCGCCGCGCTCCCGCAGGAGAACGCGAGCGACGTCGTGCCCCGGCTCGCCGAGGCCCTCGCCGAAGAGGACAGCGTGCGCGTGAAGGTCCTCGCCCTCGAGGCCATGGCCGAGAACGGCTGGAGCCTCGGCGACCACGCCGACGCCGTCGCGCTGCCCGAGGGCTGGAGCAAGGACAAGAAGGGCGTCCCGCGCCCCCCAAAGCGCTGAGGTTTTCGGAGGGTTTGGTGCAAACCCTCCCCCCATTGGGCAAAGCGCCAATGGGGCCCCCCTCCCGACTCCGCCGGCGCGTCGCGCTTCGCGCTCGCGTCGCGACCCCAGCGACGGGGCGCTGGGGGCCCTGCGGCTCGCGCTCGCGCTGCGCGCGAGCTGGCCGCCCGCTGCCGCGGGATCGCACGACTCGAGTGGCGCGTGCGGCGACCTCGCTGCGCTCGTCGCCTGCCGTCGTGTCGGGTCAGTGCCCTTCTTCCTCTCCCCTTCCGTCCTCCCGGGCCCGCGGGCGGCACCTCGCCACCGCCCACCGACCTGAACCCGGCGGCCAGCCACCACCCCGAGGCCACGTCATGTCTCTGCGCCTCTGCGCCTCTGCGTGAAAATTGCGCGGCCCCGAGGCAGGGCCGGCCGACCGATCGACCCTCAGGTCACCGCCGGCGAGCCGCCATCCCGCGGCCCTTGGCGTCATTGCGTCTTTGCGCGAAATCGTTTTGTCGCCGCCGAGACTTGTTCCGAACACTGACGGGGACGGAAACGAAGAAGGCCGGCGCCCCTTCCGGGGTGCCGGCCTCCTGGCGGTCAGCGTCGCGAGCTCACTCGCTGACGGCGGCCTCCGGCGGGAGGTTGATGATGAGACCGATGTTCATCATGTGGTGGAAGTAGAAGCGCTGGTCCGACCCGTCGATCTCGCCGTCGGGCTGGCTCACGCTCGCCGCCGACGTGTTGCCGGCGAAGTCGTCTCCGGCCGGGTTCATGTCGAACGGGAAGGCGCGCCACTGGAGCGCCAGGCCGAGGAAGTCGTTGAAGTAGAGGTTGAGGCCGATGCCGAACATCGGGGCCGGGGCGAAGCGCGTGGTGCGGGCCGACTGGCTCGGACCGCACGCGGTCGGGCGCTGCGTCGCGTTCGCGTTCGCGCAGGCCGCCGCCTCCGCGCCCGTGAAGTCGGCGCGCTCCTCGACGAACGCCGCCGTGAAGCCGGCGAGCACGTAGAAGTCGGTGTCCACGAACGCGCCCTGGAAGAGGGCGAGCTTGCCGCGGAGCGGGGCGAAGATCGCGTGCACGGAGGCGAGGCCGACGAGGCGGGCGACCTGGTCGCCGAAGCCCTCGTTGTCGGGCATCGCGAGCTGGTTCCGGGCCGTCGTCTGCCCGTTGCTGATGATCTGACCCGTGAGGTCGGTGTTGATCTGGAAGGCGTTCGCGAAGTTCGCGACCGCGCCCCAGACGCCGATGCCCAGGAAGTCGGTGAAGTGGATGTTCGCCTCGAGGCCGGTCATCAGGTGACGAGCGAACTCGTCCTGCAGCGTGTAGCCGACGGTCGGGACGATGAGCTGGACGCGGCCCGTGCGGTACTGCCGCATGCGGCGGACGGCCGGGGCGCCGGCCAGCGGGCCGGTGATCTGGATCTCCTGCGCGTGCGCCGTCGCCGTGGGGGTGACGACGCTCGCGGTGGCCGCCAGGGCGACCAAGAGGAGGACGTTCGTGAGCTTCTTGGCAAGCATGGCTCTCACATCCTTCATCGCGGCAGCTGGTACTCGAACTCGAACGGGAAGAAGAACGTCAGGCCCAGGTGCACCGTCACGTTCTGCGTGAACGCCGGGTCACCCTGGGTCCAGGTCTGCGGGTTGGAGCGGTCCTCGCCCAGCGCGACCTGCAGCGCCTCGAGCTGCTCGAGGTACATGTAGTCGCGGAACTCCGCGAACACCGCGAGCCAGCGGGAGACGAAGACGCGGATGCCGACGCCGAGGTTGAAGGCCACGCGGATGTCGTAGTCGAAGTTCCGGATCTCCGGGTCGACCACCGGCACCGGGCGCGTGCGCATGATGCCCACGCCGCCGACGATGTAGGCGTCCCACTGGAAGATGAACTCGTTGAACATCGCGAACTTGCCGTAGAGCGGCACGTACGTGAACGCGAGGTGAGCGCCGAACTGGTACGCGCTGACGGGGACCGCCAGGCGCGTCGAGCGCCGCACGAAGAAGTTCAGGTCGGACTCGTTCTCGAGGCCCTCGTACCAGAGGAAGTTGGCGCCGATGGCGAGGACGTTCGTCCACCAGTAGTTGAGGCCGATCGCGATGGCCGGGTGGCTCACGAACGGGTCGTTCAGCGTCGCCGCGAACGACGGGCTGATCTCCACGCGGTTGATGCGCAGCGCGTAGATCTGCTGCACCGCGAAGATCTCCTCGCGCGCCTCGGTGGTGCGCGTCGGGCGGTCGGTGGTCGTGTCGACCTCCTCGCCGCCGCTGGCGAGGTCGCCGATCAGGTCGCCGCCTCCACCCGCGTCGCCGCCGCCGGTGTCACCACCGCCTTCCGTGAAGTCCATGTCCGAGCCGCCTTCACCGCCCCCCTCGGTGAAGTCCATGTCGGACCCGCCTTCACCTTCACCGCCCCCCTCGGTGAAGTCCATGTCGGAGCCGCCTTCGCCTTCTCCACCGCCGGTGAAGTCCATGTCCGCGTCCTGCGCGGAGACGGGGCCTGCGACCCAACTCGTGACGCCCAGGGCGGCGAGCGCCGTGAACGTGACCATCCATCCGCTTCGCGAGCGCGGAGCGAGCAAAGCTCTCTGCATCGTGACCCCTTCTGCCGATCCCGAGAGATCTGGATGACCGAGCACACCTGCCCGCGACCCTCTTTCGGGGGGTCTGCGGCGATCGTCGCTGCTGGGCTTCTGCGTCTCGGGCATCGCTTCGAAAGCTGTCGTGGCTGATGACGCTGAATTCGGGTTGGGCAGAATGCCGTCCAAACCAGCGAAATTGCTACAGAATCTCAAGTCCTCTGAGAGGTGGCGGCGACTATATCACGCCGCGCGAAAACAGGGCAACGCCGTCGTTCAAGCCGCCAGCGTTTCGTCGTCGGGCTTGGCGAACAGCGCCTCGACGAAGGTGGGCGCGTCGAAGGTCCGCAGGTCCTCGACCCGCTCGCCGATGCCCACGAAATGCACCGGGAGCCCGTGCTCGTCGACGATGCCGAGGATCACGCCGCCCTTGGCCGTGCCGTCGAGCTTCGTCAGGGCGATGCCGCTGACGTCGATCGCGTCCTTGAAGAGCTGCGCCTGCTGGATGGCGTTCTGGCCGGTGGTCGAGTCGAGGACGAGCAGGATCTCGTCCACCGGGCGCTCCAGCGCCTTCTCGGCCGACCGCACCACCTTCTTCAGCTCCTCCATCAGGTTCGTCTTCGTGTGGAGTCGTCCGGCGGTGTCCGCGATTACATAGTCGGCGCCTTCGTCGCGGGCCTTCTTGATCGCGTCGAAGATGACGGAGGCGGGATCCGCGCGGTCCTTCCCCTTCACGACGTCGCAGCCGACCCGGCGGCCCCAGACCTCGAGCTGGAGCACGGCGGCGGCGCGGAAGGTGTCGCCAGCGGCGAGGATCACCTTCTTGCCTTCGTCCTGGAAGCGGCTCGCGAGCTTGCCGATCGTCGTGGTCTTGCCCACGCCGTTGACGCCGACGACCAGGATGACGCCCGGGGTCTGGGCGGGCTTGCGGTAGACGCCGCCGCTCGCGGTGCCCGGCGCGTCGAGGATGCCGCGCGCCTCCTGACGGAGCGCCTTCCAGACCTGGTCCTCGTCGCCGAGCTGGTCGTTGTTCATGCGCTCCTTGAGCCGCTCGAGGATCTTCTCGGAGGTCTTCACGCCGATGTCGGCGGTGATCAGGACCTCCTGGATCTCGTCGAGGAGCTCGGGATCGATCTCCTTCTTCTTTCCGAAGAGCTTGGCCAGCCGGGCGATGAAGCCGCCGCGGGTGGAGGCGAGGCCCTTCTTGAGCGCCTTGACGTCCTCCTCGGACGGGCCGCGCTCGGTCGGCTCTTCGGCCTCGGGGGCCTCGGGCGCCTCTTCTTCGGCGACCGGCTCCTCGACGACCTCGTCGGGCGCCTCGGCCGCGGGCGCCTCGACCTCGGCGGGCGCCGCCTCCTTCTTCTCCTCGGCCTTCGCCGGCTCGGGGCGCGCCTCCGCCGCGCCGGCGGGCGGCTTCGCGGCCTTCTCGGCGACCTTCTTCTGGGTGGGCTTCGCCGCGGGCTCGGCCTCGGGCTTCTTGGGCGGCGTCTCCTCGGGCAGCGCGTCGCCCTTGCCTCGGAGGAGGAGGTACGCGACGACGGCGACGACCAAAATCGCCAGCGCGATGCCCACTACGGTGCCGGTATCCATGCTTCCTCGCGTGCTGGAAGAGCGCCCACCTGGGGCGAAGGCGGCCCACTATAGAGAGGCCCGTGCGCGGCCGTCAACGCCGTCTCGGATCAGTCGCGAGACGCGTCCAGCGCCTGGGCGACCGAGCGGGCCCGCTGGCCGATCTCGGTCACGTCCTCGGGGCTCGGGTGCGGGGCCGCGTAGGCCGCCCGCTCGACCGCCTCGGTGAGGGTCGCGGCCTCCCGTCGCGCGCTGCGCTGGGCGCGGTCCAGCAGCTCGCGCGGCGTCCAGAGCGCCCACCAACGTCGACCCGGCGCGAGCCGCTCGGCCACCTCGCGGTAGTGCCGGACCGCCACCTCGCGCAGGCTCCGGAGCCGCACCCGCGTGTCCAGCCAGCGCCCGCCGTGGGGGACCTGGATCACCGCGTCTCGCTCCTCGTAGCCGGGCGCGGAGACCTGGAGGCGGTGCTCTCCGTCGGCCAGATCGGAGAAGGTGAAGGCGCCGCTCGCGTCGGCGCGCGCCTCGTGGGCCTCCCCGGCCGCCTCGATCGTGATCCGCGCGCCCGGGATCGCCGCGCCCGAGTCCGCGTCGAGGACCCGGCCGCCGACCGCGCGATGCGTCGCGCCGCGGACCTCCCCGGCGCCGGCCCGGATCCCGGGCGGGGGAGGGGGCGGCACCGTGCGGGTGGAGGCGCGGGTCGGCTCGGGGGCGCTCCGCCGGGAGATCCAGAAGATCGCGGCCGCGCAGATCGCCATCGGGAGCAGCAGCCAGGGCCACGGCGCCGACGACGGCGCCGCGAGCGTCACCGAGATCGCCGGGGACTCCGCGCTCGGGCGCCACGGCGCGTCGCTGGTGAAGCGGGCCCGGACGGCGACGGTGCCCGAGAGCCCGTCGAGCTGCAGCTCCCGGGCGAAGCGCCCCTCGGCGTCGGTGAGCACGGTGTCCAGGTGGCGGTCGCCGGCGAAGAGGCCGACCGCGCGGCGGGGGAGGGCGCCCCCGCTGTCGGTGAGGCGGCCCTCGATCCGGAGGGGGGCCCCCAGCTCGAGGTGGGTCGGGGTGGCGTCCAGGGTGAGCGAGGCCGCCCGGAAGCGGACCACCATCACCTCGGTCTGGGCGCGCGATCGCCGGTCGTCGCGCTCGCTGGTGACCACGAGGCGTCCGGCGGCCGGGGGGCCGAGCCGGGCGCTCTCGACCTCGAGCACGACCGTTCCGTCGTCGCCGGTGGTGCCTCCCGCGAGGCGATCGCCGAGCTCGCTCGCGAGCGTGACCTCGAGCCCCGCGCCGCCCTCCGCCGAGCGCGCGCGGACCTGGAGGCGGTGCACCGGGCGATCGAGATCGAGCCGATCGACGCGCTCGCCGTCCGCCCGGGAGAGCCCGAGCTGCACGTGCGCCCGCTCGAGATCGAGCTCCTGGGCGACGTCGATCCGCTGGTAGCGCGCGTCGCCGGCGTAGCTCGCCCGGATGTCGTAGCGCCCGGTCTCCACCG
This sequence comes from Myxococcota bacterium, assembly GCA_036149055.1. GTDB lineage: Bacteria > Myxococcota_A > Polyangia > Polyangiales > Sandaracinaceae > JAVJQK01. The sequence continues at coordinate 45,840 of JAYZQJ010000142.1, read as the reverse complement.
GGAAGGTCGCGGCGAGCCGCCCGAGCGCGTCGGTCCGCCCGCGCTCGCTGCGGCTGCCGCCCTCGTCGGGCTCGAGGCGGATCTCCACCGGCTGGTCGGGCAGGGGCTCGCCGCGATCGTCGCGGAGCACGCCGGTCACCTGCACCTCCGCCGGCCGGCGCTCGACCCGGAGCTCGATCCTCGACTCCGCCCGCACCCGGACCGTGGGCTGCGCCGCGGCGGGGAGGGCGGGGGTCGCGGTCAGGCAGATCAGCGCGGTGAGCGCGGCGCGCACTTCAGGACGGTGCCGCTCTCGCCGTTCGCTCGCAAGAGGACCGTTGAATCCCAGCCGCGAAGGCGCGATGATGATCAGCCTGGATTGAAGGATTCCGAGCTTGGCTTCGTCGGTGATGGCTGGGGGAGGAAGGGGCCTAGGTTGAGCAGCAGGAATCGGGTCGGGTCGACCCGAGCGAAACACGCTGCGCGCCGACGATCGCGCGCGCCGCTCTGGACCAGCGTCGGGGCCGCTCTGGCCACGCTGCTCGCCGTCTCCGCCGTCGCCTACGCCGACGCGCGAACGGACTACCTCGTCCGCGCGCTCCGCACCTCGCAGATGTTCCGGGTGCGCGCCCAGGCCGCCATCTCTCTCGGCGCGGTGCAGACCGAGCCTCAGGTCGTGGAGGCGCTCACCGCGGCCCTGCGCGACGATCACCCGACGGTCCGCGCGGCCGCCGCCTCCTCGCTCGAGCGCCACGGCGATCCCAGCGCGCTGCCGGCGCTGCGCGCCGCGACCCGAGATCGCGAGCGCGCCGTCGCCCAGGCGGCCGAGCGGGCGATCCGTACGCTGGAGCGCGTCGCCCGCAGCCAACCCCAGCGCCACCCGCGCGGCCGGTCCCGCGGCTCGTCGGGGTCCAGCTCCTCGTCCGGTCCCGCGCGCTACTACGTCGCGGTCGGCCAGCCCGGTACCCGGGTGAGCGGCGTCTCGCGCGACGTGCTCGACCGGGCCCGGAGCGTCATCGCGTCGACCGCCGGCGGCATGTCCGGCGTCGAGATCGCCCCCGAGGGGGAGCGCCCGCGCGCCGCCCAGCGCGTGCTCAGCCAGCGTTCGCTGGTCGGCTACTACCTCGACAGCTCGATCGTCGAGCTGGAGTCGCGCCCCGGCGGCGGCCTCCGGGCCCGCGTCTCCGTGGTCCTGCAGTCCTACCCGGACCGGAACATCCGCAGCATGCTCAACGGATCGGCGACGGTCATGGGCGCGACCGGGGCGCAGGCCCAGCAGCAAGCCATCGAGGGCGCGATCCGCGGCGCCCTCCGCAACCTGCCTCAGGCCATGGCGGCGGCCGCCGCCTCGGCGCAGGCCTCGCAGCCCTCGCGGCGAGGCAGGCGGAGGCGGCGATGACGCAGCCCGTAAGTGGACACGCGTTCGCGCCGCTCGGTACCTTTTCGAATGGACGGGACGGGATCGGAGCCATCGACCATGACCGCTGACGCCCAGGGGATGACCACGGCGAAGCCGAAGCAGCCGAAGCGTCGGCTGCGCAACTTCCTGCTCGAGCCGCGCTTCCAGCTCAAGTACACCCTGGCGGTCGTGCTCGTGACGGTGCTCGTGACCGGCGTCGTCGGCGCCTGGCTCGGCAGCGAGGCGTACAACTACTCGAAGGGCATGTCGCAGATGCTCCTGATGCAGCAGGAGATGAGCGAGATGGCCGTCGACGCGGAGCTGCACGCGCTGTTCGAGCGCGAGGCGGCCGAGCGGGACGCGCAGGTGCTCGAGCAGATCTCGCTCGGGATCGGCGCCCTGGTGGTGATCCTCTCGCTGGCGCTCGGCTTCACCGGGATCATCGTGACCCACCGCGTGGTCGGTCCGGCCTACAAGCTCCGGCTCCTCCTCGGCGACGTGGCGAGCGGCCAGCTCAACACCAAGGGCGGGCTGCGGAAGGGCGACGAGCTCCAGCACGTGGGCATCGCCTTCAAAGACATGGTCAAGGCGCTCCGCGCCCGCCGCGAGGAAGAGCTCGCCCAGCTCGACGAGGCCCTCGAGGCCGCGCGCGAGGAGGGCACCGACGCCAAGGTCGTCGAGCAGCTCGAGCGTCTCCGCGAGCGCCTCGCGGCCGTGCTCGAGACCTGATCAGAAGGCGTCCTCGAGGTAGTCGACGTCGCCCTCGGGCGTGTCGAAGGTGACGGCGGCGGCGTCGAAGCGGGCGTGCACCCCGGGCCAGCCGTGCTCGCCCATCCAGATCGCCGCCGCCCGGCGGATGCGGGCGATCTTCGCGGCGTCGATCGTCTCGAGCGGAGAGAAGCCCGCGCTCCGCGCCCGGGCCCTGACCTCGCAGAAGATCGCCAGCCGGCCCCGCCGGGCGACGATGTCGATCTCGAGCCGCCCGACCCGCGCGTTCCGGGCCACGATCGCGTAGCCCCGCGCCTCGAGCAGCCCGGCGACGATCGCCTCGGCTCGCTGCCCCAGCTTCTGCTTGTCCGCCGCCGCCGCGCGGCGGCTCTTGCTCCCGAAACCCTTGCTCCCGAAACGACGACGGCCCACGCCGGCGCATCGCCGGGTGGGCCGCTAGGTTGCGTCTCGCGCGGGAGATCGCGTCAGGGGGTCGGGCAGTTGTCGTAGACGCCGGCCGGGAGCTCGCGATCGTCGTTCTCGCGGCGGCAGGGCACGCAGTAGCCGCCGACGACGCCGTCGCCGCCGGTGGTCACGAGATCGTCCACGCAGGTGAAGCCGTCGCCGCAGTTGCAGAGCGGCGTGTTGGCGGCCGCGCCCGGGCCGAGGCTGCAGCGGCAGCTGCAGAACACCTGGGTGTCCACCTCCTGCTGGGTCACGCAGTCCGTGTCCCCGGCGCCGCACGACGGCTCGCCGACGATCTTCTCGGGGTTGCCGTTGAGCGCGAAGACCATGCAGGTCCGCGTCCGGCACTGGACCGATGACGTCTCGATGTAAACCTCGGCGGCGTCGAAGCCGTCGGGCAGGCCGTCCCCGTCGCGATCCTCCTGAGGGATGTTCTCGGGGATGCACGGATCGCCGATCGGGGATCCGGTGCAGCCGGCGACCAGCAAGGGAACGAGGAACACGCCGTAGCCGAGCAGTCGGCTCACCAAACGATGCATGCTGCGGTTCTCCAGAAGAATTTCCGACCCAAGGTCGTGGGGGGTCGAAGGTTCGTAGGGGGTTGTGAATTCCGAACGATCTCGGCCCCTGCGATCGACGCCGACCGCGAATGGCGGCAACGCTACGCCGCCGCGTGGCGAAGTGTCAAGACGCTCTCGCCAGGAGGGTGCAGGGAGCGACTGCCCCTTGACAATGCGAGGCCCGACTCTGTACGATGGCGCCCCATTAGGTTCTAAGGCGTCGATATTACTAGAGAAATCCGGCGACGAAGGGGCCGGGCGAGCCGCCCGCTCCCTCGCACGCCACGCGGATGACGAGAAGACGGCCTTTTGATGACGGTCTCTACTGGTGACGGTCCATTCGGACGGAATAGGGGACGAGCCCATGAGGCATGACCGACGAGTCGCACGTAACGTTGTTCTTCTGGGCGCGGCCTGCCTGCTCGCGCTCTCCTCGGTGAGCTCTCGCGCCCAGGCGCAGGACATGGTCTTCAGCGTCGAGGAGACCGGTCAGCCGCCGGCTCCGCCGGCCGAGGGGCCGCCCTCCGAGGCCCTCGCCAACGCGCTCCGCCTCTACCAGCAGGAGCGCTACATGGAGGCGTCGGTGCAGTTCCAGCGCGTCGTCGAGGGGGAGACCCAGGACGCGCCGGCCAACGTGCAGAAGGCGCAGTTCTTCCTCGGGAAGGCGCTCTACCACCTCCGCTTCTACCAGTCGGCGCTGGCGATCTTCGACGAGATCACCCAGCAGGGGCAGGGCCACAACTACTTCGGCCAGACCCTCCAGTGGCTCGCGCAGCTCGCGACGCAGCTCCCGGAGCCGGCCGGCATCATCGAGAAGGTCGGCCGCTACGGCACCGACGAGCTCGAGCAGTTCAACACCGGTGAGACCGCCGATCTGTACAACCAGCTCATCTATCTGATGGGCCGTCACAAGTACAACCAGGGCGAGTTCGAGGAGGCGATCCGCCTCTTCCAGCGCGTCGATCGCCAGAGCGACTACTACGTCTACGGCCGCTTCTTCGAGGGCATCGCCCACGTCCGCACCCGCCGGGCGCAGCCGGCCATCCAGGCGTTCCGGGCCATCATCGACGCGATCGACGAGGGCGTGACCGGCGTCGAGGACACCCAGCGCATGGACGACCTGGCGTGGCTCTCGCTCGCGCGCGTCTACTACACCGCCGCCAACCGCACCGACGCGGAGACCGGCGAGCGCACGATCGACGGCACCCTGCTCGGCAACGCGGTCGTCGCCTGGAACAACATCGGCACCGGCAGCGAGTACTGGCTCGACGCGCTCTTCGAGGAGTCGTGGGCCTTCTTCCTCGCCGACGAGTACTCGCGCGCGATGGGCAACATCCACACGCTCTTCAGCCCGTACTTCGAGGACGCGTACTACCCGGAGGCGCTCGTCCTCAAGGCCGTGATCTTCTTCTCCGCCTGCCAGGTGGAGAACGCCGAGGCGATGATCTCGCAGTTCCACGAGCGTTACGATCCGGTCCAGGCGGAGCTCACCAGCACGCTGGCCCAGTTCGAGGACAACCAGCAGTTCTTCGAGTTCCTCCAGCGCGTCCGCTCGGGCGAGGCGAACCTCAGCCCCCGCATCCGCGGCGTCGTCTCCTCGGCGCTCTCGGACCGCACGCTCCTGCGCCACCTCGAGTACGTCCGCCTCCTCGAGGCGGAGGAGGCGCGGCTGAACCAGGCGCCCGACGAGTTCAAGAACTCGAGCCTCGGCAGCCGGATCCTGCAGGACATCTTCGTCGCGAAGTCCTTCGCGATCGATCAGACCGGCGACCTCGCGCGAGGCCGCTACAACCGCCTGATCGACGAGCTCAACGAGCTCATGAACCAGGTGGACACCGTCGAGCTCGAGATCGCGACCTTCCAGCGCGGTCAGCTGTCGCAGGAGATGCAGCAGCAGCAGAGCGAGGTCGCCCGCTCCGGCGGCCTCGACGTCGAGGTCGACGAGGAGCACCAGATCTGGCCGTTCGACGGCGAGTACTGGCGCGACGAGCTGGGCTTCTACCGCCAGCAGGTCACCTCCCAGTGCGGACGGTGACGGTGAGGAGCTCGGACCGGTTCGAAGGAAGAGAGCCCCGGCAGCGGGGCTGAGAGGGTGAGCAGCATGCGTCGCAATCGACTGGCACTACTGGTGGTCGCCTCCGCGCTCGTCGCGGGCGGAATCCCGCTCGCGGTCGGAGCCCAGGGGGACGGCGAAGAGGCCGCCGCGAACGCGTCGGTGCCCGAGGGGATCCCCTCGGCGCCCCGGGGCGTCTGCATCCGGCCCGACGCCCGGCAGAACGTCGAGCGTTGTCCCGACAACGCGCCGCCGCCCTCGAAACGGGCGGGATCGCGTCCGACCGGGGTGGACAGCCAGGTCGCGTCGCACTTCCGCGAGACCAAGCGTCGCGAGGAGGAGACCAAGGGCACCGGCATGACCGGCCCGTCGATCGAGATCGACGCGGCCACCGCCCGCGGTCGTGAGCGCATGGAGGCCCGCGCGCTCAACCTCCTCCAGCGCGAGGTCACGGTGCTCGAGCGCCTCGTCGGCCGCACCCGCGCCGGCGACCCCCGCGGCGCCGACTACCTCCTGCGCCTCGCGGAGACGCAGTTCGAGCTGCAGCAGTACTACAACACCCGCGCGCGAGCGATGGACCAGCCGATCTTCGAGGCCCGCCAGTCGAAGAACGCCTCGCAGGTCCAGCAGCTCCAGCAGCAGCAGCGGCAGGCGGAGGAGCAGCTCCAGAACTACCGCCAGGAGGCGATCCGCACCTACGCGCGCCTCGTCCGGGACTACCCGAACTACCGCAACATGGACCAGGTCCTGTTCTCGCTGGCCTTCGGCCTCGAGGAGATGCGGCAGTTCCAGCGGGCCCGTCAGGTCTATCACCGCCTGATCAAGGGCTTCCCGCAGTCGCGCTTCATCCCGCACGCCTACCTCTCGTTCGCCGAGTACTACTTCGGCGAGGGGGACATGCGCGCGGCGCAGCAGTTCTACTCGAAGGTCACGGAGATCCCCGCCGAGCGGAACCCGGTCTACGGCTACGCGCTCTACAAGCAGGCGTGGGCCATGTACAACCTCGAGGACTTCCGAGGCGCGCTGACCCAGTTCGTGCGCACGGTCGAGTTCGCGCAGCAGAACCCGGACGCGCGGGACGCGGCCAACCTCGCGCGCCAGTCGAGACGCGAGCTGGTCTTGCCCTACTCGCGGGTGGGCACACCACGGAGAGCGCTCGAGTTCTTCCGGAGATACGCGACCGACGACGATCAAGCGCTCGAGATGCTCGAGAGCCTGGCCGAGCTCTATTACGACACGGGTAACTGGCCCGAGACCATCGAGGTCTACCACCGCCTGATGGCGGAGCGCTCCGAGGGCCCGCGCCTCTGCTACTGGCAGAGCCGCGTCACCAACGCCGTCGTGTCGTCGCGCCCCAAGGACGAGCAGGTCACCGAGGTGCGTCGCCTGGTCGACGTCCAGGAGTCGTTCGCCAACGCCGGGCACCCGGCCGAGGCGGTCACGGAGTGCAAGCAGGCCACGGCCGCGGTGCTCGTCGAGCTCGCCACCGCCTGGCACCGCGAGGCGATCGGCACCGACGACCAGCCGGGCACCAACGACGTCAACACGATGCGCGGCGCGGCCGCCCTCTACCGGGTCGTGCTCGATCGCTTCCCGAACATGGAGGACATGCAGTTCCCGGACATCGATCGGCGCGACTGGCCGACCGAGTACCGCGTGTCCTACTTCTACGCGGAGCTCCTCTGGCGCATGGAGGACTGGGCCACCTGCGGCCCGGCCTTCGACCGCGTCGTCGAGCTGAACCCGCAAGGCGAGTTCACCCAGGACGCCGCCTACGCCGCCGTGCTCTGTTACAACAACCTGTACCAGCAGCAGTACCAGGGCCGTGAGCGCGAGACGCGCGGCGGCGGGGTCGGCGACGAGAACCCCTGCGAGGGCATGCGAGGGCGACGCCTGCGTCGCTGCGAGGCCGAGCAGGAGGAGCGCGCCGAGGCGACCCGCTACGTGCCGCGCGAGCTCAACGACACCGAGAACGGCATGCTCAACGCGTTCAACCGCTTCGTCTGCTTCGTCAGCGACAGCGACGAGCTGCCGACCATCAAGTACCGGCGCGCCCGGATCTACTACGAGTCGAACCAGTACGAAGAGGCGGCCGTCATCTTCCGCGACATCGCGCTGAACCACCGGGACAGCGAGCTGAGCGAGTACGCGGCGAACCTCTACCTCGACTCGCTCAACATCATGGGCACGCAGTGGCAGCGCACGAGCTGCATCGGCGAGATCCGGGACAACATCGAGCCGCTCGCGGGGGCGTACTGCGCCAACAGCGGGCAGCGCGACGAGCACCCGGAGCTCTGCCAGGTCCTCGACCAGCTCCGGTGTGACACGCTCCGGCTGCAGGCCGAGGCGGCGACCCGCGAGGAGCGCTTCCGCGACGCGGCCCAGACCTACGTCACCATCGCCCGCGAGCACCGCGAGTGCGGCCGGCTCGACGAGGTCCTCTACAACGCGTCGATCAACTACGAGGCGGCGCGTCTCCTCGGTCGCGCCATCCGCGTGCGCACGGTCCTCATCCGGAACTTCCCGGAGAGCCCGCTCGCCCGCCGCGCGGTCTTCCTCGTCGGCGCCAACTACCACGCGCTTGCCATCTATAACCAGGCGGCCGAGTGGTACGAGCGCTTCGCGCGGGAGTACCCGGGCGAGGACGGCAGCGAGTGCACCGAGGAGCAGCGCGAAGGCGGCACCTGCGCCATCGCCCACGAGGCGCTCCAGAACGCAGTGTTCTTCCGACTCGGCCTCGGCCAGGAGGAGCAAGCGATCGACGACGCCGAGCTCTTCGAGCGCAACTACCGGCAGCGCATGCCGCGAGAGACCTCGCAGGTCATGTTCTCGCTGGGCTCGATCTACGAGCGCCAGAACAACTGGCAGCGCGTGTTCCAGCACTACCGCGGCTGGCTCCGCAGCTACGGCCGTCGGGCGCTCCCGCACGAGGTCATCCGGGCGAACGTCCAGATGGGCCGCGCGCAGTGGGAGCTCGAGGAGCGCGACGACGCGAAGCGCTACTTCGAGGCCGCCGTCCGCGAGTGGACCCGCAACGCGGGTGAGCGGATCGCCGGGCTCGACGACGTGAGCGACGAGGACAAGCAGCTCTTCCTGGCCCGGGCGAAGGACGCCACCAGCGAGGCGCTCTTCTACCTCGCCGAGTACGAGTACGCGGCGTTCCGCATGATCCGCTTCCCGCGCTTCCGCGGGGGCCGGAGCCTCCAGCGCGTGCAGCGCTGGGCGGAGCGCGACTTCGCCGAGTGGCTCAACGAGAAGCGCGAGGCGCTCGTCCAGGCGGAGGCGGCCTACAACCGCATCGCCGAGCTCGAGATTCCGCAGTGGCAGATCGCCGGCGCCGCGCGCGTCGGTGAGATGTACCGGAGCTTCATGGACCAGATCCGTGGCGCCCCGATCCCCGAGGAGATCGAGAACGACGACGAGCTCTACGGCATCTACGTCGACGCGCTCGAGAACGCGGCCCGGCCGCTCAACGCGCAGGCGCTGGACAAGTTCCAGTTCTGCCTGACCACCGCCACGCGCGTCCGCTGGTTCAACGAGTTCTCGCAGCAGTGCGAGCAGGAGCTGAACCAGCTCGACCGGGCCAACTACCCCATGGCGGCGGAGCTGCGCGGCGAGGCCAACTACATCCAGCGGCAGGTCGCACGTCCCGGCGCGGTCCGGCTCCAGACGGAGCAGGACGCCGAGGAAGAGGACTCGTCCATCCCCGACGGCGCGACGGAGAACTGATCATGAGGATCCCGATGAATCACCTTCGTTCGATCTCCGTGCTCGGCTGCCTCCTGGCCGTCGGGTGCGGCGGCGGCGGCGCCGAGGGCAACGCGGCCACCAACGAGACCGGCAACGTCATCCGCACCGCGGGCGGCTCGGCCGTCACCGAGGAGGCGCACAACCACTGGCGCGAGGCGATCGCCATGTTCGAGCGCCACGACGCCGCCGACGCCGAGGTCGGCTGGACGACCGAGTCGTGCCAGCAGGTCCAGGCGAAGTTCGAGCAGGCCAACGGCGCGCAGGGCGGCAGCTTCACGGAGGCCATCTACATGATGGGCGTCGTGAGCGGCCGCTGCGGCAACGACGAGCAGGCGCTGCAGTACTACCAGCAGGCCATGCAGACCAACGAGAACTACTGCGGCTCCCGGGTCGGCGTGGGTCTCGCGGACATGCGGGCCGGCCGCACCCAGCAGGCGCGGCAGCACTTCGAGCGGGCGATCGCCAACGACAACCAGTGCACCTCGGCCTACGTGAACCTGGCGATCATCCAGCGCCAGAACGAGGCCGAGGTCCGCGAGGCGCTCAACAACCTCCGCCGCGCGCTCGCCATCGAGTCGGACTACCTGCCGGCCTTCAACCAGATGGCGCTCCTCTACCTGGGTCAGGCGGCGGAGAACCAGCAGATGCTCGACCTCGCCGAGGTCGTGTGTCGTCAGGCGCAGCTCATCAACCCGCGCTACGCGCCGATCTACAACACCTGGGGCCTCATCAACGTCCGCCAGGGGAACATCATCGCGGCGCTCGCGAAGTTCGAGCGGGCCTTCAACCTCGATGCGGATCTCTTCGAGGCCTACATGAACTTCGGCCAGCTGACGATCAGCTTCCGGGGCTACGAGGACGCGGCCCGAGCCTTCGGGCGGGCGCGCGAGCTCGAGCCGGACAACTACGACGCCATCATCGGGCTCGGCGCCGCTCAGCGCGGTCTCACCCAGCTCGACGAGGCCGAGGCGACCTACCGCGCGGCCATCGAGCTCGACGCGGCGCGCCCCGAGGCCTACTTCAACCTCGGGCTGCTCTACCAGGACTTCAAGGGCGGTCAGATCCCCGATCTGGAGCAGGCGAAGAACTTCTACCAGCAGTTCACCCAGCGGGCGGGCAGCCAGGAGCGCTACGCGGAGACGGTCGAGACCGTGAACCGCAGCTGCCGGCGCCGACCCACCACCGGACGGCGACGCCGCCGCGAGGGACAGAGCGAGTGGGTGGGCGACTGTCGTCCCGGTCGGATCCAGCAGATCGACGAGGCGATCACCACCATGCGGCAGCTGCAGGAGATGCAGCAGCAGATGCAGCAGCAGCAGCAACAGCAGCCGGCGCCCGCGGAGGGCGGCGGTGAAGGGGGCGGCGAGGGCTGAGCCTCGTCCGCCCTGGGTGTAGGATCGGGAGAAATCGCGCTCGGCGAACTTTGTGGGAACCGAGCACCGGCGGCGCTGTCGGACGAGGCGAGGACGCTTCGGAGGCAGGGCCGCCGTTGACCCAAAGGGTGGGTCGCGAGTAGGATTCGCGCGGTTCGTCACGCCGGAAGGCGGCGAGCCCTGACTCGGAGAGCCGACATGAAGAAGTTTCTCATCGCACTCGGATTGGCAGTGGGCACGGCGGCGTTCGCGGCGCCTGCGACCTCGTTCGCGCAGGACGGGGCCGACACCACCTACGACTTCGAGGACGACCTGGTCACCGGTGACCTGGTTCGCCCCGATGGAGAGATGCTCAACGTCCGCCGTCGAGGCCGCCGCGCCTCGTTGATCCGGGTCCGGGAGCATTTCATCCCCGAGATGCTCAAGTCGGTCGAGAATCTCTGAGATCCCGCTGAAGAAGCGCCCTCGAGCCAGTCACACAGCCAGGCCAGCGCACGCTGGGATTCGGGAGTGAACAGTGTCTAAGGTCCCCCTCACATTCAGCATCTACAAGGGCGACGAGCTCGAGCGCACCGAGACGCTGACCCAGGACATCATCAAGGTCGGCAAGCTTCCGTCGAGCCACCTGCGGATCGAGGACGACAACGTCTCCCGCATGCACGCGGTGATCGAGGTCACCGGGCCCGACGAGATCTTCATCATCGATCTCGGGTCCGCGGCCGGCACCATCGTGAACGGCAAGAAGGTCAACAAGACCCAGCTGCAGAGCGGTGACGAGGTCGTGCTCGGCGACACCCGCGTGGTGGTCGAGATCGGCAGCGCGTCGGCCCAGGAGGCGGTCCCGACCGCCGAGGCCCCCGCGCCGGCCGCTTCGGCGGTGCCGGTCGCCTCGGCGCCTTCGCCCACCGCGGCCAACCCGTTCGCGACCAACGCGGGCGCGGGCGGCGGCGCGCTCCCGAACCCGTTCGCGGCTCCGGCGGCGGCGGCTCCGGCGCCCCAGCAGCAGACCGCGGGCGGCGGCGGCGACGTGCGCTACGGCATCGCGGCGAGCGGCCCGCCGGTGAACCCGGCCGAGGTCGAGAGCAGCGAGACCGCGGCCGAGGTCGTGATCATGTGGGGCGACATGAGCGTGCTCCACGTCGAGCACCTCTCGCCTCCGCGTCCGTTCTACGTGGGGGAGGGCGCCGACACCGACTACCTCCTCGAGAGCTCCGTGCTCGGCACGCAGCGCATGCCGGTCGTCGTCCAGGCGGGCAGCGGCGCGGCGGTCGTCGTGCCCGAGGGCGCCGAGGGCGAGGTCACGGTCGGCGACCAGACCATGAGCTGGGCCGAGCTGAAGGCCGGCGGCAAGCTGCAGCCCGCGAGCGAGATGCAGGGCGCGATGATGTACCCGCTCCCGGCGGGCGCGGTCGCGAAGGTCCGCTACAAGGGCTTCACCTTCATGACCAAGAGCACGTCGGCCGGCCGCAAGGTCGGGGCGGGCATGGACATCGAGTGGAAGCGCTACATCTGGACGGCGGTCTCGGTCGCGGTCCACGGCGCGATGCTCCTGATGTTCTACTTCCTGCCGCCGCGTCCGGCCTCGCTCTCGCTCGATCTGCTCAGCGCGGACTCCCGCCTCGTCGAGTACCTGATGGAGCCCCCGGAGACCCAGGAGGAGGAGACTCCCGAGTGGCTCCAGGAAGACCAGATGGACGACAACGAGGGCGGCACCGGCAAGCGCCATCGCGACGAAGAGGGCGCGATGGGCGAGGAGTCCTCGGAGAAGACCAACAACCGCTACGCGATCGAGGGTCCGCAGGACAACACCGACCCGCAGATGGCGCGCGAGCAGGCCCGTGAGCAGGCGGCCACCGTCGGCGCGATCGGCGTGCTCCAGGCGATGACCGGCTCGTGGAACTCGCCGACCTCGCCGTACGGCGCGGACCAGGCGATCGGCAACGACCCGATGAGCGCGATCGGCGCCCTGATGGGTGACCAGATCGGCAGCAACTTCGGCTTCGGCGGCCTCGGCCTGCGCGGCACCGGCCGCGGCGGCGGCGGCACCGGCGAGGGCACGATCGGCCTCGGCAACCTCGGGACGATCGGTCACGGCGGCGGCGGCGGCACCGGCAGCGGCTACGGTCGCGGCGCGGGCGGTCTCCGCGGTCGCTCGGCGCGCGTGCCCCGCATCCGCACCGGCAACGCGGACGTCCGCGGCTCGCTGAGCCGCGAGGTCATCCGCCGCGTCATCCGGCGCCACATCAACGAGGTCCGGTTCTGCTACGAGCAGGAGCTCAACCAGCGCCCCGATCTCGAGGGTCGCGTGATGGTCAGCTTCATCATCTCGCCCACCGGCGCGGTGCAGTCGGCCACGGTCGGCAACTCGACCATCAACAACCAGCGGGTGGAGAGCTGCATCGCCGGCGCGGTGCGTCGCTGGACCTTCCCGGCGCCCGACGGCGGCGGCGTGGTCGGCGTGAACTACCCGTTCGTGCTCAGCTCGCAGGGCTGAGGGTCCGGGCCGAGCGCGGCCCGAGACCACCGAGAGAGGCGAGCCCCCCGGGGCTCGCCTTTCTTCGTTGTGGGGCCTTCCCCCGACAGAGCGAACTGCGCGTAATTACGCTTGAGCCGCGGGGCTCGGCTCCCTTAGTATCGCCCGGCGCCGCGCCCCGGAGGGCGCGCGCAACGTACCTCGTGAGGAGACAGTCGATGAAGCGTGTCAGGGCCCTCTCCGTCGGCCTCTTTACGTTCGTCTTCTTGATCGGCGGCAATTGCTCGCGGACGCGAGTCGAGTCGATCACGGCGATGAACGAAGGCGTCGTGCTCGCCGCGCAGAAGCAGTACGTGGAGGCCGCCGAGAAGCTCGAGCGAGCCAGCCAGATCGATCCGACCAACGATCAGGCGTTCTGGAACCTGGCCATCGTCCACATGGAGATGAACAAGTTCGAGCGCGCCAAGGACGATCTGCAGCGCGCGATCGACGTGAACCCCGACGTCGCCGGCTACCACGAGAAGCTCGGCACCGTGCTGATGGAGCTCGAGGACTGGGACGGCGCGCAGGCCGCGTTCGGCCGCGCGATCGAGCTCGACGAGCAGCTCTTCAAGGCGCACTACAAGCTCGGTCAGGTCCACGAGCGGATGGACAACCCGCAGGACGCGTTGCGTGAGTACACGGCGGCCGTCACCTCCGGTCCGCGCTTCATCGAGGCCTACCGCGCGCTCGGCCGGCTCTACGCCGACCTCGGCTACCTCGACGAGTCGATCCAGGTGCTCCAGTCGGGGCTCCAGGTCGTCGTCTCCGGCACCGAGGACGAGGCGCACCTGCACCACCTGCTCGGCACCGTCTACCAGCAGCAGCAGAACTACGACGCCGCGGTGCAGGAGTTCCGCGCCGCGCTCGGCCTGATGCCGAGCCTGCGCGAGGCGCTCTTCGCGCTCGGCTGGACCTACTCGCTCCAGGACAACCGCGAGGAGGCCCGCCGCTACCTGCAGCGCTACGTGGACAGCGCGGGCGGCGACGCCCCCGCCCACTACCTCAAGGCGGCTCGCGATCGCCTCGTCGACCTCGGGGGGCCGTGACGCGAGTCACGTCCCCCGACGCTGGCCGCCATCGCGCCAGCGCTGAGCTTCGCGTCCAGCGCGCCCCCGCACCCCTCGCCCGAGGGGAGCGCCGAAGGGCTGCGTCCGTGGGCGCTTCTATGAGACTATTCGGGCGCGCCAGGACGGCGTGACCAGGGAGGCCTCCGTGTCGGATCAGGAGAACGAGAGCCCCGAGATCGAGATGGACGAGACCCCGGAGGAGGCCGCCGAGGCGGCGCCGCCCGCCGGTCGCGAGCCGAACGAGGAGGAGCTCGCGCAGCTCGCCGAGCTCGACGAGACCATCGAGAAGTACACCGAGCAGAAGCGTTGGTCCGACGTCATCAAGGCGGTCGTGGCCAAGGCCGAGCTGCACCCCGACCCGGCGCAGAAGATCGAGCTCTTCGCCGAGGCCGGGCGCATGTACCTCGACAAGTCGTCCAACCAGGCCGAGGCGATCAAGTGCTTCGAGGCCGTGCTCGAGCACGACGCCCTGAACCTCGAGGCCATCGAGCAGCTCAAGGAGATGTACGAGAAGCGCCGCGACTGGGAGTCGCTCGTGCGCATCCGTCAGCGCGCGGCGAAGCTCATGGACGAGGCCGACCGCCTCTTCGAGTACGTCGAGATCGCGCAGCTCGCGACCCAGCGCCTCCGCAAGCCCGACATCTGCATCGAGCTCTGGCAGGCGGTCCTCGAGGAGGATCCCGAGAACCACGAGGCGCTCGAGGCGCTCTCGCAGCTCTACGAGCGGGCCCGCGACTGGGAGCCGCTCGCGCGCGTGCTCGACAAGCGGGTCGAGCAGATCTCCGACGAGAAGGAGCTCAAGCAGGCGCTCCAGAAGCTCGGCATGATCTACGCCGACAAGATCGGCGACGACGAGGGCGCGGTGCGCGCGTTCCAGCGCCTGCTCGTCCTCGATCCCGACGATCGTCGCGCGCAGGAGCAGCTCAAGCGGCGCTACGTCTCCCTGAAGGCGTGGGACGAGCTCGAGGACTTCTACGCGGCCACCGAGAAGTGGGACGAGCTGATCCGCACGCTCGAGCGCGAGGCGGAGGGCAAGGACACCAGCGACGAGGAGCGGACGGAGCTCCTCTTCCGGGCCGCCCGGCTCTGGATCGAGCGCAAGGACAAGCCGGAGCGCGCGGCGCGCGCCTACGAGAAGATCCTCGCGAAGGACGAGAACAACCTCGACGCGGCCCTCGCGCTCTCGCCGATCTACGAAGAGGCGGGCGACGCGCGGAAGCTCGTGAGCGTCTACGAGGTGCGCCTCAACCACGCCCAGGAGCCGGCGGAGCGCGTGCACCTGCTGCGCGAGAGCGGGCTCCTCTACGAGGAGAAGCTGCGCAAGCCCAAGGAGGCGTTCGACGCCTACCTCCAGGCGTTCAAGGCCGATCCGACGCAGGAGATCATCCGCGAGGACGTCGCCCGGATGGCCGAGGCGACGAACGGCTGGGACGAGGGCATCGCCGCCTACCGCGAGGCCATCGAGGGCGCGACCGACGAGGACGTCGCCATCGATCTGCGCCTCCAGCTCGGCCGCCTGCTCGCGCAGGTGGAGAAGATCGACGAGGCGATCGAGCAGTACCGCGCCGTCTACGAGGCGCGCGGCGACAACCTCGAGGCCATCGAGGCGCTCGAGACGCTCTACCGTCAGACCGAGAAGTACCGCGAGCTGCTCGACATCTACGAGCGCCGCATGGAGCTCGAGGGCGATCCCGAGATCCGGCGTCAGCTCGCGTACGGGCGCGCCTCGCTGTGGGAGTCGGAGCTCTCCGACGCCAACAACGCCATCGACGCCTACCAGCGCATCCTCGACGAGTGGGGCGACGACGAGTCCGACGCCTACGCGGCGCTCGACCGCCTCTACGAGGCCGAAGAGCGCTGGGCGGATCTCGCCTCGACCCTCGAGCGGCGCATCGACCTCGGGCCCGAGAGCACCGAGGAGCTGGCCGCGCTCAAGTTCCGGCTGGCCAACGTCGCCGCCGAGCACCTGAACGAGGCCGAGCGCTCGCTCGAGCTCTACCGCGAGGTCCTCATGCTCGTCCCCGAGCACGACGGCGCGCGCGAGAAGCTCGAGAGCTTCCTCGACCAGGAGGGCCTCGGCGTGCACGCCGCGACCATCCTCGAGCCCATCTACGAGATGCAGGGGCAGTGGCAGCCCCTCATCCGCGCGCTCGAGGTCCTGGCCGCCGGGACCCCGGACCCGCAGCGCCAGCTCGAGCTCCTCGAGAAGGTCGGCACCGTCCAGTCGACGCAGCTCGACGACCAGGGCGCGGCCTTCGACGCCTTCGGGCGCGCGCTCGGCGTGATGCCCGAGAGCGAGCAGACCCTCGAGCGGCTCGAGCTCCTCGCGGGGGAGCAGAACCGCTACCCCGATCTCGTGCAGCTGCTCGAGAAGCTCGCGGCCGAGAGCACCGAGCCGATGCTCTCGCGGGCGCTCTACCTGCGGGCGGCGCAGCTCCACGACACGCAGATCGGCGACGTCGACGCGGCGGTGCGCGCCTACAGCCAGATCCTCGAGTCCGACCCGGGCGACGCGGAGGTGCTCGACGCCCTCGACGCGCTCTACCGGCGCACCGAGCGGTGGCGTGATCTGCTCGGCGTCATGCGGCGCAAGGCCGAGCTCGCCGACGATCCGGCGCTCCAGGAGGAGCTCCTCTCGCAGAACGCGATGATCTACGAGGAGATGCTCGAGGAGCCGGAGAGCGCGATCCGGGTCTACAGCGACATCCTCGAGCTCGACCCGACCAGCCAGCGCGCGCTCGTCGCGCTCGACCGGCTCTACGAGAAGCTCGAGCGCTGGAGCGACCTGGCCGACAACATCGGCCGGCAGCTCACCATCGCCGACGACCCCGAGGCCCAGACGTCGCTGATGCTGCGCCTGGCCGCCCTGCGCGAGACGCAGATGGGCGCGGTCGACGCGGCCATCGAGATTTACCGCGAGGTGCTCGAGCGCGATCCGCACAACGAGGTGGCGCTCGGCGCGCTCGAGCGGCTGATCCAGAGCGAGGAGCACCAGCGGCTCATCGCCGGGATCCTCGAGCCCATCTACCGGGACTCGAGCCAGTACGAGAAGCTGATCCAGGTCCACGAGATCCAGGCGGCGCACGCCGACAGCGCGGACATGAAGGTCGAGCTCCTCCACCAGATCGCGGAGCTCTACGAGGTCGCGCTCGAGGACTACGGCAACGCGTTCCACTCGTTCGCCCGCGCCCTCGGCGAGGATCCCGCGGACCTGAACACGCAGGAGCAGCTCGAGCGCATCGCCCGGGCGACCGGCGCGTTCGAGGAGCTCGCGCAGGTCTACGAGCAGCGCGTGCAGGGCCTCGAAGACGTGCCCCTCGCGACCCAGCTGCACGTCAAGGCGGCGGTCATCCGCGAGGAGCAGATCGGCGACGCGAACGCGGCGATCGCGCACTACCAGCAGGTGCTCGCGCTCGACGCCGACCACATCGAGGCGGCCACCGCGCTCGAGCGCCTGTTCCACATGACGGAGCGCTACCCCGAGCTCGCGGCCATCCTCCTCGACAAGGCCAAGATCCTCGACATCCCCGACGACCAGAAGGACCACCTCTTCCGGGCGGCGGCGATCCACGAGGAGATCCTCGAGAAGCCCGAGGACGCGATCGAGGTCTACGAGAAGGTCCTCGGCGTCGACCCGGAGGAGGTCCGCGCGCTCGACAAGCTCATCGAGCTGCACCTCCGGCTCGAGAAGTGGCAGCCGCTCCTCGGCTACTACGAGCGCAAGGCCGACATCGTCTTCGACCCGGACGAGAAGAAGTCGCTCTACCTCGAGGTCGGCGCGGTCTACGAGCGCGAGATCGGTGACGTCGACAAGGCGATCGACACCTACCAGCGCATCCTCGAGATCGATCCCGACGACCTCACCGCCATCCAGCGCCTCGACGCGCTGTACCAGGCGAGCGGCAACTGGGAGGAGCTGCGCGCCATCCTCGAGCGCTCCGCCGACCTCGCCGGGGACCCGACCGAGGTCATCAGCTACCGCTACCGCATCGCCGATCTCTGGGATCACAAGCTCGGAGACCCGACGCGCGCGGTGGACGGCTACCGCGAGATCCTCGCCCTCGTCCCGGATCACCAGCCGACGCTCGACGCGCTCGAGCGCATGATTCAGGAGGGCAAGGAGCCCAACCAGGCCGCGCTCGTGCTCGAGCCGATCTACCGGCAGTACGGCGAGTTCGCGCGCCTCGTCGCGGTGCTCGAGGTGCAGATCCGGCACGAGGAGGATCCGATCCGCCGGGTGGAGCTGCTCCACCAGGTGGCGGAGCTCCACGAGATGCAGCTCGACCAGACGCAGGAGGCCTTCCAGGCCTACGCGCGGGCGCTGCCCTTCGACAACGCCAACGAGCACACGATGGGCAGCCTCGAGCGGCTCGCCGATCAGCTCGGCCGCTGGAGCGAGGTGACCCGGCTCTACGACGCGGAGATCGAGAAGCTCCGCGAGAGCGAGCCGGACCTGCTCGTCGACATGGCCCTGCGCGTCGCGCAGATCTACTTCATCCAGGTCGAGGACGTGGACAACGCCATCGCGCGCTACCGCGTCGTGCTCGAGGCCGACGCGCACCACGTGCAGGCGATCGAGGCGCTCGACCAGCTCTACGAGCAGACCGAGCGCTGGGCGGAGCTCGCCGAGATCCTCCAGAAGGAGGTCCAGCTCGCGCCGAGCCCCGAGGACGTGCTCGCGTTCCAGTTCCGCCTCGGTCAGGTGTACCAGCACTACCTGAACCGGGTGGACGACGCGATCGAGCAGTACCGCGAGATCCTCGCGGCCGCGCCGGAGCACTCGCAGGCCCTCGCCGCCCTCGAGATGCTCTTCGCCGAGGGCGTCCAGCCCCTGAAGATCGGCGAGATCCTCGAGCCGCTCTACCGGATGAGCGAGTCCTGGGACCGCCTCATCGGCGTGCAGCAGGTCCAGCTCCGTTACCAGGACGACGCCGACGAGCGCATCTCGATGATGCACCGCCTGGCGGAGATCGCCGAGGATCGCGCCAGCGACCACCAGCTCGCGCTCGAGTGGATGCAGCGGGCGCTCCTCGAGAACCCGACCCACGATCACACCGCGAGCGAGGTCGAGCGCCTCGCCGCGATGCTCGACCGCTGGGACCAGCTGGCCAACACCTACGCCGACGTGCTCGCGACGCACGAGGCGCCCGAGGTGGTGGTCGACGTCGGCAAGCGGCAGGCGCGGATCTACGAGCTCGAGCTCGGCGACGTGCAGCGCGCGGTCGAGTCCTACCTCTTCGTGCTCAAGGCGAACGACCGCGAGCGGGAGAGCCTCGAGAACCTCGACCGCATCTACACCGAGCACGGCGCGCACGAGGCCCTCGCCGAGACGCTGAAGAAGCGGGTCGCGGCGGCCGAGGACGAGCTCGAGAAGGTCGAGCTGAGCTACCGGCTCGGCTGGGTGCTCGAGAACGATCTGGGCCGGGTCGACGAGGCGGTCGGGGTCTACCAGGGGCTGCTCGCCAACCTGGATCCCGAGCACGAGAACGCCATCAAGGCGCTCCAGAACATCTACACCGAGAAGCAGGACTGGCAGAGCCTCTACGCGAGCTTCCAGAAGGAGCTCGACGTGGTGCTCGGCGACACCGCCCGCAGCGACGTCACCGCCAAGATGGCGCGCATCGCGTCGGACGCGCTCCAGGACTACGACAAGGCGATCGAGCTCTGGAAGGAGGTCCTCGACCTCCGCGGTGAGGACCCCGAGGCGCTCAACGCCCTCGGCAACCTCTACGCCGGGCTCGAGCGTTGGGCCGAGCTGGTCGAGATCCTCGACCGCGAGGTGACCGTCGCCGAGGACGACGAGACCCGCATCCGCATCTTCGCGGACATGGCGCGCATCTTCTACACGAAGCTCGGCAAGGAGCGGAGCGCCATCGACAGCTGGGAGCGCGTCTTCGACATCGACCCGACGAACGCCGAGGCGCTCTTCGGGCTGGCGGAGATCTACGAGCGCGCCGGTCAGCACCACGAGCGGGTCGACACCCTCAACCGGCTCATCGACGTGGGCGCGGCGACGCTGGACGACGCGACGCTCGAGACCGTCTACATGCAGCTCGGCAACCTCTACGAGCACACGCTGCAGCAGCCGATCGACGCCATCGAGAGCTACCGTCGCGCGCTCGAGATCAACCCGCGGAACTTCCCGGCCATGGACGCGCTCGAGCGCATCCACCGCCAGGAGGGCGAGTGGATCGACGCCATCCAGGTGATGGAGACGCGGGCCGCCGGGCTCGACGAGCCGAGCCAGAAGGTCCAGGTGCTGCTCGCCATCGCCGAGGCGTGGGCGGTGCACGTCCAGGACGCCGACCAGGGCACGAGCGCCTACGAGCGCGTGCTCGAGCAGGACCCGAACCACCAGCTCGCGTTCGACAACCTCGAGCAGCTCCACACCGCCGCCGGGCGCTGGGAGCCGCTGGTCGAGATGTACCTCAACCGCGTCGAGTCGACGGAGGACACCGCGGAGGCGGTGGAGCTGCTCCGCCGCGTCGCGCGGGTCTACGAGGAGCACATCGACGACAAGGACGAGGCGTTCAACGCGCTCCAGGTCGCCTGGGAGATGGACTTCACCGACCGCGCGACCTCGAACGAGCTCGAGCGGCTGGCCGGCCTGACGCAGCAGTGGAACGAGCTGCTGAACCTCGCCAACACCGCGCTCTCGCAGGTGCCCGACGAGGACGCCGAGACCAAGATCGCCATCTGCCTCAGCTGCGCGAAGTGGTACGGCACCGAGCTCGGTCACCCCGAGTACGCGATCCCGTACTACCAGCAGATCCTCGCGCTCGACCCGGCGAACGCCGCGGCGATGCGCCAGATGGCCGACCTCTACCGCAGCACGCAGCAGTGGCAGACCCTCGGCCAGGTCCTCGAGCGCCTCGTCGACGTGACCGAGGAGCCCAAGGACAAGGCGACCGTGCTCGTCGAGATGGGCGCGCTCTGCGAGGACCAGCTCGGCACGCCGGACCAGGCCGGCCGCTACTACCAGCAGGCGCTCGACGTCGCCCCCGACCACGTGGGCGCGCTCGAGGCGCTCGAGCGGACCTACCGCCGCGAGGGGCGCTGGAACGAGCTGCTCGAGATCCTGCAGCGCAAGGCCGACGCCCTCGAGGATCCGGAGAAGATCCTCGAGACCCGGCTGCTCATCGCCGAGAACTACGAGGACCGGATCAACGATCCGGAGCAGGCGATCGACGTCTACCAGAAGGTCCTCGAGGTCGACGCGACGAACCTGAACGCGCTCAAGGGGCTCGAGCGCCTCTACGCGCAGCGCGAGCAGTGGCGGGAGCTCCTCCAGGTGCTCGAGCGGCAGTACGAGGTCGTCACCACCGAGCGCGACCGCATCTCCATCCTCACGCGGCTCGCGTCGATGTGGGAGGAGGAGTTCGTCAAGCCGGAGAAGGCGGCCGAGCGCCTCGAGCAGGTGCTCGACATCGACCCGAACAACGAGACGGCGCTCCGCGGCCTCGAGCGGCTCTACCGCAGCATGCAGCGGTGGGACGACCTCATCGCGACCTACGAGCGGCACGTCAGCGCGACGCCGGACCGGACCGAGAAGGTCGAGTGCTACGCGGCCGTCGGTCAGGTCTACGCGGTCGAGCTCGACGACCAGGATCGGGCCATCGACAGCTACCTGAACCTGCTCGCCATCGACGAGGACAACGCCGGCGCGCTCGACGCGCTGACCCGCCTCTACGAGAAGCGCGAGGACTACAGCCAGGCGCTCGAGATGATGCAGCAGCTGTCGAGGCAGGTCTCCGACCCGCAGAAGATGGTGGACCTGCGCTTCCGGATGGGCCGCATCCTCGACGAGCAGCTCGCCGATCGCGACGCCGCGGTGGACAGCTACCGCGCGGCCCTCGACGTCGAGCCCGGGCACCTCCCGTCGCTCGCCGCGATGCGCAAGATCTACATCGACTCCGGCGACTGGCTGGCGGCGGCGCGGACCCTCGAGCAGGAGACGCAGTACCAGCAGAACCCGCGTCAGACGAGCGAGCTCCTCGTCGAGCTCGGCCGGCTGTACGACGAGCGCCTCGACGAGCACGACCGGGCCATCCAGTGCTACGAGGCGGCCTACAAGCAGAACGACGACAACGAGGAGGCCGCGCTCCCGCTCGCCGAGGAGTACGTGCAGGCCGGCCGGCACGACGAGGCGTACCCGCTCCTCGACATGCTGGTGAAGCGCTCGGGCAAGCGTGAGGAGCACGAGCAGCACCGGCTCTCGCTCATGCTCGGCGAGACGGCGCTGAAGCTCGAGAAGAGCGACGCGGCCATCAAGGCGCTGACCAAGGCCTACCAGCTCGACCAGCAGCACCTCCCGACGCTCCTGAAGCTGGCCGACGCCTACTACCAGGCGAAGGACTGGGAGAAGGCGTTCAAGTACTACCAGATGCTCCTCGTGCACCACCGGGACTCGCTCGGGCGCGACGAGATCACGGACGTCTTCTACAAGCTCGGCATCGTCAAGCGCGAGCAGGGTGACCGCCGCAAGGCGCTCAACATGTTCGACAAGGCCCTCGAGGAGGACCCGCATCACCGCCCGACGCTCGAGGCGATGGTGAGCGTCTACGAGAAGGCCAACGACTTCGAGCAGGTCATCCACTACAAGAAGCAGGTCCTCGACATCGCGGACATCGAGGAGCGCTTCGGCCTGCTCGACGAGATCGGCGACCTCTGGCACGAGAAGGTCAAGAACGCGCAGAAGGCCATCGAGGCCTACGTCGAGGCGGCCGCGCTCGAGCCGGACAACCACCGGCTGCTCCACAAGCTGCTCATGCTCTACCAGCAGACGCGGCAGTGGGACGAGGCCATCGAGATCATCCAGCGCGTCAGCGACCTCGACGACCGCAAGCAGGCGAAGGCGAAGTACGCCTACACGGTCGCGGTCATCCTGCGCGACGAGATCAAGGACAGCGACCGCGCGGTCGAGAAGTTCAACGAGGCGCTCGATCTCGACGAGAAGCAGCTGAAGGCCTTCGAGGCGATCAACAAGATCCTCAACCAGAAGAAGGACTGGAAGCAGCTCGAGCGCGCCTTCCGCAAGATGCTTCACCGCATCAGCGGCAAGGACGACCGCGACCAGGACCTCGAGTACAACCTCTGGCACAACCTCGGCGTCATCTACCGAGACCGCCTGAAGCAGTACGAGAACGCGGCCGAGGCCTTCAAGGTCGCGAGCACCATCCGCGAGCAGGACACCGAGCACGTCATCCTGGCGGAGCTCTACACGCTGCTCGGGAAGCTCGACGACGCCATCGGCGAGCACCAGTGGCTGCTCCGTCGCGACCCCTACCGCGTCGACAGCTACCAGAAGCTCTACAAGCTCTACTTCGACGCGCGCGCCTACGACAAGGCGTGGTGCCTGGCGCGCACGCTCACCTTCCTCAACAAGGCGGACGCCGAGCAGCAGCAGTTCTTCGCCGACAACCGGCCGAGCGGGCCCATCCGCCCGACCAACCGGTTGAACGACGAGCGCTGGCTGAAGGACCTGGCGTCGTCGGAGCAGGACCTGCTGGTCTCGAAGATCTTCGAGCAGATCTGGCCGGCCGTGCTCTCGCTCCGGATCCAGTCGGACAAGGACGCGGGGCTGAACAAGAAGCACGAGGTCGATCCGGCGACGAGCACGGTGACTTTCGCGCGGACCTTCGGCTTCGTGGCCAACGTGCTCGGCATGCCCGCGCCGCGGCTCTTCCTGCGCACCGACGTGCAGGGCGGGCTCACGCACATGCCGGTCTGGCCGCTGGCGTCGCTGAGCGGGGCGACCCTGCTGAGCGGGTTCCAGCCCTCGGATCTGATGT
Source organism: Myxococcota bacterium (assembly GCA_036149055.1). GTDB lineage: Bacteria > Myxococcota_A > Polyangia > Polyangiales > Sandaracinaceae > JAVJQK01. The sequence continues at coordinate 22,180 of JAYZQJ010000142.1, read as the reverse complement.
TCGTCGCCGGTCGCCACCTCAGCGACTACCGGCCCGAGCACTACATCCGCACCATGCTCAAGTCGAACACCGAGCTGAAGACGGTGCTGATGGCGGGCCTCCGGCTCAGCGGCGTCGTGCCTCAGGTGGAGCCGGCGGCGGAGCAGGCGGCGCAGCAGATCGCGACCAAGATGCAGCCGGCCCAGCGGGACGCGCTGCGGAGCCTCGCGAAGCGCTTCGTCGACGCCGGCGCCCGCACCGACATCAAGAAGTGGCTCCAGGCGGTCGAGCTGACCTCCTGCCGCGCCGGCCTCCTGGTCTGCAACGACCTCGAGACCGCCGCGCGCATGGTGACCCAGCTCGGCGCGGCCGGCCCGGTCGACCTCCCGCCCAAGGAGAAGGTCAAGGAGCTCGTGCTCTTCAGCGTGAGCGAGGAGTACTTCCGGCTGCGCGAGCAGCTGGGGATCCGCATCCCGCTCGCCTGACGCCCGGCTTCGGCGTCTTCACTCGCCGCGGGCGGTGGGCTGCGACACGCGGCTCGCCGCCTCGGTGGGCGAGACGTACCCCATGACGCGCTGACCGACGATCAGCGCGTCGATGGGACCGAGGTCGACGACCACCTCGAGGATCTTCGTGTCGATGCGCTCGGTGGGCTCGTCGGTGCGGACGTTCTTGCGGCCCATGCGTCGCGCGACCTCGACCACGCGCCCCTCGAAGCGGCGGTCGGGGAGGGCGTCGACCGTCACCAGGGCCCGCGCGCCCTCTCGCACCCGGGCGACGTCGCGCTCGTCGACGTCGATCCGGGCGCGCAGGCTCGACGTCTCGCCGACGACCACCACCGGCTCGACGCCGCCCGGCTGCACGTACTCGCCCACCCGGTAGAGGACCTCGAGCACCTCGCCCGCGGTGGGCGCGACGATCCGGAGCCGCTCGAGCGTGGCCCGCGCCTGGTCGCGGCGAGCCTCGGCGGCGGCCAGCCGGGCCTGGGCGATGCGCACGTCCTCGACCCGGCCGCGGGAGCCGGCGCGCAGCCTCGAGGTCGCGGCGGTCGCCGTGCGGTCGGCCGCCTCCGCCTCGCGCTGGGCCCGCGCGAGCTCGTCCCGCGAGACGCCGCCGCCGGCGCTCGCCGCCTCCAGCCGCTCGAGCACCCCCTGGGCGAGCTCCGCGCGCGCCCGCGCCGCCTCGGACTCGGCCTCGAGCGCGCTCCGCTCCTCCGGCCGGAGCCCGCGACGCGCGCGCAGCAGCTCGGCCTCCGCCTGCGCGACCTCGGCCTCGGCCGCCGCCAGCTGGGCGCGCTCCACGCCGGACTCGAGCTCGACGAGCGCCTCCCCCGCCTCGACGCGCTGACCCTCGTCGACGTGCACCGCGGCGACGCGCCCGGCGACCGCGAACGACAGCTCGCTCTCGGGCCGCGCCGGCTCCACCACGCCGAGGCCGCCGACCCACTCCCCCTCGGGGCGCTCGGCCCGGAGCGCGCCGGGGGAGAGGATCGCGTCCGCCTCCGCGACGTCGGCGTCACGGGGCTGGGTCGCCGGCCCGGCGAGCGCGGAGCGCGTGATCACGGTGAGCATCGCGGCGCAGGCGAGGATCACCGCGGCGGTGCGCCAGTGCTTCTTCAGGAACGTCATGCGGCCTCCGTGGACGGGGCGACGATGCGGCCGTCCTCGATCTCGACGATCCGGTCGGCGAGGTGGAAGATTCGGTTGTCGTGGGTGACGACGACGACGGTGCGCCCCTCCTCCTTGGCGAGGTCGCGCAGCAGCTCGGTCACCGCGAGCCCGGTCGTCGCGTCGAGGCTGGCGGTCGGCTCGTCCGCGAGCACGATGGGCGGGGCGCCGGCGAGCGCGCGCGCGATCGAGACCCGCTGCCGCTGCCCGCCGCTGAGCTCGTCGGCGCGGCGGTCGAGCTTGTCGGCGAGCCCGACCCGGGTAAGCAGCGACTCCGCCTCCGCGCGCGCCTCCCTGCGGGTCCAGCCGCGCATGCGCAACGGGAGCGCGACGTTCTCGCGCGCGTCGAGGGCGGCGATGAGGTTGTGGCCCTGGAAGATGAAGCCGACGTAGTCGAGCCGCAGCTTCGGCAGGGCCCGCTCCTTTCGGTCGGAGACGACCTCGTCGTAGATGCGGACCTCGCCGGTGGTGGCCTTCAGGACGCAGCCGAGGATCGACAGCAGGGTGGTCTTCCCGCTCCCGGACGGGCCGTTCATCATCACGAACTCGCCCTCGCGGGCCTCGAAGTCGACGCCGCGCAGCGCCTGGTAGGCGACGGCGCCCTTGCCGTAGGTCTTGGTGACCCCGCGGGCCGACAGCGCGACCTGGCCCATCGGAACACCGCTCATCGAAACACCATCCCCGGCTCGATGTTTCGGACGCGCAGCACGGCGAGCGACGACGCGATGACGCAGATGAGGGCCATGATCCCGTAGCTGCCGAACACGAGCTCGGGCGGGATCACCAGCACGAGGTTCGCGCTGCGTATGCCCTCGGCCATGTTGGTCGCGAGGAAGAGGCCGACGGTGGTCCCGAGGAGCGCGTAGAGCAGGGCCTGCACGATCAGCAGCTTCGTCAGGTCGAAGGTCGTCGCGCCGATCGCCTTGAGCGTCCCGAACTCGCGCACGTTGTCGACCACGGCGCTGAACATCGAGAGGGCGACGATGACGAAGCCGACGATCAGGGCGAAGGCGGTGGAGGTGCCGAAGGTCACGCCGAGCTGCGCCGCGATGAGGTCGTCGACGATCAGGTCGTGCAGCTCCGCCTTGGTGTGGACCTCGGCGTCCCGGCCGACCGCGTCCCTCAGCCTCGCCTGCACCGCGGCCGGATCGGCGCCCTCGCGCACGCCGACCAGCACGTAGGTCGTCTGGTCGTCGGCGAGCCGGAGGATGCCGCGGGCGGTCTCGTAGCTCGCGAACGCGTAGCTCGGGCCGAAGGGGATGAGGCCCCAGGTGAAGCCGCCCACCGTGACCCGCCGATTCGACAGCTCGCGCACGCTCCCGAGGTCGAGGCCGCCGAGCTCCTCCCGCTGCGACTCCTCGAAGATGACCGTGTCCGGCATCGCGAGCGCCGACGCGTCGCCGGCGACGAGCGCCCAGGGGCCGCCGGCCTGGCGGGGGAGCCGGGTCCCGATCAGCGTGACCGCCTCCGTGCCTCCGTCGGGCTCGCGCATCACCGCGCCGCCGAGCAGCATCGGCTCCGCCCAGGCGACGCCGTCGGTGACCCGCGCGCGGGTCAGCGCCGAGATGTCGAGGGGCGATCCGGCGGCGGTCACCTGGGTGGTCGACGGCGGGACGATCCAGAGATCCGCGTCGGCGTTGTCGACCAGCTGCGTGTTCTTGTAGAGCAGCCCGCCGAAGACCCCGAGCTGCTGGATCATCAGCACGGTCGCGAAGATCACGCCGAGCAGGGTCCCGGCGAGCTTCGCCCGGTCGTGGAACATCATCTTCAGCCCGAGCCGGGCCATCGGGCCCCAGTGGCCGGCCCGCCGACGGATGGCGCCTCGCTCGCGGCTCACGGGCTCACCTCCGGCTGGGGCGGCAGCCCGCTCTCGAGCCGCAGGGTCAGCCGCGCCACCGCGAGGTCGGCGTCGGCGCGCACCCGGTCGCCCTGGGCTTCGAGCAGGTCGCGCTGGGCCCGGCTCAACGCGAGCTGGGTGCTCCGGCCGCTCCGGTACTCGGCGCGCGCGGCGTCGAGCGCCCGCTCCCGCAGCGAGGCGGCGGCGCGGGCGGCGCGGGCCCGGGCGAGCGCGGATCGCGCCTGATGCCAGGCCTCGTAGATGCGGGTCTCGGCCCGCTGCCGCGCGAGCTCCGCGTCGGCCCGGGCGCGCTCCATCGCGCGCTCGGCGGTCCCCACCGTGGCCGGCGCGCCGAAGTCGAGCGTCCAGCGCAGGCTCACCCCGGCCGACCAGAGGAAGTTGGGCCCGAACCCGGCGGCGTTCGTGTACCGCTCGGCCGCGAACGCGTCGACGGCGGGCAGCAGCGTCTGCCACGCGGCGTCCCGCTCCTGGCTGGCCGCGTCGAGCTCGCGCTCGGCCGCGTCGACCTCGGGGGCGACCCGCGCGCCGACGAGCCAGCGGTCGAGCGGCGGCTCCTCCGCCAGCGCGTCGTCGAGGGGCGCCGCCTGCTCTCCCGGGCGCACGCCGCTGAGCACGTAGAGGCTGCGCCGGGCGAGCGCCGCGTCGAGCTCCGCCTCGGCCACCCGCTGCCGCGCCGTCTCGACGTCGGCCTCGGCGCCGAGCCGGTCCAGCTCGCTCGCGAGCCCGGCCGAGGCCCGGCTCGACACCATGGCCGCGTTCTCCTCCGCGATGGCCACCGACGCCTCGGCGGAGGCGAGCAGCGCCCGGGCGGCCACCAGTCGGTACCAGGCCGAGACCACCCGTCGGTTCACGTCGAGCTCCACCGCGACCCGGCGCGCCCGGGCCGCGTCGGCCCGCGACTCGGCGCCGAAGAAGCGCCACCACGCGCTCACGTTCACGAGCGGCACGTCGAGCTGGAGGCGCCCCTCGACCTGGTCCTGGGCGCTGATCACCGCCTCCTGCAGGCCGCCCGCGCCGTCCGGGAACTCGGCGACGATCTCCGTCTCGTTCCGGGTGTACCCGGCGGTCAGGCTGAGCGACGGGAGCAGCGCCGCCCGGGCCTCGTCGACCCGCGAGCCCGCCTCCCTCGCGCTGGCGTCGGCCGCCCGCAGCTCGACCGCGCGGTCGGCCGCCCCCCGGAGGAACACCGAGAGCGGCTGCTGGGCGTGCGCCGGGGTCGCGCAGAGAGCGAAGGCGAAGAGGAGGACCGACCCGGCCCCCCGGCGGAGCGCACGGTCCCCATGTCGTTCGCGGCTCATCGTCCCTCCGCGCGCACCCTTGGGTCAGTCCCACGACGCGCCAAGGCGCGGTCACCGCTGGTCGCATCGCGGCTTGCGTAGTACGGTGGTCGCGGTGTCCGCGGAGAAGGACCGGAGCGACCGCGAAGGGGGGCGGCAGCTCGCGTGGCTCACCTCGGGCATCGGCGCGCTCGTCAGCGGCGTCGGCGGGTGGACGATGTCGACGGGATCGGGCGGGGAAGCGGGCAGGGGTGCCCCGGCGCCATCATTTGCCACCTCTCGGGCCTCCACCGCCCGCGGCGGTCGAACGAGTCGTCGAGGACCGCGCTCGGTCTCGCGCACGTGAGCGCGCTGCTATACTGGGTGCCGTGGCCGAGCCTGCACGCTCCCGCGTCTCCTACGCCGAGTACCTCGCGCTCGAGGCGCGCGCCGACGACAAGCACGAGTACCTCGACGGGGTGGTGCGTGCGATGTCAGGGGGGACCATCGAGCACGGGCGGCTCTCGTCCCGCGTTCAAGGGCTCATTCGAAGCGGCCTTCGCGGACCCTGCGAGGTCTTCAGCTCCGACGTGAAGGTCTTCGTGGCTGCCTCCAACCGGAGCACCTACCCGGACGCCTCCGTGGTCTGCGGCCGGGTGGAGACGGCGGAGATCGACGCGGAGGCGATAGTGAATACCGTGGTCCTCGTGGAGGTGCTGTCCGACTCGACCGAGGGCTATGACCGCGGCGAGAAGTTCCGGCACTACCGCCGGCTCGAGAGCCTCCGCGAGTACGTCCTCGTGAGCCAGCGCGAGCCCCTCGTCGAGGTGTGGCGACGCGAGGGCGATCTCTGGCGCCCGGTCGAGCACGGCCCGGGAGACGACGTCCGGCTGGCCTCGGTCGACGCCGCGTTCCCGGTCGACGCCCTCTACGACAACCCGCTCCTGGGCTGAGGCGGCTCCTGCCCGTCACCAGCGCGGCGCGCGGCGGCCGAAGAAGGCGTCGAGGGCCTCGGCGTGATCGGCGGCGCCCCAGAGGGTCTGGAAGACCTCCCACTCCTTCGCGCGCGAGGGCGCGTCCGCGTACGCCTCCCGGAGGAGGGCCTTGAACGCGGTGACCGCCTGCGGGGACTGGGCGGCGACCGACTCCGCGAGGGCCAGGCAGCGGGCGAGGGGATCGTCGGCGACCTCCTCGACGAGGCCCACCGCCGCGGCCGCCTCCGCCTCGAGCACCTCCGCGGTCATGAGCAGCCGGGTCGCGACGCCGCGCGGCACGATCCGGGACAGCCGGGTGGTGGCGCCCCAGCCGGTGGTCAGGCCCATCGCGGCCTGCCGGAAGCTCAGCTTCGCGCTCGGCGCGGCCACGCGGTAGTCGCAGGCGAGGGCGACCTCGACGCCGCCCCCGAACGCGTAGCCCTCGATGGCCGCGAAGACCGGGATCGGCAGCGCCTCGAAGCGGTCCAGCAGCGCGGTCATGCGCTGGCTGAGGGTCAGGGTCTCGTCGAACGGGCGGGCTCGGATCAGCTTCAGGTCGCCGCCGCTGATGAAGGTGCCGCCCGCGCCGGTGAGCACGAGGGCTCGCGCGCCGCTCCCCATCGCGGCGTCGAGCGCGGCCGCGAGGCCGTCGTGCACGGCCGGGTCGACCGCGTTCCGGGTCTCGGGGCGGTCGACGGTCAGGACCGTGACCGGCCCACGCGCTTCGCTTCGCACGGACACGGCGCCGGCTTACCACGAGTGGTATGCCTCGGCCGTGCTGACCCTCGACCTCGAGAGCCGCCGCGCCACCCGGAGGCTCGGCGCCGCGCTGGCCGCGCGGCTCGAGATCGGCGACGTCGTGTGGCTCGAGGGGGAGCTCGGCGCCGGCAAGACCTTCTTCGCCCGCGGCCTCTTCCGGGCGCTCGGGGTGCCGGAGGCGGTGCCGGTCACGTCCCCCACCTTCGCGCTGCTGCACGAGCACGAGGGGCGCGTGCCGATCGCGCACCTCGATCTGTATCGGCTGTCCGGCGTCGAGGAGCTGGTGGAGCTCGGGCTCTTCGAGGTGATGGAGCGCAGCGTGACCGTCATCGAGTGGGGGGCGCGCCTCCGGCCGGGCATCGGGGCGCGGGGGATCGAGGTGAGGCTCGCGCGGCGCGCGGCCGAGGAGCGGGGGAGGGCGGCGACGATCCGCGGGCTCGACGCGCGCGGCGAGGCGCTGATGGACGGGCTGGCCGATTCGCTGACGGGCCGGGGCGCGGGCTAGTGCTCCGCCGCTTGCGCGGTCTGGGGGGCTACGGTAATCCCGACCCCCGATGCCCCGCCGCGACGACCTCCACAAGATCCTCCTCCTGGGCTCGGGTCCGATCGTCATCGGCCAGGCCTGCGAGTTCGATTACTCCGGCACCCAGGGCGCGAAGGCCCTGCGCGAGGAGGGCTACCAGACCGTCCTGGTGAACTCGAACCCGGCGACGATCATGACCGACCCGCAGTTCGCGGATCGGACCTACGTCGAGCCGCTCGTGCCCGAGGTCGTCGAGGCGATCATCGAGCGCGAGAAGCCGGACGCGCTGCTCCCGACCCTCGGCGGGCAGACCGCGCTCAACCTCGGGCTGACCCTCGCCAAGCGCGGCGTGCTCGAGAAGCACGGCGTGGAGCTCATCGGCGCGAGCCCCGAGGCCATCGAGAAGGCCGAGGACCGGGATCTGTTCAAGGCGGCCATGGGCCGCATCGGCCTCGGCGTCCCGCGGGCCTTCACCGCGCGCACCATCGACGGCGCGCTCCAGAAGGTCGAGGAGATGGGCGGCTTCCCGGTCATCCTCCGGCCCTCGTTCACCATGGGCGGCTCGGGCGGCGGCATCGTCTACAACAAGGACGAGCTCGAGCGGAAGCTGCGCTGGGCCTTCCAGCAGAGCCCGACCCACGAGTGCCTGGTCGAGGAGAGCGTGCTCGGCTGGAAGGAGTACGAGCTCGAGGTCATCCGCGACCGCGCCGACAACTTCTCGGTGATCTGCACCATCGAGAACATCGACCCGATGGGCGTGCACACCGGCGACTCGGTCACGGTGGCGCCGGCGATGACCCTGACCGACAAGGAGTACCAGCGGCTCCGCGACGGCGCGCGCGCGGTCATGAGCGAGATCGGGGTCGAGACCGGCGGCTCGAACGTGCAGTTCGCGGTCAACCCGGCGGACGGCCGGGTCATCGTCATCGAGATGAACCCGCGCGTGTCCCGCTCGAGCGCGCTCGCGTCGAAGGCCACCGGCTACCCCATCGCGAAGATCGCGGCGAAGCTCGCCGTCGGCTACCGGCTCGACGAGCTGACCAACGACATCACCGGGACGAGCGCCGCCTTCGAGCCGACCATCGACTACGTGGTCGTGAAGTGGCCGCGCTTCGCCTTCGAGAAGTTCCGCGGCGCCGACCCCCGCCTGACCACGCAGATGAAGTCGGTCGGCGAGGTGATGAGCATCGGCCGCACCTTCAAGCAGTCGGTGCAGAAGGCGGCGCGCTCGCTCGAGATCGGGCGGGAGGGCCTCGTCACGCTCCGCGGGAAGCTCGACTACCGCGAGGAGGTCGCCGCGGTGCGGGACCTCAAGATCTCCGAGGCCACCGCGGACACGGTCGCCCCCAAGCACCGCCCGGAGCTCGAGCTCCCCGAGGCCACCGACGAGGAGCTGAAGGACGCCATCCTCGAGCTCGTGCGCACGCCGCTGTCGGATCGGCTCTGGTACATCGTCGACGGGCTGCGCCTCGGGCTCACGGTCGAGGAGCTGCACGAGGCGACCTGGATCGATCCCTGGTTCCTCACCCAGCTGAAGGAGCTCGTCGACCAGGAGCGCGAGGTCGCCGAGGCGCCCACGCTCGACGCGGCCCTCGCCCGGCGGGCGAAGGAGCTCGGCTTCTCGGACAAGCAGCTCGCGGCGCTGCGCGGGGTGGACCCGGCGGAGATCCGGGCGCTCCGGCTCGAGGACGACGTCACGCCGATCTACGCCCGGGTCGACACCTGCGCGGCCGAGTTCGAGGCCCGCACCCCCTACCTCTACTCGACGTGGGGGCGCAGCTCCGAGGCGGAGCCGACCGAGCGCGACAAGATCATGATCCTCGGCGGCGGGCCCAACCGCATCGGCCAGGGGATCGAGTTCGATTACTGCTGCGTGCACGCGGCCTTCGCGCTCCGCGACCTCGGGTTCGAGACCATCATGGTCAACTGCAACCCGGAGACGGTCTCGACCGACTTCGACACCTCGGACCGGCTCTACTTCGAGCCGCTGACCTTCGAGGACGTCATGGCCATCGTGCGCACCGAGAAGCCCAAGGGCGTCATCGTGCAGCTCGGCGGCCAGACCCCGCTCAAGCTCGCGGTGTCGCTCCAGCGCGCCGGGGTGCCGATCCTCGGGACCACCGCCGACGCCATCGACCGGGCCGAGGATCGCGAGCGCTTCGAGGCGCTGCTCGAGAAGCTGAACCTCCGCCGCCCGCGCGGGGGGATCGCGCGCGGCCCGGCCGAGGCGATGAAGGTCGCCGACTCCATCGGCTACCCGCTCGTGGTGCGCCCGAGCTACGTGCTCGGCGGCCGGGCGATGGAGATCGTCTACTCGCGCACGGATCTCGCGCGCTACATGGCCACCGCGCTCGAGGCGGTCGAGGACGCCGAGTCCCAGACCATCCTGCTCGACGAGTTCCTGCGCGACGCCATCGAGGTGGACGTCGACGCGGTCAGCGACGGCAAGGCGGTCGTCATCGGCGGCCTCATGCAGCACATCGAGGAGGCGGGGGTGCACTCCGGCGACTCGTCGATGGTGCTCCCGGCCCACGCGCTCCCGCCCGAGGTGCTGGCCACCATCCGCTCCTCGACCCGCGCGCTCGCCCTCGAGCTCGGCGTGGTCGGGCTGATGAACGTGCAGTTCGCCATCCGCGGCAGCGCCGTCTACGTCATCGAGGTCAACCCGCGCGCCTCGCGCACCGTGCCCTTCGTGAGCAAGGCGATCGGCCTGCCGCTCGCGCAGGTCGCCGCGAAGGTCATGGCCGGCAAGACCCTCGCCGAGCTCGGCGTGGCCAAGGACATCGTGCCGAAGCACGTGGCGGTGAAGGAGTCGGTCTTCCCGTTCAACAAGTTCCCGGGCGTCGACATCATCCTCGGGCCCGAGATGCGCTCCACCGGCGAGGTGATGGGCATCGCCGACAGCTTCAACGGGGCCTTCCTCAAGGCGCAGCTCGCCACCGGCTCGAGCCTCCCGGACGCGGGCCGCGTGTTCGTCAGCGTGCGCGACGACGACAAGCCGGCCGCGACGGAGCTCGCGCATCGGCTCAGCCAGCTCGGCTTCGAGATCGTCGCCACCGGCGGGACCATGAGCGCGCTCGAGCGGGCCGGGGTGCCGTCCACGCGGGTGAACAAGGTCTACGAGGGGCGCCCGCACGTGGTCGACCGCCTGCGCGACGGTGAGATCGCGATGGTCATCAACACGACCGAGGGCGACAAGGCCATCCGCGACAGCTTCTCGCTCCGGCGCGCGACGCTGGTCAGCGGCGTGCCGTACTTCACGACCATCGCGGCCGCGACCGCGGCGGTGGGCGCGATCGAGACGCGGCGGGAATCGCCGCTGACCGTCCGCTCGCTGCAGGAGTACCATCAGGGGCTCTAGCTCGCGCCTGCCCATGTCGATGCCCCCGCCCGAGACGAGGCCTCCTCGCGCGATGCTCACCGTGGGCGGGGCGGCGCCCCTCTTCGCGGGGCTGTGCGCCCTCGCGACGCTGTGCTCCCTCGTCGCGGCGGTCGCCTTCGCGCAGCCCGAGAGCGAGTGGGTCCACTACCGCCGGCTCGACGTCGAGTCGCCGTGGGGCACCCAGCGCGTCCTCGTGACCTTCCCGCGGCTCGGCGGACACCGCGAGCACCCGCCCGGCGAGCGCTACCCCATCGTCGTCGCGCTCCACGGCCGGGGCGAGGCCCAGCAGGGGCCCGAGCGCGGCTACCTCGGCTGGACCACCCGCTACGGGCTGCCCGACCACTTCGGGGCGCTGATGCGGGGCCGGCTCTACGCGTCGGACTACCGCGGCTACGTGCGGGAGGCGCACCTCGACGCGGTGAACGCGAGCCTGCGCGAGCGCCCGTTCCGCGGGCTGATGGTGGTCACCCCGTACATCCCGGACGTGGGCCGCGAGGGCGTGGCCAGCGAGCGCCTGGCGGAGATCGGCGACTGGCTCTCGGGCCCCCTGCTCGAGGCGGTGCGCGAGCGCTTCGACGGCGCGGCGAGGACCCGGGAGGGCACCTCGATCGACGGCATCTCGCTCGGCGGCCGCGTGGCGCTCACCGTCGGCTTCGCCCACCCGGAGGTCTTCGGCGTGGTGGGCGGCATGCAGCCCGCCATCCGCGGCGACGAGGCGGCGCTGGCCTCCCGGGCCCTCGAGGCGGCCGAGGTCCAGCCGCAGCGCATCCGGCTGCTGTCGAGCGAGGAGGACCCGTTCCTCGAGGCGACCCGGGCCCTCAGCCGCGCGCTCGGCGAGCGCCACGTGACCCACCGGCTCACCGTGGTCCCCGGTCCGCACGACTACGGGTTCAACCGCGGCCCGGCGGGGATCGAGATGCTCTACTTCCACGACCGTGCGCTGGCGCGCGAGCCGCTGCCGGAGTAGACCGTCCCTCCGCGCGTGAGCCCCTGGGGAGGAGCCGCGCGGGAGGCATCAGGGCCGCCTCGCTCTCGAAAGGACGGCGGCGGCCGCGACACGTCAACCGATCGAACGGGACGAATCACATGGACAGGGTACCGATGACGCGCGAGGGCTACGAGGCCCTCAAGGCCGACCTCAAGGACAAGCAGGCCGAGATCCATCGGCTCGCCAAGCAGATCGGCGAGGCGGCGGAGGAGGGCGACCTCAAGGAGAACGCCGAGTACCACGCCTGCCGCGAGCGCCAGGGCATCGTGAAGGCGCAGGTCGACGACATCGAGGACAAGCTCGCGCGCGCCGAGGTCATCGACACCGAGAACCTCGGCGGCAGCCGGGTCGCCTTCGGGGCCTGGGTCACCCTCGAGGACATCGACAACGGCGACGAGGTCACCTACCGCATCGTCGGCACCGACGAGGCCAACATCGATCAGGGGACCATCAGCGTCACCTCGCCGATGGCCCGCGCGATGATCAACCGCGAGGAGGGCGACGAGGTCAAGGTCAAGGCCCCGGGCGGGCTGCGCACCTACGAGGTCGTCTCCATCAACTGGAAGGCCAAGGGCTGATGAAGACCCAGGCGCACATCGTGCTCGAGGAGAGCTTCGGCGTCCCGCCGGAGACCCTCTTCGCCGCGCTCGCCGACCACGAAGGCATGAGCGCGTGGATGGGCGCCCGGGTCACCGTCGTCGCCGGCCCTCGGGGTGGAGGCGTCGGCACCGTGCGCCGCGTGCACGCCCGTGGCCTCAGCTTCGACGAAGAGGTCACCTACCACGACCCGCCGCGCCGCATGGTCTACCGCATCGTGCGCGGCGTCCCCCTCGTCCGCTTCCACCGCGGCGAGATCCTCGTCGAGCCCTGGGGCGAGACCGGCTCCCGGCTCACCTGGGACATCCTCCTCGACGCGCGCCTCCCCGGCGTCGCCCACGCCATCGCCGCCGGCCTCGAGCCCCAGCTCCGCGCCGGCCTGAGCAACCTCCGGGCCCAGCTCGCCGCCGCCGCCTAACCTGCCCCCGCCTCGTCCGCTCCTACTCCTACTCCCACTCGCCTCGTCCGCTCCTACTCCCAGGAAGCGAGGAAGGGTGGAAACGAGAAAGAGAGCCAGGGCGGCCTCGTCCGCTCCTACTCCCAGGAAACGAGGAAGAGAGCGCCAGGGCGGCAGAATCAGGGAGGGGGGAGAGGGGAGGCGGGGAGGAAGTGTCGCTGCGCGACACGGGGGGTTGGGCCGCGGGCTGGTGGCTCGCCGCCGGGTACCCGAGCTGCGCGCGCGCCACGCGCGATGCGCTGCGCGCCACAGGCCGCGCCTAGCGCCCAGCCATTCCTCCTCGCCTCCCACCTCCCATCTCCCTCGTTCCGCGGTGGTCGAGGCGGGTGGCGGTCAGCCGACGCGCGGCGAGCCGCCAGGGCGGGCCCCAGCAGTCGCTCTCTTCCTCGCTTCCGACCTTCCTCCCTTCCGACCTTCCTCGCTTCCCGCGAGTCGGGAGGATCCGAGGGGGCAGCAGTCGACCGAGGGGGGGGCGGCGCGCCGTGTCGCCAGCGCGTCCTCCTCGCCTCCCACCTCCCATCTCCCTCATTCGGCGGTGGTCGAGGCGGGTGGCGGTCAGCCGAAGCGCGGCGAGCCGCCAGGGCGGGCCCAGCAGTCGCTCTCTTCCTCGCTTCCGACCTTCCTCCCTTCCCGCGAGTGAGGAGGATCCGAGGGGGGTAGCAGTCGACCGAGGGGGTCGACCGAGGGGGTCGACCGAGGGGTGGGGGTCACTCCTCTTCCGAGCTTCCGCCCGCCCGGCCTTCCCGCGAGTCGGGAGCGTCCGAGCGGGCAGCGGGCGTACGGGGGAGCTGCCCCGATCGGTAGGCGTCGAGGAGGAGCTTGGCGACCTCGATGGGGAGCCCGAGGTAGGGCTCGTCGTAGCGGATCACGGGGGCGGTGGTGCGCAGGAGGACGAGCTGGCGCGCGGCGTGGGCGCCCTCGAGGACCGACCACTTCTTCTTGGCATCGAGGTTGATCTGGGCGAGCTCCCGCCACCGGACGCGCAGCATGCCGGCGCGGGTGCGGATGAGGACCTCGGCGGGGGTCATGACGAGGCCGAGGCCCTTGCGGGGCTTCACCTCGCGACCGGTCTGCCAGAGCCAGCGGGCGGGGACCGCGAGCAGGGCGAGCACCAGGAGGCCGCCCATCCAGGGCTCGATGGCTTGCCACACCGCGCTGCCGCCGCGCACCAGGGCCTCGATCGCCACCACGCCGGCGAGCACGGGGGCGTAAGGCGCCTTGCGAAGCCACTGGCGGTCGTGGCGGATGGCGAGCACCCCGGCCGGGACGTCGCCCTTCACCGCGTCGTCGTAGAGCCGGCTCGCGAGGTCCGCCGGCTTGGCGTCGCTCGGCTCCGCCTCGGGGAGGGGGCCGCGCCACCGCATCAGCCGCTCGGCGAGCAGCCCGGGGGTGTCCTCGAAGACCGGCGGGAGGGCGAGGTGGGTCCGGCCGCCCGACGCCTCGGGGTCGAGCACCACGTAGACCTCGCTCCAGCGGCGGCCGGCCCCGCGCTCCTGCCAGCGGCCGCGCTCGGAGACGCCGATGACGTCCGCCTTGGCGACCGCGTAGTCCGCCTCGGGCGTGCGGAACATCAGGCCCTCGTCGCTGATGGCGAGGCCGTAGGCCTTGGTCTGCGCCCACACGCCGAAGCGGCGCAGCATCTCCGCGCCGAGGAAGAGCACACGCAGGGTCATGCCGAGCGCGAGGAGCCGCAGGACCACCGCGATCGGATCGAGCGGGGTGCCGCCCACCATCTCGCGGAAGATGGCGGCGCCCCAGAAGATGGCGGCGAAGAGCGGGGCCACCACCGCCTTCACGCCCTCGGCGTCCAGGACGGGGGGGCGCTGCGGGGCGATGACCCGGACCGAGTCGTCGTCGCTGCGGCCGCGGGCCAGCGCCGCCTCGAGGTCGCTCACCCAGCTCATCGTCCGCACCGCCGCTGGGCGAGGGCGCAGCGCGCGTCGGCGTCCGCGTCGTCGAGCGGCTCCGCCTCCGCGCAGAGCGCGTCCGCCGCCTCACACACCGCGTCGGCGGCCGGGCAGGGGGCCTCGGGGGCGCAGCGCTCGGCCTCGGCGCCCCGATGGGCGATGGTCGCCTCGTGCACCTGGATGGCGCGGAAGGCCGCGTCGGCGTCGGGGGGCGGGGCTCCGCCGCAGCCGAGGGCGAGCGCGAAGAAGAAGGAGATCGCGGCGGTTTGGCGCTTCATCGGAGGTCGACATTCCCTCGGGGCCGGGGTACCGGTATCGTCTGACGCTGCCGGCGGCAAGCGGTTCCCATGCCCCTCGTCAATCACGCCCACAGAGAGATCCACCTCAAGGTGGTCTACTACGGGCCCGGGCTCGGTGGGAAAACCACCAACCTGGAGCTCATCCACGGGCGCACCAAGCCGGAGCGGCGCGGCAAGCTCATCTCCCTCGCCACCGAGTCGGAGCGGACGCTCTTCTTCGATCTCCTGCCAGTCGAGCTCGGCACCTTCAAGGGCTACCAGGTCCGCCTCCACCTCTGCACCGTGCCCGGCCAGATCGCGCACGACCGCACCCGGCGGCTGGTGCTGCGCCACGTGGACGGCATCGTCTTCGTCGTCGACTCGCAGCGCACCCGGCTCGCCGACAACATCGAGAGCATCCACAACCTCGCCGACAACCTGCGCCGGCAGGGCGACGACCCGGACGAGCTGCCGCTGGTCGTGCAGTACAACAAGCGCGACCTTCCGGACGTGCTCGAGGTCGAGGCGCTGCGCGAGGCGCTGGCCGTGCCCGACGGCGTGCCGGAGCTCGAGGCGGTCGCGGTCGAGGGCGAGGGCGTCTTCGAGACGGTGAAGACCATCCTGAAGCTCTGCCTGAAGATCGTGGGCGACCCGAAGCGCGCGCGCGAGGGGCGCTCGCCGTCGATCCTGCCCGGGCAGCGCGCCTCGATGTTCCCGATGGCGCCCGGCACCCCGTCGAGCGGCGTCTCCCGCGAGCTCGTGGGGGGCGTGCCGCTGCCCCCGCCCGCGGGCACGCCGAGCCTCGGCTCGGATGAGTGACTATCCTTCGCCTTCCGTGGCCGAACCGCTCGACGCCGCCTGCCTGACCCTCGTCCACCACGGCGAGGACGTGCCCTCGCTGCTCTGGGCCCGTCGCCCCGACGACGCGCCGGCGCTCGCGCGCTTCCACGTCTGCCCCGGCGGGCTGGTCGACGCGACCGATCGCGACATGCCGCACGACGGCGGGGACGACGTGGCGGCGCGGGTGAGCGCGCTGCGCGAGACCTTCGAGGAGGTGGGGCTCCTCTTCGCCCACGGCGCCGATCGGCTCGACGAGGCCGAGACGCAGGCGCTCCGGGACGCGCTGCGGGGCGACGCGCCGGCGGAGGGGAGGGCGCGCTTCCGGGCGCACGGCCTCGTCTGGCAGACCGCCTCGCTCGTGCCGTCGGGGCGCTGGCTGACCCCGCGCTACGCGAGGCGCCGCTTCGACACCCGCTTCTTCGCGCTCACCCTCGACCGCGCCCTCCCGGTCGACCCGGATCTCTTCGAGCTCGACGAGGCGGAGTGGGTGCGGGTGGACGCGGCCTGGCGCCGCTGGTCGCGCTCCGAGGTCATGCTCGCGCCGCCGGTCGCGCTGCTCGTGCGGACCCTGCGCGAGCACGGGCGCCTGGTGCCCGAGGCGCTGCGCGCGGTGCACGGCGCCGACGGCCAGGAGTGCCTGCGCTGGGAGGTCGTGCCGTGGGTGCAGATGATGCCGCTGCGCACGCCCACGCTGCCGCCGGCGACCCACACCAACGCCTACCTGATCGGCTCGGGCGAGGCGATCCTCGTCGAGCCGGCCACCCCGCACCCCGACCAGCTCGAGCTGGCCTACGCCTGGATCGAGGAGGCGGCGCGCGACGGGATCCGCCCCAAGGCGCTGGTCGCGACCCATCACCACCCCGACCACGTCGGCGGCGCGCGGGCCCTGGCCGAGCGCTTCGACCTGCCGCTCTGGGGGCACGCGCAGACGGCCGAGCGCCTCCGCGGAGAGCTCCGCTTCGACCGCCTCCTCGAGGACGGCGAGCGCATCCACCTCGACGGGCCCACGCCGATCACGGTGCGCGCGATCCACACCCCGGGGCACGCGCCGGGGCACCTCTGCTTCCTCGAGGAGGCGAGCGGGGCGATGATCGCCGGGGACATGGTGGCCAGCGTCGGCACCATCCTGGTCGAGCCGCACGACGGCGACATGCGCCTCTACCTCGACTCCCTGCGCCGCATGGCCGCCGAGGCGCCCACGCTGCTGCTGCCGGCGCACGGCATGCCGATCCGCGACGCGCAGGGGCTGCTCGCCCACTACGTCGAGCACCGCCTGGCCCGGGAGGCGAAGGTGCGCGCGGCCCTCGAGCGGCACGGCGGCCCGGCGAGCGCCATGGAGCTCGTGCCCGACTGCTACGGCGACGCGCCGAAGATGGTCTGGCCGCTCGCCGCGCAGTCGACCGAGGCCCACCTGATCAAGCTCGCCGAGGACGGCCACGCGCGCCGCTCCCCGTCGGGCTGGCTCCCGGTGGACCGGTGAGAAACGGCCTCGCCCGCGCGTATCGAAGGCGGGGCCGCGCCCGCCTTTCCGAAGCGCGGGCAGGGGCACGGGCACGGGCAGGGGCACGGGGCAGGCGCTGGCGCGGCCCTTCGGGCCTCGCCGCGCCTGCTAGGGCGTCCAAGTCTCGCGCTCGACGACGAGGGTGACCTCGCGGTCTC
Organism: Myxococcota bacterium; assembly: GCA_036149055.1. Taxonomy (GTDB): domain Bacteria; phylum Myxococcota_A; class Polyangia; order Polyangiales; family Sandaracinaceae; genus JAVJQK01. Next base: position 5,056 of record JAYZQJ010000142.1, on the reverse strand, counting down.
CGCGCCGGACGGCGAGGACCGCGGGCACGCTCGGCGAGCCGGCGAGGAGGCGGCGGGCCTGGCGGGCGCTGCCGGGGGCGTCGCCGTCGATCTCGAGCAGGACGTCGCCGGGGCGCAGGCCGGCGCGCGCGGCCCCGCCGCCGGGGGAGACCTCGCGCACCCGGATCTCGTCGCCGGCCTGGCTGACCTCGAGGGCCACGCCGCGGCGCCGGCCGGGCAGGGCGCCGGCGCGCTCGGCGTCGAAGCGCTCCGGCAGGTGGATGACCACGCCGAGCGTCTCGCGGCCCTCGTAGAGCCGGGTCGCGTCGCTCTCCGCCTCGCCGGCCGCGGGGTGGCTCGCCACCGCGATGACCTCGCCCGGGCTCAGGCCGCGCAGCACGAACTGCCCGTCGCCGTCGGTGGTCGCGGTGTGGTCGTCGACCGCCACCGTCGCGCGCGAGACCGGGGCCCCGAGCGCGTCGACCACCGTGCCCTCCAGGCGGCTGCCGGGGGTGAGGCGCACCGGGCGCAGGCTCCGGTCGCGCGGGCGCGGGCCTCGCGCCTCCAGCCGGAAGTCGGCCTCGTGGGGGAGGTGGTCGTCGCTCTGGACCCGCAGCGTCCAGAGGCCCTCGCGCGCGCCGTCGAAGCGGAACGCGCCCTCGGGGTCGGTCTCGGCGGTGAGGATCTCGGGCGGGAGGTCGTCCCGCACCAGCTCCACCCGGGCCGCGACCGGCTCGCCGGTGCGATCGTCGAGCACGCTCCCGGTGACCGCCGCGCCGCGGTCGAGGCGGACCCGGAGGTCGGCCACCGGCTCGAAGACGTCGACCCGGGCGGGCGCGAACGTCGGCTCGCTCGCCTCGACGCGCCACGGCGGCGCCGGGAGGCCGGGGAGCGAGAAGCTGCCGTCCTCGGCGCTCCAGAGCGTGCGGCGGTGCGGCGCGTCGGCGCGGAGCGACGAGACGGTGAGCTGCACCGAGCCGACCGGGAAGCCGCGGGCGTCGACGGTGCGGCCGGCGAGGGTGTGGAGCGCCTCCTCGAGCGCGAGCTCGACCTCGGTCTCCTGGCCCGAGACCACCTCGGCCCGGGCGCGCGCCGCGGGCCGGCCGTGGGGCAGGGCGGTCACCGTGAGCTCGCCGACGATCCCGTCCAGCTCGAACCGGCCGCGGTGATCCGAGAAGGTGACCCGCGGGTGGGGCAGGGCGTCGCTCCGCGCCTCGACGAGGATCCCGTCGAGCCCGCGGCCGCGGTCGTCGAGCACCCGGCCGACCAGCCGTCCGGCGGGGGGCAGCACGAGCTCGAGATCGTCCCGCTCGCTCCCGGCGGCCACGAAGACGCGCTCGGTGGAGCCCGGCGCGAGCCCCTGCCGGCGCGCGACCACCTGCACGTAGCCGGGGGGCACCCCGGTGATCCGGAACCGCCCCTCCTCGTCGGTCTGGTGGGCGTCCTGGTAGCGGGCCTCGAGATCGGTCTCGGGCAGGGGCGCGAAGGCCAGCTCGCTCGTCCCCACGGGCGCCACCGGGATGGGCGGCACCGGGCCCGCCGTCACCTCGAGCGCCATCGGCGCGGGGCCGCCCTGCGCGTCGAAGACGGCCGAGCGGAAGCCGCGGCCCGCGCCGAGGCTGATCGGCTGCTGCCGCGCGTCCTCGCCGAGGACCTCGAGGGTGGCGTGGGGGACCGGCCTTCGGTCGGCGTCCAGCACCACGCCGGCGAGCACCGCGCCCCGCACGAGCTCCACCTCCAGGGGCTCGCCCGGCGGGTGCTCGAGCGCGCTGACCGGCACGTAGTCGCCCGCGTACACGCTGACCCGCTGCACGACCCCGGCCGGCAGGCCCCCGATCAGGAACCGGCCGTCTTCGCCGGTCCGGGCCACCCGCGGGGCCGCGTCGAGGGCCTCGGTCGCCACCGTGATCTCCGCCCCCTCGATCGGCGCCGAGGAGTCCGCGTCACGCACGATACCAGTCAGCCGCACCCCGTCCTGGAGCGCGAAGGTGAGGAGCGCCCGGCTGCCCGCCTCGACCAGCAGGCCCCGGCGCGGCTCGGCCACCTGATCGCCCGCGAACGCGCGGACCTCGTAGACCCCCGGGGGGACCTCGGGGAAGCGGAAGCGGCCGTCCTCGCCGGTCTGGCTCCGCCGCGCCGGCCAGAGCCCGCTGCCCGCGATCACCACCTCGGCCCCGGGCGCCGGATCGCCGTCGGGCCGCATGACCCGGCCGGCCACCAGGCCGACCCGCTCCAGGGTCAGGTGGAGGGGCTCCTCCGAGGGCGTCACCCCGGCCCGGGCCAGCCGCGCGTGGCCGCTCGCCCGCGCCTCGAGCCGGTGGGCGCCCGTCCAGAGCGTATCGAGCGTGAACACGCCCTCCTCGTCGGTGGTCGCGGTCCAGGGGAGGGGGGAGGCCTCGTCCTCGCGGTCGAGCCGCACCTGAGCGCCCTCGACCGGCTCGCCGAGATCGTCGACCACCCGGCCCCGCAGCGGCGCGCCGGCCGGCAGCGGCACCCGGAGCGCGCGATCGCCGTCGAGGACCAGCCGCTCGGCGAAGCGGGCGCGGCCCGGCGCCTCGGCGACCACGGTCAGCGGCACGCCGGTGGGCAGCTCCAGGGTGAGCGGCAGGGCTCCGGAGACCTGGGCCAGCCGCTCGCCGTCGGCCTCCGCCCACGCGCTGACCGAGGCGGGCGGATCGTCTCCCGCGAGCGAGAGCGTGACCGAGGCGGGGCCGGTCGTGGCCTCGGCCGGGGCGGGGCCGGGCGCCGTCGAGGGCGCGCCCTCCGGGGCCGGGCCGCCGAGCGGGAGGGTGGCCAGACACAGCACGGCGAGCCCGATCCGCGCGGGCCAGCGGATGGGTCGAGCGGGCTCGGGCGCGCTCTCGGAGGGCAAGCTGGAAGCTGAACGTCGTCGCCCCATCGGGACATTCCGTCCGGGCATCGTTGCAGGCTCGGGGCTCGGGTGCTAACAAGCGCACCCCTTCGGAGGAATGATCATGGCATACCGTTGCAGCATCTGCGGCAAGGGCGCTCAGGCCGCCCACAACGTCAGCCACTCGAACCGTAAGTCGCGCAAGTGGCAGAGGCCCAACCTGCAGTCGGTTCGCGCGGTGGTCGATGGCCGCACCCAGCGTGTTCAGGCTTGCACCCGTTGCATCCGCACCGGGAAAATCATCAAAGCGGCCTGACGTCGCTCGGGATCCAGTATCCCACGCACCGCCCCTGCCCGCGTTCGCGCGAGCGGGGGCGCACGCGTTTGATACGGTGAGGTCGTGCAGCGCAGGAAGGTCCCGCATCCGCCCGGGACGCCCCGAGACGGGATCGTCCTGTCCTTCCCGGTCCCCCGGGAGCTGGCCGGGGTGCGCCTCGACCGCTTCATCCAGACCCGCATCCCGCGCCTGAGCCGCACCCGCGCCAACGCGATCGTGCGCAAGTGCGCCTACCGCGCCGACGGCAAGAAGCGCCGGCCGAGCGAGCGGGTCAAGGAGGGCGAGATCGTCATCCTCGTGCGCCCGAGCTTCGAGGAGCCGGAGACGCCGCAGGAGTTCGGCGTGCTCTACGAGGACGAGGCGATGGTGGTCGTCGACAAGCCCGCGGGCCTGCCGGTGCACCCGTCGGCGACCTACCACAAGAACACGCTGACCTGGCTGATGCGCGAGCGCTGGCCCGATCGCACGCCCCACCTGGCCCACCGGCTCGACCGCGAGACGAGCGGGGTGCTGGTCTGCGCGCGCACCCTCGACGACGAGCGCGCCCTCAAGGCGCAGTTCGAAAACCGCGAGGTCTCGAAGACTTACCTCGCGATCCTCGAAGGAGAGTGGGTCGAGGATCGGGGCCGCATCGATCTGCCGATGGGTCGACCCGACGAGGGCCTTCATCTGCTGATGGAGGTGCGCGAGGACGGCGCGCCGGCGCGCACCCGCTTCGAGGTCCGGGCCCGCGCCGCGGGGCGCACCCTGATCGCGCTGCACCCGGAGACCGGCCGCCAGCACCAGCTCCGGGTCCACGTGGCCGCGCTCGGTCACCCGATCGTCGGCGACAAGCTCTACGGCCCGGAGGGACCGCAGCCGTTCCTCGACTACGTCGACGGCGGCGGCATGACCCCCGCGCTCGAGCGTCGCCTCGGTCACCGGCGGCAGGCGCTGCACGCGCACCGCCTCGAGATCGCGCACCCGCGCACCGGGGAGCGGATGGCGATCGAGGCGCCGCTCGCGCCGGACCTCGTCGCGCTCTGGGCGGCGTGCTCGGATGGCGGCGAGGGCGTGGCGGATGGCCCCGCCGGTTGTTAAGGTCCGGGCGCCGATGACGCCGTACCGATTCCCCGCGTGCCTCCTCCTCTTCGCGCTCGCCGGATGCGGCGCCAGCGGACCCATCCAGCGGGACATCACCCCGTTCACCGCCGAGCACGAGCCGGCGTTCGAGAACGGGCTCGACATGGTGCGCGACCCGGAGGCGCTCGGCGGCGCCTGGCTGCGCACCTGGGAGGAGGACATCGACCGGCGGGTCACCCTCGCCGACGTCGTCGCCCTGGTGACGGTCAAGACCTTCCGCACCGACGTCGACCTCGAGCGGAACGAGACCTACCGCCTCGTCACCGAGGTCGAGCGCGAGTACCTCGGCGAGCTCGAGGACGAGATCGTGCTGACGGTGAGCGCGAGCGAGGCCGGCTTCGGCACGATCAGCGACAACGAGCGCCGGATCCTCGACAGCCAGTTCATCGCCTTCATCAAGTTCCAGGAGGCCGCCGACGGCTCCATCCGGGCCCGCTGGCACCTCTCGCCGGCGAGCGAGCCGGTCGCCCGCCGGGTCCGCGACCTCCTGCGCGAGCGCCGCGACGTGGTCGAAGACGACGGCACCCGCCGCCGGGTCATCATCCACCGTAACTGAACTTGTCGGGAGGGGCTTCCAGCCCCCCCCCCCCACTGCGCCGTCAGACCCGTCCCCGCTCCGGGTGCTCCGCACCCCCCGCAGTGACGGGGCAGCCGGCTCCGTGGGGCCCCCCCACCCACTGGCCGGCGACGTCGCTTCGCTCGTCGCCGGTGTCCCGCGCGCCGCGCGAGAGCCACGCGGCTCGCGCTCGCGCTTCGCGCGAGCTGGC
>JAYZQJ010000141.1:0-31435 GCA_036149055.1 Myxococcota bacterium | reverse complement strand
GAGCGCGGGACACGCGCGCCGGAGGCGCGCGCCTTGGGTTGGGGGGGCCCCGCGGCGCCGGCTGACCTGTCTCTGCGGCGGGTGCCGATGCACCCGGCGCGGAGACAGGTCTGACGGCGCAGCGGGGGGGGAGGGGCTTGAAAAGCCCCGCCCAACCAACTCAGTACTGAATTCCGAGGATCAGCCGGAAGGTCATCGCGGGGCCGAGGTCGGCGTTGCCGTCCATGTTGGCGTCCACGAAACGCATCGACTCGCGGGGCGCGAAGTCGAGGCCGTCGAGGGGGAAGAACATGCCCCACTGGGCCTGGGCGTAGAAGCCGTCGAGCAGGTCCGGGCCGTCTTCGCTGCGGTAGTAGACCGAGACGTCGATCTCGACGCCGAGGTCGTCGGCGTTGCCCCAGGTCTGCATCGGCACCGCCGCGCGGCTCCAGATGACGTCGGCGCGGGCGCCGAGGAGCTGGCCGAAGCTGTTGCGGATGAAGTCGTAGCTGAGGCCGGGCTTGAAGTAGTAGGCCCCGCCGACCTGGCGCATGAGCTGGCGCCAGAAGATGAGGTCGACCCGGTAGTTCGGGTGGAAGTAGAAGGTGCTGTAGGTGCGGTCCACGCGGCCGTCGGGGCCGGCGGGGATCTGCGCGGGCAGGCCGCCGATGAGGCTCAGGCCCTCCTGGTCCGCGTCGCCCGAGGCGTAGCCGGCGTTGAAATAGATGCCGAGCTGGTCGTTGAGCAGGTGGTACTCGCCCTCGAACGCGAGGCCGAACTGGAGCAGCTCCGCCTGCGCGCCCGCCTCCGGGGCGTCGTAGCTCGAGACGCCGAGGTTCTCGATCTGCCCGAAGGTCATCACCGCCTCGAGCTCGAGGCGGAGGTTCTCGTAGAGGAACTGGATCCAGAGGTCGGGCGTGTAGATGTCGGCGCCGCGCCGCACGAAGAGCGGCTCGCCGAAGCCGCGCTCACCGCTGTCGAGGGTGGTGCCGTCGCAGATGGTGCAGAGCCCGAACGGGTTCGTGGTCGCGTAGGAGCTGAGGTTCTGGCTGCGGTACTGGAAGCGCGCGCCGATGTTGAACACCGCGTCGCCGCGCTGGAGCGCCGCCTCGCGCTCCTCGTCGGTGGCCCGGTAGGCCGCGCCGAGCACGAACTGGTCGGTGTCGTCGATGCGGCTCGCGTCGAAGGGCACGCCGCCGACGTCGGCGATCTCGTTGTAGAGCAGGCCCTCGGAGGCGAAGTCCCAGGCGCCGAAGAGATAGATCCCCGCGAGGCGGGTGATGATCATGATCCGGTCGACGTCGGTCTGGTAGTCCGAGTCGATGCCGCTCCCGCCGTTGGCCAGGATGCCGAGACCCCAGTGGTCGCCCATGCGGCCGAAGCGGAGCTCGCCGAGGCCGCGGTTGCGGACCTCACCCCAGGCCCGCCGCACCCGGATGGCGTCCTCGACCGAGTTCAGCCCGTAGGTCGGGCTGGCCATCGACGTCGACAGGGTGTCGATCGGCGCGAAGGTGGTGCGCTCGTAGCGGTAGAACGGGTCGATCACGCCACCGACGCGCGCCGGCCCCACCGCGAGGGAGTTCGGCGTCGAGCCGAGCACCAGGTTGTCGAGCACGTCGAACTGCATGCGGATGCGCACGTCGTCCGAGAGGTGGATGGTCGGCTCGATCCGGAGCCGCATGTTCGCGTAGGCGTTGGCGTGCTGGGCGCAGGGGAGCGCGCGGCCCTCGCTGTCGAAGCCGCAGCCGCCGCCGTCGGGGATGCGGCCGTCCTCGGCCGGCCGGAACAGGCCGAAGGGCAGCGGCGCGGTGCCGCGCGAGTAGCCGAGGCTCGACATCGGGTCGATCTGGTTGATCGGCGTCGACTCGCCGAGCACGCGGTCCAGGAAGAAGTTGTCCTGGAACTCGCCGCGGAAGCGGATGTAGCCGTGGAGATCGAAGACGGTCTGCGGGGTCGTCCAGCGGGCGAGCGTCGGATCGCTGTCGCCGGCGGGGCCCTCCTCGAGGCGCTGCTGGGCCTCGGCCGGAGACGGGAGCTCGTCGTCCTCCTCCTCGTCTTCCTCGGCGTCCTCCTCGTCCTCTTCTTCCTCGTCGAGCTCCTCCTCGTCGTCCATCTCGAGGCTCTCGACCACGGGCGGACGGAGGCCGGGCGCGTCGTCCTCCTCCTCGTCCTCCCAGTCGCCCTCTTCGCCGTACGGGTCCTCCTCGTCGGCGGGGAGATCTTCCTCGACCTCTTCTTCGTCGTCGGCGGGGGGCTGGGCCACGGCCCAGGACGGGGCCAGGGCGACGATGGACGCGACTCCGAGACAGAGCAGAGTCAGCGCGAGCCACGAGGGTACGAAACGTCTCATCATGTCTCCGCGCGGAGGGACGTCCCCGCGCGGGCCGGTGCTATCACGAGGCCGGGGGGTGGGCAATCGAAGTTGGGGGGCCTCACCCCCACGCCGCGTCACGCTCGACGGCGCGGCGCCATGAGGCTAAACCCCCGCCCGAGCTCCGGATCCCGCCTTGCCCGTCGACACCTCGGAAACCGTTCGCTTCGTGCCCCTGGGGGGCCTGGGTGAGATCGGCATGAACTGCATGGCGGTCGAGACCGGCGGCCGGCGCATCGTGCTCGACTGCGGCCTCGCCTTCGACGGCCGGAACCTCGGCGTCGACACCCTGCACGCCGACTTCGGCTACGTGCTCGACGAGCCCGAGCGGCTCGAGGCGATCGTGCTGACCCACGGGCACGAGGACCACATCGGCGCGGTGCCCCACCTGCTCGCGGCGCGCGCCGTCCCCGTCTACGGACCGCCCTACGCGCTCTCGCTCCTGAAGGAGAAGCTCGCCTGGGACGGGCCCCCGGGGCTGGAGGCCGATCTCCGGCCCATCCGCCCGGGTGAGGCGTTCACCGCCGGGCCGTTCGAGATCGAGCCCTTCCGGGTCACCCACTCGATGCCCGACTGCACCGGGCTCATCTTCCGCACCCCGGCCGGGGTGGTGGTGCACTCGGGCGACTTCAAGATCGAGGAGGCGCCGACCGACGGCGAGGGCTTCGACTTCGATCGCCTCGCCCGGCTCCGCGACGAGGAGGGGGTGCGCCTCCTCTTCAGCGACTCGACGAACTCGGTCACCGACGGGACCACCGGCACCGAGGCGGAGGCCCACGCGAGCCTCGAGCCCCTGATCCGCGAGGCCGAGGGCCGGGTGGTGGTCACCCTCTTCGCCTCGAACGTGCACCGCCTCCGGGCGCTGACCGAGATCGCGAAGGCCACCGGCCGCAAGCTCTGCCTGCTCGGGCGCTCGCTCCAGATGCACGCCCGGCTCGGCGCGCTGCACGGCTACCTCGACGGCCTCGACGCGGTCCGGGTCCCCCGCGACAAGGCGCGCGCGCTCCCCCGGGAGAAGGTCCTGGTGCTGGCGACCGGCACCCAGGGCGAGCCCCCGGCCGCGTTCGCGCGGCTGGCCAACGGCACCCACCCCGACCTCGAGCTCGAGCCCGGCGACCGCGTGATCCACTCCGCGCGCATCATCCCGGGCAACGAGAAGGAGGTGCACCACCTCATCAACGCGCTGGAGCGCCGCGGGGTGGAGGTGATCTGGAAGCGGATCGCCCCCGGCATCCACGTCAGCGGCCACGCCCACCGGGACGAGCAGCGCCGGCTGATCGAGCTGCTGCGCCCGCGGAGCTTCGTGCCGGTGCACGGCACCTACCTCCACCTCCGCCGCCACGGCGAGATCGCCGAGGCCTGCGGGGTCGAGGACGTGCTCGTGGTCGAGAACGGGGCGGTGGTCGAGCTCTCGCCGGAGCGCATGGAGGTCGTCGGCGCCGCCGCGACCGGGCGGGTCTACCGCGAGCGCGGCCAGGAGATCTCCGAGCGCGTCATCAAGGACCGCGCGCTCCTCGCCGAGCTGGGCGTGGCGATGGTGAGCGTCGTCGTGGACGATCGGGGCCGCCCGCTCGGGCCGGTCGACATCCTGACCCGCGGCGTGCTCCACGAGGACGAGAACGAGGACATGCTCGACGACGCCTGCGACTACGTCTTCGAGGCCCTCACCCGGAGCCGCCGCGTGCAGGAGCGCCCGGACGACGAGACGCTCGAGATCGAGGCCAAGCGGGCGCTCAAGCGCTTCTTCGCCAAGTCCCTCGGCCGCAAGCCGCTCTGCTACGGCGTGATCCTCCGGGTCGACGCGTGAGGCACCTGCTGCTCGCCCTGGCGCTCGCCGGCTGCGGCCCGAGCGCGCCACCGCCGCCCGAGCGGGAGCCCGAGCCGGTCACGAGCGGCGCCGAGGACGATCCGCTCGCCGACATCGCCGGCCGGCCGCCCACCGCGCGCGAGCAGGAGGCGATCGCCGCGCTGATGCGGGTGGCCGAGCGGACCCGCAGCCTGACCTTCGCCCGGCCGGTGCCCTTCCGCATCCAGGGCCGCGACGTGATCACGCAGTTCGTCCGCGACCAGATCGACGCCGAGGAGCTCGAGCGGGCCCGGGTGTTCTACGTGGCGATCGGGCTGCTGGCCCCGGACCTCGACATCCACGAGCTCCTCATCCGGGTGCTCGGCGAGCAGATCGTCGGTTACTACGATCCCGAGCGGAGCCTGATGGTGATCCGCGAGGACGTGGCCGAGCAGCTCCGGCCCGGACGCGGCCAGCGCCAGCTCGGCGAGGCGGAGATGGTGATCGTGCACGAGCTGGTGCACGCGCTCCAGGACCAGCGCCTCGGGCTCGGCGACCGCTACGAAGAGGAGCGCACCATCGACGGCGAGAACGCCTTCGCCTCGCTCGTCGAGGGCGACGCGACCCTCGCCATGATCGGGCACATGGCCTCCCGCATGGGGCAGCCGCTGAGCGCGCTCACCCGAAACGCCGGCATGCTGCGCATGCTCATCCGCCAGAACCCCGACGCGATCCAGGGCCAGGAGATCGAGCAGGCGCCGCCGATCGTGCGGCTGCCGCTGATGTCGCGGTACCTCGACGGCATGATCCTCTGCGCGACCCTGCACGGGCAGCGCGGCTGGCCGGGGGTCGACGGGCTGCACGCGCGGCCGCCCGCGACGACCGAGCAGGTCCTCCACCCGGATCGCTACCTGGCCGGCGAGCTCTCCGACGAGGTGACCCTGCCCCCGCTGCCCGAGCTGGCGGCGGCCGGGCTGACGCCGCACGAGGAGGACAGCCTCGGCGAGCTCGAGAGCGGCATCTACCTCGGCCAGGGCGTGGACGGCGCCGAGCGCGACGAGAGCGCGGCCGAGGGCTGGGGTGGCGATCGCATCCGGGTGTACCTCCGCGAGGACGGCAGCACCGCGGTGGTGTGGTGGACGAGCTGGGACGACGAGGGCGAGGCGACCGAAGCCGAGCTGTCGGCGCGCCGGGTGGCCGACGCCGCGCCGCCGGAGGCGCGGGCCCGTCAGCGCGTCGAGCGGAGGGGCCGCGCGGTCCTGATCCTGCGTGACCTCGAGCCGGACCTCCACGGGCCGGTCCAGAGCGCGTTCGCCGCGTTCGCCGACGCCCTCCCCGCCGCGCCGCCGCGCGACGCCACACCCGCCGCACCCTGAGCTTGACGGTCCAGGGGGCCGCAGCTAGGACACCCGCTCGCCTGGCGCGCGCGCCCGCATTCCGTCCGCGCGCCCACCCGTCATCAGGGCGGCCGCGTCGTTCGCGTGGCCGCGCGCTCCGCCGAGCCAGGAGGCTCTTCGTTCATGCAGTCGCAGGTGCACGAGATCGATCCGGTCACCGTCGAGCTCGAGGTCCAGGTCCCGTGGGAGCGGGTCAAGAAGGGTCTCGACGCCGGGTATGGCAAGCTCCAGAAGAGCGCCAAGGTGCGCGGCTTCCGCAAGGGCAAGGTCCCGCGCAACGTCCTCAAGCAGCTCTACGGGCGCCAGGTGGACGGTGAGGTGGTCGCCACCCTGATCGAGGAGGGCCTGCTCGCCGCGGTCCAGGAGCACGAGCTCGCGGTCGTGGCTTCGCCCGAGGTCGACGACCTCCCGCGGATCGAGAGCGGCCAGCCCCTCGCCTTCAAGGCGAAGCTCGAGGTCCGGCCGAAGGTCGACGAGGTCGTCACCGACGGGCTCGAGCTGAAGCGCCCCTCGAGCGAGGTCGCGGACGAGGCGGTCATGAAGGAGATCGAGGCGATGCGCGAGAAGCACGCCGAGATCCAGACCCCCGAGGAGGAGCGCCCCGCGAAGGAGGGCGACATCCTCACCATCGACTACGTGGTCGAGGTCGACGGCGAAGAGAAGCCGGAGATGAACGCGACCGGCCGCGAGGTCGAGCTCGGCTCCGGCCGGCTCCTGCCCGAGTTCGAGGAGGGCCTCACCGGCAAGAAGGCCGGCGAGAGCGCCGAGATCCGGATCGCCTACGACGAAGAGAACACCGGCGCCGAGGAGCTCAAGGGCAAGCGCGCGCTCTTCAAGGTGGAGATCAAGGAGCTCCGCGAGAAGGTGCTGCCCGAGCTCGACGACGAGTTCGCCAAGGACGTCGGCGAGTACGAGACCCTCGACGAGCTCAAGGCGAAGGTCCGCGCCGACCTCGAGAAGGCGGCCAACGAGCGCTCCGACAGCGCGGTGCGCGAGCAGGTGGTCGAGCAGCTCGTGAAGAAGAACGAGGTGCCGGTCCCGCCGTCGCTCGTACAGCAGCAGCTGCAGTCCATGCGCCAGGAGCTCGCCTTCCTCATGCAGTACATGGGGCAGATGGGCGGCAACCTCGCCGACCTCGGCCTCGGCGACGAGGACGAGATGGCCCAGCGGGCCGAGAACAAGGTGCGCGCCGCCCTCCTCATGGGCGCGGTCGCCAAGCAGCAGGACCTCAAGGTCGAGGCCGAGGAGATCGAGGCGAAGCTCGCCGAGATCGCCGAGCAGAGCGGCAAGCACATCGCCAAGGTACGCGTGGAGTACGCGGGCGAGCGGCGGGAGAGCCTCGAGAACAAGATCCTCGAGGACAAGATCCTCGACTACCTCATGAGCCGAGCTACAGTCACCGACGCCCCTCCGGAGGCGGAGGAGGCGGGGGACGAGTGAGGGGACGCTGCCCGAAAGGGCAGTACCGGGGGACCACCGGAGGCAGTAGGCTCCGGTGGGTACGAAAGTGACACGCGCTGCCGTTCATGCAGGCAGTCGCCAACCACGTGGGAGAGCGATGACCGAGCGACAGGACCCGAGAGCTGCCATTCCCTTCCCGACCGTCATCGAGACGACGCACCGGGGTGAGCGCCAGTTCGACATCTGGACCCGGCTCCTCAAGGACCGGATCATCTTCCTCGGGACCGAGGTCAACGACGACGTCGCGAACATCATCATCGCCCAGCTCCTCATCCTCGAGGGCGAGGATCCCGACAAGGAGATCACGCTCTACATCAACAGCCCCGGCGGCGTGATCACGGCCGGCCTCGCGATCTACGACACCATGCAGTACATCCGCTGCCCCGTGTCGACGGTCTGCCTCGGCCAGGCCGCGTCGATGGCCGCCTGGCTCCTCGCCGCCGGCGAGAAGGGCCGCCGCCGCTGCCTCCCGAACAGCCGGGTGATGATTCACCAGCCGCTCGCCGGCGTGCGCGGGCAGGCGTCGGACATCGAGATCCACGCCAAGGAGATCATCCAGCTCCGGCATCGGATGAACGAGATCCTGAGCAAGCACACCGATCAGCCGGTGGAGAAGATCAAGGACGACACGGAGCGCGATCGCTTCCTGTCGGCCAGCGACGCGCTGGAGTACGGCATCATCGACGAGGTGATCCACCCGCGCGTCGGCGACAAGAAAGACGAGAAGTAGAGGTATTTCGGACAGTTGACGAAACTGTGCGTTCTTTGCAGGCAGTTGCCTGCGGGGGGTCTCGGGATTAGAGTCCTCCATGACGCGGAAGGGCCACGTCGGTCCTTCCTGACGGGGTAATGGGCGTGGATCGACGGCGCGACGACGGACACGGGAATCTGCAGTGCTCTTTCTGCGGCAAGTCGCAGAAAGAGGTGAAGAAGCTCATCGCGGGGCCCACCGTCTACATCTGCGACGAGTGCATCGGCCTCTGCAACGACATCATCGCGGAGGAGGTCGACCGCGAAGACTCGTTCGCCACCGGGACCCCGCTCCCGAAGCCGGCGGAGATCAAGTCGATCCTCGACGAGTACGTCATCGGGCAGGACCGGGCCAAGAAGGTCCTGTCCGTCGCGGTGCACAACCACTACAAGCGGATCGACTCGCGGGTCGCTCAGGACGACGTCGAGCTCCAGAAGTCGAACATCCTGCTGCTCGGCCCGACCGGCAGCGGCAAGACGCTCCTGGCGCAGACGCTCGCCCGCATCCTCAACGTCCCCTTCGCCATCGCGGACGCCACGACCCTCACCGAGGCGGGCTACGTGGGCGAGGACGTCGAGAACATCATCGTCCAGCTGCTCCAGAACGCCGACCACGACGTCGAGCGGGCCCAGCGCGGCATCGTCTACATCGACGAGATCGACAAGATCGCGCGCAAGGGCGACAACCCCTCGATCACCCGCGACGTCAGCGGCGAGGGCGTGCAGCAGGCGCTCCTGAAGATCATCGAGGGCACCGTGGCGAACGTGCCCCCGAAGGGCGGGCGCAAGCACCCCCAGCAGGATTTCCTGCAGATCGACACGACCAACATCCTCTTCATCTGCGGCGGCGCGTTCGTGGGCCTCGACCAGGTCATCGAGCAGCGCATCGGCCAGAAGAGCCTCGGCTTCGGCGCCGAGGTGACCAGCCGCAAGGACAAGAAGATCGGTGAGGTCCTGACGCAGGTCCAGCCCGAGGACCTCATCAAGGCGGGGCTCATCCCCGAGTTCGTGGGCCGCCTCCCGGTGACGGCGACCCTGCACGAGCTCAACGAGGAGGCCCTCATCGACATCCTCACGAAGCCGAAGAACGCGCTGATCAAGCAGTTCCGCAAGCTCTTCGAGATGGATGGCGTGAAGCTCAAGTTCACCCACGGCGCCCTGCAGGCGGTGGCCCAGGAGGCGCTCAAGCGGAACGCGGGCGCCCGCGGCCTGCGCGCCATCCTCGAGCACTCGATGCTCGACATCATGTACGACGTGCCCAGCCACGACGGCATCAAGGAGGTCGTCGTCAACGAGGACACGGTCCATCGCGGCGAGAAGCCGCTGATCGTGTACGAGAAGGAAGCCGGGACCGGCTGACCTCGAGCGGGCGCTCCCCCTTGCGAGGGAACGCCCGCATACCCATCCTCGTAGGTTGATAGGGCCGTCGCCACCGTCGCGCCCCCCGGCACAGAAAGCGCTTCGATGTTCTTCCACAAGAACGACAACGATCAGGGGGGCAAGCGAGGACGCACCCTCCCCCTCCTCCCGCTTCGGGACATCATCGTCTTCCCGCACATGGTCGTGCCCCTGTTCGTGGGCCGCGAGAAGTCGATCAACGCGCTCGAAGAGGCCATGAGCCACGACAAGGAGATCCTCCTCGCGGCTCAGAAGAAGGCCAAGACCAACGACCCGACCCCCGACGACATCTTCCAGATGGGGACGGTCGGCGTGATCATCCAGCTGCTGCGCCTGCCCGACGGCACCGTGAAGGTCCTCGTCGAGGGCAAGCGCCGTTGCCGCATCGAGCGCTTCGTCGACAACGACGAGTTCTTCCTCTGCGAGGTGAAGGCGGTCGAGGAGGTCAGCAGCGGCTCGGTGGAGGTCGAGGCGCTGATGCGCTCGGTCCAGTCCACCTTCGAGACCTACGTCAAGCTCAACAAGCGCATCGCGCCCGAGATGCTGATGCAGGTCCAGACCATCGACGACCCGGCGCGCCTCGCCGACACCATCGTGGTCCACCTGACCGCGGTGAAGCTGCACGACAAGCAGGAGATCCTGGAGACCACCGACCCGGTGAAGCGTCTCGAGCGTCTCTTCGAGCTGATGAACGCGGAGATCGAGATCCTCCAAGTGGAGAAGAAGATCCGGTCCCGCGTGAAGAAGCAGATGGAGAAGACGCAAAAGGAGTACTACCTCAACGAGCAGATGCAGGCCATCCAGAAGGAGCTGGGTGAGCGCGACGAGTTCAAGAGCGAGATCCAGGAGCTCGAGGACCGCATCAAGAGCAAGCAGCTGACCGACGAGGCTGAGGACCGCGTCAAGAAGGAGCTGCGCAAGCTCAAGATGATGCAGCCGATGAGCGCGGAGGCGACCGTCGTCCGCAACTACATCGACTGGATCCTCAACCTCCCGTGGTTCGACAAGTCGGACGAGAACTACGACATCGACCTCGCGGAGAAGATCCTCGACGAGGACCACTACGGCCTGAAGAAGGTCAAGGAGCGCATCCTCGAGTACCTCGCCGTCCAGGCGCTGGTGAAGAAGCTCAAGGGCCCGGTGCTCTGCCTCGTCGGCCCGCCCGGCGTCGGCAAGACCTCGCTGGCGCGCTCGATCGCGCGAGCCACCGGGCGCGAGTTCGTGCGCCTGAGCCTCGGCGGCGTGCGCGACGAGGCCGAGATCCGCGGCCACCGCCGCACCTACATCGGCGCCCTCCCCGGCCGCATCATCCAGTCGCTCCGCAAGGTCGGCTCCAACAACCCGGTCTTCCTGCTCGACGAGATCGACAAGATGTCGAGCGACTTCCGGGGCGACCCGGCGGCGGCGCTGCTCGAGGTGCTCGACCCGGAGCAGAACTCCGAGTTCAACGACCACTACCTCGACCTCGACTACGACCTCTCGGACGTGATGTTCATCACCACGGCGAACGTCCGGAGCGACATCCCCCTGCCCCTGCAGGACCGGATGGAGATCATCGAGCTCAGCGGCTACACGGAGTTCGAGAAGCTGAACATCGCCGTCCGCTACCTGGTCGACCGGCAGAAGAAGGAAGCCGGCCTGACCGACGTGGACCTCGAGATCACCGAGAACGCGATCCGGACCGTCATCCATCACTACACGAAGGAGAGCGGCGTCCGGAACCTCGAGCGGGAGCTCGGCAGCGTGTGCCGCAAGATCGCGCGGCAGGTGCTCAAGGAAGGCAAGGACAAGACCTACCGCGTGGTCGCCAAGGAGGTGCCGAAGTACCTCGGGGTGCCGAAGTTCCAGGCGAACAAGGCGGGCGAGCACGACGAGATCGGCAAGGTCAACGGCCTCGCCTACACGTTCTACGGCGGCACCGTGCTCGAGTGCGAGGCGGCGATCGTGCCCGGCAAGGGCAAGCAGGTCATCACCGGCCGTCTGAGCGACGGGATGAAGGAGTCCGGCCAGGCCGCGATCACCTACATCCGCTCGCGCCACGAGGAGCTCGGCCTCGACGAGGACTTCCACGAGAAGGTGGACGTGCACGTGCACTTCCCCGACTTCTTCCCGAAGGACGGGCCGAGCGCCGGCATCACGATGGCCACGGCCATCGCGAGCGCCCTGATGCGCATCCCGGTGCGGAAGAACGTGGCCATGACCGGCGAGATCACGCTCCGCGGCCAGGTCCTGCCGATCGGCGGCCTCAAGGAGAAGATGCTGGCGGCCCACCGCGCCGGCATCGACACCGTGCTGGTGCCCCGGGAGAACCGGAAGGACCTGCGGGAGATCCCGAAGCGCGTGCTGAAGAGCATGCGGGTCGTGCTCATCGAGCACATGGACCAGGTGCTGCGCGAGGCGCTGGCCCTGAACGACCCGGACGCCCTCTTCGGCCGGCGCCCCCGCCCGATGGAGTACCAGGGCGGCAAGCTGGTCACCCACGAGGATGGCGCCGAGGGTCTCCCGAAGCCCACCGTCGAGGGCCCGGGCGCCCAGCAGTAGCGCACCTCTCGGGCGGATAGCTCAGTTGGTAGAGCGCTGGTCTTACAAACCAGTGGTCATCGGTTCGAACCCGGTTCCGCCCACACTTCTCGACCTTCACGCTTCTTCACGCAGCCGGGCGGGCGCGCTTCACGCGGCTCGTTCAGGCTGCGCGCGTGGGTTCCGGCTCGATCACCGGCTCGTCGCGGCGCGACCTCACCAACGAGGGGTCCCGGACGGCTTGCGCAGCGTTCTGGATCGCCCTAACTAACCGCCAGTCAGTGACTGACCGTCAGTCAGCAGGTGATGAGCAGGCGATGGGAGCGACGAGCGCAGCGATCCGGCGAGCCCGCGAGAAGGCGGAGCGACGGGAGGCCATCCTGGACGCCGCCGCGCGCGTGTTCGGGGAGCGGGGCGCGGCCGTCGCGACCATGGAGGAGGTCGCCGAGGCGGCCGAGGTCAGCAAGGGCACGCTCTACCTCTACTTCCAGAGCAAGGACGATCTCTCGGTCGCCCTCACCCACCGCCCCCTCGACGCGGTGCTCGAGCGCTTCGCCTCGCTCCGGGACGACGACTCGCTCGACGGCGAGACCCTGCTGCGGCGCCTGATCGAGACCCACGCCGAGGTCGTGATGGCGAACGCGGGCAGCTTCCGCTTCGCGATGGCCAGCCTCTGGAGCCAGCAGCCGGCCGAGCAGAGCGGGTCCGGCTACATCGACCGCATCCGCACCCTGCGCGACACCTACGTCACCGCGCTCGAGCGCGGCCAGGCGGACGGATCGCTCCGCGACGACTTCGACGTGCACGAGGTCTCCGTCGCGCTATGGGCCACCTTCTTCGGCGCCAACGCCCTGCGCATGAACGCGCCGCGGTTCATCGCGCACATGCCCCAGGACCGCCCGATCCCCGACTTCGACCGGCTCCTGCCGACTCTGGTGGAGCTCTTCCTCCGCGCGCTGCGCAACCCCGAACGCCGCAACCCCGAACGCCGCAACCCAGAGAGACAGTCATGAAGACGCGCACCGCGATGATGGCGGCGCTGCTCCCGCTGCTTTCGAGCTGCTCCCCGCACCACACCGTCGACCGCCCCGCGGCCCCGGTGGACGTGCCGGACGGCTTCGCGCAGACGGCGGGCGACGAGACCGACGTGGTCCCCGACGAGGCCGTGCTCGACGAGTGGTGGGTGGCGTTCGGCGACCCCGAGCTGAACCACCTCGTCGACGAGGCCCTCGCCCGGAACTTCCAGCTCGGCGCCGCCTGGGCGCGCCTCGAGCAAGCCGAGGCCGGCGTCGAGGCGCAGGCCTCGGGCTTCTGGCCGCAGATCAGCGCGCAGCTCGACGTGGCGCGCCGCCGCCAGGTCATCGTCTTCGGCAGCCTCGGCGTGCAGGAGTTCGAGAACAACGCGCTCGGCATCTCGGTGCCGGTCAGCTACGAGCTCGATCTCTGGAACCGCGTCGGCCACTCGGTCACCGCCGCCGGCCTCGACGCGCTCGCGACCCGGGACGACGTCGAGTCGCTCGCGGTCACCGTGGTCGCCAACGTGGTGGAGACCTGGCTGAACGTCGTGCAGCAGCGGGCCTCGCGGCGCCTGCTCGAGGAGCAGCTCGAGACGAACCGCGTGTTCCTGGAGCTGGTCACGCTCCGCTTCGCGCACGGGCTCGGCACCGCGCTCGACGTCTACCAGCAGCGCCAGCAGGTCGAGGCGACCGAGGCGCAGCTCGCCCAGATCGAGGGCGGCGAGACGGTCGCGCGGCACAACCTCGCGGTGCTCGTCGGTCGCCCGCCGAGCGCCTTCCTCGGCGAGATCGGCGCGCTCCCGGAGCCGACCACGATGCCCCCGCTGCCGCCGATGCCCCGGGCCGGCGTGCCGGGCGATCTGTTGCTCCGGCGCCCCGACGTGCGCGCGGCCCAGCGTCGGGTCGCGGCCCAGGACCACCGCCTCGGCGCGGCCATCGCCGACCAGTACCCGACCTTCCGGCTCTCGGCCTCGGTGGGCGTGTCGTCGCCGAACATCGAGAACCTGCTCAGCTCGTTCGTCTGGTCGCTGGCCGGCAGCCTCCTCGCTCCGGTGCTCGACGGCGGGCGGCGAGCGGCCGAGGTGCGACGCAACCGCGCCGTCCTGCGCGAGCGCCTCCAGAGCTTCGCGCAGACGCTCCTCACCGCGATGCTCGAGGTGGAGAACGCGCTCGCCCAGGAGCGGCAGCTCGTGGTGCAGACCGAGAACCTCGAGGAGCAGCTCGCCGCCGCCCGCGCGACCCTGCTCGAGTCCCGGACGCGCTACGGCCAGGGCCTGAGCGACTACCTCCCGGTGCTCACCGCGCTCGCCACCGTGCAGCGCACCGAGCAGAGCATCCTCGCCGCCCAGCGCTCGCTCCTCTCGCAGCGCGTGCAGCTGGCCCGCGCGCTCGGCGGCGCGTGGACCACCGAGCTCGACGCGCCGCGCCTCCCCCTCCCGCGCGAGGCGACCGAGGAGGACGACGAGGACGAGGACGAGGCGGCCGACGAGGAGACCGAGGGATGAACACCGAGCCCCACGCGATCCCCGACCCGGCCGCCCCGACCGCCCCGGCGGAGGAGCCCGCCCGGCCGAGCGTCGTGAAGCGCATCTTCGCCGTCCTGATCCCGGCCGGCATCTGCATGCTGGGCGTCGCGTTCGCGGGGCTGATGGTGGCGACCCGGCCCCAGGCCGAGCGCACCGAGGAGGAGAACCTCGGCCTGCCGGTGCGGACCCGCGCGCTCCAGCCGATGGAGGCCGATGTCCACGTGGACGCGCAGGGCGAGGTGGTGGCCGCGCGGCGCGTCGTGATGCAGCCGGAGCTGAGCGGCCGCGTGATCGCGATGAACGAGGAGCTCGTGCCCGGCGGCCGGCTCGCCGAGGGCGACACCCTCATCCGCATCGACCCGCGCGACTACCGCGCCGCGCTCGAGCAGCAGCAGGCGCAGCTCGAGAACAGCCGCGTGCAGCTGACCCAGGAGGAGAGCCGGCGGGTCATCGCCGAGCGCGAGTGGGCGCTCCTCGGCCGCGGCGCGAGCGGCGCCAGCGAGGACGGCCGGGCGCTCGCCCTCCGGCAGCCCCAGGTCCGCTCCGCCGAGGCCTCGGTGCGCGCCGCCCGCAGCGCGATCACCCAGGCCCGGACGAACCTCTCGCGCACCACCCTGGACGCGCCCTTCGACGCGCTGGTGCAGGCGGAGAGCGTCGACATCGGGCAGCTCGTCGGGCCCACGTCTCAGGTCGCGACCCTGGTCGGCACCGAGCACTTCTGGGTGCAGGTCTCGATCCCCCTGTCGTCCCTCGCCCGGATCCGCGTGCCCGGCTTCAACGGCGACGCCGGCTCGAGCGCGCTGGTCTACCAGGACGTCGGCGAGGGGCAGCGCATCGAGCGCAGCGGCCGGGTGCTCCGGCTGCTCGGCGACCTCGACCCGGTGGGCCGGATGGCCCGGGTGCTCGTCGAGATCGACGACCCGCTCGGCCTCCAGCGCGAGGAGCCGGGCCTGCCGATCCTGATCGGCGCGTTCGTGCACGTGCGCATCGAGGCCGGTCACCTCGACGGCGTCTTCGAGATCCCGCGCGAGGCCCTGCACGCCGGTGACGTCGTGCACCTGTTCGGCGACGGTCACCTGGCGCTGTCCGAGGTCGACGTGGTCTGGCGCCGGGAGGACTCCGTGCTCGTGCGCGGCCTCGAGCCGGGCGCCGAGCTGGTCCTCAGCCCGATCGCGGTCCCCGTCGAGGGCACCCTGCTGCGCCGCGTCGACGAGCCGCCTGCCGCGCCGTCGCGTCCGCCAGAAGCCGAGAGCCCCGAGCCGCCCTCCGCGGAGCGCGAGGGATGAGCGAAGAGCGCCCGTCCCGGCTTCCGCTCGAGAAGCCCGACAACCGCAAGGGGCCGCTCGCCTGGATGGCGCAGAACAGCGTCGCCTCCAACGTGCTGATGCTGATCCTGATCGTCGGCGGCCTGCTGATGATCCCGCGCATCAAGCAGGAGGTCTTCCCGGAGTTCGAGCTCGACCTGATCCTGATCAACGTCCCCTACCCCGGCGCCTCCCCCGAGGAGGTCGAGCAGGGCGTGGTCCTCCCGATCGAGGAGGCGGTCCGAGCGGTCGACGGCGTCAAGGAGGTGCGCTCCACGGCCGGCGAGGGCGTGGGCACGGTCGTGCTCGAGCTGCTCCTCGGCGCCGACGCCGATCGAGCGCTCGCCGACGTGAAGAGCGCGGTCGACCGGATCACCTCGTTCCCGACCGACGTCGAGGAGCCGGTGGTCAGCCGCCCGGCCATCCGCGGCGAGGTGATCTCGCTGATCGTCTACGGCGACGCGAGCGAGGCACAGCTCCGTCACATCGCGGAGCGGGTGCGCGAAGACCTGCTCGCCGAGGACGACATCACCACGGTGGAGCTGAGCGGGATCCGGCCCCTCGAGATCGCGATCGACGTGCCGCAGGAGAACCTCCGGCGCTTCGGGCTCACCCACTCCGACGTCGCCACCGCCGTGCGCGCCGCCTCGCAGGACGTCCCGGCGGGCGCCATCAAGGCGGCGGGCGGGGAGATCCTGCTCCGCACCACCGAGCGCAGGGATCGAGGCCGCGAGTTCGAGGACATCGTCATCCGCATGCGCCCGGACGGCTCGCGCGTCACCGTCGGTGACGTGGCCGACGTCACCGACGGCTTCAGCGAGGTCGACACCGCGGCGAGCTACGAGGGCCAGCGCGCGGTCATGGTGCAGGTCTTCCGGGTCGGTGAGCAGACCCCCCTGCAGCTCGCGGCGACGGTCCGCGACTACATCGCCGAGAACGAGAGCGACCTGCCGCCCGGCGTGCACTTCGCCACCTGGAACGACCGCTCGGAGTTCTACGAGGATCGCATCGATCTGCTCCTCAAGAACGCCTACATCGGCCTGATCCTCGTCCTGGTCTGCCTCGGGCTCTTCCTCGAGATCCGGCTCGCCTTCTGGGTGACCCTCGGCATCCCGATCTCCTTCATCGGGTCGCTCCTGTTCCTGCCGCTCACCGGCGAGAACATCTCGATCAACATGATCTCGCTCTTCGCGTTCATCCTCACCCTGGGGATGGTCGTCGACGACGCGATCGTCGTGGGCGAGGCGGTGTACGCCAAATTGTCATCGGGCATGAAGCCGATGCGGGCGGCCATCGAGGGGGTGAAGGAGGTCGCCACCCCGGTGATCTTCGCGATCATCACCACCTGCATCTTCTTCGCGCCGCTGCTGCTGGTGCCGGGCACCTTCGGCAAGTTCTTCATGCAGATCCCGGTGGTGGTGATCCTCGTCCTGCTCCTGTCGCTGGTCGAGTCGCTGCTCGTCCTGCCGGCCCACCTCGGCCACCTCGGCAGCACCCGGAAGTGGCTGGTCGGGATCCTGATCCTCGACACGCTCGCCCTCTTCGTCGTCTACCGGATCACCGGCGAGTGGAGCTTCCCGGTGCTCTTCGTCGGCGGCGCGTCGCTGGCCCTCCTCCTCGCGGTGAGCCTCCGCGCCTTCGGCGACCTCCAGCAGCGCTTCAGCCGCATGGTGGAGTGGCTGATCACCAAGACCTACACGCCCATCCTCGAGGCCTCGCTGAAGTACCGCTACGTGACGATCGCGGTGGCGGTGGCGCTCCTGATCGGCGGCTTCGGCCTCGTCGCCGGGGGTCGGGTGGAGAGCGAGTTCTTCCCGAAGATCGACGGCGACGGCGTCTCGGCGCAGCTGGTGATGCCCTTCGGCACCCCGGCCGAGCGCACCGAGGAGGTGCAGCGCCAGCTGATGGAGGCGAGCCGCCGGGTGGTCGCGCGGCTGGCCGACGAGGACGTGGTGCGGGGGCGCTTCGCGCTGCTCGGCAACCACGGCGCGCTCGGCGGCGGACCGCAGGTCGGCGGCTCCGCGAGCGGCGTCAGCCACAAGGCCGAGGTCGTCGTCTTCTTCGTGCCGAGCGACCAGCGCCCCTTCACCTCGCGCGAGTTCAGCGAGGCGTGGCGCGAGGAGGTCGGCGAGGTCCCCGGCGTCGAGTCGCTCTCGTTCCTCTTCAGCACCGGCGGCCCCGGCGGCAAGCCCATCGACTTCCAGCTCAGTCACCCCAACCTCGAGCAGCTCGAGCGGGCCGCGGTCCGCCTCGCCGAGGGCCTGCGCGGCTACGCCGGCACCATCGAGATCGACGACGGCTTCGAGGAGGGCAAGGAGCAGCTCGACTTCACGCTCCGGCCCGAGGCCCGGGCGATGGGGGTCACCGAGCAGATGCTCGCCCGGCAGCTCCGCGACGCGTTCTTCGGCGCCGAGGCGGTCCGTCAGCAGCGGGGCCGGGACGAGATCCGGGTCTACGTGCGCCGCCCGCTCGAGGAGCGGCAGAGCCTGGCGGACATCGAGCAGCTGCTCATCCGCACCCCCGACGGCGGCGAGATCCCGCTGGTCGAGGCGGCCGAGATCACCCGCGGCCGCGCCTACACCCAGATCACGCGGCTCGACGGGCGGCGGCGGGTGAACGTGACCGCGGACGTCGCCTTCGGGGCGAACGCGAACCGGATCTTCCAGCAGGCGCAGACCGAGCTGGTGCCGCAGGTGCTCGCCGAGTTCCCGCAGCTGCGGATCGAGCTCGGCGGCGAGCAGAAGCGGCAGGCGGAGACGATGAGCGCGCTCGGCATGGGCTTCGCGATGGCGCTCTTCTGCATGTACGCGCTGCTCGCGATCGCCTTCAAGAGCTACGTGCAGCCGTTCGTGATCGCGACCGCCATCCCCTTCGGCATCGTCGGCGCCATCCTCGGCCACCTCGCGCTCGGCTACAACGTCAGCATGATGAGCTTCATGGGCGTGGTCGCCCTGAGCGGCGTCGTGGTGAACGACTCGCTCGTGCTCGTCAGCGCGGTCAACGACTACCGCCGCGACGAGGGGCTGAGCATCCTCGAGTCGGTGAAGGCGGGCGGCACCCGGCGCTTCCGCCCGATCCTGCTGACCTCGCTCACCACCTTCCTCGGCCTGACGCCGATGATCCTCGAGACGTCGGTCGGCGCGCGCTTCCTGATCCCGATGGCGATCAGCCTCGGCTTCGGGGTGCTCTTCGCCACCTTCATCACGCTGCTGCTCGTCCCGTGCCTCTACCTCTTCTTCGACGACCTGCAGCGCGGCTTCGGCAAGACGGTGCGCTACGTGCGGAGCGGCCTCAGCGGCCGCGAGGAGCCGCCTCCGGAGCCCGCGCCCGCCGAGTGAGCGGGGCTAGTCCTGCGGCGCGAAGACGAAGGGGTAGGCGAAGGAGACGCTGCCCCCCTCGGGCCCCGGGTTGAAGCGGAAGCGCTCGATGATATCGGTCACGCAGGCGGCGACCTCGGGGCTACCGGTGGTGTTCTCCGTGGTCGTCACGTCCCGGACGGTGCCGTCCGGGTGGATCGAGAAGCGCACCATTACGCGGCCGCTCAGGCTCGGATCGTGTTGCAGCTGGGCCTCGTAGCAGGCCTGGATGGCCCGCATCCGCGCGCGGATCTGTCGGGTGACGATTTGCGGGTCGAAGACCGCGCACTCGAACGGCTCGGGGTCCGCTGAGCGACGCACCAGGATCTGGCTGCGGGTGCGGAGCGTGCCTTGGTGAGACCGGCCGCCCTCTTCGTGAATGTCACCGCGGATCTCGGCGCGGAGCTCGGTGCGTCCCATGAAGCCGTCGGCGAGGGCGACCTCGAAATGGCCGCGCACCCGGCCGGCGCCGGTCACCCGCACGCTGCCGACGTCGCCCTCCTCCACCGAGATCCGCGAGACGAGGCGGCCTTCCACCGCGCGCCGCCCCACCCGGTCGAGGCGAAAGGTGGCTGGAGACGCGAGCTCCGTGGCGTCCGAGAGGTAGTCGTCACGCCACCGGCTGCCCTCCCCCACCGACCGCGCCACCAGGGCGCGAGCGCCGAAGAGGTGCCGCAGGTAGCGCCCCACACGAAGCTGCCCCCGCGAGCCGCACGCCAGCTCGGGGTCGCCCACCACCTCGCCGTCGGCCGAGAGGACGAACCGGAAGACGCCGCTCTGCAGGCGCTCCCCCGCGTCGGTGCCGCGGTACTCGCGCTGAATTCGGGCGCGCATCTCGCGTGAGCCGTCGGGCCGGACCTCGGTCACCTCGGCCAGGGTGCGGGTCTCGATGGTCCGGGGCGCCTCGTCGTCCACCTGCCGCTTCTCGCGGTGCAGGATCTCGTAGACCACCCCGGGACGCGGCGCCGGGCGGAGGTCCACCGTGCGTCCGTCGATCGTTCGGTCGGCGCTCCCGCCGGCCGCCCCGCAGCCCGACAGGAACACGCAGAAGATGCCCAGCCACCCCGCTCGCATGGAGGACGAGGTAGCGGACCTCCACTAGAAGGGCAAGAGTCGGTGCTCCTTGCCGCGGCGCGCGTCGAGAGAGAGCTTGCCCGGGCCCGTGAGCAGTAACGTCAGCGCGGGGACGGCGTACAGGAGAGCGAATTCCTTTCGCGCCCAGGGATCGTCGCCGTGCACGACGAAAGCCGCCACCAGCATCGTGATCAGGAACGGGATCGCCGCCGCCCGGGTGGCGAGGCCCACCACGAGGAGCGCCGCGCACACCACCTCGCCGAGCAACGCCAGGAGGAAGCTGATCTCCGGGCCGAGCCCGAGGGGATCGGCGAAGCTGTGGAACTTCTCCCCGAACGACATCAGCTTGGGCAAACCGTGCCCGAGGAGCATCATGGAGCCGATGGTCACCCGGAGTAACAAGAGGCCCACGTCGAGGCTGGCCTTGGGAAACGTCATGGGGCCGAGCATGGTCCTCCTGGGGCTCGCGTCCAGCCTCGTTCAGGGATGTGCGTCGGAACCCGAGCCGCTGCCTTCGGTCTACGACGACCCGACGCTCGCGGCGCAGATCGCGGCCAACGACGGCTTCGACGGAGTCTCGCCCCGCTTCCAGGCGTTCGTGCACGGGGAGCCGGTGCGCTACTGGACGATCCCGGGGACCGCCTCGAGCGCGATGCCGGTCTACCAGCTGTGCCGGGCCGAGGGCGACGAGTGCGCCCCGCTCGAGCACCCGACGGTCGCGCCCGCCCTGCCGGGCGACCCGGGCTACAGCCCCTTCGGCCGCGTGCACTGGATCGAGGTCCCCGCCGGGTGGAGCGGCCAGGTCGGCAGCGTCGAGGAGGCCCTGGCGCTGCTGCCCAGCGGCGACGAGCCCCGGGCGACCACCCTGCTCTGGCACTGCCCGATCGCCGCCCTCGACGCGGCGGTGGAGGTCTCGGACGACGCGACCGTGGGGCCGGAGACCCGGGTGTTCGTCGGCGGCCGCGAGGCCCGCTGCTTCGACTTCACCGCCACCCGGGAGAACCGGCGGGTCCTGCCGGACTCGTCCCTCTTCCAGCGCCACGTCTACGTGCTGACCCGCGAGGGGGAGAGCGAGCCGCTCTCCGAGCCGATGCGAATGGCCGACCTCACCAGCGACGGAGACACCCTCGATTCGAACAATGTCTTCGGCGTGGGACTCGAAGATCAGGATTACACGCCGCTCTGGAAGATGGTGGCGGTCACCGTCCCGGCGGGGTACGCCAGCATCGACACCGCGGCGGACGACGGCGTCGCGGACTACCGCAGCGCCACCGACATGTTCGACGTGGCCCCCGACTACACGATCACCGCCCGGACCGATCGCATCGTCGACTTCGAGATCACCGAGACCCTCATCAATTGCCCCCTCCAGAGCGCCGACGGAAGCCTCTGACGGTTGCCGACAGCCACCGTCCTGGGGCATTAATCCAGTAGTGCGGAACGAACCCCTGGGAGCTTCGACTCCATGAGCCAAGGACCCGTCCTCGGTATCGACCTCGGCACCACCAACTCGGTGGTGGCGGTCGCCGACGGGGGCCAGGCCCGGGTCCTCAAGGACCCGGAGGGTCGCCGCATGGTGCCGTCCGTCGTCTCGTTCCACCCCGACGGGCACAACCTGGTCGGCTACGACGCGCGCGACCGGCGGCTGGTGGACGCGGCCAACACCGTCTACGCGGTGAAGCGGCTGATCGGCCGGCCCTTCGACAGCCCCGAGGTCGCGCGGGCCCGCGAGCGCTTCGCCTTCCAGATCGTGGAGTCGAAGCACGGCGGCTCGGTGGTGAAGGTGCGCAAGGGCAAGTACGCGCTCGCCGAGATCAGCGCGATGGTGCTGCGGGAGCTGCGGCGGGTGGCCGAGATGGCGCTCGAGGAGCCCTGCGAGCGCGCGGTCGTCACCGTGCCCGCCAACTTCAACGAGCTGCAGCGGAGCGCGACCAAGGCGGCGGGCAAGGTCGCCGGCCTCGACGTGCTGCGCATCCTCAACGAGCCCACCGCGGCCGCGCTCGCCTACGGCTACGGGACCGGCGGCAGCGAGAAGGTCGCCGTCTACGACCTCGGCGGCGGCACCTTCGACATCACCATCCTCGAGCTCGAGAAGGACGTCTTCGAGGTCCTCTCGACCGCGGGCGACACCTTCCTCGGGGGCGAGGACCTCGACGGGGCGGTCGCCGAGGTGATGAGCGAAGCGTTCCTGATGCAGCACGGCTGGGACCCGCGCGGCGACCACCAGGCGTTCGAGCGGCTCAAGGCGGCCGGCGAGTGGGCGAAGTGCCAGCTCTCCAGCGAAGAGGCGGTCGAGCTGACGGTGGAGGAGCTGACCCACGGGCGCGGCGGCAAGGCGCTGGATCTCCAGTTCCAGATGACCCGGACCGAGCTCGAGGGCGTCGCGCGGCCGTGGCTGGAGCGCTCGTTCGCGGTCTGCGACGAGGCGCTCCACAGCGCGGGCATCAAGGCGAGCGAGCTCGGCTCGGTGGTGCTGGTGGGCGGCTCCACCCGGATGCCCCTCTGCCGCGAGATGGTCGAGGGCTACTTCGGCAAGGCGCCCCGGGTCGACATCGATCCGGACATGGTCGTCGCCCAGGGCGCGGCCATCCACGGCTACGCGCTCGGCGGAGCCCGGCCGTCGCCGACGCGCTCGGTGCCGAAGCCGAAGTCGCAGCTCGGGCGGGTCGCGCTCAAGAAGATGACCCGGGCCGACCTGGAGGCGAAGCGCAAGGAGCGGAAGCGCAAGCGCACGATGCTCGGCATGCCGAACCAGCCGGCGTTCGCGCCGCCCGAGCTGCCCGAGGCCCAGCCGCCGCCCGAGCGCCCCCGGCGCCCCACCCGGCCGCCGCCCCGCGACATGCCGGACCTCCCGCCCCCCTCGCGCCCGCCCGGCCCGCCGGTGATCGCGCAGGAGGTGGTGGAGATCCGAGGCAGCGACGGTCGCATGCCGAAGACCACGCTGGACATCGAGCTCGACCACCTCACCCCCGAAGGGGACATGGGCGGCGACGCGCTCGACGATCTGAAGCCGCCCTCGTTCGCGCCGGCCGCCGATCCCTTCGCCGATCTCGCCCCGGACGATCCCTTCGCCGAGCCGCTGGCCGGCGGGGACAGCCGGCTCTTGGCCCAGAGCGGGCTCGGCGGGGGCGACCTCGACGATCCCTTCGGCATGCCGGGCCCGGCGCGGAAGCGGCCGCCGCCTCCGACGCCGCTCGACGCGCTGCCCCCGCCCGCGAAGAAGCGCCGGGAGCCGACGGTGCCCTTCGAGGTGGAGCGACACGCGCCTCCGCCGATCCAGCCCGCGCCGCCGCCGATCCAGCCCGCGCCCATGCAGGCGCTGCCCGATCTCCCGGTGCCCACGCTCGACGAGGCGCCGTCGCGACCGCCGGCCGCCGCGCGCTCCGAGGCGCCGCCCGCCGCCCCGGCGCGGGCTCAGCCGGTGGTCCCGATGCCGCCGCAGCCGCCGCCGCTGCTGATGGACGTGACGCCGCACAGCCTCGGCATCGAGACCGCGGGCGGCTTCTGCCGGCGCCTGATCACCAAGAGCTCGCCGGTCCCGACCGAGCAGACCCGGACCTTCACCACCGCGCGCGACGACCAGCGCGAGGTCGCGGTGCGCGTCTGCCAGGGCGAGAGCGACCAGTTCGCCGAGAACGAGGTCGTGGGCGAGGTCGTGCTCGAGGATCTTCCGCCGATGGCGCGCGGGGAGCTGTCGATCGAGGTCCTCTTCATCATCGAGGCCGACGGCACGCTCGCGGTCGAGGCCAGGGACGCCCAGAGCGGTCGGTCGCAGCGGATCCACATCAACCTGCGCGGGGGGCTCAGCGACGCCGACATCGCAGCGATGCGCATGCGGCTGGAGTCGGAGGAGCTCACCTCGTGAACGACCGCCTCGACCTGCTCGACTACTACACCCTGCTCGGGATCGACGCGGAGGCGCCGGCGACCGAGGTGAAGAAGGCGTTCCGCAAGTTCGCGCGGCGCTACCACCCGGACCGGTTCGCGGGCGGCGACGCCGACAAGCTCTCGCGCGCCAGCCAGATCTACCGGCGCGGCAGCGAGGCCTATCAGATCCTCACCGACCCGGTCTCGCGCCGCGCCTACGACCGCGTCCTGCGCATGGGCAAGATGCGCCTCTCCACCGAGGAGAAGGACAAGGCCGAGGCCGAGCTGCGGGCCGAGCAGCAGCCGAAGAAGAAGGAGCAACCGATCCGCTCCCCCCAGGCGATGGCCTTCTACAACAAGGCGGCGGCGGCGGCGCGCGGCGGCCAGTGGCGCGAGGCCTGGCGCGCGATGAAGTCCGCGGTCGAGGTCGAGCCCGACAACCGCCTCCTCCGGGCGCGCCTCTCCCAGATCGAAGCGCGCCTGCGGACGGCTCGGTAGCTACAGAGAGAGGGAGTCGATCGCGGCGCAGAGGGCCTCGGCCTGCTCGCCGACGCCCGCCTCCTGCGCCGGCAGCGCGCCGACCCAGCGCATCGCCTGGCGCGTGTCTCCGAAGGCCTTCGTCTTGACCTTGGAGCGGCCGAAGAGCGTGACCGCGGTGAGGAAGGTGCGCGCCATCGACGCCTTGAAGCCGCCGCCCTCGATCACCTGGGCGGTGCCCCGCAGGTGGGGCGCGTACTTCTCGAGCAGCTGCTCGGAGCGCTCGCGCACGTCGGCCCCGGGCGGCTTGGTGATCTCGATGTCCCGGATCACGAAGAAGCTCGTGATGCCGTCCGGGTGACGCGCGAGCACGCGGTCCTCGTGGCGCTCCATCGCGTCGAGCGCGTGCAGCGACGCGCCGCCGTACCAGATCATCACGAACAGCGAGCGCCACGACGCGATGACGTAGTGGTCACCCCGCTCGTGCAGCCGCAGCCGCAGCGCCTGCTCCGCCGTCGCGCGCATCCCTCACCGCCCCGCGCCCATCTTGCCTCAGCGCCGGGCAGGCGACCACCGCGCGCGCTCCCGGTTCAGCGAGGGGGCGGCCAGCCGTTCTCGGGTCCGGATGGCTTCGTCTCTCCCCGGCGTGTGGGCGCCCCGACGCTCGAGCGACGCGGCGTGGACGCCCGGGGAGCGATCGGCGGTCGTCGCGGTGGCGCTGGTCAGCGTGGCGCCGTGGGCGCTCGGGGCGCTCGGGGTCGACCTCGGCACGCGGGCGCCCAGCCCCGAGGCGCTGGCCGCGCTGGCCCGGGACGCCGACTCGCCCGGGCTCGTGCGGGCGCTCGCCGGCACCTACGTGCACACCCTGCTCGAGTGGACGGCCACCTGCGCGGCGGGGTTCACGGCCTTCCTCGCCTTCACCCACTTCCGGCTCCACCGGGACGTCGTCACGCCGACCATCGGCATGGCGCTCCTCGCGGCCGGGCTGGTGGACGCCTTCCACACGCTCGCCGCCGATGGGCTGGTGGATCCGGCGGCGGACGCGCGCGACTTCGTGCCCTTCACCTGGGCCGTCTCGCGGACCTTCAACGCCGTCGTGCCCCTCGCCGCGCTCTCCATGCTGCTGTTCGCGCGCCGTCACGAGACCGGCTCGCGCCCACGGCGCAGCCTCCGGATCGTCGCCGCCGCGTCGGTCCTCCTCGCCGGGCTCGCGATCGGCGTCACGGTGACCTGCGCTCGGAGCGCCGACCTGCCGGCCACGACCTTCCCCGCCGCGGTCGTCACCCGCCCGTGGGACGCCCTGCCCCTGATCGTGTTCGCGCTCTCGGGGCTCGTGGTGTATCCGCTCTTCCGACGCCGGATCCGCTCTCACTTCGCGCTCGCCCTCTGGCTCAGCGTGATCCCCGACGTCGCCACCCAGCTGCACATGGCGTTCGGCTCGGAGGCGCTCTTCGACCATCACTTCAACGCCGCGCACCTGCTGAAGATCGTGGCCTACCTGGTGCCCTGCGCCGGCCTGGTGGTCGACTACGTGGACACCCACCGCCGGGCCACCGCCGGTGAGCGCGAGGCCCGGGCCAAGGCCGAGCAGCTCGAGCGCGCCAACGAGGAGCTGAGACAGATCGCCTACATCGCGTCCCACGACCTGCAGGAGCCGGCGCGCATGGTCGTCGCCTACAGCGAGCTGCTGCAGGAGGAGGCGGAGGACGATGTCGGGGACGAGACGGCGCGCGCCCTGCGCTACGTGCGCGACGGCGCGGCCCGCATGCAGGCGCTGGTGGAGGCCCTGCTCGAGTACACGCGCGTCGGCGCCAAGCCGCTCGAGCCGGTGAGCGTGGACGCCGACGAGGCGCTCGACGCCGCCCTGGCGAACCTCGACCTCCGGATCCGCGAGCGCGACGCGCGGGTGGAGCGCGGACCCCTCCCGAGGGTGCGCTCCGACGAGACCTTCCTGACGGGGGTCTTCCAGAACCTCGTCGGCAACGCGCTGAAGTTCTCGCCGGGCCCCGCGCCCCGAGTCGCCATCGACGCCGAGCGCCGGGGCGACGACTGGGTCTTCTCGGTCCGAGACTGGGGGGTCGGCATCGAGCCGCGACACCAGGCCGAGGTCTTCGAGCTCTTCCGTCGGCTCCACCACCGTGACGCCTACGAGGGGACCGGGCTCGGGCTCGCGATCGTGAACAAGACGGTGAGCCGCCTGGGTGGTAGCGTCGGGGTGGAGTCGACGGTGGGGGCGGGCTCGACGTTCTGGTTCACCCTGCCGGCGGAGCCAGACCCCCTATGAGCCCCTCGCCCAAGCACGAGCTCCTCGTCATCGACGACAACCCCGGCGACGTCGACCTCATCCGCCACACGGTGCGGCGCATGGATCTGCCGGTGCACGTGAGCATCGCGCGCGACGCCGAGGGCGCGACCCACATGCTGCGCGAGCGGCTGGAGCTGAAGGTCCAGCTGCCCGACCTGGTGTTCGCCGACATCAACCTCCCCGGCCAGAAGGGCCTGGAGATGCTCGCGGAGTGGAAGGCCGACCCCGGTCTTCGCCGGACGCCGGTCATCGTGCTCAGCTCCACCCGCTCTCACCTCGAGGTGCTCGAGTCCTACCAGCTCGGCGCCGCGGCCTTCATCCGGAAGCCGGGCAACCTCCGCGGCTACCGCGACATGCTGCAGCGGGTGAGCGACTTCTGGTTCGGCGCGGCCACGCTCCCGAACCGCTGAGCGCGCATGGACTGGAACGACGTGCGCTACTTCCTCGCGCTCGCCCGGCTGGGCTCGGTGCGGGCGGCGGGCGCCGAGCTGGGGGTGAGCCACTCGACGGTGGCGCGTCGGGTCGAGGCGCTGGAGGCGCAGCTCTCGGCGCGCCTCTTCGACCGGACCCGCGACGGCTACACGCTCACCGACGTCGGCCAGCAGATGATGCCCGGCGCCGAGCGGGTGGAGCTGGAGATGGCCGGCCTCGAGCGCGAGCTGCTCGGCGCCGACGAGAAGATCGAGGGCCCCGTCCGGCTGACCGTCTGCGACGCCTACGTCTCGGCGCTCGTCCTCGCGGCGCTGAGACCGCTCTGCGACGCGCACCCGGGCGTCGAGCTCTGCGTGGTCACCGACTCCCGGCCCTTCAACCTCACCAAGCGGGAGGCCGACCTGGCGCTCCGCATGCTCGGGGCCGACCAGCCGCCGCCCGAGCACCTGATGGCGCGCAGGCTCACCGACGTGGCCATCGCGAGCTACGTCGGACGCGCGCACGCGGAGCGCCTCGACCCGGGCCGCGGCGGGCGCGGAGCGCGCTGGATCGCCTTCGACGACCGCAAGACGATGGCGCCGATCATCGCCGCCTCGAGCTACCCGGACCTCCCGCTGTGGGGCGCGGCCACCTCGATCCGGGTCGCCGCCCAGCTGGCGCGCGAGGGCTTCGGCCTGGCGATGCTGCCCTGTTACGCGGGAGACGCCGACCCGGACCTGGTGCGGCTCGCCGAGCCCGACGTCGCGATCCGCGGCGCGCTCTGGCTGCTGTGCCACCCCGACCTGCGCACCAACGCGCGGCTGAGCGCGGCGCGCGAGGCCGTCCGGAGCGGCCTCGAGCGCCACGCGTCCCTGTTCCGCGGCGAAGGTCAGAGCGACTGACCGCCCGAGACCTCGACGCGCTGACCGGTGATCCACGCGGCGTCGGGGGAGAGCAGCGCGGCGACCGCCGGGCCCACGTCGTCCGGGAGGCCGACGCGACCGAGCGCGGTCTGCGAGGCGATCAGCGCGTTGACCCGCGGATCGTCGCGCACGACGCCGCCGCCGAAGTCGGTCTCGATCGCGCCGGGCGCCAGCACGTTCACCCGGATCCCGCGCTCGCCGAGCTCCCTCGCCTGGTAGCGGGTGAGGACCTCGACGGCGCCCTTCACGGCGGCGTAGGCCGCGTAGCCCGGCAGCGTGAAGCGGGCGAGGCCGGACGAGACGTTCAGCACCCGCCCGCCGTCGCGCAGCAGCGGCAGCAGCCGCTGGGTGAGGAGGAACGGGCCCTTGAGGTGGATGGCGATCAGAGCGTCGAGCTGCGCCTCGGTGGTCTCGGCGAAGGGCGCGTAGGCCCCCGTCCCCGCGTTGTTGACGAGGTAGTCGAGGTCGGTCCGCGCGAAGCGCCCCTCGAGGGCGACCCGCAGGGCGTCGACGAACGCGCCGAAGCCCGCGGGCTCGGAGACGTCGAGCCGGAGCGCGACGGCGCGCGCTCCGGCCGCCTCCGCCTCCCGGACCGCGTCGGCGGCCTCGTCCTCGCGGGATCGGTAGGTGAGGATGACGTCGACCCCGCGGGCGGCGAGGTGAGCGACCATGCTGCGCCCGAGCCCTCGGCTCCCTCCGGTGATCAGCGCGATGCGGCGTTCGTGGTTGTCCATGTGCGTGCTCCCTTCGCGCTTCGTTGTGGGACGCGAGGCACGGGCGGAGAAGGCCGAGGCGGCGCGACGCTCTGTTGCAGATCATGCGACAATGGCGCGTGGACCTCGACGCGCTCCGCCTCGTCCTGAAGATCGCCGAGCTCGGCAGCCTCAGCCGCGCGGGGGAGCACCTGCGGCTGCCGCGCTCCCGCGTGTCGCGGCGGCTCAAGGCGCTGGAGGGAGAGCTCGGCGTGCGGCTCTTCCACCGGACGACCCGGGTGGTCCGGCCGACGCCCGACGGCGAGGCGCTCCTGCCGCGGGCGCGACGATTGGTGCGCGAAGCGGACGAGCTCGAGGCCCTCTTCCGGCCAGGCCCTCGGCTCCGAGGGCGGGTGCGCGTCAACCTCCCGGTCAACCTCGCGCGTCGCTTCGTGCTCCCCGCGCTGCCCGACCTGCTCGCCCGCCACCCCGACCTGGAGCTCTTCGTCAGCACCACCGATCGCCTGGTCGACGCGGTCTCCGAGGGATTCGACTGCGTGCTCCGGGTGGGCGAGCCCGCGGGCGGGGAGCTGGTGCGCCGGCGGCTGGGCGAGCTGGAGATGGTGAGCTGCGTGTCACGCGAGTACGTGGAGCGCCGAGGGGCGCCGGCCTCGCTGGAGGCGCTCTCGGACCACCTCCTGATCCACTGGGCGTCCGGCTCCGGAGTCGAGGCGCCGGCCTTCGAGTACGAGGCGGGCGGCGAGACGCGCACCGCCCCGATGCCGAGCGCGATCACGGTGGACGGGGCCGACGCCTACCGGGCCGCCTGTCTCGCGGGGCTCGGGGTGGTCCAGGTGCCGCGCATCGGCGTCGAGGCCCACCTGGCGAGCGGCGCGCTCGTCGAGATCCTCCCGGAGCACCGCTGCGCTCCGATGCCGGTCAGCCTCCTTCATCCCCACGGGCGGCGACTCCCGGCTCGGGTCCGGGCGGTGATGGACTGGATCGAGGCCGCGCTCGCGCCCGCGCTCGGCGCGTCTGCGGTCCGCTCCGTCCCGAAAACGAACCGCAAGGGTCCGAGCGCTGGATCGTAGGGACCTCCACGAGGAGGGAACGATGGACACCACGATGAGCGCCGACGTCAGCTTCTGGAACCGCATCGCCGAGGAGTACGCGGCCAAGCCGGTCGAGAACGTGCCGGCCTACGAGCGGAAGAAGGAGATCATCCGGGCGCTCCTGGGCCCGGGGCAGACGATCTTCGACTACGGCTGCGGGACCGGCTCGTTGGCCCTGGAGCTGGCGCCCCACGTCGACCACGTGCACGCGATGGACATCTCGCGGGAGATGGTGCGCATCGCCCGGGGCAAGGCCGAGGCGCGGGGCGTGGACAACGTGACCTTCCACCAGGGCACGCTCGACGACCAGGTGCCCTTCCCGCCCGGCTTCTTCGCCGGCGTCACGGCCTACAACATCCTGCACCTGGTCGAGGACCGCGCGGCCACCCTCCGCACCCTCCACCAGCTGCTCGCGCCGGGCGGCTTCTTCGTCTCGTCGACCGTCTGCCTCGGCGAGAGCTGGGTCCCCTACCCCGTGATCATCGGCGCGATGCGCCTGTTCGGCCGGGCGCCGCGGGTGTGGCGGGTCGACAAGGCGACCGTTCGGAGGGAGATGGAGGCGGCGGGCTTCGTCGATGTCACCGAGCACGACGTCGGCGCCCGCGCTCAGACCGGCTTCATCGTCGCGAAGAAGCCCGGGGAGAAGCGATGAAGACCGACGCCGAGTTCTGGAACCGCGCCGCCGAGAAGTACGCCGCCAAGCCCGTGTCGAACGTGGCCGCGTTCGAGCGCAAGAAGGAGATCACGCGCGCCCTGCTCGCGCCCGACCAGACGCTCTTCGAGCACGGCTGCGGGACCGGCTCGCTCGCGCTCGAGCTGGCGCCGCACGTCGCCCACGTCCACGCGATGGACATCTCGGCGGAGATGGTCCGCATCGCGCGTGGCAAAGCCGAGGCGCAGGGCGTGGACAACGTGACCTTCCACGTGGGCACCCTCGAGGGCGGCGCCCCGCTCGCGGCAGGGGAGGCCGACGGAGTCGCGGCCTTCAACATCCTGCACCTGGTCGAAGACCGGCCCGGGGTCCTGCGGACCCTCTTTGAGCTGCTGGCGCCGGGGGGCTTCTTCGTCTCGTCCACCGCCTGCCTCGGCGAGACCTGGATGCCTCTCCCGGCGCTGATCGGCGTGTTGCGCCTCATCGGCCGGGCGCCGAGGGTCTGGAGCTTCGACAAGGCCACGCTGCGCCGCGAGATGGAAGAAGCCGGCTTCGTCGACGTCACCGAGCACGACGTCGGCGCGGACGCCATGACCGCCTTCGTCGTCGCCGCCAAACCGGGCTGACCCGTTGAGGCGGTCCGGCCTCGTCGCTCGGCCGGTCATACCGGGCGCTCATGGTCGGCGCTCATACCAAGTGATCTCGTCGCTTCATGACCAGGTGATCTCGTCTGCTCGCTCCATGACCAGGTGGTCTCGTGGCTTCATGACCAGGTGGTCTCGTCTGCTCGCTCCATGACCAGGTGGGTCTCTTCGCTCCATGACCAGGTGGTCTCGCCTGGCCTGATGCGCTCATGGCCTGATGCGCTCATGACCAGGTGGTCTCGCCCGGGGCATCCGGGATCTCGAGGTCCGCGCCGCAACGACCACCACCTCGATTTCGGCACGGATCTTTCGCGATCGAGGCCGCCCGACCGGCGGCCGCCACCCGCCCGCCGGCGGACCGCCACCTCCCGGGGCCGAATTCCCGAGTGATCTCGTCGCCGCCTCGATGGATCG
>JAYZQJ010000140.1:0-4378 GCA_036149055.1 Myxococcota bacterium | reverse complement strand
CACCACACTGACCCGAGACGACGGCAGGCGACGAGCGCAGCGAGGCGGAGCAGCCGGAGTGGTGACCGTTGTGCCGGCGCAGCGGGGGGGCGGGGGCGGCCCCGCCCCTGCCCGACAAGTCAGCGATAGCGCAGCGAGCGGCCGAAGATCTCGCGGGTGACGATGTGGCCGTTCATCTCGCGCGGGTCGAGGGTGAAGTCGACCGTCGGCTTGCGCCGGGTGACCCGCGGCACGTCGCGCTGGCTCCGGCCCACCTCGGGCGCCTCCGCGAGCTCGCGGATGGCCTGGGTGACCGACTCGAGGGTGGGCACCGACGCGTTCTCGAGCGGCTCGGCGAGGCCGACGCCCGGGAGGTGCGCCCCCGCGTGCAGCCGCGGCGCCACCCGCAGCTCCCCGAAGAGCTCGTCGCAGGTGCGGCGCACGAGGTGCTCGCCGAAGTTCGTGATCTCCGTGTCCTCGTTCATGAAGAGGACCCGGCCGGTCTTGCGCACGCTCTCCGAGATCGCGTCCCAGTCGTACGGGTGGAGCGAGCGCATGTCGATCAGCTCGGCGCTGATCCCCGCCTCGTCGCGGAGAGTGTCGACCGCCTTCATGCCGACCCGGGCCAGCCGGCCGTAGGTGACGACGGTGAGATCGTTGCCCTCGCGCAGCGTCTTGCTCTCGCCGATCGGGATGAGCTCGAGCGCGGTGTCCGGCCAGTCCGGCTCCCACTCCGACCGATCGCCGATCGGCGCGTCGATCCGCTCACGCAGCTCGCGCGCGCTCTCCGGCTCGCCGGGGATCATCTCCTCGGGGCTCTCCGCCCGAGCCCGCATGAGCGCCTTGGGCAGGAGCACCATGGCCGGGTTCGGGTCCGCGATGGCGCTGAGCAGCAGCCCGTACGCGTCGCGCGGGTTGCTCGGCATCACGATCTTCCAGCCGGGGATGCGCGTCGCCTGCGCGTCGAACGAGTGCGAGTGGTAGATGCTGCCGTGGATGCCCGCGCCCACCGGCGTCATGAGCGTCATCGGCACGTTCCAGTCGCCCGCGCAGGACCAGTAGGTGTTCCCGGCCAGCTTGAGCAGGTCGATGGTGTTGAACGCGTAGTCGCAGAACTGGATCTCCGCGACCGGGCGCTGCCCCGCGAGCGCCAGGCCCATCGCCGCGCCCACGATGCCGCGCTCGTCGAGCGGCGTGTTCCACGCGGTCTTCAGCCCCTGGGTCGCGGTGAAGACGCCACCGAGGGGCGGGCCCACGTCCTCGCCGAAGATGTCGGTGACGCCGAGCTCGGCTTCGCCCTTGTGGAGGGCCATGCGCACGGCCTGAACGATGGTCGCCATCTCAGACCTCCCCGCCGACGATGTTCTTCTCGGCGAACACGTAGTCGAACGCGTCCTCGGGATCGGGCTTCGGCTCGTCCTTCACCTGCTTGTACCAGGCCTGCATGTCCGCCTCGATCCGCTCGCGCATCTCCCGCAGCTCCGCTTCCGTGCGCCAGCCGTTCTGGACCAGCTTCTTCTCGAGCTCGACCAGGCAGTCGACCTCCTCCTCGACGTAGTTCGAGCCCGACGACGAGCTGTGCCCGTACAGGCGCGAGAGCTGCGCCTCGAGCACGAACGGCTTCCGCTCGCGGCGCACGTACTCCATCGCGTCCTGGATGGCGTACCACGCCTCCTCGGGGTCGTTGCCGTTGCACACCGCGGTGCGCATGCCGAACGCCTTGCCGCGATCCGAGATGTGCTTCTCGCCGTGCTGGGTGCTGGCGGGCGTGGAGATGCCCCACTCGTTGTTCGCCACGATGATGAGGATGGGCAGCTCCTCGCCGGGGCGCGCCGACCAGACGAGGCAGGTCGCGAAGTCGCCCTCGGCGGTGCCCGCGTCTCCGCCCTGCACGATCGTGATGCCCTCGCCGCCGTGGCGGCGCTGCGCCATCGCGGTCCCGATCGCGACCGAGTACTGCACCTCGATCGGCGAGGTGATCGGCACGACGTTCCACTCGCGCTTGCTGAAGTGACCGACGAAGTTCCGGCCCTGCGAGTAGGGATCCGTCTTGACGTTGTGCATCTGCCGGAGCGCGTCGATCGACGGCGCGCCCATCGCGAGCAGGGTGCCGCTCGAGCGGTAGTGCAGGTGCAGGTAGTCGTGGTCGAGCCCGTGGCCCTTCCGCACCTGCAGCCCGAGGCAGGTGTTGAAGGCCTCCTCGCCGGGGCCGCCGATCCAGAAGTATCCGTCGCCCTGCCGCTGCATCCGGATCAGGCGCTCTTCGAGCACCCGGCCCTCGAGCATCAGCTCGTGGATCTGGAGCAGCTGCTCCTTCGGGAGACCCTCGGTCACCATCTTGGGCGGCGAAGAGGGGGAGATGTCCGCGCTCATGTCGCTCATGTCGGTCTCGGGTGAGAAACTCGGGGAAAAGGCTCGTGACTCACGTGGGCACGGCCAAGGCCCGCGCCCGTCTTCTAGGACCCGTAGCACATCGATCGCAACCTCGATGCGCGTGAACGCATGACGCGCCGCGTCGAAGGCGTTGACTCGCGCTGTGAGGTTTTGTGAGGACCCTCGCCTCGGCCGGCCGCGCAGCATGAGCGCATGCGCTGGCTCGCCCTGCTCTCGCTCTGCCTCCTCGCCACACCCGCCGCGGCCCAGGACGACACCTTCGCCGAGCGCGCCGAGGTCGCGCTCCGGTCCGGCGATCTCGACGCCGCCCTCCGCTGGGCCCGGCTGGCCCGCGGCGACGATCCCGAAGATGGGCGCGCGCGCCTGGCCCGGGTGCACGAGGCTCGCGGCGAGCACGTCGCGGCGCATCGGCTTCATCGCCGCGGCCGGGACGTCCAGGGCGCCGCCAGGACCAGGGCCCGGCTCGGGCTGGTGCGCGTCCAGGCGCCGGTCGACGCGACGGTCACGGTGGACGGCGAGCCGGCCGAGTGGGATCGCCCCGGGCTGATCCTCCTGCCGGAGGGCGCGCACGTGCTCCGCGCGCGTCGCCCGGGGAGCTACGTCCGCGTGCGGCATCTCACGGTGGAGGGAGGCTCCACCCAGTCGGTCGCGCTCGTGCTCGGCCCGGGGCGCGAGGGAGAGGAGCGGTCCGGGGGAGGCCCTCATCGCTTCGAAGCCGAGGGCAACTGGCGCGACGCCAACCTCGTGATGCTCGGCGCGGGGGCGGCGGCCGCGAGCGGCTTCGCGGTGCTCGCCGAGGGCTCGCCCGGGTCTCCCACGAGTCGCTTCGGCGGGTCGCAGGCGGGGCTCTCGCTCGGCGTCGCCCTCGGCGCGGCGACCCACCTCGGCTTCGGGGCCGCCTTCCACCTCGAGCGCGAGACGCCGCCGTTCTGGGTGCGCCTCGCCGCGGCGGTCGGGCTCGGCGGCGCGGCGATCGCGAGCGGCGGGGTGCCGGGCGAGCACGACGCGCTGACGGCCGGCTTCGCGGGGGCGGCGATGGCGACGGTCGCGAACCTGTTCTTCACCGATGATCCGCGGAGCGTCGCGCTCGGCGCGGCCTCGCTCTCGTTCATGCTCGCCGGGGCCGAGGCGCTGATGGCGTTCCTCTCGTACTCGCGGGCCGGCGCGCTCACCGGCGACCCGCGCTTCGTCGCGCACGCCGTCGCCAACGCGGAGCCCTGCGCCGCGCCGCCCGATCCGTTCGTGGCCCAGGCCTGCGCGGACGCCGCGACCCACCGCAGCCTCGGCGCCTGGAGCGCGCTCGCCGCCGGGACCCTCTTCGTCGACGCGGTGATGGTGGTCGTGCTCGCGCTCACCGACCGCGACGGCCCTCCGCGCCACTACGCGCTCCAGGTCGGCCCCGGCCAGCTCGGCCTGCGCGGGGCCTTCTGACCGCAGCTCGAGTCGAGAGGTGGCAAACGATGGCTCCGGGCACCCCCGCGCACCCCCGCCCCCTTCCACCACACTGACCCGAGACGACGGCAGGCGACGAGCGCAGCGAGGTCGCCGCCCGCACTACGACCCGTGTTCGATCCCCCGGCAGCGGGCGGCCAGCGAGCGCGCAGCGCGAGCGCGAGCCGCAGGGCCCCCAGCGCCCCGTCGCTGGGGTCGCGGGGCCAGCGCGCGAAGCGCGCGAGAGCCCGACGGAGTCGGGAGGAATGGCGCCGAGGCACCCCCGCCCCCTTCCACCACACTGACCGAGGCAACGGCAGGCGACGAGCGAAGCGAGGTCGCCGCACGTGCCACCCCACAGGTTCGATCCCGCGGCAGCGGGCGGCCAGCTCGCGCGAAGCGCGAGCGCGAGCCGCGTGGCTCACGCGCGGAGCGCGGGACCCGCGCGCCGGCGGCGCGCGACTTGGGTGGGGGGGCCCCGCGGAGCCGGCTGACCTGTCTCTGCGGAGGGTGCGGATGCACCCGGAGCGGAGTCAGGTCTGACGGCGCAGCGGGGGGGCGGGGCGTGGAAAGC
>JAYZQJ010000139.1:0-8510 GCA_036149055.1 Myxococcota bacterium | reverse complement strand
CGCGGAGCCGGCTGACCCGTCATTGCGGAGGGTGCGGAGCACCCGGAGCGATGACGGGTCTGACGGCGCAGCGGGGGGGAGGGGCTGAAAGCCCCTCCCGAAAAAGGAGAGCCGGGGGGCCCTCTCGGGGGCGCCCCGGCTCATAGTTCGTACCGTCGTGGTCGTAGGTCGTGTGGAAGAACCCCGTCCCTCTTGAGGTGGGGGCTGGTATCGACCGCTTCAGGCTTCCCAGTGATGCTTGCTGGGCCGGCTCACCACAGTCGAGGAACACCCCCGAGTGACTAAGGTTCGTAAGGGATTCATTTCACAGAACCGTCGCGAGTCCCGACAGAGGAACGATGTTCAGTGTACGGCGGGCCGGGGGGTGGTCAAGAGGCTCCCGCACCGCTTTTCTTGTCGCGACCCTTCCACGGCACGTCCGCCACACCGGCCCGGTGATTCGCCAGCCGCGCCAGCACGAAGAGCAGATCGCTGAGCCGGTTCAGGTAGCGGATCAGGGCCGGCCGGACCTCGTCCTGCTGCGCCAGCGAGACGAGGCGGCGCTCGGCGCGGCGGCACACGGTGCGCGCGTGGTGGAGGTGCGCGGCGGCGGGCGATCCGCCGGGCAGGATGAAGAAGGCGAGCGGCTCGAGCTCCTCCTCCGCCGCGTCGATCGCGCGCTCGAGGGTCTCGACCTGCGGGTCGTCCACCCGGGGCACGCCGACGTCCTTGCCGGGCCGCGCCGCGAGCTCCGCGCCCACGTTGAAGAGCTCGGACTGGATGGTCTGGAGCAGGGCGTCGCGCGTCGCGTCGATGGAGTGGAGGCGCGCGAGGCCGAGCACGCTGTTGAGCTCGTCGACCTCGCCGTAGGCCTCCACCCGATCGGAGGCCTTGGAGATGCGTGTGCCGCCGTAGAGGCCGGTCTCTCCGCTGTCGCCGGTCTTCGTGTAGATCTTCACGTTTCGATGTCTCCCAAGCGCTCGCCGGCCGAGAGGGGGCGTCCGACGAGGAAGTCCTTCGCGGCGAGCTTCTTCTTGCCCTGGAGCTGAAGTCGCTCGATGGCCACCGCGCCCTCCCCGCACGCGACCACCAGATCGCCCACCGGGAGAATCTCCCCCGGCGCGCCGAGCTGGCCGTGAGGCGCGTGCACCCGGGTCGCGTGCAGCTTGAGCACCTCACCGCCGAGCGTGGTGAAGGCGCCGGGCCACGGGAACATGCCGCGCACCAGGTCGTGCACCCGCTGCGCCGGCAGCGCCCAGTCGACGCGGCCGTCGTCCTTCTTCAGCAGCGGCGCGAGGGTCGCGGCGTCGTGGTCCTGCGGGGTCACCTCGAGCGCCCCCTCGACCCAGGCGCCGAGGTGGGCGCGGAGCAGCCCGGCGCCCATGTCGGCGAGGCGCGCGCCCAGCTCGGCCGTGGTCTCGTCGGGGCCGATCGGCGTGCGCTCGCAGGTGATGACCGGGCCGGTGTCCATGCCCTCGTCCATCTGCATCAGGCACACCCCGGTCTCGGGCTCGCCGTTGACGATGGCCCAGTGGATCGGCCCGGCGCCGCGCAGCTTCGGGAGGATCGACGCGTGCACGTTCACGCAGCCGCGCCGGGGCGCGTCGAGCACCGCCTTCGGGAGGATCCGCCCATAGGCGATGACCACCGCCACGTCCGCCTCGAGCGCCCGGAGCGACGCCGCGAAGTCGGGGGTGCGCACCTTCCTGGGCTGCACCACGTCCAGGCCGAGCTCCAGCGCGCGCTCCTTCACCGGCGGCGGGCGCAGCTTCATGCCGCGGCCGGCCGGACGGTCGGGCTGACAGACGACCTGGACGACGTCCGCGACCCCGTGCACCGCCTCGAGGCTGGGCACGGCGAGCTGGGGGGTCCCGAAGAAGATGGCGCGCATGGGGGGCGTCATAGCAGGCCCCCCGCTTCTTGGGTGCGGCGTCTTGGGTGCGGCGTCTTGGGTGCGGCGTCTTGGGTGCGCGCGTCTTGGGTGCTTGCGGGGAGCGGCTACTCGGCGGCTTCCGGCTGCCGCTTCACCATCGCGCGGTGCACCAGGCGCTTCTTGATGAGACCGAGCCGGTCGATCATCAGCTTGCCGTCGAGGTGATCGTTCTCGTGCTGGATGGCGACCGCGAGCAGCCCGTCGGCCTCGAGCTCGAAGGTCTCGCCCTTCTCGTTCTGCGCGCGGACCTTCACGCGCTCGGCGCGCTCGATCTCCTCGTGCACGCCGGGGAACGAGAGGCAGCCCTCTTCCCACTGCTGAGCGCCGTCGCGCTCGAGGATCTCGGGGTTCACGAAGACCTTGAGGTCGCTCGGCTCGTCGTCGCCGGTGGCGATGTCGATGATGAACACCCGGACCGGCTCACCGATCTGCGTCGCCGCGAGGCCGACGCCCGGCGCCGCGTACATGGTCTCCGCCATGTCCTCGACGAGCGTCTCGAGCTCCGGTCCGAACTCGGTGACCGGCTGGCCGGGCTCGCGGAGGCGCTTGTCCGGGTAGTGCAGAATCGTACGGATCGCCATGACTTCTCCCCATTCCTAATG
The DNA here is from genome assembly GCA_036149055.1 of Myxococcota bacterium. Classification (GTDB taxonomy): domain Bacteria; phylum Myxococcota_A; class Polyangia; order Polyangiales; family Sandaracinaceae; genus JAVJQK01. The sequence continues at coordinate 5,996 of JAYZQJ010000139.1, read as the reverse complement.
CTGCGCTCCGACCGCCGCAAGACGGCGATCTCTCACAGCAAGCTGGCCGCGTAGGCCCTGCGGCGCCTTCCGTCCTCCAGCACTCGCCGCGCCTCGTCCACCGCCTCCAGGGCTTCGAGGCGTTTCGCCTCCATGCCCTCGAGCCCGAGCGCGGCGAGCGGGAGCGCGCCCAGCTCGTCCCGGCGGCTCGCGTGCGCCCGCTCGACCTCCGCGGCCGTGGCGTCGCGCGACAGCCCCAGGATGGAGAAGTAGTCCCCGTCCTCGGCCAGCGCGGCCGCGGCCTCCAGCAGGCTCCGGACCGGCGCCCGCGCCGAGCTCGACGGGGGGCTCGGCGGGGCGTCCTGGAGCACGAGCGCGTCCCCGGCCACCAGCGCGTAGAGCGCGCCCGCGAGCCCCGCCTCGGTGGGCGCGGCGGAGAGGAAGTCCGTCAGCGGGTGTCCCTCGAGGCGGAGGATCAGCTCGACCAGCTCGGACGGGAGCTCCGCCGCGACCAGACCCGCCTCCCGCTCCGGCCCGAGCGCGAGGCCGCGACCCTCCCCGATCCACGACGCGACGTCGTCCGGGTCGAGGGCGCGGCGCGCCGCCTCGACCAGTTGGCTCCGCAGCGGTCGGGCGAACACCCGGGCTCGGGCGAGGACGCGGCCGGGCTGGGTGTCGTCGAGGCGGCGCAGCACGAACTCGGCGCGCGCGGCCCCGACGAGGCGCTCGAGCAAGGTCTCTCGGGCCTCGCGCAGCAGACGATCGCGCTCGAAGCGCCCCAGGTCTCCCGCGTCCACCTTGCGCTGCAGCACCGCCTCGGCCGCGCGCTCGTCGGCGGGCGCCTCCGTGGCCCGGCCGCGTCGCCTCAGATCGGCGAGCACCTCGAGGGCGACCGGGCCGTCGAGCGCCCGCAGCTGACCGGCGAGGAAGGTGATGCGCACCTCGGGGCCGCCGTCGACCGCGAGCTCGCACAGGCCGTCGAGCCGCAGGGTCGCGACGCGCCAGAGCAGGCGCAGCACCCCGCCCTCGCCGAGCACGCCGGTCCGCGTCCGGTCCGGCCCGGCGGCGCGCCCGAGCACCGAGTCGTCGCGAGGCCAGTCGCCGCCGCGCGCCGGCCGCTCGGGCGGATGCACGGTGGCCGGATGCACGCCGCTCCCCGGCGTCTCCTCCTCGAGCGGCAGCTCGGTCGCGGTCGTGTGCTCGATCTTGCGTGGGGTCTCGGCCGAGGTCTGCCCCCGGCTCGCGCTGGTGGTCTCCCCATCGGACGCGCCCTCGTGGAGCCCGGGCGAGCTGTGCATCGGCGGCGGCACCGCCGGCCCCCCGACGAAGGTGAACGCGTCGATCGGATCCTCGACCACCGGCTCGTCGATCCGGAACGCGCCCGCCTCGAAGAGCTCGGGCGGCACCAGCTCCTCGGCGCTCTGGGTGGCGGCCGGGAAGTGCAGAGACAGCGCCTCGCGATCCGGGAACACGCGCCGGTCGGCCGCCTCGAGCAATTCCTGGAGCCAGGGCGAGAGCGTCGCGCGCTCGGCCACCGGGATCTCGGGCTGCGGCGCGTCGAGGTGCGCGCTCGACTCGGACCGGTGCTCTCCGCTCTCGACGCCGCTGCCCAGGACGGCGCTGTCGCGGCCAGGGTCGTCGTGGCCAGCGTCCTGCCCGTCGTCGTGCACCCCGCTGTCGTGCACGCCGCTGTCCTCGGGCGCGTCCTCCACGTACGAGCGCACCCGCGAGGGATCGGTCAGCCCGTCGAGCTGCATCGTGGGCTCCCGGGGCCGCCAGGACGGGGCGGGCTCGGGCGGCTCCGAGGCGCGCACCATCACCTGAGAGCTGTCGAGGTCCTGAGGGTCCGACAGCTGCATCGTGCGCTCGACCGGGGTCGGGCCCACCCGGGACACCTCGCGCGAGACCTCGGGCTCGGGCGGCGCGGCCAGCGCCGCCACCCGCGCGAGCAGGGGCTCGAAGTCCACCGGGCGCTCGAGGACCGCGTCGGCGCCGAACGCCGGTCCGTCCGGCACGCCGCCCTCGGTCCCGGGCGGCAGGCCGAGCAGGATCACCGGCACGTCGCCCTGGAGGCCGTCGTCGCGCAGGAGCTTGAGCGCGGCCAGCGCGCCGTCGACGTCTCCGGCCAGGAGCACGAGGTCCGCCCGGGTGAGCGGCACGTCCGCCAGCGGGATCGCGCGCACCTCGAAGCCCTCCTGCCGGAGGCTGTCGATGATCCACGGCCCTTCGGACGTCGGATCCCAGACGTCGACGTGCGGCTTCGCCACGCGCGGGAGGATACCATCGCCGCATGGCCGAGATGACCCGACGTCACGCCCTCCGTCTCGCGTTCGGCGCGGGCGGCCTGCTGATGCTGCCTCGCCTGGGCTTCGCGCAGCAGCGCCGCGCCGACTGGGACCCGGACGGCCCCCTCGACGGCCGGGAGCCGGTGGACGAGGACGCGATGACGCCGGAGGAGCGCCGCCACGTCCCGGTGCTCACCCTCCCGGTGCGCGTGCGACCGGATCGTCCGTTCGATCTCGTGGTCCAGGCGGGGCTCGAGCCACACGGCATGAGCGCGTCGCACCACATCGACTGGATCGAGGTGGCCCTGGGCGACGAGCGTCTCTTCGTCGCCGACCTCGGCCCCGCGGTCGCCTACCCGATCGTGCGCGTGCCGGTCGTGGTGCGACGCCCCGGGGTGCTGACCGCCCGCGTCCACTGCACGCTCCACGGCACCTGGCGCACCCGCCGCCCGATCTCGCTCTGAGCGGGCGCCCGATCGGCGGGTGGCCGTCCTCGCTGCTATGGTCGCCGCATGCGCTGGGTGGCCCCTCTGCTCCTGCTGCTGTGCGGCTGCGACGACCTCGGCGGATACACGACCGGGCCGGGGGAGGCGTACGTCGGCAGCGTGGTCGGGGTCGAGGATCCGCCGGTCCTGCGGCGCGGCTTCGCGGCGGAGACCGAGCTGCGCATGACCTTCGACCCGCAGCGCGCCGCCTCGCCCACCGACCCCCCGGGCACGATCACCACGAGCGACGGCAGCCTCACCGACGTGCTCCTCGAGCCGATCGTGCCGCTGACCCACGACGCGCTCAGCGACTACGAGATCCCGAGCGGGAGCCGGGTGCGCAACTACATCTTCGTGCTGCGACCGACCGAGGGGCCGCTCGCCGGGCGCGAGCCGATGGCCTTCGTCTCGCTGATGCGCGACGGCCGGGTCGAGGTCCGCGTGATCGCCGGGACCGGCAGCCGCGACGGCGACTACTTCGGCCTCTGGCGCCTGACCCTGGAGGAGCCCTGATGCTGGTGCTCGGGATCGAGTCCTCGTGCGACGAGACCGCCGCCGCCCTGGTGCGCGAGGACGGCACGGTGCTCGCCGACGTGGTGGCCAGCCAGATCGCGGTGCACGCGCCCTACGGCGGCGTGGTGCCCGAGCTGGCCTCGCGCGCCCACCTCACCAACGTGCTGCCGGTGATCGAGGGCGCGCTCGCCGAGGTCGAGGGAGGCCTGGACGCGGTCGACGCGATCGCGGTCACCCGGGGGCCGGGGCTCGTGGGCGCGCTGCTGGTCGGCGTGCAGGCCGCGAAGGCGATCGCGTGGGCGCGCGACCTCCCGATCGTCGGCGTCGACCACCTGATCGGGCACCTCTTCGCGGTCTACCTGCGGCGCGGCGAGGACGACCCGCCGCAGCCCGCGCTGCCGTACGTGGCGCTGCTCGTCAGCGGCGGGCACACCGCCATCTACGAGGTGACCGCGCCGGGCGAGGCGGTGATCCTGGGCCAGACCCGCGACGACGCGGCCGGCGAGGCGTTCGACAAGGTCGCGAAGCTGCTCGGGCTCGGCTACCCCGGCGGCCCGGTCGTCGATCGGCTCGCGGCGAAGGGCGACCCGAGGGCCATCGAGCTGCCGATCCCGATGTCGTCGCGGCGCACCCTCGACTTCAGCTTCTCGGGGCTGAAGACGGCGGTGGCCCGGCACGTGGAGGCGCACGGGGTCCCCACCGACGAGGCCGCGATGGCCGATCTCTGCGCGAGCTTCCAGCGCTCGGTCACCCGGGTGCTGGCCCGCAAAGCGGTGCACGCGTGCGTGCAGCGCGGCATCCCCCGCCTCGTGCTCGGCGGAGGCGTGGCCGCCAACCGCGGCCTGCGCGAGACCGCGCGCCGGCTCTGCGCCAAGCACGACGTCGCCCTCTTCGTGCCGCCCCTCGCGAGCTGCACCGACAACGCCGCCATGATCGCCTACGCGGGCGCGATGCGGCTGGCCGCGGGCGAGCGAGACGACCTCGACCTCACCGCCTACTCGCGCAGCCCGGATCTGCGCCGGGGGAAGTTCCCGAAGCGGCGGTCGTGATAAGAAGCGGCCGATGAAGGGCGCGAAGACATCCATCCTCGAGGCGATCGGCCCGACCCCGATCGTCCGACTCGGAAAGATCGGCGCGGAGCTCGAGGCCGAGCTCTACGTGAAGTGCGAGTACCTGAACCCGAGCGGCTCGGCGAAGGACCGCATGGTCGGCGCCCTGGTCGACGCGGCCGAGAAGGCGGGCGAGCTGCAGCCGGGCGGCACCATCGTCGAGGCGACGAGCGGCAACACGGGGGTCGCGCTCGCGATGCTGGCCGCGGTGCGCGGCTACAAGTGCGTCTTCGCCGTCCCCGACAAGACCGGCCCCGAGAAGATCGCGGCCCTGCGCGCGTACGGCGCGCGGGTCGTGGTGGCGCCGAGCGCGGTCGATCCGGACGACCCGCGCAGCATCTACGCGGTGGCCCGCAAGATCGCGAGCGACGTGCCCAACGCCTGGTACGCCGGGCAGCACGAGCGCGCGGAGACCTCGGCCGGCCACGCCGCGACGCTGGGCCCCGAGATCTGGGAGCAGACCGGCGGCGAGCTCGACGCGCTGGTGGGCGGGCTCGGGACCGGCGGCACGCTCGTCGGCGCGGGGCGTCACCTCAAGGGCGTGAAGCCGGAGCTCGCGCTGGTCGGCGTCGATCCGGTCGGCTCGCTCTACTACGACTTCCAGAAGAGCGGCCGCGTCGGCACCCCGACCGCCTACGAGCTCGAGGGGCTCGGCGGCTTCCACGTGCCCGCGCCACTCGACCTCGACCTGCTCGACGAGATCGTGCGGGTCGACGACGGCGACAGCTTCCGCGTGACCCGCGACCTCGTCCGCCTCGAGGGGCTCTTCGCCGGCGGCTCCAGCGGCGCCGCCGTCGCGGGCGCGATGGAGTGGGCCCGGCGCACGGGGGGCAAGAAGAAGATCCTCGTGCTCCTCCCCGACGGCGCGCACGGCTACCTCTCGAAGGTCTTCAACGACGAGTGGATGCGCGAGCACGGCTTCCTCGAGGACATCGGGGGCCTGGGCGCGGTCCGCGACCTGCTCGCCTACAAGGGCGGCGAGGACGTGATCACCGCCAAGGACACCGATCGGGTCCGCGACGTGGTCGGGCGCATGAAGGCTCACGGCATCTCGCAGCTGCCCATCCTCTCGGACGGCAAGCTCGCCGGCGCGGTCGCCGAGGTCGACCTGCTCCGCTACCTCGTCAGCGGCGAGAGCTCGCTCGACGGCGCGGTCGGCCCGCTCGTCGAGAAGGAGTACGCGACCGTCTCCCCGGAGACGCGCATCGAGCGCCTGCAGAGCCTGCTCTCCGACGTGCGCATGGCGATCGTGCTCGACGCGGGACGCATCGCCGCGGTGATCACGAAGATCGACCTCATCGACTACCTCGCCCGCCGCGCGAGCTGACTTTGTCGGGCAGGGGCGGGTCCGCCCCCGCCCCCCCGCTGCGCCGGCACAACGGTCACCACTCCGGCTGCTTCGCAGCCTACGCGGTGACCGCTGCACCGGCTCCGCGGGGCCCCCCCTACCCACTCCGGGACCTCGCTCCGCTCGGCCCCGACCCCAGCGCGAGGCGCTGGGTCCCCTGCGGCTCGCGCTCGCGCTTCCGCGCGAGCTGGCCGCCCGCTGCCGCGGGATCGAACCTCGCCCGGTGCCGCGGATTCGAACGTCGTCGGGTGCCGCGGGGATCGAACCGGCGGGTTGG
>JAYZQJ010000138.1:0-18092 GCA_036149055.1 Myxococcota bacterium | reverse complement strand
CCCCCCCCGGCTCCCGGCGCGGCCCCGGCCCCGGCCCCCGGGGGGGCCCAAGGCGCCGGGGGGCACCGGCGGCCCACGGGGGCCTAAAAAAAAAAGAACACGCCGAGTCCCCGGAGGGACTCGGCGTTTTCATCGGGGCTTCCGATCTTCGGAGATCAGAAGTCCATGCCCGGGGCGCCGTGGCTGTGGCCACCGCCCGCCGCCTTCTCCTCCTTCGGGAGCTCGGCGACCATGGCCTCGGTGGTGAGCATCAGGCCCGCGACCGACGCCGCGTTCTGAAGCGCGCTGCGCACGACCTTGGTCGGGTCGATGACGCCAGCCTTGACGAGATCCTCGTAGCTGTCGGTGGCGGCGTTGTAGCCGTTGTTGCCCTTCGAGTTACGGATCTTGTCCACCACGATGCTGCCCTCGACGCCCGCGTTCGCCGAGATCTGGCGAAGGGGCTCCTCGATGGCGCGGCGGATGATGTTGGCGCCGACGCGCTGCTCATCGTTGAGCTCGAGCTTGTCGAGCGCGTTCTGGCAGCGGATGAGGGCCACGCCGCCGCCGGGGACGATGCCCTCTTCGACGGCCGCGCGGGTCGCGTGAAGCGCGTCCTCGACGCGGGCCTTCTTCTCCTTCATCTCGACCTCGGTCGCGGCGCCGACCTTGATGACCGCCACGCCGCCCGCGAGCTTCGCCAGGCGCTCCTGGAGCTTCTCGCGGTCGTAGTCGCTGGAGGTCTCCTCGATCTGGCGGCGGATGGTCTCGATGCGGCCCTTGATGTCCGCCTTCTTGCCCGCGCCGTCGACGATCGTGGAGGTCTCCTTGTCGATCGTGACCGTCTTGGCCTTGCCGAGGTCGCTGAGGGTCACGTTCTCGAGCTTGATCCCGAGCTCCTCGGAGACAACCTGGCCGCCGGTGAGGATGGCGATGTCCTTGAGCATCTCCTTGCGGCGGTCACCGAAGCCCGGCGCCTTCACGGCCGCGATCTGGAGGGTGCCACGGAGCTTGTTCACCACGAGGGTGGCGAGGGCCTCGCCCTCCACGTCCTCGGCGATGATGACGAGCGGCTTCTGCTGACGCGCGATCGCCTCGAGGACCGGGAGGAGGTCCTTCATGTTGGAGACCTTCTTCTCGCAGATGAGAAGGTAGGGGTCCTGCAGCTCGGCGACCATCCGCTCGGGATCGGTCACGAAGTACGGCGAGAGGTAGCCGCGGTCGAACTGCATGCCCTCGACGACCTCGAGGGTGGTCTCGAGGCCCTTGGCCTCCTCGACCGTGATCACGCCCTCGCGGCCGACCTTCTCCATCGCCTCGGCGAGCTTCTCACCGATGCTGGCGTCGCCGTTGGCGCTGATCGTGCCGACCTGCGCGATCTCCTTCGGGTCCTTGGTGCTCTTGCTGAGCTTGCCGAGCTTCTCGACGATCTGCTCGACCGCCTTGTCGATGCCGCGCTTCAGCTCCATCGGGTTGTGACCGGCGGCGACCATGCGCGCGCCCTCACGGTAGATGGCCTGCGCGAGAACGGTCGCGGTGGTGGTGCCGTCGCCGGCGTTGTCCGAGGTCTTGCTCGCGACCTCGCGCACCATCTGCGCGCCCATGTTCTCGAACTTGTTCTCGAGCTCGATCTCCTTGGCGACGGTGACGCCGTCCTTGGTGACCGTCGGCGCGCCGAAGCTCTTCTCGATCACGACGTTGCGGCCCTTGGGACCGAGCGTGACCTTCACGGCGTTGGCGAGGGTGTTGACGCCGGTGAGGATCTTCTCACGGGCAGTCGTATCGTAAAGGATTTCCTTGGCAGCCATTGTCTCTCTCCTTCAGGTCGTTTCGTGGGGGCTCACTCGACGACGCCGAGGATGTCGTCCTCGCGGAGGATCAGGTGATCCTCACCGTCGATCTTGACGTCGGTGCCGGCGTACTTGCCGAAGAGGACGCGGTCGCCCTTCTTCACCTCGAGCTTGCGGACGCTGCCGTCCTCGAGGATCTTGCCGTTCCCGACCGCGATCACCTTGCCCTCGATCGGCTTCTCCTTGGCCGTGTCGGGGATGATGATGCCGCCCTTGGTCTTCTCTTCTTCCTTGACGCGCTGAATGATCACGCGGTCGTGCAGGGGACGAATCGCCATGCTGATCTCCTCGAGCAGGGGTTTCTCGGTCGACCGGAGCTCGTTCCCCCCAGGGTGAGATCCGGCCAAGGGTCGCTTTGTTAGCACTCGCAGATGTCGAGTGCTGATAGCGCTCGCGAATCTAAGCTGCTCGATTTTCGAGTCAACCGCCCCCTGGACAACCTGTGAGTGGTCTCACCGGTGTCCAACGATTCCGAGGACTTGGCGTGTCGGCTCGGCGGGGGCTCGTGCCCGGTCAGCACTCGTCGTCGACGGCTGCCAGCAACCGGAGGGCGGGCGCGATTAGCCCCAGGCGTGGACGCGACAAGTTATGGGAAGCGCCCATTTTGCCCTAATTTCATGGACATGACGTCCGATTCACGGGGCGAAGGAGGTGCGCGAGAGATGACGATCGAGATGTCGGGCAACGTGAGGGGCTGGTTCTTCGAGCGGCTGGACGCGGCTCTGGAGCGGCACGGCGTACCGGCCTCGGAGACCACGCGGTTCTACCTGGTCGAGCTCCTCGCGAGCTTCGCCGACGGCGACCCCGCGGACTTCGACCGGCCGCTGGCGCTCCAGCTGGCCGACGCCATGGAGGCCGACGGCCCCGAGAAGATCCGGAAGCTCCGCGATCTCGGGGACTCCGCCCTCTACCTGCTCGGCTTCTTCGAAGATCACCTCGAGCGCCGCGGCCTGAGCCGCAGCTACTTCGTGGCCATGGGGGGGCGCGCCTACGGCGTGGCCCGACAGCTCGCGGCCTTCAGCCCGCGGGAGGCGCCGCGGCAGCAGGCCTACGGCGAGCTCGCCGAGCGCTTCGAGGGCTACGTCGAGGCCCTCGACGACGTCCGCGAGAGCACGGTGCTCCGCACTCCGCAGGACATCGTCCGGCTCTACGAGAAGTGGAAGCGGACGAAGTCGCCCCGGCTGGCGGAGCGGCTGCGCTCGGAGGGCGTCTTCCCGGCGCTCGCGGACGAGCGGACGCTGCACTGATGCTCTCGCGCATCCAGGGGATGCTGAGCGCGCTCTACGATCTGGCCCCCGCGCCGGACGTCGAGCGCTTCATCTGCGGCCGGGAGCTCGTCGCGGCCACCGTCGGGGAGGGCGCCGCCGATCGCGGCGAGGTGCTGCTCGTCATGGAGGACGAGGACGGGGTGCACGTCGCCCTCTACCTCGACCCCGAGGTGCTCGACGCGCTCCGCGAGGCCCACCCGGAGTGGCCGGTCGAGGGCGGCGACTTCTCGGCCCGCTGCCTGGCCACCGAAGGCGTGAGCCACTTCCTGTACCTGACCTTCCGCGCCGATCACGACGAGCAGGTCAGCCAGCTCGAGCTCGAGCTGCAGGCCGAGGTCGACAAGTACGCGGCGGGGCTGCTGGCCGGCAACGGCGTCGGCGCCATCCGGGAGCGGAGCCGGGCCCTGCGCGAGCGCCTCTTCGAGGAGCCGCGTTTCCTCGATCGCGCCGACAGCGTCGAAGGGGAGCGCTACCGCCTCGCCCACCGCGCCGCCGCCACCTACGCCGCGAGCCTCGAGGCCCGGTACGTGGAGACCGGGAGGCTCGCCGAGCTCGAGGTCGAGCTGCGGCGCTTCTACCGCCTCGGGGCGCAGGCGAAGCTCCGCTTCATCCGCTCCACCTGATCCTCGCTCAGGACGACGGAAATGAGTCGCCCGCCGCTCGGTCTCGCCGAGGGCGGGCGCTTGCGGGCGAAGCCCGGACCCGTCCGTTCCTTCCTCGCTTCCCACCTTCCTCGGTTCCCGCGAGTCCGGGGGAGCCGAGCTTCCCGCGAGTCGGGAGGGGCCGACGGAAGAGCAGCGGGCTCAGCGGAGCTCGTCGACCGACTTCTGCTCGGCGATGAACTCGTCGACGGCCTCGCGCACGGGGCGGTTCCAGTAGACCTTCTGGTCGGCGATCTCGCGCAGGGCGGTGACGGCCGCGCGGTTCTTGCTGGAGACCAGGGCCGGGGCGCCCTTCATGATCTGCCGGCAGCGCTTGGACGCGAGCAGGACCAGGGCGAAGCGGTTCTCTTCGTGCTCGAGGCAGTCTTCGACGGTGACGCGGGCCATATCTACCAGTGCTCCTGTGCAGGAAAGGGCCGCGGAAGATAGCGCTCGGGCCCCTCGCGGGCAAGCCACGGATCGGAAAGGTCGAAGGGGGCGGAATCACGGCTTTACGCGCGCCCGAGGGGTGGGTAGCATCCACGCAGCCTCGCGCTGTCATGTCCCGCCTGACGATCATCGGCCCGGACGGCCGCCAGGACGTAGACCTCCTGGCTCACAACACCCTGGGTCGACACCCGAACAACACGGTGCAGGTCTTGGACCGCATCGTGTCCAAGGAGCACTGCCATGTCGACCACGAGGGGGGGCGGTGGATTCTGCGCGATCTGGGCTCGCTCAACGGCACCTACGTCAACGGCGAGCGCATCAGCGAGAAGATCCTGAGCCCCGGCGACGAGATCATGCTCGGGTCGACCCGGATCATCTTCGATCCGCAGAACGCGCCGGGGGCGCGCCCCCAGGCTCCCCCGCAGGCCGCTCCCCCGCCGGCGCCGCCTCCGCCGGTGCCGCCGACGAACCCGCAGGCGCCGCCCCAGGCCTTCGGCGGCCCGCCCGAGCCACCGCCGCCGATCGCGCCGAGCACGCTCACCCAGGGCAGCATGTCGCCGAGCCCGACGCCCGGTGGCGGCCTGCCGATCCCGGACGCCAAGCTCTCCCGGGTGACGATCGCGCCGGGCATGGTCGAGAGCCACATCCGGACCAAGCTCGCGCCGCTCATCGACCAGAGCTTCCTGCCCGAGCGGCTCATCCAGGACACCGACGCGCTCCGGCGCGACTACGAGAAGCTGCGGGTGAGCTACGAGCTGGCCCGGGCGATCGGCGCCGAGCTCGACATCGACAAGGCGCTCGTGAAGATCCTCGACGCCGCCTTCCAGCTCCTGCGCGCCGATCGCGGCGTCATCCTCCTCTACGACGAGGAGCGGGAGCTGCTGCCGCGCTGCGTGCGCACCCGCGAGGGCGGCCAGGACCCCAACGAAGAGGTCGTGATCTCGAGCACGATCGTCGAGCAGGTGCTGCGCGACAAGGCGGCGGTGCTCTCGAGCGACGCCACGGTCGACTCCCGCTTCCAGGGCGCCCACTCGATCATCATGCAGGGCATCCGCTCGAGCATGGCGGTGCCGCTGCTCCACTCGGCCGAGGTCTTCGGCATCATGGTGCTCGACTCGCAGATCGCGACGAACGCCTTCACCGAGAAGGACCTCCAGCTCTTCCAGAACGTCGCCAACCAGGCGGCGGTCGCGATCCAGAACTCGCTCTACGCGGCCAAGCTCGAGCAGGAGGCGGTCACCCGCGAGCGCTTCCAGCGCCTGCTGAGCCCGGCGATCGCCCAGCAGGTCATCGAGGGCCGGGTGGAGGTCAAGAAGGGCGGCGAGGCGCGCATCACCTCGGTGCTGTTCAGCGACATCCGCGGCTTCACGGCCATGAGCGAGTCGCAGGCCGCTCAGGAGATCGTCGACATGCTCAACGAGTACTTCGAGCGCATGGTCGAGGTGATCTTCAACTACGAGGGGACCCTCGACAAGTTCGTCGGCGACGAGATCATGGCGCTCTTCGGCGCGCCGGTGAGCCACCCCGACGATCCTTACCGCGCGGTGAAGACGGCCCTCGAGATGAAGGCGGTGCTCGCCCAGTTCAACCTCGAGCGCGAGCAGGCCGGGCAGCCGACGATCCAGATCGGCATCGGCATCAACACCGGCGAGTGCGTCGCGGGCTACCTGGGCAGCAGCAAGGCGCTCGAGTACACGGTCATCGGCGACACGGTGAACACCGGCGCGCGCCTCTGCTCCATCGCCAAGGCGGGCGAGATCATCATCAGCGAGAACACCTTCGAGGCGGTGAAGGACCACTTCGAGGTGCTCGAGCTGCCGCCCACCCAGGTGAAGGGGAAGTCCCAGGCGCTCAAGATCTTCAACGTCGTGGGGGAGAAGACCGGCACCTTCGGGGTGGAGCACACGCGCCCCGCCTGACGCCGCCCCTTGACGCGCCGCCGCAGGCGCGAAAGAACCCCCGCTCCCGCCATGGCCCACCTGGAATTCGAGAAACCGCTCGTCGAGCTCGAGGCGCGCATCCGCGAGCTCAAGGTCTACGGGGTGCGCGAGAGCGGCTTCGAGGGCGAGCTCGGCAAGCTCGAGCAGCGGGTCGAGACGCTCCAGCGCGAGATCTACGACCAGCTCACCGTCTGGCAGAAGGTCCAGCTGAGCCGGCACCCGGATCGGCCGTACTTCCTCGACTACATCGAGCGCATCTTCGACGACGTCGTCGAGCTGCACGGCGATCGCGCCTTCTCGGACGACCCGGCGATCATCAGCGGCTTCGCCCGCCTCGACGGCCGCACGGTCGCGATCATCGGCCACCAGAAGGGCCGCACCACCAAGGAGAAGGTGCGCCGCAACTTCGGCATGGCCCACCCCGAGGGCTACCGGAAGGCGATGCGCATCATGGACCTGGCGAACCGCTTCCGGCGCCCGGTCCTCACCTTCATCGACACCCCCGGCGCCTACCCGGGCATCGGCGCCGAGGAGCGCGGTCAGTCCGAGGCGATCGGCATGTCGCTCGCGGTGATGGCCGGCCTGCAGGTGCCGATCATCGCCACCGTCATCGGCGAGGGCGGCTCCGGCGGCGCGCTCGCGCTCGGCGTGGCCAACCGGGTGCTGATGCTCGAGTTCGCGACCTACAGCGTGATCACGCCCGAGGGCTGCGCCTCGATCCTCTGGCGCGACGGCGCCGAGGCGCCCAAGGCGGCCCAGCAGCTCAAGCTCCTCGCGACCGACGTGGTGAAGCTCGGCGTGGTGGACGAGGTGATCGCCGAGCCCCGCGGGGGCGCGCACCGCGAGCCGGACGAGGCGGCCCGGCAGCTCGCGGCGACCCTGAAGCGTCACCTCGGCGAGCTCGAGGGGCTCGACCCGCAGGCGCTCATCGACGATCGCTACGCGAAGTTCCGCGCGATGGGCGTGACGAGCGACGCCTGAGCCGGGTAGGGTCGGCCCCGATGTACCCACCGCAGGGGCCGCCGCCGGGAGGGCACGCCGCGTGGCAGCCGAAGGCCACGTTGCAGACGAGCGATCTGCCCGACCCGGAGAAGCTCCGGCGTCGGGTCGGCTGCGGCTGCTACGGCGTGGCGATGCTGGCGGGGCTCTTCCTGCTCTTCCTGCTGTTCATCGTCTTCCCGGTCGCGACCGAGGGCGTCGGCACCCTGCTGGCCATGTTCGTCGGCGCCTGCCTCGCGTTCCCGGCGGCGCTCGTCTACCTGACCGTCCCGCGCCTCCTCGACCGCTACGATCCCGAGCCGGCGTACGCTCTGATCATGGCTCTGGCCTGGGGCGCCATCGCGGCCTGCGGTGCGAGCGCGGTCGTCAACACGTTCGTCGGCGTCGCGATCGGCGGCCAGGCCGGCGAGGTGATCAGCACGGTGGTCAGCGCGCCGCTGATCGAGGAGGGCACCAAGGGCCTGCTGGTCCTCGGCTACTTCTACTTCCTGCGCCGCGAGTTCGACGGCGTGGTCGATGGGATCATCTACGCGACGTTCTGCGCGATCGGCTTCGCGGCGGTCGAGAACGTCATCTACTACGCCAACGCCGGCCTCGAGGCGGGCGCGGGCGGCATGATCGGCACCTTCGTCGTGCGCGGCGTGCTCGCCCCGTGGGGCCACCCCCTCTACACGTCGATGACCGGCATCGGCGTGGGGATCGCGCGCGAGACCGACAAGGTGTGGCTGCGCCCGATCGCGCCGGTGCTCGGCTACGCGGCCGCGGTGTTCCTGCACGCGGTCTGGAACGGCACCGCGGTGCTGCTCGGCCCGAGCGAGGTGGGCGGGCTGATCTTCCTCTTCATCATGCTCCCGCTCTGGCTGCTCTTCGTGGTCGCGTTCCTCGCCATCGTGATCGTGCTGGTGCGGCGCCGCGGCAAGATCATCCGCAACCACCTGCTCGACGAGGTCGCCCTCGGCCACCTCACCCAGGCCGAGCTCGATCTGGTCGCGAGCGCCTTCGGTGGCCTCACCGCCTACTTCCGCAAGGGCAAGCAGGGCGTCGAGTTCGTGCGCGCGGTCGCCCGGCTCGCGCTGAGCAAGTGGCACACCGGCCGCGCCGTGAAGACCAGCTCCCGCACCGTCTCCATGGACTTCATCGCCCCCCTCCGCCGCCGCATCCGCGAGCTGCGCGCCCAGGGCGCGTCCCCCGCCTGACCGCTGCCCTCGGCTTGGACGCTCCCACTCCAGGGAAGCGAGGAGCCGCCAGCTCCTCCCTTCCGCCCTTCCTCGCTTCCTGCGAGTAGAAAGGGGCTACGCGAGGGGGCTACGCGAGAGGGGCGTCGAGAACGAGCCGCTCTTCGGCGAGCAGGGAGGGGAAGCCCTCGACGTCGACGAAGGCGTGCTTGCGATCCGGGGTGATCCAGGCGCCGTCGACCGCGGCGGGGAGGTCGCCGCCGTCGCGGCGGCGGGCGCGGCCGGCCTCGAGGGCGGCACGGAGCGCGTCGAGCTCGGCCTCGGTGGCCCGGGTCAGGCGCTCGTGGGTCTCGGGGTCCACGAGGATCTCGGCGAACAAGTCGCTCATCGTCCCTCCTTCAGGAGCTTGGCCACCTCGACCGCGGCGTAGGTGAGGACGCCGTCGGCGCCGGCCCGCTTGAAGCAGAGCAGGCTCTCGACGATGGTCTTCTCCCAGTCGAGCCAGCCGCGATCCGCCGAGCCGCGCAGCATCGCGTACTCGCCGCTCACCTGGTAGGCGTAGGTCGGCACGCCGAAGGCGTCTTTCACCCGGCGCACCACGTCGAGGTAGGGCATGCCCGGCTTGACCATGACCATGTCGGCGCCCTCGCTCAGATCGATGGCGACCTCGCGGAGCGCCTCGTCGCCGTTGGCCGGGTCCTGCTGGTAGGTGCGCTTGTCGCCCTGACCGAGGCTGCCCTTGCTCCCGACCGCGTCGCGGAACGGGCCGTAGAAGGCGCTCGCGTACTTCGCGGCGTAGCTCAGGATGCGCACGTCGCGGTGGCCGGCCTGGTCGAGCGCGTCGCGGATGGCGCCGATGCGGCCGTCCATCATGTCCGAGGGCGCGATGACGTGGCAGCCCGCCTCCGCTTGCACGACCGCCTGCTGGCAGAGGACCTCGACCGTCTCGTCGTTCACCACGTAGCCGTCGCGGACCAGTCCGTCCTGCCCGTGGGTCGTGAAGGGATCGAGGGCGACGTCGCAGACGATGCCGATGTCGAGCTTCGCCTCCCGGAGCGCGCGGACCGCGCGGCACACGAGGTTGTCGGGGTTCTTCGCCTCGGCGCCGTCGGGCGACTTGTTCGCCGGATCGGTCACCGGGAAGACCGCGATCGCGGGCACGCCCAGCTCCGCCGCCTCCGCGGCCGCCTCGACCAGGAGATCCACCGTGAGCCGCTGCACGCCGGGCATCGACGGGATGTCGGTCCGCTCCCCTTCGCCCTCGCGCACGAAGCAGGGCCAGATGAGGTCGTTCACGCTCAGCGCGTTCTCGCGCACGAGCCGGCGGGACCAGTCGTCCCGGCGGTTGCGCCGCATGCGGGTGCGGGGGAAGGCGCCAAAGAGGTTCGGGTCCATCAGGTTCTCTCCGCGGGGAAGGGGAGCACGCCGAGCTCGTCGAGCAAGACGTGCACGACGTCCTTCTGCATCTCGATGCGCCGGCGCTCCTCGAAGCCCATCCACGTCTCGACGCAGATCCCGACGCAGCCGATCGCGTCCACGATCACCTCCGTCGACGAGGTCGAGACCGGGTAGTACTGCGACGCCCAGCGCTCCTCGTCGCTCTGCTTCATCGCGTCGAGCCGCGCCACCGCGCGCTCGACGATCGGCGGGATCGGGTCGACGCCGTAGACGAGCGTCTGCCCGAAGCTGGGGGTGACCTCCGGGTCGTAGCGCTTCTGGCTCTCGTGCAGGGTCGCCATCAGGTCGGGGCGCTCGTCCTCCACCAGGTCCATGAACCGCCGAGCGAGGCGCCGCTCGAGCTCGGGGGCGTCGGCGTCGCCCGGGAAGCAGCGGTTGAGATCGAGGCCGCCGGGCGCGGCCCGCTGACGGGCGCGATAGGCGGCCCGGTTCATCGTCGGCACGATCAGGAGCCGCCCGCGGGCCGGTCGGATGCCCGCCTCGAGCAGCTCCTCGAGCGCGTGCACGCCGGCGATCTCGTCGCCGTGGATGCCGGCCTGGATCAGCGCGGTCGGGCCCTCCTCCTCCGCCTCGAAGACGTGGATGGGCACGGTGGGGGTCAGGAACGAGGAGCCAACGGGGAGCGGCATGGGCGCGCATGGTAGCGGATCGCGTCCGCGATATGCTCGCGGGCATGCGGAGAGCGAAGGGCGCGTGGGTGATCACGGGGGCGGCGAGCGGCTTCGGGCGGGAGGTCGCGCGGCGGCTGAGCGCGCGCGGAGAGTCGGTGGCGCTCTGGGATCGGAACCGGGTGGGGCTGGAGGAGACGCGATCGCTCCTCGAGGGGGGCCGCGCTCACCTCGAGGAGGTCGACGTCACCGACCCGGCCTCGCTCGCCGAGGCGAGGGCGCGGAGCGAGGAGGCGCTCGGGGCGATCGGGCACGTCTTCCACTCGGCCGGGGTCCTCGCGGTCGGGCCGGTGGAGGAGGTCTCGGCCGAGGACCATCGGCGCATGCTCGAGGTCAACGCGCTCGGGACGGTGCACGTCACCCAGGCGCTGCTCCCCTCGCTCCGGCGCGCGGCGACCTCCGGGCGGGCGACCCTGACCCTGGTGGCGTCGGTGGCAGGCCTCCGCGGCTTCCCCCAGCTCGCCGGCTACTCGGCCAGCAAGTTCGCGGTCGTCGGCTTCGCGCAGGCGCTCTCGGACGAGCTGCACGGCAGCGGCGTGGCGGTCAAGCTGCTGTGCCCGCCTCCAGGCGACACGCCGATGGTGCGGGACCTGGCCGAGCTGCCGCCGGTCTACGCGCTCTCGCCGATGTTCAGCGCCGAGGAGATCGTCGACGCCTGGCTGCGCGAGGTCGACCGGCCCGGCCTGCACGCGCTGGTGGACCTGCGGAGCAAGGCGCTCTGGCGGGTGGCCCGCTACGCGCCCCGGCTGCTCGACCTCATCGTCCGACGAGCGCGATAGCAGCGCTCACGCCGGCGGAGGCAGGCTGCTCGTGCGCTTGCGGAACCGGCTCAGGATCAGGTCGAGGAGCGGCTCGATCCCCTCGCGTCGCTCCAGGAACAGGGTCCGGCTCTCGCGCGCCAGCTCCCGCGTCGAGCGCCCGTACTCGGTCTCGAGCGCCCAGAGCACGGGGAGGGTGGCGTCGGGCAGGTTCCGGAGGGCGGCGGCCAGCTCGGCCGGCGGGATCCGGGGCGGCGCGGTCGCGTCGACCACGACGATCTGCGGGTTGGCCGAGAAGGTGGCGTGGCGCAGCGCCGACTCGTCCTCGACGGTGAGGGTGTGCACCCGATCCTCGCCCAGGGTCGCGGTGAAGCGCGCCCCGAACTGACGGTCTCCGCTCACCACCAGCACCGAGACCGGGTGGGACACCGCCGACATCTGGGTGGTGGTCGTCAGCTCCTGGTCTTCGTCGACGAACGGCGAGACCAGGTCGTCCTCGAGGTCGATCTCGACCTCCAGGTCGACCTCCGGCTCGAGCACAGCGCTGTGGGCAGCGCCGTGGGCGAGCCGGGCCTCCAAAGTGGCGGTCAGCTCGCCGGCCGCCGCCTCGTCGAGCTTGCTCCGTAGGGCGTCCGAGAGCGGCCCGCGGACCAGCTCGAGCACCTCGCCGGCGTTGGCGGGGATGCCGCGGTCCCAGCGGTCGAGCGCCTCGAACAGGACCGAGGTGGCGACCGCGGGCGCGAGCGCGCCCTCGAGCACCTCGCGCACGAGCTGGACCTCCGCCTTCACCGCGCCCCTCCCACCCGGGCAGTATGCCAGAGGTCTCGGGCGGCTCGACAGTCCATCGGCGGTCCGCTACGCAGGCGCCGATGAAGACCCTCGCCCGACTCTCGCTCTTCGCCGCCCTCGCGCTGGGCTGCGGTCGCGAGGAGCCGCCCGCCCGGCTGCCCTCGAGCGCGACCGCCGAGCCCGCCGAAGCCCGCAACGCGGCCGCCGCCGAGAACGCCGGGGTTCGCGAGGTGCCCGCCCGGCCCGCGCGCCCGGCGGCCCCCGCCGACATCCCGGCGCCGCCCGACGTCGCCGCCCCGCCGGCCGACGCGGAGCGCACCGAGAGCGGCCTCGCCTCGAAGGTGCTCGAGGCCGGCACCGGCGATCGCCACCCCGGGCCGCGCGACGGCGTCACCGTGCACTACAGCGGCTGGCGCGCGGAGAACGGCGAGCTCTTCGACAGCTCGGTCCGCCGCGGCCGGCCCGCGAGCTTCACGCTCGACCGCGTGATCCCCGGCTGGACCGAGGGACTGCAGCTGATGGTGGAGGGCGAGAAGCGCCGGCTCTGGATCCCGGCCGCGCTCGCCTACGAGGGGCGCCCGGGCCCGCAGGGCATGCTCGTCTTCGACGTCGAGCTCCTCTCGGTCAACGCCGCCCCCGAGACCCCGGACAACGTGAGCGCGCCCCCGAGGAACGCGGAGCGGACCGCCTCGGGCCTCGCCTCGATCGTGCTCGAGGAGGGGGAGGGCGATCGCCACCCCGCCGCGACCGACACCGTGCGCGTGCACTACAGCGGCTGGCGCGCCGAGGACGGCGAGCTCTTCGACAGCTCCCGCAGCCGCGGAGAGCCGGCCAGCTTCCGCCTCGATCGCGTCATCGCCGGCTGGACGGAGGGCGTGCAGCTCATGGTCGTGGGCGAGAAGCGCCGCTTCTGGATCCCGGCCGCGCTCGCCTACGAAGGCCGCCCCCGCGGGCCGCAGGGCATGCTCGTCTTCGACATCGAGCTGCTCGGCATCGGCGACGTGCAATGACGTGACGGATCGGCGCACCGTGTGAACCGGGGTTCCGCGACCGCCTGTCACACTGGATGAGCCAATCCTTGCAGATCACTGGAAAACCGGGCCGAAATGGAATATCTCCGGTCTGCTTCCACGGTGGTACCGATAGTGCTATCGGCATGTCCCGACCTGGGGGGAGCTTGATCCTCGGACTGTTCCCAGCCAGGGTCGTCACGCCCTCGCGAAGGAGTTGATGGTGAGCGCGATCAAGGCGTCTCTGCTTTCCGCACCGTTTGCCCAGTTCAAGCGGAACCCGGCGTTCTACTTCTGGTACGACAGCGTCTGGGCGTTGCTCTGCCTGGGCGCGATCTTCACGATGGTGGGATCGGGTTGGCAGGGGCTCGCCCCGGAGCTCGCCTGGTGGCAGCTCGGGGTGTTCCCCGTCGCGCTGTACCTGGTGATCATGGCCCACGTGTTCATCCACAACGCCTCGCACGGGAACTTCCCGAAGGCGATCAACCGGGTGGTGGGTGAGATCTGCGGCGCGATCGTCGGGACCAAGTTCGCGTCCTGGGAGATCGTGCACCGGCGTCACCACCGCCACACCGACGACCCGGAGAAGGATCCGCATCCGGCCGAGCGAGGCTACTGGCGCTACACGTTCAAGAGCCTGATCAACGTCGAGCACCAGCTCCGTCAGCAGTACTACGATCTGTTCGGCGACAGCCCCGAGACCCGGCGCTACGAGATCTGGCGCAGCCGGCTGAGCTTCACGAGCGGGCTGCTGCTCTTCGTGACCTGGTTCCTGCTCCTCGGGCCGGCCGGGTTCTTCGTGCTGTACCTGCCCGCCTTCGTCGGCGCGGCGCTGTTCGTGATGCACTTCAACTGGGCCGGGCACAACGCCCACCGCCCGGAGTACGCCATCGAGCCGGCCGACCTCGACTACGGCTGGTACTGGATCGGCAACCGGATCTTCTTCGGCATCTACTACCACGGCACGCACCACAAGCTCTCGATGCTCTTCAACCCGATGAAGGCGCCGGAGCACATGCGGGTCGGCGCGCCGCGGCGAATCGAGTCCGAGGAAGAGGTCCCCGCCCCGGCCTGAGGACAGCGTGGCGAGCCAGGCGCAGCCGGCCCGGGGGAGGGCCACGCGGCGGGGGAGGGGCGACCGGCTCCTGCACAACGTCGCCGACTATCGCCAGATCGGGATCGTCGCGACGTACTGGGCGGTGCTGGCCGCGATGTACTTCGTGCCGGCGTGTCGCAACGTCTTCTTCTTCCTCTTCGCCTGCTGGCTGAGCTTCCTGAACGCGGTGGTGATCCACAATCACCTCCACAAGGGGATCTTCAAGAGCAAGCGGCTCAACCGGCTGTTCCGGGGCGTGCTGAGCTTCGGCGCGCTCTACCCGGCGTCGGCGAACATCGCGTCGCACAACCTCGTGCATCACCACTTCGACGACGACGGGCAGCCCGACTGGGCGGCGCCCGACAACGTCGACTTCCGCTGGCACTTGCTCAACCTGATCCACTTCCCGAACGTGGTCGGGCCGAACACCTTCAACGGCGTCTCGCGCTGGGCGCGCACGACCCGTCAGCGCGACTTCCGGCGTCAGTACGGGCTCGAGCAGGCCTTCGCCTTCGGGCTCACCGGCGTGCTGCTCGTCTTCGACTTCTGGACGGCGCTCTTCTTCGTGGTGCTCCCCCAGCTCTGGGGCGCGCGCGGCATCCTGCGCATCAACCTCATCCAGCACGACGGCTGCGACGTCCGGTCCGAGTGGAACCACTCGCGCAACTTCGTGGGCCGCGCCTTCAACTGGGTGATGTGCAACAACGGCTACCACACGATCCATCACAACCGGGCGGGGCTGCACTGGTCGGTGCTCGACGAGGTGCACGCGCGCGAGTGCGGCCCGCGGACGGATCCGAGCCTGAACGAGCCGAGCATGGTGCTCTACCTGCTCAAGAACTTCTTCCTCCGCTTCTCCCGCCCCGAGGACCGCGACGTCGCCGAGGCCGAGCGCGGCCAGAGCTCCGAGCTCGAGGCGCGCGAGGTGCGTCGCGCCGAGGCCGAGGCCGAAGCGCTCGCCAGCTGAGACCGCGTGCTGACCAAGGAGATCATGGGGCTCTTCGCCCTGGGCATCCTCTGGCTCAACGGCGGGCTCGTCATCGCCGCGGCCTACAAGCAGCTCCGCGCGCTCGGTCGGCTGCGGCGCGCGTTCGTGGCCGCGCGCGAGCGCGGAGAGCTGATCTCGGGGCGGGTGGTCGAGGCGGATGGCGTCTTCGCGCGGCGCCACGTGTCGCAGACCGGCCGCGCCGTGACGACCAAGGGCCCGAGCCGCATCCTCTTCACCGACGGCCCGCAGGCGTTCGAGGTGCGCGGCGGGATCGTCGAGACCGCCGACGGACCGATCACCGTCGCGCCGGCGCCGATCGCGGCCAGCGAGGTCTGGCCCGACCCGGCCCGGAGCGGCGAGGCGCTGGGCTGCCCGTCGGAGGACGCCTTCGACGAGGCCTGGACCGACGCCAGCAAGTTCAAGGGGCACGCCCGCGAGATCGAGATCCCGGTGCGCGAGGGCGACTCGGTGTGGGTCCACGGCCGGCGGGAGGGCGACACGCTCTCGCCCTGGGAGGGGCGGCCGCTCCTGGTCTCGATGGTCGACCCGACCGCGTGGTGCGCGGGCCGCGCCCGGGTCGTCTCGCTCTTCATCGTCGGCGCGGCCCTCTCGCTCGCGGCGGTCACCGCGCTCACCCTCGTGCCGCCGCACTTCGGCCTGGTCAGCACGATCGGTGGCGGGCTCTGCCTGGCGTGGTTCCTCGCCATCCAGCCTCTCGGCACCGCGGTGCGCGACGCGGTGAAGACGCCGGCCCGCCAGACGCTCGGCGCCGAGTGGCAGCGCGAGTGATCCGGCCCCTTTTTTGACCGGCCGGAGGGGGGCTCCCTACGATCGTCTCTGCGCGGCGCGTGTGCGCGCGCACGGAGAGTCATCGTGAAGCGCCGGTTGATCGTCTCACTCGTCCTCGCCCTCGGCGGCTGTGCCCCCGCGGTGCAGCCCGCCCCGCAAAGCGCTCGAGACGTCGCGGCGGAGCCCGACGACGCGCCGTCGCGCGACGCGGAGGCCCTGGCCGAGGCGCGGGAGCGGCTGCGCGAGCTCGAGGTGCAGCTGGGGCTGGCCCGGGCCGACGCGCGCAGCCTCCGCGGCGAGGTCGACGCCCTCCGCGAGGAGGCGGCCACGCGGTCCGTGCGCATCGCCGAGCGCTGCGCGCCGCCCGAGCCCGAGGTCGAGACCGACGAGGGGTGGGACGAGCCGGAGCCGGTCGCCGAGGCGCGCCGGCCGGTCCTCCGCCTCTACGGCACGGCGCGGCCGGCTGGCACGTCCGACGGAGTCGACGTGCTCCCCGGGCCGGAGGCGCCCTCGCTCGTGGGGCCGCCGCCGTCCGCCGCGGCGCGCCTGCCAGTCGACGACGTGGTGCCGGCGATCCCCGCCCAGCCGGTGGCGGTGGCCGAGGCGCCGCCGCTTCCCACCGCGCAGCCGTCCCCGCAGCTCTCTCCGCAGGCGGCGGTGGTGACGAGCCCGCGCGGGGCCCGGCCCGAGCTGAACGATCCGGGGGTCGCCGCCTACCGCGCGGCGCTGGCGCACCTCACCGCGCGGCAGACGAACGAAGCCCTCGCGGGCTTCGAGGCGTTCCTCCGCGAGCACCCGCGCCACCCCTACGCCGACAACGCGATGTACTGGCGCGCGGAGATTCACTACATGCGCCGGGATCACCGCCGGGCGCTCCGTGCGTTCAGCGCGCTCATCGAGCGCTACCCGCGCGGCAACAAGGTGCCCGACGCGCTCCTTCGCATCGGCCTCTGTTACGAGCGGCTCGGGCAGCGCGATCGCGCGCGCCGGGTCTTCGAGCGCCTGCGGGCGCAGTACCCCGAGAGCATGGCGGCGCGCATGGCGTCGCGGGAGGACGCATGAGCCAGCGCGTCGTTCGCACCCTTCTGATCGCCCTCGCGCTCGGAGGCGCGCCGGCGGCCGCCGAGGCGCAGACGGGCGTCTACGAAGACACCCCGCAGAGCCTCGACGAGGCGCAGCGCAGCGGCAACGGGATCCGGATCAGCGGGAACGTGCGCAGCCGACTGATCCCGAGGACCTACACCGTCCGTCGCGGCGACACGCTCTGGGACGTCACCGGGCGCTTCTACGGCAACCCGTGGGAGTGGCCGCGGGTGTGGTCGTACAACCCCGAGATCACGAACCCGCACTGGATCTACCCGCTCGACACGCTGCGGCTCCTCCCGCCGGGCGCCGACGCGCCGGTGCAGACGACGGGGGCGGCGGTCCTGTCGCCGGCGCGCACGATGCGCAGCGGCACCGTGTTCCTCCGCCAGGAGGGCTACCTCGATCGCGAGGCGCTCGAGGGCTCGGGGACCGTCGTCGGCTCGCCCGAGGACCACATGCTGCTCGCGCCCTACGACGCGATCTACGTCGAGTTCGAGGACGACTACGACGGCACGCCCAGCGGCGAGTGGACCATCTTCCGTGAGATCGAGGACGACGAGCGCTTCGAGGACGAGGAGGGGGAGCTGGTCCGCATCTTCGGCACCGTCCGTGTCGAGAGCTACGACCGCGACCGTCGCACCGCGCGCGGCACGATCATCGAGGCGCTCGATCCGATCGAGCGCGGCATGCGGGTCGCCGCCATGCCGCGGCGCTTCGACATGGTGCCCCCGCGTCCGGCGGATCGGGACGTCGAGACGCGCGTCGTCGCGACGTTGCACCCCCGGGAGCTGCTCGGCGAGCAGCAGATCGTGTTCCTGCCGGTGGGGCGCGAGGACGGCGTCGCGGTCGGTAACCGGTTCTTCATCATCTCGGCCGGCGACCGCTGGCGCGACAGCCTGAACGCGTCGCCCGACACCGTGGGTCCGAGCGTGCCCGCGCCCGACGAGCCGGAGGCGTACCCGGCCGAGATCGTGGCCGAGGCGATCGTGGTGCACACCCGGCCGAGCTCGTGCACCGTCATGCTCACCCGCTCGACCCGCGAGGTGAACGTCGGGGACCGGGCGGAGATGCGCTCGGGGTACTGAAT
This sequence comes from Myxococcota bacterium, assembly GCA_036149055.1. GTDB lineage: Bacteria > Myxococcota_A > Polyangia > Polyangiales > Sandaracinaceae > JAVJQK01. Next base: position 61 of record JAYZQJ010000138.1, on the reverse strand, counting down.
CTTGTTGGGAGGGGCTTTCAGCCCCTCCCCCCCGCTGCGCCGGCAGACCTGTCTCCGCTCC
>JAYZQJ010000137.1:0-127861 GCA_036149055.1 Myxococcota bacterium | reverse complement strand
CTCTGCGGAGGGTGCGGAGCACCCGGAGCGGAGACAGGTCAGCCGGCTCCGCGGGGGGGAGGGGCTGAAAGCCCCTCCCAAAAAATCAGTGCCGGAAGTGCCGGTGCCCCGTCATCACCATCGCGATGCCGGCGGCGTCGGCGGCGGCGATGACCTCGTCGTCCTTCTTCGAGCCGCCGGGCTGGACGACGGCGGTGATGCCCGCCTTCACGGCCGCCTCGACGCCGTCGGGGAAGGGGAAGAAGGCGTCGGAGGCCATGACCGCGCCCTTCGCGAGGTCGCCGGCCTTCTGCGCGGCGAGCTCGACCGCGACGACGCGGCTCATCTGACCGGCGCCGACGCCGACGGTGCGGTCCTTCTTCGCGAAGACGATGGCGTTCGACTTCACGTGCTTGCAGACGCGCCAGGCGAAGTCCATCGCCGCCATCTCGTCGTCGGTGGGGGCTCGCTTCGTCACGACCTTGCCGGCGCGGGTCTCGCCGGGGCCGGTGGCGTCGCGCTCGTGCACGGCGAGGCCGCCGCCGATGCGCTTGAAGGTGATGTCGGCGTGGTCGGCGGCGAGCCACTCGCCGGTCGCGAGCAGCCGCAGGTTCTTCTTCTTGCGGAGCAGCTCGAGCGCCTCGTCCGAGAAGCCGGGCGCGACCACGCACTCGATGAAGGTCTCCTTCAGCTTCGCCGCGGTCGCCTCGTCCACGCTCCGGTTGAGCGCGACGATGCCGCCGAAGGCGCTGAGCGAGTCGGCCTCGCGCGCGGTGACGTAGGCGTCGGCGAGGGTCTCGGCGACCGCGACGCCGCAGGGGTTGGTGTGCTTGACCACCACCGCGGCCGGGCGCTCGAACTCGCGCACCGCCTCGAGGGCCGCGTCGACGTCGACGAGGTTGTTGAAGCTCAGCTCCTTGCCGCCCGCGCCGAGCGACTCCGCGCGCGAGAGGCTGCCGGCCCGGGCGTTGTGCTCGAGGTAGAAGGCGCCCTGCTGGTGCGGGTTCTCGCCGTAGCGCAGGTCGTAGACCTTCTCGAAGGTCAGCGCGAGCGTGCCCGGGAACGCGTGGGTCGTGCCGTCCGGGTCGCGCGACGTGAGGTAGCGCGCGATGGCCGCGTCGTAGGCCGCCGTGTGGCTGAAGGCCTTCTGCGCGAGCCGGGTCCGGAGCTCGAGGGAGGGACCGTCCTCGCGCTTCGCCGCCTCGATGACCGTGTCGTAGTCGTCCGGGTCCACCACCACGGTGACCCGCGCGTGGTTCTTGGCCGCGGAGCGGATCATCGAGGGGCCGCCGATGTCGATGTTCTCGATGATCTCCTCGTGGCCGGCGTCGCGCGCGACGGTCTCCTCGAAGGGGTAGAGGTTGACCACCACGAGGTCGATCGGCTTGCCGCCGAGCTCGGTGAGCTGGGTGCGGTCGCCGATGGTGTCACGCATCAGGATGCCGCCGTGCACCCGGGGGTGCAGCGTCTTGACCCGGCCGTCCATCACCTCCGGCGACTGCGTGTACTCCGAGACGTCGGTCACCGGGACGTCGGCGCCGCGCATCGAGCGGGCGGTGCCGCCGGTGGAGAGGATCTCGACGCCGGCGTCCACCAGCGCGCGCGCCAGGTCGATGATGCCGCGCTTGTCCGAGACCGAGATCAGAGCGGTGCGAATGCGTGCCACGCGAGTCCTCCGGGGTCCGAGTCGGAGTCGAAGTACCGCCGCGGCCGGCCACCGTCAACGCCGCCGGGCCGCGTTCTTGACCGCCCGCGTGGGGTGGCCTCATCGTGACCGTTCGATGCGCGCCCGGTGGTCGGTCCTCGTCTTGATGTCCCTGAGCCTCCTGCTCATGGGGAACGATCGGCCGCCCTGGTACCCGCGCCGCCGGCCGATGCCGCGCCCGAACCGCATCGCGCAGGCCCGGGTCGCCATCGCCGACTGGCCGCCCGAGCCCGAGAGCCCGGCGCAGGTCGACCCGGAGCGGCTCGCGGCGGCGCTGCGCGAGATCTGCGACTGGATGCCGCCCCGGCGCTCCGAGCGCTACGCCGGCTGGATCCTCGAGCACGCGGCCACCTTCGACGTCGACCCCTTCCTGCTCGCCGCCCTCGCCTACCGCGAGGGGCGCTGCCGGGCCGACGCGGAGGGGGGCGACCGCGGCTCGGGCGTGGGCCTCACCCTGATCGACACCTCGATGTACTGGGAGAACCTCCGCCGCGGCACCCTGCGTTACCGGGTGCGCGAGGACGATCGCTGGGTCGAGCGCGAGGAGACGGTCGACGCCTTCCCGTTCAACGGCCCGCGCCTCGGCTCGCCCGAGCCCAACCTCTACTTCGCGGCCGCGCTGCTCCACCTGTGGAAGGTCCAGCACGAGACCGTGGACGCGGAGTTCGAGCAGGCGCCTCACCGCCACTACGTCTCGCACTGGCTGTGGGGCGACCGGGTGCGGAGCGACCGTCAGGAGGACCGCATCCTGCTCGAGCGGCGCCGGATCCTCGAGTACTACGGCGCGCACGACGGGGCGCGGCCGGTCCGCTGGGGCGGGGTCACCTTCGGCTGCCCCCTCGACGGCTGCCCGCGGGTGATCTCGAGCTGGATCGGGAGCGAGCGCGACGACGGGGCCCGACACCACCGCGGCGTCGACCTCGAGAGCCTGCCCGGCGAGCCGGTGCGCGCGATCGCGGGCGGCCTCGTCGTCTTCGCGGGCGTCGACCTGCCCGGCGGTCAGAACCACCGTCAGCTCCGGACCCAGAGCGAGTACGAGGCGATCGACGACGACGCGCTCGGCGCCGGCGGACGCTACGTCTGCGTCCGGACCCAGCGCGAGGAGCTGCACTCGGTGCGGCACTGCTACATGCACCTCGAGCAGGTCGACGTCACCTACGGGGACCGGGTCGAGCGAGGGGCGCGCCTCGGCAGCGTGGGGCGCACCGGCATGCGTCGGAGCGCGGCGCACCTCCACCTGGAGATGAGCACCGAGCACCTCGAGGACCCGGCCGAGATCCTCTACGGGCTCCTGCTCGGGCACCGCGACGCCGACCCGCTGCCCTCCCATTGATATGCTCGCGCCATGAAGGCCCTTCGATTCTTCGGCGCGCCGGAGGTGACGGACGTCGACGTGCCCGAGCCCCAGGCGGAAGAGGCGCTGATCCGCGTGAGGCGCGCGGGCGTCTGCTCGACCGATCTCGAGATCGTGAAGGGCTACATGGGGTTCGAGGGGACCCTGGGCCACGAGCTCGTCGGCGAGGTGGTCGGCGCGACCGACGCCGGCTGGATGGGCGCGCGGGTGACCGGCGAGATCAACCTCTCGTGCGCGCGCTGTGAGCGCTGCCTCGCCGGCCTCGGGCGGCACTGCGCGTCGCGCACCGTGCTCGGCATCCTCGGCAAGGACGGCTGCTTCGCCGAGTACGTCACCCTCCCGCTCCGCAACCTGCACCGGGTGCCCGACGGGCTCTCCGACGCGCTCGCCGTCTTCGCCGAGCCGCTCGCCGCGGCCTACGAGATCCTCGAGCAGATCCGGATCGCGCCCGACGACCGGGTGGCGATCCTCGGGGACGGCAAGCTCGGCTCGCTGATCGCGATGGTGCTCCAGCAGACCGGCGCCGAGGTGGTCGTGGTCGGACGGCACGCCCACAAGCTCGAGCGCCTCGCGCCGCTGGGCCTCCGGACCGCGCTGGCCGACGACGCGATCGACGGCGACTTCGACGTGGTGGTGGAGGCGACCGGCTCCGCCCCCGGGTTCGAGCGCGCCCGGAGCCTGCTCCGCCCGCGCGGCACGCTCGTCCTGAAGAGCACCTACCACGGCAAGCTCGAGCTGGACGCGGCGCCGCTGGTCATCGACGAGATCACCGTCGTCGGCTCGCGCTGCGGCCCCTTCCCGCCCGCGCTGCGCGCGCTCGCCGAGGGGCGCATCGATCCGACGCCGCTCATCGAGGACAGCTTCGCGCTGGCCGACGGCGTGCGGGCGCTCGAGAAGGCGGCCGAGCGCGGCGTGCGCAAGGTGCAGCTCGTCTGCGATGGCTGACCTGATCGAGCTCGACCGCCTCGTCGTGCGCTTCGGCGACGTGACCGCGGTCGACGGAGTGTCGCTGACGGTGCGCGAGGGCGAGCTGCTGATGCTGCTCGGCGGCTCGGGCAGCGGGAAGACGACCACGCTCGAGTGCATCAACGCGCTGGTCACCCCGACCGAGGGCGTGGTGCGCCTCCGCGGCGAGGACGTGCGGAGCCTGCCGCCGCACGCGCTCCGGCGCCGGATCGGCTACTGCTTCCAGGGCGTCGGGCTCTTCCCGCACCTCACGGTCGCGGAGAACGTGGGCATCACCCCGGAGCTGCTCGGCTGGGACGAGGCCCGCGTCCGGGCGCGGGTGGAGGCGCTGCTCGCCCGGGTGGCGCTGCCGATCGAGGAGTACGGCGACCGGCTCCCGGACGCGCTCAGCGGCGGGCAGCGGCAGCGGGTCGGGGTCGCGCGGGCCCTCGCCGCCGAGCCGGAGGTGGTGCTCTTCGACGAGCCGTTCGGCGCGCTCGACCCGATCACCCGCGAGCAGCTGCAAGCGGAGCTGCGCACGCTGAAGGAGGACCTCGGCCTCACGAGCGTGTTCGTCACCCACGACGTGCTCGAGGCGCTGACCCTCGGCGATCGCATCGCGGTGCTGCGCGAGGGGCGCCTCCTCCAGGTGGGCACGCCGCCGGAGCTCGCGGAGGCGCCGGCCGATCCCTACGTGACCGCCCTGCTCGAGGCGCCGCGGCGCGCGCTGGACCGGCTGTCGTGAGCGTCGACTGGCCGCGGCTCGGCGAGCTGATGCTCGCGCACCTCCGGCTGAGCCTCTGGGCGCTCCTGCTCGGCGCCGCGATCAGCCTGCCCCTCGGCGTCGCCGCGGCGCGGAGGCCGGCGCTCGAGCGCGCGGCGCTGGCGGTGGCCAGCGTGATCCAGACCATCCCGGGGCTCGCGCTGCTGGCGATCATGGTCCCGGCGCTGGCCGCCCTCGGGGCGTTCGGGCTCGAGCTGCCGAGCATCGGCGCGCTGCCCGCGGTGCTCGGGCTGACCCTCTACAGCCTGCTGCCGATGCTGCGGAACACGGTGGTCGGCATCGCCGAGGTGGACGAGAGCGTGAAGCGCGCCGCGCTCGGGGTCGGCATGACGCCCGGCCAGCGACTGCGCCGGGTGGAGCTGCCGCTCGCCGCGCCCGTGATCGTCGCCGGCCTGCGCACCGCGACCGTGTGGACGGTCGGCATGGCGACCCTGGCCACTCCGGTGGGCGCCTCGAGCCTGGGCGACCTGATCTTCGGCGGCCTGCAGACCCGCGATCACGGCGCGGTGCTCGCCGGCTGCCTCGGCTCGGCCGCGCTCGCGCTGGCGCTGGACGGGCTGATCCGCGCGGCGGAGCTCGGCGCGCGCACCCGCCGCCCGAGGCTGTGGGCCCCGGCCGCCGCGGCCCTCGGCGCGCTCTGCCTCTACGCGCTCGCCTCCCCGCTCGCCGGTCTGGCCGGAGGCGAGCGGCCGCTGCGCGTGGGGGCCAAGCCCTTCACCGAGCAGTACGTGCTCGCCGAGCTGGTGGCGCAGCGCGCCGGGGCCCCGACCGAGGTGATGCGCTCGCTCGGCTCCAACGTCGCGTTCGAGGCGCTGGCCGCCGGCGACCTCGATCTCTACGTCGAGTACACGGGCACCGTCTGGACCGCGCTGATGGGCCGCGAGGACCGCGCGCCTCGCGAGGCGCTGAACGCCGAGGTCGAGGCGTGGCTGCGCGACGAGCACGACGTGGTGGTCGTCGCTCGCCTCGGCTTCGAGAACGCCTACGCGCTCGCGGTGCGCTCCCCCGAGGACGGCGGGCCGCGCATCACGCGGATCAGCGAGCTGGCGCCGCTGGCTCCGTCGATGGAGGTCGGCGGCGACTACGAGCTGTTCGGCCGGGGCGAGTGGCGCAGCCTCGAGGAGCGCTACGGCCTGCGGTTCGAGGCCCAGCGCACGATGGACCCCACCCTGCTCTACGAGGCGATCGACGCGGGACAGGTCGACGTCATCGGCGCCTACACCACCGACGGGCGCGTCGCGGCCTACGACCTGAGGGTGCTCGAGGACGACCGCGACGCGATCCCTCCCTACGACGCCGTCCTGATCGCCAACGGCGCCTTCGCGCGCGGTCGCCCGGCGCTCATCGCGCGCCTGCGGACGCTGGAGGGGCGCATCGACGACGACGCGATGCGCGCGATGAACCGCGCGGTGGACGTGGACGGGGAGACGCCGGCCCGCGCCGCCGCGCGCCATCGCTAGGCGCCTCCGCCCGAGCACAGCCGCCCGCGCAGTCGCCCGCGCACAGTCGCCCGCGCGCAGCCGCACGGGGCAACATGCCTCACGTGGTAGAGGGCCGCGACCCACCTCATACTGACGCCCGTGCCGCACCTCCGAGCCGCTCTCCTCTTCGCCGCCGGCGCCCTGACGGGCGCGAGCGGGTGGGCGTTCGCGCCTGCCGCCGCCGAGCCGACTCCGCCCGGGCGGACCCCGGTGGCCGGGCGCGCCGCGCCGACCGAGCGCCCCGCCTCCCCGCCGCCGCCCGCGCCGCGGTCTCCGCTCGAGCGCGCGTTCTCGGCCGCGGTGGAGGTCCGCGCCGGCGAGTCGTACGGCGCGGGCGTGTGGCTCGGCGACGGCCGCGTGCTCACGGCGGGGCACGTGCTCGGCGGGCTCGCCGAGGCGCGCCTGAGGTTCGAGGGCGAGCCGTGGCTCGACGCGGTGGTGGTCGCGCGTGACGCGGGCGACGACCTCGCGGTGCTCTCGGTCGAGGGCGTGGACCGCCCGGCCCCGGAGCGCCGCCGCGCGAGCGAGCTCGGCCGGGGCGACGCGCTCTACAGCGTCGGGTGCCCGCGCGAGCTCGGCTTCACCGTGCAGCGCGGCGTGGTCTCCCATCTGTCGCGCCGCTTCGGCGAGAGCCGCGTCATGCAAACGGACCTGCCCGCCGAAGCCGGGAGCTCGGGAGGCCCCGTCTTCGACGAGCAGGGACGCCTGGTCGGCGTCATGTCCTTCGTGCTGCGCGGGAGCGAAGGCATCGCCTTCGTCACCCCGCTCGAAGAGGCCTTCGACCTCCTCGAATAGCCGAAGGGTCAGCGAGCGCGGGGGCGCTCGTCGGTCGGCGCGCGCTCGTCCGCGGCGGACGACCGCTCACGCTGCGACGGCTCGCGCAGGGGCCGAGGCTCGTCCGCGCGGGGGCGCTCACCGGCCTGCGGGATCGCCGCGTCCTGCGCGAGGCCCAGCGACCGGAGGGTGCGCGCGTCGAGCTCACCGGTGACCTGCAGCTGGTTGGCGCGCTGGTAGTCGCGCAGCGCGCGCTCGGTGCGCGGGCCCATCACGCCGTCGGCCGGGCCGGTCTCGAAGCCGGCCTGGGCGAGCGCGCGCTGCGCCTCCCGGACCGGGCCCTGCTCACCCGCCTGGGTGGTCCCGCTGACCCGCTGAACCTCGCCCTCGGCGTCGATGCCCATCACGCGGGCGGTCGAGGCGTCGAAGCGGCCGGTCACCGCGAGCTGCTCCTGCTCCTGGAAGCTGCGGAGCGCGGCCCGGGTCTGCGGCCCGTAGATGCCGTCGATCTCACCCTCGTAGTGACCGTCGCGCTGGAGGCGCTCCTGGATCTCGCGCCGCTGCTCTCGATCGAGCGAAGCAAACCGCGCGTCGCGCCGCTCCGATCGAGTGTCCTCGCCGCGCGGCTGCGGGCTGCTCGACTGTCGAGCGTTCGGCCGCTCGCGCTCGCTCGTCGCTTCGGGGGCGGGCGGCGACTCCTCACTCGAGCGCTCGGCGCCGGGGTTCGGGGGGCTCGCGTTCTGGGGCGTGTGCTGGGCGAACGCGGGGGCGGCTCCGAGCCCGAGGGCGAGCGCGGCGGCGCCGATCGTTCCGTGCTTGAAGATGCTCATGTCTCGTTTCCTCTCTGCCTCGCGTGGCGCGCCTGCCCTGCGGCGGCACGGACGCGGGCTCTCGTGGAAGGCGGGCTGCGCGGCCCGTCCAGGTGGGGAGCGGAAGGGGTGCAACCGATGTGCCCCCGCCCGCTGCGGCCCCGGCGTCGCGCGCGGCCGCCGCAGGCTGCGACAGGCGGGTCGACGGGACACGCCCCGGCCGCGGTCGCCGTGCAGCGAAGCGCGACGATTCCAGAACGAGAGACGGCGCGCCCTCTCGGACGCGCCGTCCCTGGGATCGGAGCGCGCACGCTTCGATCACTGCGGCTGCGAGATCCTCGGCGTGCTGCGGGGCATCGGGGTCGAGGTCATCGGCTCCGGCTGGCTCACCGCGGGACGCGGCGGCATCTGCGGGACGCGCGGCTGGAGCTGCGCGGGGGTGTGGCCGAGCGCGCCGCCGCGGATCTCCACGGACCCGCCGCCGGGCTGAGGCGACGCGGCGTACGGGCGCGCCGAGTCGGAGAGCGACTGCCGCGGGCTCGGGCGCTCGGGCGCGCCGACCTCCTCGCCGGCGACGCGGGGGACCGATCGGCCACGGGCCGCGCGATCCTGGAGGCCGGGAGCGACGACGTTCGGGTCGGTGCCCTGACGGTCGACGATGCCCATCGCGCGGCGCGTGGAGCGATCGAGCTCACCGGTCACGCGCAGGTCGCGCCCGCGCTGGAAGACGCGGATCGCGCGCTCGGTGTCGGGGCCGAGGCGGCCGTCGACGGGGCCCTCGTAGGCGCCCTCCTGGGAGAGCACGCGCTGGGCGCGGAGCACGTCGATGCGCGCGTTGCGGTCCGGGCCCTCGCCGATCGCGCGTCGCTCGCCGACCGGCTGCTCGGACGCCGGCAGGTCCACGCCGAGGGCGCGCGCGGTGCGGGGATCGAGCTCGCCGGTGACCGGGAGCTGCTCGCTGGCCTGATAGCGACGCACCGCGATCTGGGTCCGCGGGCCGAACCGACCGTCGACGTCGCCGCCGTAGAAGCCGGCCTGCTGGAGGGTGCGCTGGAGCTCGCGGACTCGCGCGCGATCCTCCCGCGCGTGGCGGTCGGTCGAGGCCTGGGCGTCTTGCTGGCGGGTCGCCGTGGGCGTCGTGGGGTGATCACGGTCGGGACGCGCGCGCTCGCGGCTCTCCTCGACCTCGGCGGCGGGGCTGATCTGGGCGTAGGCGGGCACGACCGTGAGGCCGACCGCGAGGCCAAGAGCCGACAGGACGTGGCGTTCGAGGGACTTCACTCGGGTTCCTTTCTGCCGGGCGCACCTGCCACGTGGGTCGGCGCGCGCGCGGCGCTGAGGGGGACGGGCGCGGCCCGGACGGCCGGCGCCCTCCCGAGAGGAGGTGCAACGGACGTGCCCTCGGAAGAGAACCTCAGAGATTTCGGCGAGATCGGGGCACGTGCGCGACACCCCGGCAGAACGTCTCGCGTCGCCGCGGGGGCGGCACGGCGGGGCTACTTGCGACGGCGTCGCTTGCGGCCGCGGCCGCGCGCCTCTTCGTTGGTGCGCGTCGGATCGCGCGGGGGCTTCGCGCTCGACGCGAGGGCGTCGTGCATCGCGCCGAGCTCCCCGCGCCCGATCTTCGCCCGGCGGAGCCGTCCGAGCGCGTCGTCGAGGATGGCCCGCAGGTCCTCGTGCGTCGCCTCCGCGCACTTCGCCTCGAGCCATTCGGGCCCCTCCGCGTAGGCCGGCACCGCGCGCACGACCGCGTCGCGGAGCGCCGCGAGCATGCGCCGCCGCGACGGAGCGCGCTCGGCCGAGCGAGGCGCCTCGACGATCTCCTTCACCACGCCGTCGAGGTAGGCGAAGACCGCCGGGCGATCGCGCACCTCGGCCAGCGCGTGCGGGTCGGCGATCGCGTCGAGCGCGGTCGCCGCGGCCGCGTAGCGTTCGTCGCGCGACTCGGCGAAGAGCCAGCCCTCGGCCCGCCGGACGAGCGCGTCGCCGCCCCCCTCGCGCGCGGCCATCGCGGTGAGCGCCTGGGTCAGCCCGATGCGGACCGCCGTGCGCTCGTCGGCGGCGAGCGCGAAGAGCGCCTCGTCGAGGCCGCGCGGCTCCCGGTCGCTCCGGCGTGCCAGCGCGCAGAGGGCGAAGCCGCCCGCCACCGGCAGGAACGCGTCGGAGCCCTCGGCGTCGGCGTCGTGCTCGGCGAGGCGCAGCGCCAGCCGGAGCGCCTTCTTCGGGTCCTCGGCCGCGAGGGCCTCTCCGAAGGCGGCCCCGAGCTTGGTGTTGGGGTTCGGGCCCGGCAGCCCGCCGTGACGCGCGAGGAGCACGTCGAGCCGGCCCGGCTGCCCCTTCAGCGCGAGCGCGAGGGCCTGTTGAAGCTCATCACTGCGGAGTCCCTCGTCGGCGCGCGCCATGCGCGGGAGCATAGCGATATGCTGCGCGGATGCCTCCTCTCCCCGCTACGCGTCGGCGCTTCCGGATCCTGGCCTGGATCGGGGCCGCCTCGGTCATCGCGCTCGACGCGCTGATCGCCACGCCGGTGGGGCTCCCGGTGCTGTACTTCGCGCCGATCGTGCTCGCGGCGGTGCGGCTCCCTCGGGTGGAGCTGATGGCGCTCGCCTTCGCGTGCTCGGCCGCGCGGGTGTTCTTCGGCCCGGTCGGCGATCCGCTCGGGCTGGCCCGCGTCACGCTCACCGTCGGCGAGGAGGCGCAGCTCTGGTCGAACGCGCTGATGACGGTGCTCGGCTACGTCGGCGCCGGCTGGTTGGTGGCGACGCTCGCCGGGCAGCGCCGGGAGATCCGCGCCCTCGCCGACGAGACGGAGACCGATCCCCTGACCGGCCTGTCCAACCGCCGCGCGCTCGACGCGTTCCTCGCGGCGAACGACGGCGCCCTCGGAGCCGCGCTCGCGCTCGACCTGGATCACTTCAAGCGCGTGAACGACACGTACGGGCACGCGGCGGGCGACGAGGTGCTCCGGGAGACCGCGCGCCGGCTCCGGCCGCTGGTGCGGGAGGGCGACCTGATGGCCCGGGCGGGGGGCGAGGAGATCGTGATCGTGCTCCGCGGCGCGGGCGCGCGGGTGGCCGAGCGGGTCGCCGGCGACGTGTGCGAGGCGCTCCGCCGGGCGCCGGTCGAGGTCGAGGGCGCCGCGATCGCGGTGACGGGCTCGGTGGGCGTCGCGGTGGGCGCGCTCGGGGCGAGGCTGCTGGAGGCGGCGGACGGGGCGCTCTACGCGGCGAAGGGCGGGGGGCGGGATCGGTGGGTTGCGGCGGGGGGATGAGGTACGGGGCGCGTGCCGGCCACGGGCTGCGCGGCTCTGGCGGTTCCGCGGGCAGGGGCAGCGCCGCTCGGCGGTTCCGCGGGCACGGGCACGGGCACGGGCAGGGGCACGGGGTCGCGGCTTCGCCGCGACGGGCACGGGCACGGGCACGGGCACGGGGTCGCGGCTTCGCCGCGGCTGCGCCGCGGCTTCGTCGCGACTAACGACACATGGCGGGGGTGATCGAGTACTGCCAGTCGTCGCAGGGCTCGGGCGGGGCGCCGCCGGACTCGGCCGTCATGCAGCGGCCGCTCGAGGCGCACCAGCCGCAGAAGGCGTCGCCGACGCAGTCGCCGCAGGCGCCGTAGCCGCCGCACGCCTCGCACTCGCTCGGGCCGTCCTGCCAGTCGAGGTCGCTGCCGCACTCGGTCGCGCGGGAGTCGCTCATGCAGGTGCCGGTGGGGGCGCAGAAGCCGCAGCCGGCGGTCGCGTTGCAGGTCTCGCAGGTGCTGCCGGCCGCCTCGCACGGGTCGCTGGTGCCGCCGTCCCCGGCTCCGGCGTCGGGCATGCCGCCGTCCTCGCACCAGGGGAAGGTGCCCATCGCGGTCGCGGTCTGGGCGCTCACGAGGTTCTCGCTGTGGGTGAACTCGGCGAGCGTGTAGTCGAAGGCCGGGATGTCGAGCCGGGCCCGCACCGTGACCCCGAGGCCCGCGCTCGCGTCCGCGTTCCACTCGCAGCGGTCCGGCAGGACGCGGAAGGTGCCGCTCATCGACGGGCCGAGGCTGACGCCGGGGCCGGCCACGTCGTAGAGCTTCGCGAGGTAGCCGACGCCGCCGCCCGCGCCGGCGGTCACCGAGAGGGTGCCGGGCTCGCTGGCCGTGAGGCTCACCGAGCCGGTCCGGGTGGGATCCCAGATCGCGCGCCAGCCGCCGCTCCGGTCGTAGACCGCGCCGGCCCGGAAGCCGAGGGTCACGTCGGCGCTCATCGTCGAGGCGCCGGTCTCCACCGAGCCGCCGACCGTGATGTCGAAGGTCGGCGAGATGGTGTGGGTCACCGCGACCGGGACCGGGCCGACCGGGAAGGTCGTCACCCACTCGCGCTTGGGCACGCCGACGCCGCGACTCTCGAGGTAGGAGGTGAGGCTCCACATGCACGAGACGGCGGTGCTCTGGCTCGTCTCGAGGGTGATCCCGGGGGCGATCGAGCCCATGAGCTCGAAGCGCGCGTAGTGGAGCTCGCCGCGCGGGATGTAGAAGCGGCCGAAGCTCCAGCGCATGTCGATCTCGATGTCCGCGTCGGCGTCCATGTCGAAGCGCGGGTCGAAGGTGACGGTGCCGGTGCGCCCGCCGCCGCAGCTGATGTTGCGGACCTCCGGGGTGAGCAGCGACCAGCCGCTGTCGAGCGCCTCGCTGGAGCTGCCGACGTCGCCCCCCTCGGTGCGGAGCACGAAGCTCTCGTCGCCGTCGCCGGGCCGGAGGTGCACGACGAAGTGACCGTCGCCGATCAGCTCGCCCAGCTCCGCGTGCTCGGTGGTCCACTCGATCCGCCCGGGCGCGAGCTCGCGGCGGTCCATCAGCCGGCGGAGGTAGCCGCCGTGCAGCACGCCGGAGACGACGTCGCCGCTCTCGAGCGCGACCTTGGGCGCGCCGTCGTAGACGAACACGAGCCGGTCGTCGTGGATCTCGACGTCGACGAGGTGGCCGTCCTGGCTCTCGGGCAGCCGCGCGTTCTGCGTCAGCTGGATGGGGCGCAGGATCTCCACATCGACCTCCGGCTCTTCGTCGCCGGACGGGCTCGACGAGCCCGGGGTGCATGAGGTCACGCCCGCCAGGGCGACCAGGGCCAGCAGCTTGCGGAGCATCGATCCCCCTCGGACACGCATCACTCGGACGACTCCGTCGGCAGGTCGCCGATCACGTTGGTCGCGCCTTTGGTCTTGTATTCGACCGTCTGGCCGAACTGCTTCCAGATGGCGAAGCCGACGACCGCGATGAGGCAGAGCACGATGATGTACTCGACGGTGGTCAGCCCGGCCTCGTCGGCCAGCAACGCCTCGACCCGCCCCCGCCGCCTCATGCGTACGAGGTTAGCGGAATCATCTGGTGATTGCAGAAGGCGCACGCCAGGACGGGTACGCAAGAGCCCTACCAGTCGGATCGACGGGGCCCGGGAGGCCCTGTTTTCCAGGCTGTCACGCGCGGCCGGAGACTCTGCTCCCCAGCGGTGTGCCTACTTTGCGCAGTCAGCGCCCATGCCAGGGGACGACGTACGCGTCGACGCTCGGGCGGGGCATGTCGGGGGCCGGCACCGAGGCGGTCCCCACGTAGACGAAGCCGACGATGTGGTCCTCCGGGCGGAGGCCGAGCGCCGCCTTCACCGCGTCGTCGTAGGCGGGGGCGCCGGTCCGCCACATGCCGGCGAAGCCCTTGGCCTGGAGGCCGAGCAGGATCCCGTGGGCCACCGCGCCCGCGCTGAGCACCTGCTCGATCTCGGGCGCCTTGGGGTGCTCGACCGGGACGGCGGCCACCACGAGCAGGAGCGGCGCGCGCAGCGGCTTGCGACGCGTCCGGGCGAGCTTCTCGTCGTCGAGCTCGGGCTCGCGCGCCTTCGCGGCCTCGGCGAAGACCTCGCCGAGCGCGTCGCGGGCCTCACCGCGGATCGTGAGGATCTTCCAGGGGCGCAGCGCGGCGTGATCGGGCGCGCGGAGGGCCGCCTCGAGGATCTCCGCGAGCGTCGCGTCGTCGGGGGCGGGGGCCTCGAGCTTGCCGTTCGAGGCGCGCGTCCGCAGCAGCTCCATCGCGTCCATGCTCGGGGTTCTGCGTCACTTCTGGGTCGCGCGCCACTCCCGCTGGTTCGGGTCCGGCGTGCCGATCTCGTCGCCGTCGCGCATGCGCGCCGCCGCCTCCGCCGCCCAGCTCGCGTAGCGACCCTCCTCGATCGCCGCGCGCGCGCCGCGCGTGAGGTCCTGGTAGAACCACAAGTTGTGCTGCGTGACGAGGCGCGGCCCGAGCATCTCCTTGGTGCGCACCAGGTGGTGGAGGTAGGCGCGGCTGAAGGTGCGGCAGGTCGGGCAGGCGCACGACGGGTCGAGGGCGCGCTCGTCCTCCTTGTGCCGCGCCTGACGCAGGTTCACGCGGCCCGTCCAGGTGAGGGCCTGCCCGTTGCGCGCGTTCCGGGTCGGCAACACGCAGTCGAAGAGATCGACGCCGGTGCCGATCGCGGCGAGCAGATCGAAGGGCGTGCCGACGCCCATGAGGTAGCGCGGCCGGTCGGTCGGCAGCTTCGGGGTGACGTCACCGAGCACCCGCACCATCTCCTCGATGGGCTCGCCGACCGAGAAGCCGCCGAGCGCGACGCCGTCGACCGGGAGCGCGGCGATGTCGTCGATGTGCGCGAGCCGGAGGTCGACGTGGGTGCCGCCCTGCACGATGCCGAAGCGGGCCTGCCCCTCCGGGGCCTCGGTGGCCAGACAGCGCTTCGCCCACGCGGTGGTCCGGCGCATCGCGCGCTCGACCACCTCGCGCGGGGCGCCGCCGCGCGGGCACTCGTCGAAGAGCATCGCCACGTCCGAGCCGAGCAGGCCCTGCACGCGCATCGACTCCTCGGGGGTGAGCCGCAGCTTCGCCCCGTCGAGGTGGGAGCGGAAGGTGACTCCGTCGTCGTCCACCTGGTTCATGTGGGTGAGCGAGAAGACCTGGAAGCCGCCGCTGTCGGTCAGCAGCGCGTGGGGCCACGCCATGAAGCGCTGCACGCCGCCGAGCCGCGCGATCCGCTCGGGGCCGGGGCGCAGCCAGAGGTGGTAGGTGTTGGCGAGGATGAGCCGCGCGCCCGCCGCCTCGAGCTCGTCGGGCGTCGTCGACTTCACGGTGGCGAGCGTGCCGACCGGCATGAACGCGGGCGTCTCGACCGTCGCGCGCGGCGTGGTGAAGGTCCCCCGCCGCGCGTCGCCGTCACGCGCGCGCTCCTCGAAGGAGAACCCGTCGGTCGGCAGGGTCACGCGCCCTCCCCTCGCAGCACCTCTTCGCCCGCGATCAGCATGGCGTCTCCGTAGCTGAAGAACCGGTAGCGCGCCTCCACCGCCTCCCGGTAGGCGGCGCGCAGCGGCTCGACGCCGCCGAAGGCCATGACCAGGGCGAGCAAGGTCGAGCGCGGCAGGTGGAAGTTGGTCATCAGCGCGTCGACCACGCGGAACGGGTACGGGGGCTGGATGAAGAGCGCGGTCTCGCCCGCCCCGACGGTGACGCTGCCGTCCGGCCGCGCCGCCGACTCCAGGGTGCGCACCACGGTGGTGCCGACCGCGACCACCGGCCGCCCCTCGCGCTTCGCCTCGGCGATGGCCTCGGCCGCCGCCTCCGGCACGACGTAACGCTCCGCGTGCATGTCGTGGTCCTCGAGCCGGGCCGCGGTCACCGGGCGGAAGGTGCCGGGCCCGACGTGCAGGGTGACGGCGACGCGCCGATGACCGGCCGCCTCGAGCGCGTCGAGCAGCGCGGGCGTGAAGTGCAGCCCCGCCGTGGGCGCGGCCACCGCGCCGTCCTCGCGGGCGAAGACGGTCTGGTAGCGCTCGCGGTCGAAGTCCTCGTCGTCCCGGCGCACGTACGGCGGCAACGGCACGTGCCCGACCTCGTCGAGCACCTCGGCGATCGGCCGCTCGCTCTCGAGCCGGAGGAGCAGCCGGCCGCCCTCGAGCTTGGCCTCCACCTCGACCTCGAGGCCCCCCTCCACGTGGACGCGCGTCCCGGCGCGGATGGGCTTCGACGCGCGCCCCATCGCCACCCAGCGCTCTTCCCGGCCGGGGGCGCCGCGTCGCTCGACGAGGAGCAGCTCCACCTTGCCGCCCGAGGGCTTGTGGCCGTGCAGGCGTGCGGGGATCACGCGGGTGTCGTTCACCACGAAGAGCGCGGGGCGGATCAGCGACGCCAGGTCGCGGACGTGATGGTGCGCACACGCGCCGCCGCCGCGGCGAACGAGGAGCAGGCGCGCCGCGTCCCGATCCTCGGCCGGTCGCTGAGCGATGAGCGACTCCGGGAGATCGTAGTCGAGCTCATCGGTGTCCATGGCGCCGGTGGCTTAGCCCGACCCGGTGATGATCCGCAATCGGAGAGCCGGGCCTCAGGATTCCGTGATTGCGGCCGTAGAGGAATTCAGATCCGAAACCCGTCGCTTCGTTCTTGCAGTCGGACATCCGCGTCACGTTCGAAAGCGGGGACACGCGATCGAGAGCGAACTGTCTCTCTCGGCGACACATCGATCGCGAATTGTCGAGAGTTCCCGTCTCGGGCGCCTCAGGCTGGGATTCGAGCGCGTGTGCACGATGCTTGCAGAGCATCTCGGGCATGAGCGAACGAAGCAGTATCGGATTCCCCGTTCGGAGTTGGTCTGGAGACGACCGTGGCTGGCCCGAGCAGAGCCTCGAACACGGTGACCTCCGCATCACGGGGACCGTGCTCGACGACGGCGCCAGCTGGCACGTGACGACCGACCGGCTCGGCTGGACGACCATCGCGCTCATCGCGGTCCCCGACGGCTGCTCCGACGGCCCCGACGTGGTGGAGGCGATGCGTCTCGCGGCCGCCGAGTGCAGCGACCCGGTCCAGACCGCGCGCATCCTCCGGGTCGCGCTCGGCAAGCGCGCGGCGGGCGTCGGCCTCGCGGTGGCGCGCATCGGCCCCTACGGCCGCATCGTCGAGCTGCTCAACGTGAGCCTCCCCGCGGTGCTCCACTGGGATCCGATCGAAGGCATGAGCCCCTTCGAGCCGATGTGCGACTCCCTCGACGACCTCGGCCTCGACGTGCGCACCGAGATCCTGCGCCTCTCCGGCGGCGCGGCCCTCGCCTTCGCCACCCCGGGCGTGCTCACCCGCGACGCCGACTTCAAGGAGCTCCGCGGCTTCGTGCGCGCGATGGCGCTCGACCCGCTCGGCGGCACGGTGGCCGAGGCCCCGCCGACCGAGCTCGCCCGCCTCCTGCGCTCCAGCTGGGGTCGCCAGCCCGGTCCCACCGCGGTGGTCGTGCTGGGCCTCCCCTGCGAGCGCCGCCAGGTCGCCTGAGCGGCCTCCTTCAACGATAGGCGTGCAGCGCGCCCTGCTCGGTGACCACGTAGAGCGTGCCGTCCGCGGCGAGCACCGGCGCCTGGTAGGTGTGCGTGCCGATCACGACGCGCCAGCGCTCCACCCCGGTCTCGTCGATCGCGAAGAGGCGCCCCCCGCGATCCACCGCGAGGGTGGTCCCCGCCGCGTCGACCGAGATCGGTGCGTTGAAGCCGGCCGGGCTCGGGAAGCGCCAGCGCTCGGTGCCGCCCGCGCCGACGCAGACCACGCCCTCGCTCATGGTGGGCACGCGCACCGCGCCGTCGGGGCCGATGGCCGGAGCCGCGCCGTCGTAGTGGCGGCTGCCGAGCTCGGTGCGTGAGCGGATCCGTCCGCCGGGCTCGATGGCGTGGAGCACGCCCTCGACGGTGGGGACCCAGAGCGTGCCGTCGTCGGCCACCGAAGGCGGGGCGCTGGCGCGGCCCCCGAGCGTCACCTGTCGCGTGATCCCACCGGTCGGCGAGAGGAGCGAGAGGAAGCGGCCGCTGGCCACCGCGAGGGCGCCGCGCGCGGTGAGCGCGAGGGTCGAGGCGGAGCCGTCGGCGAGCTCGGTCTCGAAGACCGGCCGCAGGCTCGCGTCGAGGCGGTGGACCCGCCGATCGAGCGTGCCGACCACCACCGAGCCGTCGTCGAGCACCAGGAGCGAGCCCCTCGCCGGCGCGCCCAGATCGGCGGTCCGTCGCACGACGCCCTCGGGGCTGACCAGCGCGACGAGGCCGCCCCGGGTGACCACGGCCACGTCACCGGAGGGCGCGATGCTCGGCGCGCCGGGCACGGCGCCGAGGCGGACCGACCAGCGCTCGGTGCCGTCGGGGGCGACCGCGCTGAGGCCGCCCATCGTGCCGAGGTAGAGCGTGCCGTCGGCGGCGAGGGTCGGGCCGCGGAGCCGCCGCTGCGGCAGGTTCCGCTCCCAGAGCCGACGGGGCTCGGTCGCCGGAGCCACGCCCCGGAGCCGCCCGGTGCGCGCCGCGCCTCCCCCTTCGGTCGGGTGCGGGTGCGCCGGGCTCACGCCGTAGGGGATCTGGGCGTAGCGCCCGATCGGCACCGGATGCGCGAGCGCCGGGACCGCGATCAGACCGGCCAGCGCGGCGAGCGGGAGGGCGCGCCTCACTCGGCCGCCTCCTCCCCGCCGTGCTCGATGACCAGCACGTAGGGCTCGTCGGCGTCGTTGCCGCTCCCGACCTTGGGCCGGTGCGCGGCGACCTCGAAGCACAGGGTTCCGTCCTGCGCCCGCGGCACCGCCTCGCTGACCTCGCCCTGACCCACCTCGTGCGCATCGTAGCGCCGCACCCGGCCGGTGACCCGGTCGACCACCTCCAGGACGAGGTCGAGGCTCGAGACGCCCTCGACCCGCGCCACCACGTCGGTGGCGTCGCCGCTCAGGCAGTAGGCGTCGACGTCCCCGCCCCAGCCGATCCAGCCGCGTCGTCGGGAGCCCATCGTGACCTCCTCCGCCAGCTCGAGGGAGTCGTTGACCTCGCGCTCGTCGCCCTCCTCCGGGGTGACGAACGACCATCGCACCGTGTACGGATCGCTGACGTTCTCCGTCGGCAGCCGGCCCGACTCCCAGAGCTCGCGCACCCGGAGGTAGTAGGTGGGCCCGTCGATGACGAAGTTGGGGACCGACTCGGGGACGCCCATCGAGCCGGAGTCGGCGGTGAGCACCGGGGCGCTCGTGATGCCCTCCTTGTAGAGCTCGAACACGAGGTCCATGTTCGGGATCGCGCTCACGTCGACGCGCACCACGCGGCGCTCGCCCCCCGGGTTGTCCAGCCGATAGAAGTCGGCGTCGCTCCGCTCCTCGTCGAGCCTCCGCCCGAGGTACGCCTCGAAGGGCGTGTCGGGGGGCAGCGGGTCGGCGCTGACCAGCGCGTCGTTGGGCTCGGTCTCGGTGGTCGCCTGCGGTCGCGGCCGCTGCTGCCACGCCCACCAGCCGCCGCCGAGCGCCACCCCGAGCATCAGCATCACGAGCGCGTAGCCCGCCTGGCTGCGGCGGCGGATCCGCCGCTCGAAGTCGTCGACGTCGCCGCGCGTCGCGACCTCGCGCTGGCGCCCGGACTCGGTGGGGATCATCGCGCCGCCGACCCGCGCGAGCTTGGTCGACGACAGCCCCTCCTTCTGACCGACGCCCTCGAGGTAGGCGAAGAGGTCCGCCCGGAGCTCCTCCATGCTCTGGTAGCGGTCCTTCGGATCCTTCTGCATGCAGCGCACGAGGATCCGGTCGGCGACCTCCGGGATCTCGAGCTTCGGCGCCTTCTCCGACGGCGCGACGACGTCCTCGGTGAGGTGCATCGTCAAGACGCCGACCGGGGTGCTGGACCAGAACGGGGGGACGCCGGTGAGCGCCTTGTACATCAGCGCGCCCATGGCGTAGACGTCGCTCCGCGCGTCGACCCGCTCGCCGCGGATGTGCTCCGGCGCCATGTAGTACGGCGTGCCGAGGATGTGGCCGGCGCGGGTGATGCTCTTCTCGGCCGACTCCTCGTGCTCGCGGAGCTTGGCGAGGCCGAAGTCGAGGACCTTCACGTAGTCCTTCACCGCCCGGTCCTCGAGCATCATCACGTTCTCGGGCTTCAGGTCGCGGTGCACGATGCCGAGCTCGTGCGCCTGCTGGACCGAGCCGCAGACCTGCGCGGCGATGCGGGCCACCCTCACGAACGAGAGCGCGCCGTCCTCCTTCACCACCTGCCCGAGGTCGCGCCCGGGGAGGTACTCCATGACGAGGAACATCATCCCCTCGCTCTGACCGAAGTCGAACACCTGCACGGTGTTCGGGTGGTCGAGCCGGGAGACCGCCTCCGCCTCGCGCTTGAAGCGCTTCACCACCTCGCGGTCACGCGCGAGCGCGCCGTGGAGGAGCTTCATCGCCATCAGCTTGTTGATGCGGACGTGCTCGACCCGGTACACGACGCCCATGCCGCCGCGGCCGAGCAGCTCCTCGATGCGATAGCGCTCGGCGATGATGCGCCCGAGCAGCGGGTCCGCCCCGCCGTCGTCGTGCGACTCCGCGGCGCCGTCTGCCGCGAAGCGGTGCCCGCAGCCCGCGCAGAAGCGCGCGTCGACCGGGTTGCCGCGCCCGCAGACCGGGCACTCGAGCTGGGTCACGCGCTCGCGCACGTCGCCGCTCTGGCTCACGCCGGGGAGCGTCTCCGAACGCTCGATGCCGCGCCGGGCCTCTTCGCCCGGGCGCTCCGCGTCCGCCTCGCTCCCGTCGGTCATCGCACCGGCAGCACGAAGGTGGCGTCCACGCGCGGAACCGTTCGAATCTGATCGTTCTGCGTGCGGAACTGCTGCTCCCCCGCGACGGTGCCGAGCACCCGGACGCGGCTGCGGAGCTCGGCCTCGGTGGCCGCCGGATAGGTCACCCAGACCGGGCAGCGCTCCCCCGAGGGGCATCGCTCCGCGAGGATCTGGAGCACGCTCTGACCGCCGCGGACGTCGACGTTGTAGACCATGCCGCGCAGCTCCACGCGCTGACCGCGGTAGGTCGCCGGGTTCTGGGCGATGCGCGCGTAGGTCAGGCTCTCGTTCACCTCGAACGCGGCGGCCTCGGCCTCGAGATCGGCGACGCGGCGGATCGAGAGGCGCGCCACCCGCGGCGCCTTGCCGGGGGCGCGGGCCACGACCTCGACCTCGTGGGACGCCGGCTCGGGCAGCGGGAACGTGTGGAGGAAGCGGCCCATGCGGATCTCCACCTCGTCGCCGTCGACGGTGACGGTGGAGCCCGGGGCGACCGCGCCCGCGATCTCGACCGACGCGCGATCGGTCACGACCTGCGTGCCGGGCCGGTCGATCTGCATCGTCGTCAGCGGGATGCGGGTGCGCAGCTCACCTTGCTCCGTCTCGCCCTCCGGCGGCTGCACGCGGTAGCGCACCACGTGCTCGACCATGCCCTCGGCGTCCGCGTCCGCGCCGTCGATGGGGAAGCGGCGCGTGCCCCGCCCCTGGGCGTCGAGCTCGAGCGCCTCACCGTCGAGGGTCACCTCGGAGCCGGACGGCGCCTCGACGATCACGTCGATCGCGGCCGGCGCGCTCTGCAGGGGCCCGAGATCGGCGCGGATGCGCATCTCGAGGTGGAGGTCGACGGTGTGGCTCTCCACATCCCCGTCGGGGCCGATGACGTCGACGGTCAGCTCGTTGTCGCCGAGGCTGAGGTCGTCGGCCGAGAGAGGGAAGCGCGCGGCCCCCGCCTCGAGCTCGCGCTCGGTCCCGCGGAAGCGGACCGACGTGCCGGACTCGGCGCCGGGCACCTCGATCTCGAGCACCTCGCCCTCCTCGCCCCGGGCGACGCTCGCGCGGAGATCGGAGCCGCCGCCGAAGAGCGTCCAGACGAGCGCGCCGCCGCCGACGAGCAGCACGATCACGCCGATGGCGAGCACCGCGAGCGCGAGGGTCTTGCCCCCGCCGCCGGCCGCCGGGAGCGTGAACGCCTCCTCCTCGCCGCTGCTGCTCGGGTACATCACCGGCGCGCGGGGGCGCGCGGGCGTGTCCGGAGAGCCGCCGGTGGCCGGCGGGTTCTCGCCCTCGACCTGGTCCCGCTTGGGCGCGGGCTGGCCGAGCATGGTGCGGTTCGTCGTCGGGTCGAGCGCCGAGGCCAGCGAGCGGGCGGGCGGCGCGTCGGCCGGGGCGGGCGCGGCGCCGATCCCGGGCGCGGTCGCGGCGGGCGAGCTCGGCGCGGCGGCCTCCTTGGCGGCCTTCTTCGCCTTCGCCGCCTCCACCGCCTGCTGCACGGCCGCCTGCTGCGGCGCGGGCATGCCGAGCATGGTCCGCGCGCTGCCGGCGATCCGCTTCGCCGGCGCGGGCTCGTCCGCGGTCGGCTCGGAGGCGGCCGCCTCGGAGGCGGCCGGCTCGGAGGCCGCCGGACCGGGCGCGGGCGCTTCGGGCGCGGGCGGCTCGGGCTCCTCGTGCGCCGGCTCCACGGAGGGCGGCACCGGCTGCTCGATGGTGTCGTTGGCCCGCTCGGCCCGCCGGGCCGCCGCGATCTCCTTGGCCCGGGCCACCGCCTCGGCGTCGGGCATCGGCATGCCGAGCATCGTCTTGGCCTGGCCGGCGACGCGCGGCGACGGCTTGCTCGGCTCCGCCTCCGGCTCGGCCGCCGGCTCGGTCGCGGGCTCGGGGACCGGGGGCTCCGGCTCGGGCGCGGCCGCGCCCACGGGCGGCAGCTTGTGCCCGCACTTGCTGCAGAACATCGCGTCCCCGGTGTTCGGGTGCCCACAGCTGCCGCAGGTCCGGATGCCGCTCATGGCCGGGGAGCTTACCAAGGACCGGGGCGGGAGTGCGGCCCCGAAATGATGAGGCTTTCGGTGCCCCGATTTCCTTTCGTTCTGCCGGCTGAGGTATCATCGCCGGCGGGGGGCACACCCGTGAGGGGCTTGGACTGAGCGGCGACGCACGCCCCCGGCGTGGCCGGTGGGGTGGTGACATGAGGAAACGGCAGACTCTCGCCGCGGTGGCGGCACTCGGACTGATCGCGGCTGCGTGCGACGACGGCTCCGGGGACGAAGACGCGGGCATCGACGCGACGGTCGAGATGGACACCGGCGTCGAGATGGACACCGGGGTCGAGATGGACACCGGGGTCGACGAGGACTCCGGCGTGGACGGGGGCCCGCCCCCGAGCTTCCAGATCCGGCTGGTGCACAACCTGCCCGGCCTGGCCGGCACGACCGCGGCGCCCGGCAGCGCGCACCTGTGCTTGTGGGTGGCGACCGGCGGCACCGCCATCGCGGCCACCAAGCAGTTCCTGACCGAGGCCACCGGCCCGATCCCCTTCCGCGGCGTCAGCTCCTACGTGACGTTCCCGGTGGTGGCGCCGGCCGACTACCTCGTGGCCGTCTACGAGCCCGACGCGGTCATGGCCGAGGGCTGCCCCGACGACCCCGCCGACGCGGCCGCCCCCGAGGCGGCGCTGCTCGCCACCATCTCCCCCGACTCGGTCCCGGCCGACAGCATCTCCAGCGCGATCCTGACCGGCTTCCCGACCGGGAGCTTCGGCGCCGCCGACGGGGCCCTGCCGGATCTCTGCACGCCGCCGACCTACGACATGACCTGCCCGGAGGACGTGGCCGGCGAGCTCCTCGTGGTCGCCGACGCGCAGACGGAGCCGGCGGCGGACATGGCGCTGCTCCGCGTCTCCCACCAGGTCGCCAACGCGTTCCCGGTCCCGTTCAACGTCTGCTACGAGGCCAGCCTCGCGCCCAACACCTCCGGACCGCCGGGCTCCTGCGTCGACACGAGCCCCGGCGACACCCCGGAGGCCCTGGCCGAGGGCGTGGGCTACGAGACGACCACCGACTACGTCGAGCGCATGCCCATCCTGCCGACCAACCCGCTCGGCGGCTTCGGCGGCGCGATCTACCTGGTGCCGGCGCCGACCGGCACCGAGGGCTGTCCCGAGTTCAGCACGCTGCCGCCCGCTCAGCAGGCCTGCCTGCCGATCCTCGAGGCCTTCCCGAGCCCGCCGCCGTCCGACAACATCCAGCCGAAGCTCGAGGCTGGACACCGGACGACGCTGTTCATCAACGGCGTGCTGGCCCTCAGCGGCTCCGACGCCATGGTCTTCGGGCCACAGATGTTCATGTGGCAGGACAACTTCGTCGCCGAGTGATCGGACGCCGATTCTCGTAGAAGAGCCGGCCCCTCGGGGTCGGCTCTTTTCGTTGGCGGGGACCGCGGGCTACCATGCCGCCGATGCGTCTTCTCTGGCTTGTCTCGGGCTCGATCCTGCTCTCCTTCGGCTGCGACGGGGGCTCGGGCGGCCCGTGCGTCATCGACTCCGACTGCTCCGACATCTCGCAGGTGTGCATCGATCGGGTGTGCCAGCCGGTCGGGGCGGTGCCCGAAGCGGGGGTGAGCGACTCGGGGCCGGCCCAGGACTCGGGGGCGCCGCCGAGCGACTCCGGCGTGGTGATGGGCGACGCGGGCTCCGACGGCGGCATGGCCGGCGACGGCGGCGCGGCCGACGGCGGCGGGATGGACTGCCCGGACGCGGCCGGCGCGTGGAGCGTGTCCAACATCCTCTCCGGGCCCTGCGGCGCGGCGATGGTGGGCTACGTGAGCGACATCGCCGCGGGGGCCACCCCCTGCGCCTACACCGCGACGTCGATGGCCGGCGACCCGCCGACCCCCGCGCTCGACGGCACCTTCGTGCTGCTCTCGGACGGCAACCTCGACATGGCGATGAGCCCGCTGTCGGTCGGCGGCGATCCCGCGGTGGACTGCTCGGGCAGCCTGGGCGGCGACACCCTGACGGTCACCTGCAACGACGGCAGCCGCACCTGCGTGATGCAGCTCCAGCGCTAGCAGCGGGCCCACGGCCCGCTGCTCCCGTGCCCGTGCCCGTGCCCGTCGCCTGGCGAGTGGCCGCGACCTCGCCGCCGTAACCGGCGCCCCAGCCTCCCTCAGCCGCCTCCCTCAGCGCTCGATGCCGAGCACGTCGGCCATGTCGTAGCGGCCGGGCGGACGCTCGACGACCCAGCGGGCGGCGCGGACGGCGCCCCGGGCGAAGATGCTGCGGTCCTGGGCGCGGTGGCCGATCTCGAGGCGCTCGCCCGGTCCGGCGAGGACGAGGGTGTGGTCGCCGACCACGCTGCCGCCGCGCAGGGTCATCACGCCGATCTCGTCGTCCCGGCGCGGGCCGACCTGGCCGCTCCGCCCGTGCACGACCGCCTCGCTCGGGTCGAGGCCGCGGCCGGCCGCCACCCGCTCCGCGAGACGCACCGCGGTGCCGCTCGGCGCGTCGACCTTGTGGCGGTGGTGCATCTCCACGATCTCCGGGTCGAAGTCCGGCCCGACCAGCTTCGTCGCCAGCTCGGCGAGGTGGAAGAGCAGCGTCACGCCGACGCTCATGTTCGGCGCCCAGACAACCGGCACCTCCTCCGCCAGCGCGTCGAGCGCGGCGAACTCGTCTTCGCCCAGGCCCGTGGTGCCGCTGACGAGGGCGCACTTCGCGGCGGCGCAGCGCTCGATCACGGCGCGCGTGCCGGCGGGGCTGGTGAAGTCGATGACCACGTCCGCGTCGAGCGCGCCGAGCTTCGTGACGGTGACCTCGCCGACCTTCTGCCCGAGCCTCGGGTCGTCGTCGCCCCCGTGCGCGGCGACGAGGGTGACGAGGGGATCCTCGTCGATCACCTGGGCGATGGCGTGTCCCATGCGGCCGGTCGCGCCGGCGAGGGCGATGCGGGTCATACGGTCAGTCCTGCCTTCTCCGCGGCGCCGCGGACGTGGGCGAGCGCCGCCTCGCTCGGCCAGGCGAGCGGGAGGCGGACCTCGGGCGCGAGGTGCCCGGCCGCGGCGAGGAGCGCCTTCACCGGCCCGGGGTTCGACTCGCAGAACATGCTCTGGTGCACCGGCAGGAGCCGGAGATGCAGCTCGCGCGCGCCGTCGACGTCGCCGTCGAAGAAGCGCCGGCAGACGTCCGACGTCTCCCGCGGGAAGGCGTTGGCGGTGACGCTGATCACCCCGCGCCCGCCCACCGAGAGCACCGGCAAGGTCAGGGCGTCGTCCCCGCTGAGCACGGTGATCCGGTCGCCGAGCCGCGCGAGGATCTCCTGGCTCCGCATGACGTTGCCGGTCGCCTCCTTGATGCCGACGATCTCCGGCACGTCGCAGAGGCGCTCGAGGGTGTCGAGCGAGAGGTCGACGCCGGTGCGGCCGGGGATGTTGTAGAGCACCGAGGGCAGCGAGACCGCGTCGAGCACCGCGCGGAAGTGCGCCTCGAGGCCGGCCTGCGTCGGGCGGTTGTAATAGGGGCAGACGAGCAGCAGCGCGTCGGCGCCCGCGCCCTTGGCGCCCTGCGCGAGGTGGATGGTGTGGCGGGTCGAGACGCTCCCCGCGCCGGCGACCACCGGCACCCTCCCCTTCGCCTGATCGACGGTGATGCGGATCACCCGCATCTGCTCTTCGTCGGAGAGGGTGACGCTCTCGCCCGTCGTGCCGCAGGGCACGAGCCCGTCGACGCCGCCTTCGATCACCCGCTCGACGAGCGCGCGCAGGGCGTCTTCGTCGACGTGCCCGTCGCGGAAGGGCGTGACGAGCGCAGGCAGGGTCCCGGACAGTTTCATGAGCGGCGGGACCGTACGAGCGCCGATCCCCGGCGTCAATCACGCCGTCGCGGAGGCGGGCGGGGCGGGATCGGCGAGCAGGCGGGTCACGGCGCGCCAGGTGCCGTCGGTGGGCGCGACCTCGTGGGCGGGGCTCCAGCGATCGGCCTCTGCGGTCAGCCCGGCCCGCGGCACCCACACCCGGTCGGCGACGATCGGCAGCCACGCGCGGCGATCGACGAAGCCGTCGAGGCGCGCCTTGAGCGCGTTGCGGGTCAGGTCCCGGAGCGCGACCGCGTTGAGCACGCTCGCGTAGAGCACCGCGAAGGGCCAGCCGAGCCCCATGCTGCCGACGACGCAGAGGCTCAGGTAGCCGCTCGCCAGCAGGCCGATGACCACCCGGCGCTTGAAGGGCGAGACCAGGTAGCCGGCGCCGATCGGCACGAAGACGCCCCCGGTCAGAACGCCGACCCCGATGGCGGTGGCGAGCGTGAGCAGGCCCTGCAGGCGCAGGCTGCCCGCCGCCTCCTGCGGCAGGAACCGCACCGAGCGGGTGCGGTCGGCGTAGCCCGGGAGCGCGGCGCGCGCGGACTCGGAGTCGAGGCGGACCCGCACGAGGGACTCGGTGGCGCGCTCGAGGGCCGGTAAGACCTCGTCCTCGAGGGCCGGGAAGAGCTGCACGTGCGCCTCCCTGAGCCCGCCCGAGTCGAGCCTCTCCACCAGCGTGACGACGCGCGCGGTGGCGGTGTCGGCGTAGCCGATCCGGGCGAGCGCGTCGGGGGCGACGGACCACGCGGTCGGGCGCCACCACACCCGGGTGAGGAAGAGCGCCCGCTCCTCGCCGATCACGAGGAAGCCAGCGCGGCACCACCCGATCTCCGGCGCCCGGTAGACGTACGCGGGGAGCGCGGCCGCGTCGGCCAACCCCTCGGCCTCGAGCCAGCGCCGCACCCACTTCGGCGGGGGCCCCGCGGGCTCGCCGCCGCGGACCATCTTGCGCACGAGCGACCAGCCGACGCGCACGTGGATCCAGGTCAGGCGGGTCAACAGCGGCCCGGTGAAGACGCCGACCAGCAGGTAGAGGGCGAGCAGCGCCGGGACGAGCAGCGTGTCGGCGAAGGCGAAGCCGGCCACGGTGGCGCCGAGGGCGAAGAAGTCGTCGACGAAGCTGTGGGCGAGCTTCAGGCCCGGGACCGGCACCATCGTCATCAGCAGCCGGACGCCGGTCTTGCTCATGGTGCTGATCCAGTTGAAGACGAGCGCGATCGCGATGGTGAGCGCGACCATCGAGCCGCCGACCCATAGGGAGTCGGCGTGGCGCGTCTGGGTGAGCGCCATCTGGACCGCCTCGAGGCGCTCCGGCTCGGCGACATCGCGCGCCGCGGCCACGCCCACCAGCGCCGCGCAGGCCACGCCCGCGAAGGGGCGCCACGACGTGCTGACCGGCACCAGCCACTTCTCGAGGAAGCCGACCTTGTCGGCGATGGAGTCGAGCGCGGCGAGCAGCGCGAACACCGCGCCGAGCGTCCAGAGCACCTCGACCGGGCCGAGGTCGTGCAGCTGCGCGTGCAGCTCGGGATCCATCATCACCGCCGGCACCGACGCCGGAGCGGCGAGCAGGAAGATCAACGCGAGCGGCAGCCACGGGTTCTTGCCCGCCGCGGCGCTGCTCGCGACGGCGGCGACCATCGAGCTGGGCAGGACCATCGACGTGGGAGAGTACCGGAGAAGGGGGCCCCGTATTTCACCGGCGGCGAGATATTCTCCCACCCATGACCGAGCCCCAGCCCCGCGCGCGCCCGCTCGCCGTGCTCCGCGCCCTGATCGACGCCATCGACCGCGACGTGCTCCAGCTGCTCAGCCGCCGCATGGCGCTGGTGGCGGAGGTGGCCGAGTACAAGCGCGGCCACGGCCGGCGCATCCGCGACTTCGAGCGCGAGCGCGAGATCCTCGACGACCGCCGCGCGCGCGCCGAGAAGCTCGGGCTCGGCCCGGGGGTGATCGAGTCGATGTGGCGCCTCGTGCTCTGGGCGAGCCGCGACAAGCAGGCGGCCTTGCGCGCCGAGGTGCCGCCCGACGTCGAGCCGGTCACCGTCGCCATCATCGGCGGCGAGGGCGGCATGGGCCGGTGCATGGCGCAGCTCTTCGGCGACCTCGGGCACGCGGTGATGGTCGCCGACGTCGACACCGCGCTCCGCCCGGAGGAGGCGGCGCAGCACGCCGACGTGGTGGTGGTGAGCGTGCCCATCGCGGTCACCGAGGAGGTGATCCGCCAGGTCGGTCCCCACGTGCGCGAGGACGCGCTCCTGATGGACGTGACCAGCGTGAAGGAGGGGCCGCTCGCGGCGATGCTCGCGGCGACGAAGGCGTCCGTCGTGGGCACGCACCCGATGTTCGGCCCCAACGTGCACTCGGTGCAGGGCCAGCGCGTGGTCATCTGCCCCGGCCGCGGCGACCGGTGGGAGGCCTGGCTGCGGCGCATGCTCGCGGCGCGCGGCCTCGAGATCACCGACGCGACCGCCGCGGCGCACGACCGGGCGATGGCGGTGGTCCAGGTGCTCAACCACTTCCAGACCCAGGTGCTCGGCTTGACCCTGGCCCGCTTCGGCGTGCCGGCGGAGGAGACGCTGCGCTTCGCGTCGCCCGCCTACCTCATGGAGCTCTACGTCGCCGGCCGCCACTTCAAGCAGTCACCGCACCTTTACGGTGAGATCGAGATGCGGAACCCGCGCACCGCCGAGGTGACCCGGGCGTTCCAGGCGGCCGCGGCCGAGCTGGCCGACATCGTGAACGACAAGGACGCGGACGCGTTCGCGGCGGTGTTCGAGGAGGTCCGCGCGTACTACGGGGAGCGCTTCCAGCAGGAGGCGGCCGAGCAAAGCGGCTTCCTCATCGATCGGCTGGTCGAGCGGTCCTGAGCGCGACAGTCCCCGGACGCGGGTGACCGAAGTTGGAGCTTGCAGACCCGGCCCGACATGGGTAGTTCTGGTTCCTGTCGTTTTTCACTGCTGTTCGTCCGGCTGATTGATCCGGAAGAGCATCGAGCTGGGGGGTTCGATGGTTCGAGTCGACTGGGGAGACCTGCGCCCGTCCGCAGGTCAGCGGGCCCGTGTGCAAGCGAGCATCGATCGCATCGGTGCCATCGAGGGACCCGTCATCGGGCTCCGCAAATGCGGGATGGGGTACGAGGCGCGCCTCCAGACCCCGACCCCCCACTCCCACGTGGAGCTCCGATTACACGACGCCGACCTCGGCTCGGCGATGGACCGCCTGGTCGATCTGCTCACGATCGTGAAGCGCTCCGCCTGAGATGAGGCCGCAGGCCTGATCACAGCCCCAGAGCTCGCGCGAGGAAGCTCGCCATCTGGGCCCGCGTGACCGGCTCCTCGGGGCAGAAGCGCCCCGCCCCGCAGCCGCGGGTGATGCCGCTCTCGGCGAGGGCGTCGATGTGCCGCTCGGCCCAGTGGCCGTCGTCGTCGGCGAAGTGGTCACGACGGCCCGAGGGCAGCGACAGGGCGCGGTCGAGGAAGGTGGCCATCTGGGCCCGGGTCACCGGCGCGTCCGGGCAGTAGCGCGTGCCGCCGCAGCCCCGGGTGATCCCGGACGCGGCGAGGGCCTGGATGTCCGCCTCGTGACTGCTCCGGTCGTCGTCGGTGAAGCGGTCGTCGCTCGACGGCGGCAGGTCGAGCGCCCTCACGAGGAAGCTGGCCATCTGCGCTCGGGTCACCGGCGCGTCGGGGCAGTAGCGGCGCGGCCCGCAGCCGCGGGTGATGCCGGCGGCGTAGATCGCGTAGATGTCCCGCTCGTGCGTGTCGCCGTCGTCGTCGGCAAAGGGCGGGTAATGGTCCTCGAGCCCTCCCCGGGTGGCCTTCATGAAGAGGACGGTCACCCAGATCTGGCCGCTCGGCTCCTCGTGCACGCCGATGCCGGCGTAGTCGTAGTCCCCGAGGATGTTCGCGCGGTGGCCGTCGCTGCCCATGAAGAGGTCGTGGATCCGGCCGACGCTCCCACCGCGACCGACGTTCTCTCCCAGGCGGCGCCAGACGTCGGAGCGCACGTAGGACGCCATGTCCGGCGAGTGGTAGAGGCGGCCGCGATCGCGCATCCGGATGGCGTGCGCCCGCGCGTCGTCGACGAGGTCCCAGTAGGGCTTCAGCGCGCGGAGCCCGCGCGAGGTCCGCTCGCGGTTCATCCGGCTGAAGAAGTCGGCCTCGGTCGGCGTCGCCTCCGCCCGCTCGAGGGCGTCCGCGTCTCCCGTGACGAAGTCGAGGCCCGCGTCCGTCTCGGCCGCGCACCCGGCGAGGGCCAGCGCGGCGACCATGTACTGCCAGCGTCGCATGGGGGGACGTTTGGCAAGACCCGGGCCACGCGCCCCCCGGCCCGCATCAGCCGCGCTCGGCCTCCCCCGGCGCCTCCGGCGCTCCGCCTTCGGCCACTCGACTCGCCGCCCGCCGGGTGACGAGGAAGATGCCGGCGAAGACCAGCGCCGCAGCGCCGAAGAGCCGCGGGGTCGGGGTCTCGTCGAGGAAGAACACCGCCAGCGCCGTCGCGCCGACCGGCTGGAGGTAGATGTAGACGGCGACGATCGAAGGCGGGGCGTGCCGCAGCGCCCAGGCGTTGGTGAGGTAGGTGAAGATCGTCGGGACCAGCACGATGTAGGCGACGAGCCACCAGGTCGTGCCGCGCACCGACGGCGCGTCGGCGACGAGGGCGCCGGCCCCGAAGGGCGCCACCCAGAGCGCGCCGAAGCCGAAGAGCCAGACCACCGCGGTCATCGAGCCGTGGCGACGCGCGAGGTCCGCCACCAGCACGAGGTAGGTGCCGTAGAAGAGCGAGTTGCCGACGATCATCAGGTCGCCGAGCACCGTCTCCGGGCCGAGCGTGAGCGCCTCCGCGCCGAGCAGGTAGATCACGCCCGAGAGCGCGAGCGCGATGCCGAGGATCCCTCGGGCGGTGGCCCGCTCGCGGCGCAGGGCGAGGCTCACGAGCAGGGTGAAAACGGGGATCGTCGTCACCAGCACGCTCGCGTTCGAGGCGGTCGTGTGCCGCAGACCGGAGAAGAAGAGCAGCTGGTTGCCGGCGATGCCGAGCGCCGCGCAGCCGGCGAGCTTCAGGGCGTCGCGCCAGGGCACCCGCGGCAGCCCGCGCGCTCCGACGTGCACCGCGAGCATCACCGCGGCGGCCACCGCCGCCCGCACCAGGGCGAGCCCGGCCGGCGACAGCTCGCGCACCGCGATCTTGCTCACCACGTAGTGGCTCGCGAAGCCCAGCTGCACGGCGAGCAGACCCGCGTGCACGAGGGCGGGCGACGGCGGGCTCTCCGTGGCGTCTTCCATCGGGCGCCGCATACTGCGACGAGTCATGTGCGCCCGCTACACGATGGCCACCGCGCCGGACGAGCTCATCGAGGAATTCGAGGCCACCCTCGTCGCGAAGGAGATCCCCGCTCGCTACAACATCGCGCCCACGACCGAGGCGCCGATCGTCGTGCAGAGCAAGGAGGGCGAGCGTCGGCTCGGGCTCTCCCGCTTCGGGCTGGTGCCGCACTGGGCCAAGGACGTGAAGATCGGCGCGCGGCTGCTGAACGCGCGGAGCGAGAGCGCGGCGGACAAGCCCGCGTTCCGCGACGCCTTCCGCAAGCGACGCTGCCTGGTGATCGCCGACGGGTTCTACGAGTGGCGCCGGGAGGGGAAGCAGAAGATCCCGCATCACTTCCACCTCGAGGGCATGCGGCCGTTCGCGATGGCGGGGCTCTGGGCGATCTGGAACGACCCCGAGGGCGAGAAGATCTCGAGCTTCACGATCCTGACCCGCGAGGCGGAGGGCGCGGCGGCGGAGCTGCACGACCGCATGCCGATCCTGCTCCAGCCCGACACCTACGCCGCGTGGCTCGACCGCGGCCGGGACGATCCCGACGACGTCCGCGAGATCCTCCAGTGGCACCGGGCGCGCGAGCTGTCGTCGTTCGAGGTTTCCACCGCGGTCAACAATGTGCGAAACGAGGGGCCCGAGCTGATCCAGCCCGCCTGAAGGAGAGAGCCGATGTCGACCTCGCCGACCGATGAAGAAGCCTGGCGCGCCCTCACCGCCCACGCCGCGACGATGCGGGACGTGCACCTCCGCACCCTCTTCGCCGACGACCCGGAGCGCGCGCGTCGGCTCAGCTTCCGGCTCGACGACCTGCTCTTCGACTTCTCCAAGCACCGGGTGACCGACGAGACGATGGAGGCGCTCATGGCGCTCGCCCGTCAGCGCGACCTGCCGGCCTGGATCGAGCGCATGTTCACCGGGGAGAAGATCAACGTGACCGAGGGCCGCGCGGTCCTCCACGTCGCGCTGCGCAACCGGGACAACCGCCCCATCCGGGTGGACGGCAAGAACGTGGTGCCGGTGGTGAGCGCGGTCCTCGCGAAGATGCGCAAGTTCACCGACCGCGTCCGCGCGGGCGAGCACACCGGGCACACCGGCGAGGCGATCACCGACGTGGTCAACCTCGGCATCGGCGGCAGCGACCTCGGCCCGCTGATGGTGTGCGAGGCGCTCGAGCCCTACTGGAAGGAGGGCCTGACGCCGCACTTCGTCTCGAACGTGGACGGGGCCCACCTCGGCCGCACGCTGAAGGGGCTGAACCCGGCGACCACGCTCTTCATCGTCGCCTCCAAGAGCTTCAGCACCGAGGAGACCCTGACCAACGCCCGCAGCGCCCGGAGCTGGCTGGTGGAGAAGCTCGGGAGCGACAAGGCGGTCGCCAAGCACTTCGTCGCGGTGAGCACGAACCACGACGCGGTGAAGGAGTTCGGCATCGACCCGGCGAACGTCTTCGAATTCTGGGACTGGGTCGGCGGGCGCTACTCCCTCTGGAGCGCCATCGGGCTCCCGATCGCCTGCGCCATCGGCATGGACGCCTTCGAGGAGCTGTTGCTCGGGGCGCACCGCATGGACGCGCACTTCCGGTCGGCGCCTCTCGAGGAGAACCTCCCGGTCATCGGCGCGATGCTCGGGGTGTGGTACGCGAGCTTCTTCGGCGCGTCTTCGCACGCCGTGTTGCCGTACGATCAGTCGCTGCACCGGCTCCCGGCCTGGCTCCAGCAGGCGGACATGGAGAGCAACGGCAAGCGCACGCGGCGCGACGGCGACGTCGTCGACGGGTACGTGACCGGCCCGATCGTCTGGGGGGAGCCGGGCACGAACGCCCAGCACTCGTTCTTCCAGCTGCTGC
The DNA here is from genome assembly GCA_036149055.1 of Myxococcota bacterium. Taxonomy (GTDB): domain Bacteria; phylum Myxococcota_A; class Polyangia; order Polyangiales; family Sandaracinaceae; genus JAVJQK01. The sequence continues at coordinate 94,431 of JAYZQJ010000137.1, read as the reverse complement.
ACCAGGGGACGCGGCTGGTGCCCTGCGACCTGCTCGCGCCGCTGGTCAGCCACTACCCGACCGGCGATCACCACCGGAAGCTGCTCGCGAACCTCGTCGCGCAGGCGGAGGCCCTGATGATCGGGCGCACCGAGGAGGAGGCGCGGGCCGAGCTCGAGGCGAGCGGGCTCGACGCGGAGGAGGTCGAGCGGCTGCTGCCGCACAAGGTCTTCGAGGGCAACCGGCCGAGCACCACGATCCTCTTCGATCGGCTCGACCCGAAGACGCTCGGCTCGCTGCTCGCGTACTACGAGCACCGCGTGTTCGTGCAGGGCGTGATCTGGGGCCTCAACAGCTTCGATCAGTGGGGCGTGGAGCTCGGCAAGGTGCTCGCGAAGCGCATCCTGCCGGAGCTCTCGGGCGCCGAGGAGCCGAGCGGTCACGACACCTCGACCACCGCGCTCATCCGGCTGATCCAGGCCGGCCCGCGCAGCGAGTGATCCCTCCGGCGGTCGTGCTCGGCGCGCGCGGCCTCACCCTGGGCTCGTTCGACGCCCTCGGTCCGGTGGTCGCGCACCTCGAGAGCTGGCGCCGCGAGACGCCGGTGTTCTGTCGACACGTCGGCGCCGCCGGGCTCACCGCCGCGCGTCCCCCCGCGCTCGCCGCCCGCCGCGACCGATTGATCGTCGCCTGGTGCGAGGCGCAGGGCGACGACGGCGGCGCCTGGGCCGCGGCGCTGGACTGGGAGGAGGGCGCGCACGGCCCGGCGGTGCGCGTGGCGCCGGGGGCGACCCGGGTGACGCTGGCCGGCGACGAGCGCAGCCTCACCCTCTTCGCCGCCGACGGCGAGGGCGTCGTCTCGCGCCGCCTCGGGCTGAGGGGCGGCGACGTGACCCTCGACGGCCCCCTCGAGCGCCACGCGCAGGAGCGCCGGGGCGGCGCGCTCCTCGCCAGCGCGATGGTGCGCGGGGAGCCGCTCGCGGTCTTCGCGTTCGAAGGCGACGAGGCCTGGAGCGTGGTGGTCCGCCGCCGCGGCGCGTTCACCACGGTGCGGCACGCGCTGAGCGGACCGATCGGCGATCTCCGGCTCGCGGCCGGCGGGGGGCGGGCGGCGGTCGTGCTCTCGGAGCGGGGCGCCGGGACGCGCTTCGCCGTGCTCGGGCCCGACGGGCGGCTGGTGGAGCGGCCCTACCCGTTCTTCCCCGCCGGGACGCCGGCGCTCGAGGGGGGTCACCCGGTCTGGGTGGAGGATCGGTGGGCGGTCGTGGCGGCGGCGAGCGGTGAGCTGCACGGGCGACTCGAGCGCGAGGCGCCCTTCGCGCTGCCCACGATCCCGCCCCCGGTGGCCGTCGTCCATCGCGCGAAGCACCTCTACTGCTTCGGCGCGGAGGAGGGCGCGGTCACCCTGCTGCGCTGCGACCGCGAGGGCCACGCGGTCCAGCGACGCGCGCTCCCGATGTCGCCCGCCGACGCGTCGGATCGCGCGGCGAGGCAGCGGATCCGGGCGCTGCTCGCGGCGGTGGCGGAGCGCGAGACCGCCGGCTACCGCGACGCCTCGCGGACGGCCCTGACCCGCGACGGCGTCGCCCTCTCGCTCGCCACGTCGACGGGGGAGCGTCGAGAGCTCCGGCTCGAGCCCGTGGACGGAGCGCTCCGGCTGCGCGTCCTCGACCGAGCCTCCGGCAGCTCGGCGGGCCTGCTCGCCCGGGCCGTCGGCGCGCTCGGTCGGTGGCTCCGTCCGTCGGCGCGTCGGGCCGCGGCCGAGCTGGAGGGCTGGGCGACCGGGCTCGCCGAGGCGCTCGACGGAAGCCTGGTCGACGTCCGCCTCGACGGCGGCGGCCTCACGCTCGAGCTGACCCGCGCCTCGCTCCCCGAGCCGGGAGAGCTGGCGCGGTGGTGGCGCCGCGTCCGCGAGGAGCACTCGACACGCCGTCGGGCCGCCTGATACGAGAGCGCGTGCGCAAGCTGCAGCTCCACCACCGGATCCTGATCGGCATGGTCCTCGGCGCCGCGATCGGGCTGCCGCTGAACCTCGTGGCCGAGCAGGGCGGCGTCGACGTCGAGCTCGTGCGCGAGGTGGCGCGGGTGGGCGAGGCGGTCGGCCGGCTCTTCCTCCGCCTGCTCCAGATGATCGTCGTGCCGCTCATCGTCGCGAGCCTGGTCACCGGCGTCACCGGCCTCGGCGATCCGCGCGACCTCGGGCGGCTCGGCGGCTGGACCTTCGCCTACTACGGGCTGACCAGTCTCCTGGCGATCGTCGTCGGCATCGTGATGACCAACCTCGTCGAGCCCGGGCGCGGCGTGGCCCTCGAGGCGCTCGAGGCCGAGAGCCAGGGGCAGGCGGTGCCGGACGTCGTCGAGGGCAACCGCACGCTCGGTCAGATCCTCTGGACCCAGCTCACCGAGATGATCCCGACCAACCCCGTCGCCGCGACCGCCGAGGGGGACATGCTGCCGATCATCTTCTTCTCGCTGCTCTTCGGGCTCTTCATCACCTTCACCGGCGGCGAGCCGGGCGCGCGCCTCAAGACCCTCTTCGAGGACATCTTCGCGGTGATGATGAAGATGACGATGTTCGTCATCGAGCTGGCGCCGATCGGCGTGTTCGGCTTCATGCTCTACGCCGCGGCCGGCTCGGGCCTCGGCGCGTTCATCGCGCTCGGCAAGTACATGATCACCGTGGTCCTCGCGCTCGCGGTGCACGCGCTGGTCACGCTGCCGATCCTGCTGTCGCTGCTGGCTCGCCGCTCGCCGCTCGCGTTCGCACGGGCGATGTGGCCGGCGCTGCTCACCGCCTTCAGCACGGCGAGCAGCAACGCGACCCTGCCGCTGACCCTCACCTCCATCGAGGAGCGCGCCGGCGTCTCCAACCGGGTCAGCTCCTTCGTGCTCCCGCTCGGCGCGACCGTGAACATGGACGGGACCGCGCTCTACGAGGCGGTGGCGGTGCTCTTCATCGCGCAGGCGTTCGGCGCCGACCTCACGCTGGCCCAGCAGGTGATCGTGGCGTTCACCGCGCTGCTGGCGAGCGTCGGCGCGGCCGGCATCCCGCACGCCGGCACCGTGATGATGGTGGTGGTGCTCGAGGCGGTGGGGCTGCCCGCGACCGCGGTCGGGTTGATCCTGGCCGTCGACCGGGTGCTGGACATGGCGAGGACCAGTGTGAACGTATGGTCCGACTCCACCGCCGCCGCGGTCGTCGCGCGCCTCGACCGGGTCACCGCCACCCCCGACGAGAGTGGAGTAAGCTGAATCCGTGACGAAGTTGCCTCACCGCCCGCCGATGACGACACCGGAAGGGGGACTGCCGCGCATGAACCCGGACACGACCGAGGCGCGGCTGCTGGCGCGCATCCTCGACGTGGTCCCCGGCGGCATCGTGCAGATCGCGGAGGACGGCGCCATCTCGCGGGCGAACCGGCAGGCCCAGGAGTTCCTCGGCCTCTCGTGGGACCGGCTCTCGCAGCGCTTCATCACCGACTTCGAGGGGCAGACCTTCTACGAGGACGGCTCGCCGTGCGCGGTCGAGGACTACCCGGTCACGCGCTGCCTCGCGACCGGCGCCGTGCAGGGGCCGACCACCCTGGGCGTGCGGCAGCCGGACGGAGAGCTGCGCTGGGCCATCTTCACCGCCCTGCCCTTCCCCGAGTCCGGCCCGGGCGCGCGGGGCGCGGTGGTCACCTTCGTCGACATCACCGATCGCAAGCGGGCCGAGGTGCGCACGCGCGCCCACGCGCAGCTCCTCGACACCGTGCGCATGGTGCACTCGCGCGACGACGCGGGCGCGGTGGTCGCCGTCTTCCACGCGCCGCTGGAGTCGCTGCTCGAGCTGACCGGGAGCCGCTACGGCTTCGTGGCTCGCCCCATCGACGAGGCCATGACCGAGCTGGCGCTGCACGCGCGCATCGACGACGGCGCGTCGCGCGGCAAGACGCTGGAGCCCCACCCGATGGACGCGCTCTGCCGGCGGGTCCTCGGAGCCGGCGAGCTGCTCAACCTCGAGCGCCCCGGGGTCGTGGGCGGCGCCTGGGGGCGGCGAGAGCTGACGCGCGCGGTCGTGCTCCCGCTCCGGGTCGGAGACCGGGTGGTCGGCGTCGTCGGGCTCGCGGACGCGCCCACCCCCTACGCGCCGCAGGCGCTCGCCGAGCTCGGGCCGCTGCTGGAGGCCACCGCGGACCTCGTCACCGCGATCCTGGATCGGCAGCGGCGGCGAAAGCTCGAGGCGCAGCTCGCGCAGGCCGGTCGCCTCGCGAGCGTCGGCACCCTCGCGGCGGGCATGGCCCACGAGATCAACAACCCGCTCGCCTACGTGCTGCTCAACCTGCAGGCCTACGAGCGGCACGCGCGCGCCCTCGACGCGAAGATCATCCGGCTGCGGGAGGCGCTCGGGCAGCGCCTGTCCGAGGACGAGGTGGAGGCCGCCCTGGCGAGCGCGGGCCTACAGAGCCCCGGCGACGTCGAGGCGATCCGGAGGCACGGCGTGGACGCCCTCGAGGGGGCCGAGCGCGTGCAGCGCATCGTGCGAGACCTGATGACCTTCTCCCGCGTCAGCGAGGATCAGCGGAGTCACGTGGACGTCAACGAAGCGGTCCGTATCGCGATCAAGATGGCCCACCACGAGATCAAGTACCGGGCGCGCCTGGCGACGGATCTCGGCGACCTCTCCCCGGTCATCGGCCACGAGGGGCGCCTGAGCCAGGTCTTCCTCAACCTGCTGCTGAACGCGGCGCGGGCGATCGAGGAGGGGCACCCCGACGAGCACACGATCACCGTGCGCACCTGGATGGAGGGCGACGAGATCCGCGCCGAGGTCGGGGACACGGGCAGCGGCGTGCCGCCCGAGCACCTCGAGCGGCTCTTCGATCCCTTCTTCAGCACCCGGCAGCACGGCGCGGGCGCGGGGCTCGGCCTCTCGATCTGCCACAGCGTGGTGACCGCGCACGGGGGGCGCATCGCCGTCGACTCGCAGCTCGGCCGCGGCTCCCGCTTCACCGTGAGTCTCCCTCGCGCGCGCAGCGCCGCGCCGAGCGCGGAGGCGGCGGTCGAGGAGCCGAGCGTGACGCCGCCCACCCAGCGACGCCGCCTGCTGCTCATCGACGACGAGCCGATGATCGTGGAGGTCCTCGGCCGACTCATCGCGGCCCGCTACGAGGTGGAGACCGCCGACGGGCTCGAGAGCGCGGTGGCCCGCCTCCGCGACGACGCCGCCTTCGACGTGATCCTCTGCGACATGATGATGCTCGACGGAACCGGCATCGACGTGCACCGCTGGGTGAGCGCGCACCACCCGTCGCTCGCGCCCCGCATGCTCTTCATGACCGGCGGCACCTTCACCCCGAAGGCGCGCGCCTTCCTCGACGAGCTCGGCGGCCACCACCTCACCAAGCCCTTCCGGCTCTCGGAGCTGGACGAGAAGATCGCGGCCTTGATGGCCGAGTGACGTCGACGCAGACTCCGCGCGTCATGGACGCCTACCTCGAGCTCCTCCGCGACGTGCGACGGAACGGCGCGCGGAAAGAGGATCGCACCGGCACCGGCACGCTCAGCGTCTTCGGCCGCCAGATCCGCTTCGACCTGGCCGAGGGCTTCCCCCTCGTGACCACCAAGAAGGTCCACCTGAAGTCGATCATCTACGAGCTGCTGTGGTTCCTCCGCGGCGACTCCAACGTGCGCTGGCTCCAGGACCGGAAGGTGTCGATCTGGGACGAGTGGGCCGACGAGCACGGCGACCTCGGCCCGGTCTACGGCGTGCAGTGGCGCTCCTGGCCCACGCCGGACGGTCGGCACATCGACCAGATCACCCGGGTGCTGCAGCAGCTCCGCGAGACGCCGGACTCGCGCCGCATCCTGGTCAGCGCGTGGAACGTGGCCCAGCTCGACGAGATGGCGCTGGCGCCCTGCCACGCGCTCTTCCAGTTCTACGTCGCGGACGGCAAGCTCTCGTGCCAGCTCTACCAGCGGAGCGCCGACCTCTTCCTGGGCGTGCCCTTCAACATCGCGAGCTACGCGCTGCTGACGATGATGATCGCGCAGGTGACGGGGCTCGAGCCAGGCGACTTCGTGCACACCTTCGGCGACGCGCACATCTACCTCAACCACCTCGAGCAGGTGGACCTCCAGCTCTCGCGCGAGCCGCGGCCGCTGCCGACCCTGCGGCTCGACCCGGGCGTGTCGGACCTCTTCGACTTCGACTACGCGCACTTCACGCTCGAGGGCTACGACCCGCACCCGCGCATCAAGGCCCCGGTCGCGGTATGACGCTGAGCCTCGTGGTCGCCGTCGCCGAGAGCGGCGTCATCGGGAGGGACGGCGACCTGCCCTGGCGCCTTCCCGACGACCTGAAGCACTTCCGCCGGGCCACCCTCGGCAAGACGGTGATCATGGGTCGGAAGACCTGGGAGTCGCTGCCGAGCGGCCCGCTGAAGAAGCGGCTCAACGTCGTCGTGACCCGGCAGCGCGGCTACGCCGCCGAGGGCGCGCTCGTGGTCTCCTCGCTCCGGGAGGCGCTCGCCGCCGAGGGCGACGAGAAGGTGATCATCGGCGGCGCGTCGCTCTACGAAGAGGCGCTCCCCCTCGTCGACACCCTGCACGTCACCCACGTCGAGGCCGACGTCGAGGGCGACACGTTCTTCCCCGACGTCGACTGGAGCGGGTGGGAGGCGGTGGACGAGACGCGCCACGAGGCCGACGCGCGCCACGCCCACCCTTTTCGCGTCGTGACCTACCGCCGACGCCGCGCGTAGAGCGCGAGGCCGAGCAGCGCCATCAGCGCCGCGCCGCCGAACGAGAGCGGCCCCGACCCGACGCTGCAGCTCGCGCAGCCGCCGCCCTGCGTGGGGCCTGCGCTGGTGCGGCCGCCCGAGCCGTCGTCCGAGTCGCTGGCGCCCGCCTCCACGCCGAGCTCCGGCAGGTCCTCCGTGAGGTAGGAGCCGAGGGTGGCGCTGCGGTCCACGAACGCGGTGTTGGTGGCGGCGATCGGCGGCGGCTCCCCGCCGGAGGGCGGCCCGCCCCAGATCCCGCGCCGCGGCTCGTCGCACGCGACCTCGCCCTGCCAGCGGTTGAGCATCACGTAGCGCCCCTGGAAGGCGTTGCTGCCGCTCGGCTGCGCGCCCTGCTCGGTCATCCGCCCCTCCTGGTCGGGCATGCCCCGTCCCCCGACGATGGGCGGCGCCGCGCGGAAGACCAGGTCCTCGCCGAGATCGTCTCGCCCGTAGCGGTAGTGCAGCCGGGTGAGCGTGAAGCCGTAGGGATCGGCGCCCACCACGTCGGCGCCGAGCGTGGTGATCTCCTCGGGCGTCAGCGCCGGGGTCGGGCACGGATCGCAGCTCGACGCGTCCCAGGCGTACTCGGTGACCACCGCGCCCGGGTGCCGGGCCAGCGTGCGGTCGAGGAGCGACGCGTAGAACGGGCCGAACTCGTTCCGCACCCCGTGGCTCACCACGAGGTTCGTCGGGATCATCACGTTGTCGTAGTTGGCGACCTCGTAGCGCTGCCCGCGCGCGAGCACGTGCACGATGAGGTCCTGCTGGCCGCGGCTGTTGAGCAGGCCGAGCCGCACCGGGAGCGAGAACGTCTCGCTGTCGTAGTGGAAGCGCAGCGGCGAGAGCACCGCGCGCCCGTCCACCCGGGTGACGCGCTCGACGTCCACCCGCGCGACGAAGAACTTGGTGCCCTGCGCGACGTAGGGCCGGAGCACCGGCTCGGCTCCGTCCGGGATGCGGTAGCCCTCGCGGCGCAGCCAGGTGTCGAGGCCGGACGAGTCGTCGGCGCTCAGGATGACGATCTCGTACTCGCCGACGACGAACTGGGCCTCGACGGTCACCCCGAGGTCGCCGCCCTCGGTGGCCGACTCCGCCATCATCATGTCCACCGCTCCGCCGGTCGCCATCGGCGCGGGGTAGACCTGGGGCTGACAGGGGTCCTGCTCCCAGTACTCGACCAGGCGCGGCGCCGCGAGCTGGTCGACCCGGCTGAAGATGGAGTCCGGGAGCGTCTTGACCTCCTCTTCGCTCAGCACCACCGGCACCGGCACCACCATCGCGAAGTCCTCGGGCGGCCCGTCGTAGTTGTTCTGCATCGAGAGCACCGTGCGGGTGCCGTCGCGCATCATCACCACCATGGTGGCGTTGTTGTAGAGATCGGTCCCGGCGCCGCTGACGTAGAAGCCGCAGAACGCGCTCGCCTGCGCGGCGCCGAGGACCACCGTGAGCCCGGCCAGCCCGGCCGTGAGTCTCCTGAGCATGCTCGTCCCTCCCCGGCGCGAGATCTACCACGCCGCGAGCCAGCTGAGACGCGCCAGGGCCGGGTTCGATCTGACGCAAACTGGCCCCCGTTTCCCGCCGCTTCGTACCCTCCGTCCGTGGCGGCGCGGATCTACGCGGTGCGGTCGGGAGAGGGCGAGCACGTGCGCCTCGAGGCGTCGGTCTCCGAGCTGCCGGAGCTGCTCGCCGACGAGACGGTCACGGTCTGGGTCGACCTCGACAGCCAGGACGGGCAGACCAAGCGGATCCTGGAGGACGTCTTCTCGTTCCACCCGCTGCTGGTGGAGGACGCCTTCGCCGACGCGACCACCCCGAAGCTGGAGTGCTTCGACGACTACCTCTACCTCATCGTGCACGGGCTCAGCGACGACGACCCCGGCGACGGCGAGGTGCACACCTCGGACCTCGATCTCTTCCTCGGCGAGCGCTACCTCATCACCCACTACCGGGTGCCCTTCGACGCGGTGTCGAGGACCCGCGAGCGGGTGAAGCGCGAGCCGAGCTTCCTCGCGCGCGGCCCGGCGACCGTCGCCCACGCGATCATCGACATCCTCGTCGACGAGTACCTGCCGCTGATGGAGAAGCTCGACGCCGAGGTCGACGGCATCGAGGCGGCGATCCTCGACCAGGGCGGGCCGAAGCTCCTCGAGCGCATCTTCCGCATGAAGCACTCGCTCCAGCGGCTCCGGCGCGTGGGCCTGCACCAACGGAACCTCCTCTCCCGGCTCGCCCGGGAGCCCTTCCCGATGATCCCGGAGGAGGCGCGCCCGTTCTTCAGCGACGTGCACGATCACATGGTCCGGGTGATGGACCTGAACGACGCCTACAACGCGCTGATGGTCAGCTCGATGGACGCGTACCTGAGCGTGCAGTCCCACCGGCTCAACGAGGTGATGCGGGTGCTGACGGTTTTTTCGACCGTGATGCTGCCGCTGACGTTCATCACCGGCCTCTACGGGATGAACTTCGATCACATGCCCTACCTGCACTTCGAGCACGGCTTCGAGCTCGCGATGGGCCTGATGATCTTCGTCGCCGTCACGATGTTCCTCTTCTTCCGGCGACGTCGCTGGATCTGAGGCGCGCCCCCTCAAACCAGGTGGGGCCCGTGCCGTTCGGCCTCACCGTGCGCATCGCCGACCTGCCGCCGGACCACGTCCTCCTCCGAGCCCTCAGCCGCGCCGCCGACACCGTCGTCGGCCCCGAGGTGCGGCGCGTCGAGGACGCCTGGCGGCTGCAACGGCCCCCGGGCTGCTACGTGGTGCGCATCGGCGCCGAGGGCGACTCCTTCGACGTCGACCTGACCATCGTGACCTGCCGCCAGGTGGTGATGCGCGAGCTCGAGCGGCAGCTCGGCAGCGCCGACCCGGAGCTGATCGAGGACTTCGCCCTCGAGCTCGCCAACGTGTGGGCCGGGCGCCTCAAGTACGAGCTCGCCCAGATGGGCATCCGGTGTCGCATCGGCTTGCCTTGTCTGGCCGCGAACTGGCCGGCCGCGCCGCCGTTCCACGTCGTCTTCGAGCACGAGGGCACCACGGTGGCGCTCGGCGTCGAGTGGGGCGGCTGCTTCCCGCCGAAGGAGACGAGCCTCGGCGACCTGGCCGACGGCACGATGATGCTCTTCTGATCAGATCGCGGAGCCGATCGCGTCGCTGACCCGTTCGAAGCCCTCGGCGCGCGCGCGCTCCGCGAGACCGAGCGCGATCCGACGCGGGGCCAGCGGGCCGCCGTAGATGAAGCCGGTGTAGATCTGGACGAGCGACGCGCCGTGGGTGATGCGCGCCCAGGCGTCGTCCGCGTCCTCGATGCCGCCGGCCGCGATGAGCGCGCAGCGATCCCCGACCGCCCGCCGCAGGCGCGCGATGACCTCGAGGGCGCGCGCCTTGAGCGGGGCGCCGCTGAGCCCGCCGGGCCCGAACGACTCCGGCTCGGGCGTGCGCAGGCCGGCGCGCGAGATGGTGGTGTTGGTGGCGATGACCCCGGCGAGCTGCAGATCGAGCGCGAGCGCGCCGACCGCGTCGACGTCCTCGTCGCTCAGGTCGGGGGCGATCTTCACCAGCAGCGGCGGCGGCGTCTCGCAGGCCTCCTCGGAGGCCTCGCGCACCGCGGCGAGGATCGGCCTCAGCTTCTCCACCGCCTGCAGGTCGCGGAGCCCCGGCGTGTTCGGCGAGCTGACGTTGACCACGAGGTAGTCGGCGTGGGGCGCGACCCGGAGCGCGCTGGTCCGGTAGTCCTCCGCGGCCTCCGCCTCCGGCGTGAGCTTGCTCTTGCCGATGTTCACCCCGAGCGGGATGCGCCGGGGCGTCGCGAGCCTGCGCACCGCGTCGGCCGAGCCGCGGTTGTTGAAGCCCATGCGGTTGATGAGCGCGCGATCGGCGGGGAGACGGAACATGCGCGGCTTGTCGTTGCCGGGCTGCGCGTGCGCGGTGAGCGTGCCGACCTCGACGTGACCGAAGCCCAGCCGCGCGAGCGCGCCGAAGCCGATCGCGTCCTTGTCGAAGCCGGCCGCGAGCCCGACCGGCGTCGGGAAGCGCACCCCGAACGCGTCGACCTCGAGCGCCGGATCCGAGGGCGCGAGCAGGGACTCGGTCAGCGCGCCGATCCCCGGCACCGCCATGGAGAAGCGCAGGGCCCCGAACGCGGCGTGGTGCGCGGCCTCGGGCGGCAGCATGAAGAAGAGGGGACGGACGAGCGCGCGGTAGATCATGGCGCCTGCTGCTCGGGTTGGTGGGCCGGCGCCGCGTTGCTCGGCAGGCCGTGGGTGGCGAGGTAGAGGAGGTAGCTCCCGATGAGCGACGGGATGCGCCGGCTCAGCCGTCCGTAGGCGTCGCCGCCCGCGTTCGCGAGCTGGGTGAGCCGGGGCAGGCCGAAGAGCGTCTTGAGCCAGCTGAGCCCGCGCGGCCCGTAGATGCGATCGGCGAGGCGCGCCTGGAACCAGAGGTTCCGGCCCTCGAGGGTGCGGAGGAAGCCGCGCTCGAAGCCGCGGATCCGGTCGACGCCCCGATCGAGCGCGCCCTTCAGCCGCTCGGCGACGTACTCGGCGTGGTAGAGCGCCGGCGCGATGCCCTCGCCGAGCAGCGCGTCGATGCCGAACGCCTCACCGACCAGCACCAGCCCGGGGCGATGGCCGCGGGTCGAGGCGTCGTAGTAACGCTCCGGCCAGCCCGCGAGCTTGTCGTCGACCAGGCGGAAGCCGTGCCGCTCGGCGAATTGCATCGTCCAGCGCCGGAGCTCCTTGCCCGGCACCTGCCCGCGGCCGTCCATGATGCCGAGCTTCCAGAGGCCGTCCGCGCCCGGCTTCGGGTACGGGAAGATCCACGCGTAGCCCGGGATGCCGTCGAGGAGCGGGTCGAAGTCGAAGTGGAGGAGCGACGGATCGGGGGTCTCGCCGACCGGCTCGAAGACCGCCTCGACCAGGCGCCCGGTGATCCCTCCGGGCAGCTCGCTCGCCCGCCGGCTGATCCCGCACGCGCCGTCGGCGCCCGCGACCCAGGGATAGGTCTCGGCGCCGGACGCCGTCACCACCCGCCAGCCCCCCGCGCTCGGGCTCAGCTCGGTCACCGCCTCGCCCTCGCGGACCTCGACGCCCGCGGCCTGCGCCGCCTGGAGCAGCCGGTGATCGAGCAGGGCGCGGTCGTAGAGCCACTGCCCGCCCCGCTCGAAGACCTCCATGTCGCCGAGGGCCGAGCGAAACGAGAGCCCGACCGTCCGGGCGCCGCCCGGGGGCTCGCCGATCAGCGCCCCCAGCGCCTCGGTGCCACGCCAGGTGAGCGCGCCTCCACAGAGCTTGGGCCGCGGGAAGCGGGCCTTGTCGAGGATCACCAGATCGTCCGGGTCGACGCCGCGCCGCACGAGGTGCAGCGCGAGCGCGCTCCCGGCGGGCCCACCGCCCAGGATCGCCACCTTCTTGGAGCTCACGGCGCGCGGAGGATAGCCCACCGGCGCCGCCCCGCACGGTCGTCGACGAACCGTGCGCATCGCGAGCCGCTCACCCCGCCGCTCGCAGCACCTCGCGCGCGGCGGCGGCGGAGAGCGCCGGGACCTTCTGCGTGTCCATCGCGTCGTGCCACTCGGTGTGGAGCGAGTTGGCCAGCCAGGCGCCGCCCTCGGGAGCGAGGCGGAGGCGGGGCCTGCGATAAAGGCGGCGGAAGAGGGCGCTCAACGACTGCACACCTCAGGATACGGACGCCGCTCCGATTTCTTTCAGGAGAACGCTCACGTGCTCCGGACGGCGAGCTTCTCGGCGAGCGCGCGGAGCATCGCGCGGCCCTCGTCCGACAGCTCGGCGCCCTCGATCGCCGCGTGCGCCTCCTTCAGGAGCCGCTCCAGGCGGGAGAGCACGGACGCCTTGGCGCCCGAGGACTCGAGGGCGGCGATGGCGGCGGCGACGTCGGCGTCGGCCGCGTCGGCCTTGCCGTGCACCTTGCGGATCGCGGCGAGGGCCGCCTCGTCGCCCGACTGCTCGGCGGCGCGGACCAGCGAGGTGCGCTTGCCGGCGCGGAGATCGTTGCCGGCCGGCTTCCCGGTCGCGCTCGGGTCGCCGAAGGTGCCGAGGATGTCGTCGCGGATCTGGAACGCCTCGCCGAGCGGGAGACCGAAGGCGTCGAGCGCCGCGCGCTGGGCCTCGGTCGCGTCGCCGAGCACCGCGCCGAGCGCCAGCGGACCGCGGAGGGTGTAGCTGCCGGTCTTGAGCTGGTGCATGCGGGAGACGTCCTCCACCGCGAGCACGTCGAGCTGCTGGCCGACGATGACCTCCTCGTGCATGCGGAGGGCCACCGCGGTCAGCGCCGCGCGCCGGTCGGGGTCGTCGGTCGCGCTCATGAGGAGGCGCCAGCTCTGGGCGCTGGCGAGATCGCCGGCGAGGATGGCCAGCGAGGCGCCGAGGTGACCGTCGCCGTGGCGCTCGCCGAGGCTGTGGTGCACCGACGGGCCGCCGCGCCGCTCGGCGTCGCCGTCCATCCAGTCGTCGTGCACGAGCAGGTAGGTCTGGAGCAGCTCCAGCGCGGCGCACGCGTCGGCGACCTCGTCGAAGCCGCCGGCGGGCTTCACCGCCTTGAACCCCGCGAAGAGCACCGCCGGGCGGAGGCGCTTGCCGCCGCGCATGGTCAGGCTCTCCAGCGCCTCGACCAGCTCGGCCGACTCGACCGCGAGCGCCTCGAGCCGCGCCCGCTCCTCGTCGAAGAACGCCTGCAGCCGGCGCTCGGTCCCGCTCACCACCTCGTCGAGCCACGTCGTCATGGCGCGGACCCTTCACCGCCCTCCCCCGCCCGTCAACACCTGCCGGGCGGGACCTCACGGACCGGAGCGCTCGCGCGCGGTCGGCACGCCGTGGAGCGCCAGCTTCCGGTACAGGGTGGCCCGCCCCATGCCCAGCTCGCGGGCGGCCGCGCTCACGTTCCAGCCGGTCGCCTCGAGCGCGCGCAGGATGCGGGCCTTCTCCCGGCGCTGGTGCTCGGCCCGGCTCTCGGCGGGCCGACGCGGGGCCCGGGTGCGCAGCGCGAAGTGGGCCGGCGCGAGGGTGTCGCCGTCGGCGAGGACGAGCGCGCCGCGGAGCGCGTTCTGGAGCTCCCGCACGTTGCCCGGCCAGCGCTGCGACGAGAGCATCGCGAGCGCCTCGGGCGAGAGCTTCGGCGCCGGCCGCCCCATCTCTTCGGCCGCCGCGTCGAGCACGCGCCGGCAGAGCGCCGGGAGGTCCTCGAGGCGCTCGCGGAGCGGCGGCAGCCGCAGCTCCACGACGCCGATGCGGTAGTAGAGGTCCTCGCGGAAGCGGCCCGCCTCGACCTCCTCGCGCAGGTCGCGGTTGGTCGCCGAGACGAGGCGGAAGTCGACCGGCACCGCCCGATCGCCGCCCACCGGGCGCACCTCGCGGGTCTCGAGCGCGCGGAGCAGCTTGGCCTGCGTGAGCGGAGACGTCTCGCCGAGCTCGTCGAGGAAGAGCGTGCCCCCGGAGGCCGCCACCATCAGACCGGGCTTGTCGCGCTCGGCGCCGGTGAAGGCGCCCTTCACGTGGCCGAACAGCTCCGACTCCAGCAGCGTCTCGGGGAGCGCGGCGCAGTTGACGGTGACGAAGGGGCCGGCCTTGCGCGGCCCGTTGAAGTGGATGGCCCGCGCGACGAGCTCCTTGCCGGTGCCGCTCTCGCCGGTGACCAGGATGGCGAGCGGCGAGTCGATGACCCGGTCGAGGGTGGCCAGCACCGGCTGCATCGCGGGCGCGTCCGCGACGAGCTCGGCGTAGTCGTAGCGGCGCTCGAGCGCGCGCTGGCGCTCCCAGAGCTCGCTCTCGAGGGCCTCGATGCGCGCCGCCTGCCCCCGGCTCAACGCCTCGATCCGGGCGCGCTGCGCGTCGAGGGCATCGGCGCGTCGCGCCAGCTCCTCGTGGAGGCGCGCGTTCTCGAGCGCGATGGCGACCTGGTCGGCGAAGGCGACGAGGATCTCGCGATCGACCTCGGCGAAGCGGCCGCGGAGGAAGCGGTTGTCGAGGTAGAGCGCGCCGGCCACGCCGCGCGGCGAGGGGATCGGCACGGCCATGACCGATCGCAGCTTCATCGCGTGCACCGATCGGTGCGCGGCGAAGCGCGCGTCCGCCAGGGCGTCGAGGGTCATCACCACCTCCCCCGCCTCGATGGCGCGCTCGGCGATCGACCGGCTGAAGGCGAGCTGATCGGGATCGATCCCCGCACGGTCGAGGTTCCGGGCGACGGCGACGGTCAGCGCGCCCCCCTCCTCGAGCCGCAGCACGTAGCCGCGCTCCGCGCCGGTGAGCTCGATGGCCGCGTCGAGCGCCTGCCGACAGACGTCGTCGACGGCGAGCGACGAGCCGAGCTGCCGGTTGAGCGCGAGGAGCCGCTCGAGCTGCCGCTCGCGGATTCCGCCTCCGGCCGCCTCGTGGATGGGCGCAGCCCGCCGGAGCGCGGCCCGACGCGGGTGGGCCCAGAACGCGTCGACCAGCCCGGCCGGCAGCCCCGACGCCATCCGCTCGCATCGTCGCTCGGCCTCCGCGGCGTGGGTCTCGGCGCTCCGCGCTCCGCCCGACGCCTCCCACGACGCGGCGAGGGCGGCGTGCGCCTCGGCGCCGAGCGGCCCCACGGCCTCGGCGAGCGCCTCCTCGAGCACGCGTCGGGCCCCGGCCTCGTCCCCCCGGGCGCGAAGGCAGGCCGCGACGAGCAGGCGGCGGCGGACGGCGACGTCTCCCCCGGCGGCGTCGACCGAGGCGAGGCGCGCCTCGGCGTCGTCGAGCGCGCCGCGTCCCAGCATGACCTCGGCCTCGAGGAGGGCCACCTCGTGGAGCTCGCGCGCGGCCCCGAGCGCCTCGAAGGTCCGGCGCGCCTCCGCGAGCGGGGCGTCGGCGTCCCGGCCTGCGTGGAGCGCGATCTGGGCCCGCACCATCGCGCAGCCGCCCAGCAGGAGCCGGAAGCCTCCGTCGGCCGCCTCGCGCTCGGCGCGTTCGACGGCGTCGGCCGCCCGATCCCAGGCGCCGAGATCGGCGTAGAGCTGCGCGAGGTCGAAGCGCGCGGTCGCGAGGGTGGCCCGCTGCCCGAGGGCTCGCGCGACCCGCTCGGCCCGGTGATACGCGGCCCGGGCGTCGGCGAGCGCCCCGCGCTGGTGCTGCACCGTGCCGACGTTCAGGGCCGCGTGCGCGAGCTGCTCGTCGAGCCCGTGGGCCTCGACGAGCGACAGGGCCGCGGCGTAGCCGTCCCGGGCCGCGTCGAGATCGCCGCGCCGGTAGGCGTCGATCGCGAGGTAGCTCTCCACGCGCACGCGGTCCCGGGGGCGGCCGCCGCCTTCGAGACGGCGCGCCGCCTCGCGCAGCCAGCCGTCCGCCTCGGGGCGCCCGAGGTAGCTGCACGCCACGCCGACGTCCTCGGCGAGGGCGCCGCTCGTGAGGCCGTCCGCCCGCGAGAGCGCCGGCTCGGCCACCTCGAGCGCCTCGCGGTAGGCGCCGAGCTTGATGTGCGCGCGCGCCATCGCGTCGGCGCGGTGAGCTTCGTCGGCGTCGCTCGCCGCGTACGCCTCGGCTTCGCGGAGGACGTCGAGCGCCTCGGACGCGCGCTCGAGCCGGAGCAAGGCCCGCCCCAGCTCCAGGCGAGCCTCGAAGGGCGCGGCGTCGACGAGCCCCCGGAGCGCCTCGGCCGCCTCGTCCAGCGCCCCATCCATCGCCAGCCGTCTTGCCCCCTCGAGGCGCGCGCGTGGATCGCCGGCGTCCTTCAGCGCCCGGGCCGCCGCCCGCCAGCGAGCCCCGGCCGCCTCCCCGACCGCGGGCAGCCGCGCGAGCGCGCCCTCGACGTCGCCGGACCGCGCCCGGTGCCGCACCGCCTCCGGGCCCCGGTCGAAGCGCGCCGCGAGCGCGCGGTGGAGCGCGCGGATGTCCTCGGGCGGCGCCAGCGCCAGGATCGCGGACGCGTCGGCCGGTCGCGCGAGGGCCACGCCCCCCGCTCGCTCCCGGACCCACCCGCGCGCCGCGAGGGTCGTCACGTCGGCGGGGACGCCCAGCGCCTCGAGGTCCGCGACGCCCAGCTCGACCTCGTGCGCGGCCAGGGCCGCGAGCGTGCGCCGCGCCTCTGGATCCAGCGCCTCGAGCGACGCCCCGTCCACGTCGCCCTCGATCCGCTCGATCGAGGCGCCGGTCATCGCGTGCGCGAGCAGCCGCCGGATCGCGGCCGGCTGCCCACCGCTCGCCGCGTGCAGGGCGTGGGCCGCCGAGGGGTCGAGCTTGCCCTCGGCCCAGCGCGCCACCGCCGCCTCGTCGAGCGGCCCGAGCCGGCACCGCTCCACGCCGTCGACGTCGTCCGGGAGCCCGACCACGAAGAGCGCGATCGGGTCGCCCGGCTCGAGGGCCCGCGCGATCGCGGCCAGCCGCGCGCCGTCGGCCGGATCGAGCTGGTCGGCGTCGTCCATCACCCAGAGCCGGGGCTCGGGCTCCGCGCGCAGGGCGCCCAACCGGTCGAGCGCGCCCTCCACGCCCGGCGCCGTCGGCCCGAGCCAGCGCGTGAGCCCGTCGCTGCGCCGGGCTCCGATCTCCACCACCTCACAGCGCGGCTGCGCCGACCGCTTCAGCGCCGCGAGCAGCCGGCTCCGGCCGCTGCCGGGCGGGCCGTCCACCGCCAGCACCCGGGACCCTGGCTCGCCGGCGAGCAGCGCGCCGAGGATCGCCTCGCCGCGAGCCACCTCGGCGTCGCGCCCGACCAGCCGCCCCGACTCGGCCGAGCGCCCGAACAGGAGCCGGCGCCCTTCCCCCAGCGCCTCGAGCAGCTCCGCCGCCTCGGACGGTCGGTCCCCCGGCGCCGCGGCGACGCACCGGGCCGCGAGCGCGCGCCACGGCTCGGGTGGCGGGCCGGCGAGCGCGGCGAGCGCCTCGACGGTGCGACCGAAGGCGAACAGATCCGCCCGCGCGTCGGCGGCTCGGCCCTCGAGGAGCTCGGGCGCGAGGAAGCCCGGGGTGCCGGAGACCGCCTCGCTCGCCTCGCCCAGCGGCGCCGCGCACCCGAGGTCGATCAGCACGCCACGGCCGGGCGCGTCGACCAGGATGTTGGGCGGGCCGAGGTCGCCGTGCCGGAAGCCCGCCCCGTGGAGCACGTGGAGGGCCTCGAGCACGTCGAGGAGGGGACCGGCGAGCGTCCCCCAGCCCCGCTCGGCGAGCGCGGTGAGGGGCGGGCCGCGCACGAGACGCGCCGCGTAGTACACGCGCACCTCGCCCTCATGGGACGCGCGGCCGTGGTCCAGCACCGCGGCGAGGCTCGGGTGGGCCAGGGGGCCGAGCACCTCGAGCTCGCGGAGCAGCGAGGCCTCGAGCGCGGCGGCGCCGGACCGCAGCACCTTGAGCGCCACCCGCTCGCCGCGGACCTCGTCGAACGCCCGGTGGGTGGAGGCGGCGCCCCCTTCCCCCAGCAGGCCCTCGAGCCGGTATCGCCCCGCGAAGCGCACGAGACACCGATACAAGACGAGACACTTCGAGACAACCAAAACTCGATGCCGGCCGAACCCGGAGCTGGCATGGTCGCTGCGCTGGGTCGGGTCGTGCTTCGCTTCCGCAAACTGGCGCTGACGCTCCTCCTCTTCGCGCTCCCGGCGTGCGGGGTGAGCCCCCAGCCGAGCCCGCCGAACCTCGACGTCGACTCGATGGCCGAGCCTCCGACCGGCGGCGTCGGCCTGCCCGCCTTCACCGGGCGGGTCGATCCCCCGGAGGGCGTGGTGGTCGTGGTCCACCTCGACGGCGACGCGCCGCCCCGCGCCGAGCCGGTGGCCGCGGACGGCCGCTTCAGCGTGACCGCGATCGGCCCGATCGAGGACGAGCACCGCGTCCAGGCCCGGGTGGGCGCGGCCCGCTCGGCGCCGGTGGACCTCGTCGGCGAGGGCGAGCCCGCGACCCTGCGTCCGGCGCCGCGCCCCCTGGCCGACTGCTTCGTGACCGAGCTCGAGCTCGACTTCGGCGACGTGCCGGTCGGCGGGCGGCTGGAGCAGCGGGTCACGGTCACGAACGACTGCGGTGAGCCCCTGACCTTCGCCCCGGCGCGCCTCCGCACCGACGGCCCGTTCGAGATCGTGAGCGCCCCGACCGCGCTGGCCGACGGCGAGGCGGCGGAGCTGGTCGTGGCGGCGACCCCGACCGCGCCGGGCCCGGCCGAGGGCATCGTCTTCCTCGAGTCGACCGCGCCGATGGCGGACCGCCGCCCGATCTCGCTCTTCGTCGACGGCCGCGACTGACCCCCGCCCAGGTTCGACGCCCCTCACGCGCTCCGCTCGGAGCGGACGGCGAGGTGCGTCCAGAGAAAGGAATGGACATGAGAGCCCCCGCTTCGATTCTCCTCACCGCAGCCCTCTTCGCCGGCTGCGTCTCCGGCTCGGGGATCACCCGCGAGCAGGCCCGCCTGATGGGCGGCCGCGCCGACGACGGCACCGATCTCTGCGCGTCCGAGGGCTTCTACGGCGACGGCGTCTGCGACGCCTTCTGCCCGCTGCCCGACGACGACTGCGCCGGGTGCCCCGACCCGGCCGACCCCGCCGTGCGCTACGTGTCGACCGACGTCGGCACCTGCGCGGCCGCGCTCTTCGGCTGCGCGCCGGGCGAGACCCTCTTCTCCGACGCCTGCGGCTGCGGCTGCGTCGGGGGCGTCGCGGCCTGCCCCGACCCGAGCGAGCCGGGCGTGCGCTACGAGAGCGGGGACCCGGAGCGGTGCGCGCTCATCGGCGACTTCCTCTGCGACCCGGGCACCGAGCAGTTCTCGGACGACTGCGGCTGCGGCTGCCGGCCCACCGCGCCCCGCTGCCCGGATCCGGCCGAGCCCGGCGTGCGCTACGAGAGCATGGATCCGGAGATGTGCGCGCTCATCGGCGACTTCCTCTGCGACCCGGGCACCGAGCAGTTCTCGGATCACTGCGGCTGCGGCTGCCGGCCGGTCGCCCCGACCTGCACCGGCGACACGCGACCGGGCGCGCAGTACCAGCTCCGCGATCCCGACGAGTGCGCGCTCGCCGGGGTGCCGCACTGCGAGCCGGGCTGGTCGCCCTTCGAGGACGACTGCGGCTGTGGCTGCCTGGCCGACCCCGGGACCTGCCCCGACCCCGCCGCAGCCGGCGTCGACTACATCTCGTTCGACGTGCGCGAGTGCGCCGCGCTCACCTATCGCTGCCCCGACGGCGCGAGCTCCATCGACGAGGCCTGCGGGTGCGGCTGCGTCACCCCGTGAGTCAGCGTCAATCGATCGTGACCGTGACGGAGGCCTGCCCCGATCGCCCGTCGCGCGAGCGCGCGACGAAGATCGCGTGGTAGGTCCCGTCCTCGTCGTAGCCGTGGCGCAGCTCGGTGGTGGCGTCGCAGTCCTCGACGCTGTGCTCGAAGATGCCGTCGCCGTCCGCGTCGAGGGTGCAGGTCAGCGCCTCGGCGGGATGGACGCGCCAGCGGAACACCGCGTCGTCGTCGCTCTCGACCTCGGCGCTCAGCTCGATCCGGAGCTGCCCCGGCGGCGGCGGCGCGTCCTGCGCGACGCCTGGCGCGTCGAGGGCGGCGACGAGGAGGGCGACGACGAAGAGCGCGGGGATCGATCGGTGCATGACGAAGGGAGAAGCAGCCCACGATCCAGCCACCGTCGCGGCGCGGGACGGGCGATCGACCGTGTCATCGCGCCCCGACTGCGCCTCTGGACCCGCCGCGGAACCTCCCACGCCGCCCGGTGTCGGCCCCCGCATGCCGTTCCGCAGCCAGCTCGAGGCCCTCGTCGCCAGACGCGACGCGCTACGAACCGGAGGAGACGCCGCGCAGCTGGCGGCGGTCGAGGCGGAGATCGACGCGCACCGCGCCGAGGCGGCGCGGCTCATCGTGGGGTCGGCGCGCGGCGCCTTCTCGTGCCCGGCCAGGTGGGAGGCGATGGTCGGAGATGGACCGGTCCGGGAGTGCGGGCTCTGCGACCGGAAGGTCTACGACCTGACCGGGCTGACCGCGACGGAGGCCGCGGCGCTGCTGGTGGCCCACGAGGGCGAGCTCTGCGCCCGCGCCTACCGTCGCCGGGACGGACGGCTCATCACCTCCGACTGCCTGGTCGGCCGGGCACGGCAACGCCGCGGCGCGGTCGCGGTCGCCGGAGCCGCCCTCGCCGCGGTGGGGCTCGCCGCCGTCCCCTCGAGCCCGCCGGCCAAGGCGCTGCCGCGGATCCCGCCCGCGCCGGCCCCGGTCGACGACGACGGGGCGCCCGACGAAGACTTCGACCCCCAGGTGCTGATGGGCGCCGTCGTGTTCGTGGGCGACGGCACGCTCGACCTCGAGTCGCTGCTCTCGGCCCGACCGCGTGTCGAAGGCGAGGCTCAGCGACCGGCCGAGAGCGACACGACGACCGGGCAGTGATCGCTCAGGTGGTCGAGCGCCGCGGGGCGAGCGCCGGAGAGCCGGCAGCGCTGGAGGGCGCAGGGCCCGTGCACGCGCGCGTCTCCTTCGAGCTCGCGCAGCGCGAGGGTGACGATCGCGTGGTCGAGGTGCCCGCCTCGTCCGCGGAAGAACTCGGTGCAGGCCACGTCGCTGCGCACGCGCCGCAGCCCCGGCCGCGCGCCCCGGAGGAAGGCGTCGAGGTCGGCGCGCTCGGACGCGGCGCTCGCGTCGCCCGCGCCCATGGTGTTGAGGTCGCCGATCACCAGCACGTCCTCGTCGCGCGCGCTCAGCCGCTCGACCTCGCGCTCGATCGCGGCCCAGCTCTGCTCGCGGTGCCGTCGATCGCGCCCGTCCCGTCCGGAGTCGAGGTGCACGCTGATGCCGATCAGATCCGGGCCGCCTTCGAAGGCGAGCCGCGCCGCGAGCCCGGGCCGGAGGTGTCCGTCGCAGCCGCCGAGCGGGTTGAGGGCGTCCAGCTGCTGGACCTCCGAGACGGCCACGCGGGCCTCGTTCACCAGCCAGCCGACGTGCTGCCGACCGTCCCGCGGGCAACGGTCGAGGTGGGCGACCCAGCGCCCTCCGGTGTGCCGCCCCAGCGCCTCGCGCAGCGCCTCGAGCGCCGCCCGGCCGCGCGCGTGGAGCACGACCTCCTGCACCGCGATCGCGTCGGCGCCGAGGCTCGCCATCGCGCAGGCCATCCAGGCCACGTCGGTGGGCTGGTCGCGCTCCGGGCTGCCGTCCGGGAACCAGCGCAGGTTCCAGGTCGCGATCCGCGGGGCCGTCGGTGGCGGCTGCAGGGAGGCGAGGCAGGAGGCGCGTGAGCGCCAGACGGCGGCGGGGGCGGCAGCGGGGGCGGCAGCGGCAGCGGGGCCGGCAGCCGCAGCGGGGCCGGCAGCGGCAGCGGCAGCGGGGGCGGTCTCGGACTCGGTTTCGGACTCGGACTCGGACTCGGTGGCGGGGGCGGGGGTGGAGGCGGGGGCGACGTAGCGGGGGCTGATCCAGCCTCTCCTCTGCTCCCACCTCACCTCCAACCATCCGCTGCGCCCGCGCCGGAGCAGCTCGGCCTCGGCTCCGTCCGGGATCCTCCCCGACACCTGCCGCGATCCCTCCGACGGATGCAGCGGCACGCCGGCCGGGCTCTCGGCGCGCAGGACGACGCGGTCGACGTCGGCGCGGTCGCAGGCGGAGAGCGCGAGCAGAAAGAAGGCGAGGACGGTGTAAGCCGCGCGCCGCGGCCGCGTTGGGGCTCCGAACACAGCCCGGAGGTTCTCATGCTCGCTCGCCGTCAACTCGCCCTCTCCCTCGTCGCGCTCACCCTGGTCGCCTGCGGGGGAGCCTACGCCAGCCGCGCCCGGACCCGGTACGTCGCCTCCCACGGCGGCCTGCCGCAGCCCTCGGAGATCCGGGTGGACGACTTCCTCGCCGACTACCCGGAGTCGGTCGCCGACCCGGCGCCTCACGCGGCCGGCGTCAGCGTCGAGGGCGCGCGCGCCGCCTGGGCCGCGGAGTCGAGCGAGCCGCTCTTCGTCGTGCAGACGGTGGTCCGCGGCCGGAACCCCGACGTGCGACCGCCGATGGCGATGATGTTCGTCGTCGACCGCTCCGGCTCGATGCAGGAGGAGGACAAGATGACCTACGTGCGGCAGGCGCTGCACCGGCTGGTCGATCAGCTCGATCCGCGCGACCGGGTCGGCGTGACCGCGTTCGACGACTACGCCGAGGTGATCCTGCCGGTCACGAGCGTGAGCGAGGGCGAGGCGCTGCACGCCGCCATCGATCGGCTGCAGCCGCGCGGCGCGACCAACCTCTCGCACGGCCTCCAGGTGGGCTACGCGGCGCTCGCCCAGGAGCCGACCACGCACCTCCGGCGGGTGGTGCTCCTCACCGACGCGGTCGCCAACGTGGGCGACACCGACCTGCACCGGATCGGCGGCTGGGCGGCGCGCGGGGACGCCGACGGGATCCGCCTGAGCGCGATCGGCGTGGGGCTCGGCCACCGGGACGACGTGCTGGTCGAGATGAGCCGGCAGGGCCGCGGCAACCACTACTTCCTCGACTCGCCGGACGAGATCGAGCGGGTCTTCGCGCGGGAGGCGGCCGGCCTGCTCGAGGACGTGGCCGACGGAGTGCACGTCACCTTCACGCCGGCGCCGGGGGTGCAGGTGGTGCGGGTCGAGGGGGCGACGGCGCAGGCGCGGGGGCCTCACTGGCAGGCCGACGTCGGGAGGCTCGGGGCGGCGCAGCATCGGACAGTGCTCTGGACCCTGCGCGGCGTCGATCCGCTCGACCGCACGCCCACCGTCGGCCGCTTCACCCTCGACTTCACCGACATGCGCGCGAACGAGCCGCGGCGCGTCGAGAACGCCCAGCCGGTCTTCGTGGTCACCGACGTCGCCGAGGGCACCGTCGCGCGCAACTCCGCGGTGGCGTGGATGGCGAGAGACCTGAAGCGGGTGGCCGAGCTCGCCCAGCGCGGGAGCTACGCCGAGGCCCAGGGCCGGCTCGACCGGGTCCGCGCGGTGGTCGGGGCGGTGAGCGCGGCGCGCCCGGCCGACCGGGAGCTGCAGCGAGACCTCGGCATGCTCGAGGACCTCGCCGAGGCGCTCGCCCGGCGCACGGGGCAGCCAGTCCGGCGGTTCCGCGCTTCGATCCGCGTGGACGTCGAAGGCTGAGATGCGGTAGCCCGGGGCCGGGGTGGAGGTCGACTTCACATCGAAGGCGTGGCTCGCGCGCGAGCGCGACCTGCTCGAGCGCGCGCGACGGGGAGACCGCGAGGCGGTGGCGACCCTGTACCGCGCGTTCGCGCCGCGGCTCTTCGCCCAGGTCCTGATGCCGAAGCTCGGGAACCGTCAGGCGGCCGAGGACGCGCTGAGCGAGACCTTCCGGAAGGCGCTCGAGAAGCTCGACCGCTACGACGACCGGGGCACCAGCTTCTACTTCTGGCTCGGCCGCATCGCGGCCAACGAGGCGACCGACATGCACCGCGTCAAGGCCCGCACCCGCCGCGCGCTCAGCAGCTTCGAGGAGCTGCTCGCGCCGCTGCGGCCGAGCTCGCCGCGGCCGGAGAAGGAGCTGGCGGAGGCGGAGCAGCTCGCGATGCTGAAGGAGACGGTGCAGACCGTGCTCGAGCGCATCAACCCCCGCTACGCCCGCGCGATCGGGCTCCGCTTCCTCGAGGACCGGAGCCGGGAAGACTGCGCGGCGGCGCTCGACGTGAAGCTCGGCACCTTCGACGTGGTGCTGCTGCGCGCGCTGCGCGCGTTTCGCAAGGAATGGGAGGCGCTGATCGGCGCCGAGGCCAGGGAGCCCGCATGATCGAGGACGAGGAGATCACCGACGAGGAGCGGCGCGAGGCGGAGGCGCTGGCGCACGCGCTCGAGCGGGGAAGCGCCCGCGAGGATCTGCCGGAGGACGCGCTCCAGACGGCGGCGCTGCTGCGCTACGGGCGCGACGGCGGCGCGCTGCCCCCCGATCGCGCCGAGGCGGTGCTGGGCGACGTGCTCGAGGCGGCCGACCGGATCGCGGCGCGCACGCCCGAGCGGCGTCGCCCTCCGCGGTGGGGCTGGGTGCTGGGCGCGATGGGGCTGGCCGCGGCGCTGATGCTGTTCGTGTGGCTGCGCCCGCGCGGCCCGACGACGGCGACCGCCCTCCCCGCGCCCGACCCGGCGGTGCTCGAGGCGCGGCTCGCCGGCGACGACGCGCGCTTCGACGACGCGATGGGCGACTATCGGGGCGCGGTGTACGCGGCGCTCGAGGAGCGGTACGGCGCGCGATGAACCGGATCTTGCCAGCCCTGCTCGGCCTGCTCGCGCTGCTCTGTGGCTGCGAGGGTGAGGCCCCGCGCGCGTGGGTCGCCGCCGCCCGGGCGGACAGCGCCGCGGCCGAGGCGGCGGCCGCCGCCGGGGACGACGAGGCGGCGCTGCGGCGCCTCGGGGCGCTCCTGGCGCGGGAGGTGCCGGCGGGAGTGGCTGAAGAAGACGCCCGGGTGGTACGTCAGGACGCCTGCGACCGCGTGGCGCGGATCCACCTCGCGCGCGGCGACGCGGAGCGCGCCATGCGCTTCGTGCGGCGAGGGCTCGAGCTCGGAGAGGGAGAGGACGTGTTCACCGCCAACCTGATCATCACCCGCGGACGCGCCCACGAGGCGAGCGGACGCGATCGCGACGCCGCCGAGGACTACGCGCGCGCCATCGCCATCCAGGAGGCGCTCCTCGAGCGCGCGCTCGGGGGTGAGCGACTCGGAGGTGAGCCGTGAAGCGATGGTGGGTCATCGGCCTCCTCCTCTACGCCGGCTGCGGCGGCGCCTCGATGGCGGGCCCGCCTCGCACCGTCGTGTCCGAGCG
Source organism: Myxococcota bacterium (assembly GCA_036149055.1). Lineage (GTDB taxonomy): Bacteria > Myxococcota_A > Polyangia > Polyangiales > Sandaracinaceae > JAVJQK01. Next base: position 68,992 of record JAYZQJ010000137.1, on the reverse strand, counting down.
CGAGGACCCCGCCGAGCTCGAGGGGCAGCAGGTCGCGATGAGCGAGGACCTCGACACCGTGCTCGCCCGCCCCGAGCCCGATTGCGCCGCGGCGTGTGACCTCGTCGGGTCCATCTGCGAGCTGAGCGAGCGCATCTGCGGCATCGCCGACCGCCACGAGGGCGACCGCGCTCTCGCCCGACGCTGCACCGACTCCTCCGGGCGCTGCGCCTCCGCCCGCGAGCGGCTCACGTCCGCCGCCTGCGCGTGCGAGCCCTAGGAGATCCGGGCCAGCAGCGCGGCGCCGTCACCGGCGAGGCGGACGGCGGAGGCGGCGCCGTCGATGACCGCGAGGCGCGCGGCGACGTCCTGGACCGCCGCGTCGACGTTCGAGAAGGCGTTGCCGGCGCCCCCGCCGCCCTCGACCACGTCCTTGCCGAGCTTCAGGTCGAGCGCGTAGACCCGGCGGGCCGCGACGTCGGGGCTCGCCATGTCCACCGCCAGGAAGTCGCCGCAGAAGCGCTGCTGGTGGGTGCGGAAGAGCCAGAAGCGGGAGTGCTTCTCGAGCAGCCGCCGCGCGAACGCGCGCTCGTCGTTCTTGAACGCGAAGGCGGCCAGGACCTCCGGGCGCACCTTGCCCAGCCGGGTCTTCAGCAGGTGGAAGAGCCCGTCGGCGCGCCGGAGCGCCGGCTCCCGGAGCCGGAGCGTGAGCGGGACGTGCGCGGGCATGGCCGGAGAGTTTAGAGTGTGAGTCGTGAGCTGGCATCCGCAGCAGGGAGGGGACGGCGGATGGGGGGCGCCGCCCGGTGGGCCTCCGCCTCACCTCATGCGTCCGCAGCCGCCCCCGCCGGCCCGCCCGGATCGCAGCGTGGTGATCCTGGTGCTCGGCTTCAGCAGCCTGATGGCGCTCTTCGTCGGCTGCTCGTTCTGCGGGCCGGTCGGGCTCATCTCGCTCTTCCTCAGCGTGCCGGGCATCGTGATGGCGCGGCGCGATCTCCAGGCGATCGACCGGGGCGACCTCCCCGCCCACGGCCGGGACGCCACCGTGGTGGGGCTCGTCGTCTCGATCGTCTCGACCGTGATGAGCGTGATCATGGGCGTCGTGATGGCGCTCCTGATGGTCCTCTACGGCGGGCTGTTCGGCGCCGCGATCCTGATGAACGCGTGATCCCCGGCGCCGCCTCATCGAGGCGAGATGCCGCAGGCCCACGCGAGGCGTCCGCTCTGTCGGGCGCTGGCACGGCGTTGGCTCTCTCTCCGGGCGGAGGAGAAGAACACCATGCAGTTCCAGCCCGTGCACACCCAGTGGCTCCTGACCCTCATGGCGGCGTGGGGCATCGCGTTCATGTTCGCGGTCGGCCTGGCCGGGAGCTGATCCGCCCTCGGCTATTTTTCTGCCGACACGGTTGAGCGGAGCCCCCCTACCCGTTTAGCCTCGATCCGAGGTCGGGATCGTGAGCACACGGGCGTGGCTCTACATCGTCGCGCTGACGTGCGGCTGCAGCGGACAACCCCTCGTGGGCGCCACCGGGGACGCGGGCATGGACGCCCTCGTCGAGCCCTGCGCCCCCAGCGAGACCCGATGCGGGGATGCGTGCGTGGACCCCACGTCCGACCCCGATCACTGCGGCGCGTGCGGCGCGGCGTGCGCGGCCGGAGAGCTGTGCGAGGACGGCGCGTGCGTGGCGTCCTGCCCGGCCGGCCAGATCCTCTGCGACGGCCTCTGCGCCGACACCCGGACCGACCGCGCGCACTGCGGCGCCTGCGGCGTGGCCTGCGCCGACGGCGAGGTCTGCAGCGAGGGCGCCTGCGGCCTCACCTGCGGCGGGGTGCTCGAGCGCTGCGAGGACACGGACGGCCCCTACTGCGCCGACCTGGCGATCGACCGCGACGACTGCGGCGCCTGCGGCGTCACCTGCGCGGCGGGCGAGATCTGCGAGGGCGGCGCGTGCGTGATCTCGTGCCCGGCGGGCCAGACCGAGTGCGGCGGGCTGTGCGTCGACCTGGCCTCCGACCGCGCCCACTGCGGGGACTGCGGCGTCGCCTGCGACACCGGCACGGTCTGCAGCGCGGGCGCGTGCGAGACCTCGTGCGGGGGCGGGCTCGACAACTGCGACGGCACCTGCCGCGACCTCACCACCGACCTCGGGCACTGCGGCGCCTGCGACGCCAGCTGCGGCGCGGGGCAGGTCTGCTCGGCCGGCGCGTGCACGGTGAGCTGCGGCGGCGGCCTGACGGACTGCGCGGGCGTCTGCCGGGATCTCGCGACCGATCGGCTCAACTGCGGCGCGTGCGGCGCGGTCTGCGACCCGGGCGAGGTCTGCAGCGCGGGCTCGTGCGAGCTGAGCTGCGGCGCCGGCCTCACCGACTGTGGCGGCGTCTGCCGCGACCTGGGCACCGACCGGTTCCACTGCGGCACCTGCGGCAACGCGTGCGTGGCCGGCGAGGTCTGCAGCTCCGGGGCGTGCGAGGTCTCGTGCGGATCGGGCCTGACCGACTGCGGCGGCGCCTGCCGGGACCTCGCCACCGACCGCTCGAACTGCGGCGCGTGCGGCACCGCCTGCGGCCTCGGCGAGGTCTGCTCCGGCGGCGCCTGTCAGGTCAGCTGCGGTCCCGGGCTCACGGACTGCGGCGGGGTCTGCCGCGATCTCTCGAGCGACCTCGGCAGCTGCGGCGCGTGCGGCGCCGCCTGCGCCGCCGGCGAGGTCTGCGCGGGCGGCACCTGCCAGGTGAGCTGCGGCGCGGGCACGACCAACTGCTCGGGCGTCTGCCGGGATCTCTCGACCGACCGTCAGCACTGCGGCGCCTGCGGGAGCGTGTGCGCGGCCGGCCAGGTCTGCTCGGGCGGCACCTGCGAGGTCAGCTGCGGCGCCGGCCTCACCGACTGCGGCGGCGTCTGCCGCGATCTCGACAACGACCGCCTCCACTGCGGCGCCTGCGGGAACCCCTGCGGCCCCGGCGAGGTGTGCGCGGGCGGGACCTGCGCGGTGAGCTGCTCGCCCGGCCTCGACGACTGCGGCGGCGTCTGCCGTGACCTCGACAACGACCGCCTCAACTGCGGCGCCTGCGGCGACGTCTGCGTCGAGGGCACGCGCTGCGCGATGGGCGCCTGCGAGGTGAGCTGCGGCGGCGGGCAGACCAACTGCGGCGGCACCTGCCGCGACCTCGACAACGACCGGCTCAACTGCGGCGCGTGCAGCAACGTCTGCGCGGCCGGCGAGGTCTGCGCGGCCGGCGCCTGCGTGGTCAGCTGCGGCTCGGGGCTCACCGACTGCGGCGGCGTCTGCCGAGATCTCTCGAGCGACCGCGGCCACTGCGGCGCGTGCGGCGTCGCCTGCGCCGCCGGCGAGGTCTGCTCCGGCGGCGCCTGCCAGGTCAGCTGCGGCGCCGGGCTCACCGACTGCGCCGGCGTCTGCCGCGACGTCTCCACCGACCGCAACCACTGCGGCGCGTGCGGCAACGCCTGCGCCGCCGGCGAGGTCTGCTCGGGCAGCGCCTGCGTGCTGAGCTGCGGCGGCGGGCAGACGAACTGCGGCGGCACCTGCCGTGACCTCGCGACCGACCGGGGCCACTGCGGCGCGTGCGGCAACGCCTGCGCCGCCGGCGAGGTCTGCTCCGGCGGCGCCTGCACCGTCAGCTGCGGCGCCGGGCTCACCGACTGCGCCGGCGTCTGCCGCGACCTCTCGACCGACCGCGGGCACTGTGGCGCGTGCGGCAACGCCTGCGCCGCCGGCGAGGTCTGCTCCGGCGGCACCTGCACGCCGAGCTGCGGCGCGGGGCTCACCGACTGCGCCGGCGTCTGCCGCGACCTCGGCACCGATCGCTCGAACTGCGGCAGCTGCGGCAACGCCTGCGCCGCCGGCGAGGTCTGCTCCGGCGGCGGCTGCACCGTCAGCTGCGGCGCCGGGCTCACCGACTGCGCCGGCGTCTGCCGCGACCTCGACAACGATCGCCTCCACTGCGGCGCCTGCGGTCGGGCCTGCGGCGCGGGCGAGGTCTGCGCGGGCGGCGCCTGCACGCTCTCCTGCGGTGGCGGCCTCACCAACTGCGCCGGGGTCTGTCGCGATCTCTCGAGCGACCGGCGCCACTGCGGCGCCTGCGGCCGCTCCTGCGCCGCTGGCGAGGTCTGCTCCGGCGGCGTCTGCACCGTGAGCTGCGGCGCGGGCCTGACCGACTGCTCGGGCGTCTGCCGCGACCTCGGGACCGACCGCTTCCACTGCGGCGCGTGCGGCCGCTCCTGCGCCGCTGGCGAGGTCTGCTCGGGCGGCGCTTGCCAGGTGACCTGCAGCGGCGGCCTCGCCCTCTGCGGCGGCACCTGCCGCGACACCAGCAGCGACCGCCTGCACTGCGGCGGCTGCGGCAACGCCTGCCCGGCCGGCCAGGTCTGCAGCGGCGGCGCGTGCACGGTGAGCTGCGGCGGGGGCCTGACCAACTGCGGCGGCGTCTGCCGGGATCTGTCGAGCGACCGGAGCCACTGCGGCGGCTGCGGCAACGCCTGTGGGGCCGGCTCGATCTGCGCGGGCGGCAGCTGCGTGGTCTCGTGCCCGCCCGGCCAGGTCGCCTGCGGCGGCAGCTGCGTCGACGGCGGCAGCCTCTCGTGCGGGACGCGGATCGACCTCGGCACCGTCGGCGCCGGCACCTCCACCGGGACCGAGCTCCGTCGCCTCCCGAGCCCCGGCCAGGAGGACTGGTTCCTGGTCCGCTTCCCCGAGAACCCCGACGTGCGCCGCCACGGCACCGGCACGCCGCGGATCCGCTTCACGACGAACGAGGGCAACGTCTTCCGGATGGACGTGATCGCCTCCTGCGGCGCCTCCGGCATGCCGTGCGGATCGGGCGAGGGAGCGAACAGCCGCACCGACTGGTCGTTCGTCGACTCGTGCCTCCGCGGTGGCCGGAACGACTGCCGGAGCCGGCGCACGGCGTGGCCCACCACCGCGCTGGTGCGCGTACACCGCGTCACCGGCGGCGCCGACTGTCGCCGCTACGCGCTGAGCATCTCGCGATGAGCCGCCTCGCCTTCGCCCTCTGCCTCCTCGTCTCCGCGCCGGCCGCGGCGCAGGTGACGCCCACCTTCCACGCCGAGGGCACGGCGTCGGTGATGCTGACCGAGAGCTACCGCGACCGCTTCGACTGGGGCGGGGGCGGCGCGATCCGGGCCGGGCTCGAGCTCCTGGGGCCGCTGGCGGTGAACGTCGGCTTCGCCACCGCGTGGTTCCCGGTCGACGGCCAGGAGCCCGGCAACCTCTACGCCTTCACGGTGGGCGCGCGCGGCTTCTTCGCGCTCGACGACGGCCCGGTCGGCGGCCCCTTCGTCGACGCCAACCTCGGCCTCGCGCTCACCGGAGACCTCTCGCGCTTCGGCTTCGACCTCGGCGTCGGCTGGGACTTCTTCCCCCACCCCGCGTTCGGCGTGGGGCCGGTCGTGCGGTACGGCCAGATCGTGCAGCCGGACGACGCCGCCAACGGCGACGACGCGCACCTGCTCACGTTCGGCGTGAACCTCACCGCCCGCATCGACCTCGGCGCGAGCGCGCCCGAGGCGGCGCCCGCCCCGCTCGACGAGGACGGCGACGGGGTCGACGACGACCGCGATCGCTGCCCCGGCGAGCCCGAAGACGTCGACGGCTTCCAGGACGACGACGGCTGCATCGACGCGGACGACGACTCCGACGGCTTCCCCGACGCCTCCGACCGATGCCCGCGCCAGGCGGAGACCCGCAACGGCTTCGAAGACGAGGACGGCTGCCCCGACGAGGCCCCGCCGCCCCCGCCAGCCCCCGTGGTGCGCGAGCGCGACGAGGGGGAGCTGCTCTCGCAGGCCATCCTCTTCCGCTCCGGCTCGGACCGGGTCTCGCCCCGCTTCCGCGAGGACGTGCGCGCCGTGTGCGAGCTCGCCGCCGCCCACCCCGACGCCCGCATCCGCGTGATCGGCCACGCAGACGAAGAGGGCACGGCGGCCGCCAACCACCGGCTCGGCGCCATGCGCGCCGGCGCGGTCGCCGAGCAGCTCGTCCTCTGCGGCGTCGCCCCCCCGCGCATCGAGAGCCGCTCCTACGGCGACACCCAGCCCCACTGCTCCGGCGACGGCGACAGCGTCGACGAGGAGTGCCGCGCGCAGAACCGCCGCGTCATCTTCCGCCTCCTCCGATAGAAGCTTCACAGGAACAATTGCGCCGGAGGCAGGGAGCTGGCTCTCCCGAAGCCGCCAGGCCGCAAAGAGGAGCACGGCGACGGGATGGAGGCTCGCCGCCGTTCACAAAAGCAATTGCGCACGGAGACAGGGGATTGGCTCTCGCAAAGCCGCCAAGCCGCCAAGAGGAGCACGGCGACGGGATGGAGGCTCGCGGCCAGGTCCCCCACCGCCGCGCGGAGACGCCGCCCACGCGCCGCGCCCCGCGAAAGCGTCCCCCGTCGCCCCCTCTGGCGCCTCTGCGTGAGCCCCGAGAGCGACGCGCCAACTCTCCGACCGCCGGCCAACGGCCGCCACGACCCGGCGTCCCTCCACCCCGCGGCCCCAACTCCTTTTGCGCCTCTACGAGAGCAACCCCTCCAGAGAAGCCGCAGCCGGCGACCCGCACAGGCCCGTCCCTACAGCCTGCTTCTGCGTCGTGGGCAGAGCCTTCCTTCGATTGGCCTCGCGTCGGCAGCCTGGTAGAAGACGCATCATGAGGTCAGATTGAGGCCCGACCATGGAGCCTTGGAGGCTCAACGATCCGCCGTCGCATCGAAGCTTCGAGACTCTGTGCTCGACGATGCGACTGCTGAGCTCGTTCCGAATCCGTTTCAGTGTCTCCCTTTCGTCGTCCGACACCTCACGGCCGACTGTGAGGGCCGTCTCGGCGGAGCCGGGCCTCCGCTCGGCGGACAGCGGGTGGGCCTCCCACATCTGTGCTCGGTACCACTCTCGTCGAAGGGCGACGCTCTCGAGGTTTCGGTCTATCTGAACACGACGCCCGAGTTCATCTACGGGGAAGACTTCGGCAAGATCTACGGCGGCGAGGCGCTCGAGGTCTGGCTCCACGAGCCCTCTCGTGGTCTAGGCGGCGATGCGGCGAGACACGCGGCAACGGGGCTTCAGGTCATCCCGGAGTACTCGCTCGGTTTCTCTGCCGGCTGGGTTCCTGATCGTGATGCCGACCATCCCGCCGAGCCATGTTCTCGCCACAAGATCGGTGGCGTTCCATACCTGGAGTTTCACGCAGACGACCGTCTCGTGTTGCAGATAGCCGACCTCATGGAGGCGGAGGGAATGCTGCACTTGGCTCAGCTGGCGATGCCCGCGGGTCAGCCGGATGTGCTGATTCGTGGAACCTGGCCTTTCGGAGACCATCTGTTCCACCTGTTCGTCGCGGACGAGGGTGACTCGAGAAGCCAGCTCCCACGGCGCCTCGTAGCGCGATGTGTCTGGCACAAGTAGCGCAGCTGCTCGCCGCCGAGTCCCAGTGACGCGACACGCAACCTCCGCCGATTCACACAAACAACTGCGCACGGAGGCAGGGAGCTGGCTCTCGAAAGCCGCCAGGCCGCCAAGAGGAGCACGGCGACGGGATGGAGGCTCGCGGCCGGATCCCCCACCGCCGCGCGGAGACGCCGCCCGCGCGCCGCGCCCCGCGACAGCGTCCCCCGACGCCCCCTCTGGCACCTCTGCGTGAGCCCCGAGAGCGACGCGCCACTCTCCGACCGCCGGCCAACGACCGCCACGACCCGGCGCCCCTCCACCCCGCGGCCCCACCCCCCTTTGCGTCTTTGCGAGATTAAATTTCCCCCAACACGAGCCGCAGCCAACGAGCCCAGCGACCGCCACGACCCGGCGTCCCTCCACCCCGCGGCCCCCCACCTTCTTTGCGGCTTTGCGCCTTTGCGAGAGTAAATTCCCCCCAAAGCAGGCCGCATCAGCCGCCCGGCGGCTTCGAGCCTTCGCGCGACCAAGTCGGAAGCCCCGAAGTCACCGCAAAGAGAGCTGCAGTCGCTGACAGGTGGCGCCGAGGAAGTTCACCCGGGTGGACTCGCGGCCATCGAAGGCCACGATGACCGAGCCGGCGGCGCAGCTGGCGGACACGCTCGAGCTCCCGCCGCCGCCCGCGCCCCGGGTCGGCGTGTTACCGGTGGGGGTGACGCTGATCCGCCAGTCGAAGCCGCGGTTGCGCCCGATGGTGACGCGCGCGCACTGCAGCGAGATCGCGTCCACGAAGTCCTCGTCGGCGGCGCCGCCGAGGCCGATGGCGACCTCGTCGCCCGGGCAGCGGTCGTCGAAGGTCGTCGGGCCCGAGGCGCCGTGCTGCGCGCCGAGGATCGGGGCGCCGCGGCGGACGCGGAACGTGTGCTCGGGCGAGGTCGTGACGTCCTGCTCGAACACCAGCGCCGCGCAGATGGGCTGGAGCTGCTCCAGCTGCGGCCCTTCGCGGCCGGCGACGCCGATGAGCGCGGCGCCGGTCGGGCACGCGTCGAGCCAGGAGGTGCCGAGGGGGCCGCCGAAGCTCCCCGCGCGGGCCGAGCAGCACTGGCCCACCCCGACCGGGCAGCCCTCGTCGACCTCGCCGCTGCAGTCGTCGTCGATGCCCTGGCAGAGCTCGACCGAGCCGCCGCACCCGCACGACCCGTCCGGCAGGCAGATCACGCCCATCGCGCCGCACGCCCGGCCCATGCAGTCCGGGTCGTCGCAGTCCACGAGCCCGTCGCAGTCGTCGTCGGTCCCATCTCCGCACATGCGCTCCTCGAACCCGCTCGGGCACGGGCAGGTGCCGCCGCCGCAGACCACGTCGCCCAGCCCGCAGACCACGCCGTCGCATTCGGGGTCGGCGCAGTCGCGCATCCCGTCGCAGTCCTCGTCGATGCCGTCACCGCAGGAGGTCTCGCTCGTCTCGGTGCAGCCACCGCACATCCGCTCCTCGCAGAAGAGCGTCCCGCTCGCGTCGCAGGGCGCGCCCTCGCAGTCCTCGTCCTCGCAGTCGGTGCGGCCGTCCCGGTCCTGGTCGACGCCGTCGTCGCAGTCGAGCTCGAAGCGCGGCGGCCCGGCGTCGGGCAGCGGCGTGTCCCCGTCGCGCGGGACCGAGCCGTCGGGATCCACCGCGCCGTCCGCGCCGACGTCCGCGTCCATGTCGACCGCCCCGTCGCGGGGGCGGACGCCGCTGTCCGGCGGGCGCTCGAGCGCGCCATCGGGGAGCAGCCGCCCGGTGCGCCCCGGCGTGCAGTTGCAGCCGGCGGCGAAGCACAAGGCGAAGACGAGGACACGCGCCACCCCGCGATCATAGCCGACGAGCCTAGCTCTCGGGCACGTCGCGCGCGGGCGGGATGGGGTAGCGCCCGTCGAAGGACGGATCGCGCCGGAAACGCAGCGCGTCCCGGTGGATGAGGAGATCGCGCTTGGCCCGCCGGGCCTCGTCCCGCTTGGCGTTGAAGGCGAGCGCGCTCTCGCGGTCGCCGCGCTCGTCGCAGCGGCGACCCAGCAGCTCGAGCTCCAGCAGCCGCAGGTTCACCTTGTCCTCGGCGCGCCCGAGCGCCGACGACATCTCGCGCAGCAGCTCGCGCTCGATCGTCTCGCCGGGCAGCTGCACGTCGTAGCGCTCGCGCAGCCGCTCCAGGTAGGGGCTCTGGTGGCCCTCGTCGACCAGCTGCCGCACCAGCGACTTCCACGCGGGGTCCCAGCTCACGGCGCCAATGTAGGTCGGGGCCCGAATTCGTCACCTCGACCCCTTGACGGTTTTTCGACTCGGAGTCAGAAACCAGGGCGAGGAGGCGAACATGGAGTCGATCGGCGAAGAGATCTGGACCGAAGCGCAGCCCCTGACCCTCGGCAGGGCGGAGTTCGGGACGCGCATGACGGTGATCCGGGTGGGAGACGAGCTGGTGTTGCACTCGCCGGTTCGCATCGACGACGCGCTGGCGGAGGAGCTCGACGGGCTCGGCCGCGTGCGCTGGATCGTCGCCCCGAACACCTTCCATCACCTCTTCGCGGGCCGCGCCAAGGCGCGCTGGCCGGACGCCGACGTGCTCGTGGCCCCCGGGGTGGAGAAGAAGCAGAAGAAGCTCGAGGTGACGGGCGCGATGCCCGACGCGACGCCGGCCGCGTGGTCCGGCGTGCTCGAGACGCACACGGTGGGCGGCCAGCCCTCCGTCAACGAGACGGTCCTCTACCACGCGCCCAGCCGCACCCTCGTGCTCACCGACTTCCTCTTCAACTTCAACGAGCGCGGCGGCTGGTGGACCCGCGCGGTGCTCTCGATGGCCGGGGCGATGGGCGGCCCCAAGCAGTCGCGGCTGCTCCGCTTCGTGTCGAAGGACCGCGCGGCGGTGAAGGCGAGCCGCGACCGCATGCTGGAGTGGGACTTCGAGCGGGCCACCGTCTGTCACGGCGACCTCATCGAGTCGGACGCCAAGGACGCGATCGCGCACGCGACCGCGTGGCTGTGAGCGCGCGCCGCCGATGGGCGAAGAGGAGCGCATCGCGCGCCGGGATCGGCGACAGGCCAAGAAGCGGGCGCTGATCCTGCGCGCCGCGGAGGAGGTGCTGGTCGAGCGCGGTCTGCCCGGGCTGACCGTGGCGGCGGTGGCGGAGCGGGCCGACCTCAGCAAGCCCGCGGTCTACTACTACTTCGACTCCCGCGAGTCCCTGCTGGCGGGCCTCCTGGTGGACCACTTCGTCGCCGAGACCGAGGCGATGCTGGAGGCGGTGCGGGCGGCGGACGGAGGGCTGGCCGCGCTCGAGGCGCTCATGCGCGCCTACGTGCGCCATCACCGGAGCGACTACGCGGGCTTCCGCGCGCTCCAGATCTGGGCGCTCTCGGGCGACGCGCCGCCGGATCTCATGGCGCGCGAGGTCTACCCGCTCAGCTGGGCGCTGATGGGTGAGCTCGAGGCGCGGCTCCGGGTCGACCTGGAGGCGGGGCGGCTGCGCCCGGACGTCGAGCCCCGGCGGCTCGCCAACGTGGCCCTGATGACCGTGCACGGCATCGTCAACGTCTACGCCGGCATGGAGGCGATGGGCGGGGGGCTCCGCTACGAGCTGGACGGACTGCTCGACGAGGCGTGCGCGAACCTCATCCGGGGGGCGACCGCGTGAGCTTCGCCGGGCCGATCCCGGACAGCTACTGGGCGGCGGACGACCTGCTCGCCGGCCCGCTCCCCGCGGGCGCCGATAGACCCGCCCTGCGCGCGGCGGTGCGGGCCCTGCTCGACGCAGGCGTGCGCACGGTGATCGATCTCCGCACCCCGGCCGAGCCTCCCTCCATCCGGTCGATGCTGGACAAGCTCTCGGACGAGGCGGTGTGGATCGGCGTGCCGATCCTCGACGGGGCCGCGCCCTCTCGCGCCGCGCTCGAGGCGATCCTCGACGCCGTCGACGCGGCCCGCGCGCGCGGCCGGATCGTCTACGTGCACTGCCAGGGGGGCCGCGGCCGGACCGGCACCGTGGTCGCGGCGTGGTGGATGCGTCACGGCGTGGTGCGCGGCGTCGACGCGGCGCTGGCCGAGCTCCGGCGCCGTCGCGCGGGCCTCCTCCACGGCGCGCACCCCTCGCCCGAGACCGGCGCCCAGCTGCGGCTGCTCCGGGCGATCAGCGGTTGCACACCAGCGGGCGGAACGTGAGCGCGCGCTCGGTGGGCGAGAGGGAGTGCACGTAGAGCAGCCCTCCGGCGCTGCCGCCCGGCCGGAGCACGATCTCCATCGCCTCGACCGGCCCCTCCGCCACCGGCCCGACGTACCGCAGCTCGCTCGACGCGAGCGGCACGTAGGCCATCGATCCGTCGGCGAGCGGCAGGAGCGCCTCGGTCTCGTTGCTGCGGAGCGCGCCGACCGGCGGGGCGCGGAGGCCCGAGAGCGCGACCACCGGCGCCGGCGGCTCGCCCGAGAACGAGAAGCGGCGCAGCCGGGGCGGCGCGTCGCCCGCGCGCGAGAGCACCAGGACGCCGCCGCGGAGCCGCTCGGGCGCGCTCGAGAACGTCGCGTCGACGCCCGCCTCCACCTCGGTCGCGCCCTCCCCCGGCCGGACGGCCACGATCTCCGTGGAGGCGGAGCGCCGCACGATCACGAGCGCGCCGTCGCCTTCGGGATCGAGGTAGGCCTCCGCGCGCTCCGGCTCGGGGCCGACGAGGCCGAGGCGCCGGACCTCGCCCTCCTCGGGCGCGACCGTGGCCACGCCGCCGCTCGCGAAGTCCCGCACGGACACGCTCTCGACCCGCCCGAGCTCGGACTGGGTGAGCGCGCAGCTCGCCATCTCCCCGGTCCAGTCGAAGAGCTCGCCCGGCGCGAGGGCAACGTCGTGGAGTCGCACGACGCACTGCCCGCCGAGCTGCTGGAGGAAGCCCGCCCGCCCGGTGAGCCAGGGCCCCGCCGCGTCGGCGCCCTCGAGGGTGACGCGGAGCTCGGGTGACGCCCGCAGCGTCACGAGGGCCGCGACGGGACCGGCGCCGGTGGCGCGCGCGCTCACCACCACGAGGTCGGAGGTGGCGTGGACGGCGCCGCCGAGCTCCGAGAAGCCGGGCGCGCGCGCGACCTCGATCGGCACGCCGAGAGACCAGCGGCAGGGGAAGGTCCGGAAGAAGCCGCTGTCGGGGGCGTCGCGGGCCTCGACGTCGACGCCGGTGCGGGCCCCGCACGCGCCGAGCAGGAGCGCGAGCGCGACGGTCGCCGGCCTCATTCGCCCGGCGGCGGCGCCGCGTCCGCCGCCATCTGCAGCTGCCGCCGCGCCTTCTCCAGCTTGCGGAGCACCCGCGCCACCCGCCGTCCGCGCGCCTCCTCGCCCTCCTCCGCCTCGGTGGCGCGCGCATGCACGAGGGCCCGCTCGAAGTCGCGGAGCCGGTGCTCGTAGAGCTTCGCCAGCGCGAGGTGGTAACGAGCCGTGCGACGCGCGTCGCCCCCCGCGGAGGCGAGCGCGCGGTGGAGGAGCGCCCGGCGGCCCTCGTCGTCGCCGCGCTTGCGACACAGCTCGGCCGCCAGCCACAGCGCGTCGGCGGTGACGTCGTCCGGGCCACCGGCCTCGGCCGCGCTCTCCGCCCACCGCATCGCGCGATCCGGATCGGCCGCCCGCACCGCGACCTGCGCGACCCCGAGGCGGTCCTCCGGGTCGTGCTCGGGCCGCACCTCCTCGTAGCGCTCGACGAGGTTCACGAGGATCGCGCAGAGGGCCACGATGTCGTTCGCGTTGTGCTCGATCACCGGCGCGAGCCGCGAGCCGTCGGCGTCCCGCACGAAGCTCCAGAAGCGCTCCGGGATCTCGGCGCCGTCGATGTCGCCTTCGCGGCGCATGCCGAGCACGTGCTCCTCCATGTGCACCAGCCGCACCTGCCCGAGGCGGCGCTTGAACACCCGCCGCGCGCAGTGGAGCAGATCGAGGTGCGCGGCCGGCTGCGCGACCGGCACCCGGTTGAGCACGAAGCGGGTGCGCAGCAGCGGCCAGTCGTAGCTCTTGCCGTTGTAGCTGACGATCGCGCTCGCCCCCTCGAGGTGCTCGGCGAGGCGGCGGAGCATCGGCGTCTCCTCGCCCGGCGCGCGCAAGAGGAGCTGCTCGATGCGAAGCGACTCGTCCTCGAACCACGCCACGCCGATGAGGAAGGGCAAGGTGCCGGTGCCGCCGGCGAGCCCGGTGGTCTCGGTGTCGAGGAAGACGAGCCGCTTCGGGTCGATGCCGCCGAGCCCCTCGTCGAGCGCGAGCTTGGCCACCGTCTGCGGCGCGATCCGGAGGGCGCCGGCGATCGGCACCCGGCCGTGCTGGTGGTCGGGCTCGAGCCAGCTCGCCACCCGGTGCACCTCGCCGTGGGGCGTCTGGAGGGTCTCGCCGGGCAGCGGCACCGACTCGCGCGGCTCCACGACCGGCCGGTCGCGCAGGCGCCGCTTCTCGTCGGCGATCATCTGGCCGAGCATCCCGCGGAGCTTGGCGATGCGCGCCTTGCGCTCCCGGTCTTCGGGAGCGAGGCCTTCGGGAGCGAGGTCTTCGGGAGCGAGGCCTTCGAGAGCCTGCTCTTCGAGCGCGCCGCTCGGGGCCATGAGCTCCGGGCGCGGCGGCGCCTGCGGGGCGCGGCTCCCGGGTCCGGCGCTCTTCAGGCGAGCGAGCTTGGCCTTCAGCGACATCAGTGCACCGGCGCGACCCCGAACGCCCGCAGGAGATCCAGCGCGAGGCCCTTGCGGCTCGTGCGCCCCCTCGGGAGCGGCTTGCCGTCGGCCGCCCCGATGTCGGGCCCGATGCAGGCCGGGCACCCGTCGGGGCAGCCGCAGCCCTCCACCATCGCGCGCGTCCGCCGGAGCAGCGTCTCCCGCTCCGAGAAGAGGCGCGGCGCCAGACCGACCCCGCCGGGCATCTGGTCGTAGAGGAAGAGCGTCGGATCGAAGCCGGGCGCGCCCTCGCTCGATCCGGGCGGCCCCTCCTCGTCGCCCCGGTCGCCCAGCGTGTGCCCGATGTCGCGCGGGTCACACATCAGCCCGACGCTGGCGACGAGGTGCATCGCGTTGCCGAGGCCGCGGAGCGCGTCGAGCACGAGCGCGCGGCTCACCGGCTGCGCGCGCACCAGGTCCTCGGGCACGGTCAGCCAGAAGCTCGTGGTGTGCATCTGCATCTCGGGCAGCCGCACGTCGCCGTAGCCCACGTTCTCGTGGGTGTGGAACTTGATCTTCTTGTAGCCGACGACCTTCTCGACGACGCTGACCTCGCCGACGCCGGCCGCGAGCGGCGCCGCCCCGAGCCTCATCACCGCGCCGTCGTCCTCGCTGGTCACGGTGACCTTCGTGTAGGTCATCGCGTCCGTGTAGTAGTCGGGCTCGACGTGCCGCACGTAGGCCTTGTGGTTCTCGAAGTCGAGGCGCTCGACCTGGTACTGCTCGCCGTCGTGCTGATAGATGGCCTGCTCGTGCAACATGGTGTGCGTCGAGCGCCAGTCCATCTCGGCGAAGTTCTTGTTCGTGTCGAGGTCGATGATGACGAAGTTGTCCCAGCTCAGGCTGCGCAGGGACACGTGGTTCGCCGGGTAGGCGTCGGTCGCCCAGTGCCAGACCGTCTTGCCCTCCCCGTTCGGCGCCGCGTGCACCACCCGGTGGGTCTCGAGGAACCCGAGCGCGTCGCGCACCGCGTCCTCGGGCACGTCGCCGAAGGGCTCGCCCTCCTCGAAGGGCAGCTCGAAGGCCGCGCACTTGAGGTGCTGGACCAGGATCTCCACGTTGTCGGGATCGATCCGGGCGTGCTCGATGGGCGCGCCGATGAGGAAGCGCGGATCCGAGGCCACGTACTGGTCGATGGGGTGGCTGGAGGTGACGAGCAGCGAGAGCGCCGCGCCCTGCCGCCGCCCGCTCCGGCCGAAGCGCTGCCAGAGCCCCGCGACGTTGCCCGGGTAACCGGCGCAGACGACCGCGTCGAGGCTCCCGATGTCGATGCCGAGCTCGAGCGCGTTGGTGGCCACCACGCAGCGGATGCTGCCGCTCCTCAGCCCCTTCTCGATGCGCCGCCGGGTGTCGGCGAGGTAGCCGCCGCGGTAGGCGACGATGAGATCGGGATCGATCTTGTCGGCCGCGAGGCGGTCGCGCAGGTACTTGAGCATCGTCTCGACGCTGTTGCGCGACTGGCCGAACACCAGGGTCGGCACCTCGGCCCGCACCAGATCGGCCGCGAGGCGCACCGCCTGCTTGATGTAGCTCGCCCGGATGCCGAGCTCCGGGTTCACCACCGGCGGGTTGTAGAGCATCACGTGGCGCGGGCCGGTCGGCGCCCCGCTCTCGTCGATCACCTCGACCGGCTCCCCGAGCATGCGGCTGGCGTGCTCGCCCGGGTTTCCGATCGTCGCCGAGGCGAAGAGGAAGGTGGGCTCGCTGCCGTGGAAGCGCGCGATGCGCTGCAGCCGCCGCAGCACGTTGGCGAGGTGACTGCCGAACACACCGCGGTAGGTGTGCAGCTCGTCGAGCACCACGTAGCGGAGGTTGGCGAAGAACCGCGCCCACGCGGCGTGATGCGGGAGGATGCCCGCGTGCAGCATGTCGGGGTTGCTGAGCAGGATGCCGCTCCGCTCCCGGGCCGCCCGCCGCGCGTCCCCGGGCGTGTCGCCGTCGTAGGTGACGGCGCCGTGGTCGAGGCCCGCCTGCTTCATCAGCGCGCGCAGCGCCTCCTCCTGGTCGCGGCTGAGCGCCTTGGTCGGGAAGAGGTAGAGCGCGCGCGCCTCGGGCTCGCCGGCGAGCCGATCGAGGACCGGCAGGTTGTAGCAGAGGCTCTTGCCCGACGCGGTCGGCGTCGCGACGACGACGTGCTTGCCGGCCCGAGCCAGCTCGAACGCCTTCGCCTGGTGCGCGTAGAGCTCGCCGACCCCGCGGTTGAGCAGCGCCTCCGCCACCTGCGGCGCGAGGTCGCCCGGCACCGGCGCGTAGACCGGGTCGCGGGCCGGCACCTCCTCGTCGAGCACGATGCTGCGCTTCAACCCGGCGTCCGCGCGCCAGCTCGTCAGCACGGTGCCGAGGCCGCGCGACGCGGCCCAGGGAGCCGGAGGACGCCCGGCGAAACCCTCCCCCGAAAACGGCAGCTCTCCCATGAGGACGCACTGTACGGATGTGCCGTAGCCCCGCGCAAGCGGAGGTCGACGTCGTCCGGCGGCCCCCGGGTCGCGCCGCGCCCCTCGGGCGGATCCAGGCCTTCGAAATCATGAAGATTTCGTCTGCCGCGTCAGGGGCGCGGCAGCACCATCCGACGGAGCCAGGCGCGCTGGAACCACGATCGCCCGGCGAGGATCTGGCGCATCGCGGCCGCCCAGGGCGCCCGCAGCTCGGGCCTGTCGCGGACCCAGCCGGCGGCCTCCGTGAGCGGCTCGACCACCTCCGCCGCGAGGGCGTCCATCGTGGGCTCGCCGCGCGCGCGCTCCGCGCCGGCCATCGCGCGCACGAGCGCCACCAGCGCGTTCTCCTCCTGGGCGGGCGCCAGCCGCACCTCCGGGAGCTCGCGCT
The DNA here is from genome assembly GCA_036149055.1 of Myxococcota bacterium. Lineage (GTDB taxonomy): Bacteria > Myxococcota_A > Polyangia > Polyangiales > Sandaracinaceae > JAVJQK01. The sequence goes on along the minus strand of JAYZQJ010000137.1, from coordinate 52,102 downwards.
CCACCTCGCGGGCCCGTCCGTCCAGGGCCTCCTCGAAGGCCCGCCACGCGGCGTGCGCGTCGTGGCTGAAGTCCGGAGGCAACGCCAGCGCGGCGTCGACCACGTCGGAGGCGAGCGCCGCCCGGCCGGTCGCCCAGTACGCGGCCACGAGGTGGGTGAGCATCCAGCGCTTCACGCCCGCCCGCCTCGGTCCGTCGGCGAGCCAGCGGGCGCAGGCTCTCCACGAGCCCAAGCACCGGAGCGCGAAGCCGAACATGGCCCACGTGCCGTCGTGACGACGGACCCACTCGCGGTGCCCCAGCCAGAGCCAGAGCAGCCAGAGTCGCCCCCGCTGGAGCGCGAGGTGCTCGATCAGCAGCGTGGCGGCGGCGACGCCGGCCGCGCCCAGGCGCCGGGGGCGTGCGAGCAGCCGCAGGGCGCGGCGGGCGCCGTGGCGCAGGCCGACGACCGCCCACGCGTGGCCGAGCGCCTCGCTCCACTGCGTCGCCTCGCCCTCGAGGGCAGCCTGGGCGCGACGCCGCGCCGCGCGCGCGACCGACGATCCCTCGAGCGCGCTCATCGCGCGCTCGAAGAGCGCCTGCTCCGCGCCCTGCGCGAGGAGCCGGTCGAAGGCGCTCAGGGCCTCCTCCGGGCGCCGTGAGGCGACCTCGAGCTGCACGGTCAGCGCGTCGACCAGGTCGCGCCGCGCGGCGTGAGCCGCCCGCTCGAGGGTCTCCCGCGCCTCGGTGAGCGCGCCGCGCTCGAGCGCGAGATCCACCGACGCCTGCAGCGCGTACGGATCGGCCGGCTCCAGCTCCACCGCGCGCCCGAAGGCGGCGACGGCGGCGGCGCGATCGTCCACCGCGAGGCAGGCGTCGCCGAGGTAGGCGTGGTGCAAGGCGACGTTCGGATCGCGCGAGACCAGCGCCTCGGCGTGCTGGCGGAAGGCGGACGCGCGCCCCTGCCGGTCGAGCCAGTCACACACCTGGCGACGCCCCCAGGCGTATCCGGGGTCGAGCTCGAGGAGCCTCTCCATGGCCACGATCGCGTCGTCGACGTCGCCCCGCGCGGCGAGCACCCAGGCGCGGCGACCGCGCAGCGGGAGCGGCACCGGCCCCACCCACTCCGCGGGGGGACAGGCGGCGAGCGCCTCGTCGTGCCGCCCGGCCAGGCTCAGGCTCTCGGCCAGGAAGTCCGCCGCCTCGAAGCAGCGGGCGTCGACGGCGAGCGCGCGGCGGAGCGCGTCGACCCGCGCGTCGATCTCCTGGGCGAGCTCGGCGAGCCGGAGCGGCAGCACGGCGGAGCGCGGCGCGGCGGCCGCGAGCTCCTCGATCCAGCGCTCGACCTCGTCGACGCGATCGAGCTCCCGCGCGAGCGCCGCCACGCGCTGGAAGGCGCGCAGATCGTAGGCCGCGGGCCGACCCAGCCCGAGCAGACGCTCCAGCGCCGCGTCGGCGCGCCCCGCGGCGGCCTCGAGGCGCGCGAGCTCGACCTGCGCGTCGACGTCGCGCGGCCGCCGCCGCGTCGCCTCCTCCAGGGTGGCCACCGCCTCCTCGCGCCGGCCCTGCCGCTCGAGGCAGCTCGCGAGGCCCAGCCTCGCCTCGGTCGAGCTCGGCGCGGTCTCGACGGCGGCCCGCCAGGCGGCCTCCTCCTCCGCCCGGACCAGCATCCGGAGCGCCCGCGCGCGGAGGGCGTGCAGCCGGCTCCAGCGGGGGAAGCGCTCGAGCGCCGCGTCGAGTCGGCCCAGCGCGTCGACGTGATCGCCGGCCTCGAGCTCGGCCTGCGCGACCGCCTCCCAGGCGTCCGGGCGATGCCCGCAGCGCTCGAGCAGCTCGGCCAGGCGCTCGCGGCGCTCGAGCGGCTCCAGGACCCGGGCCACGAACGCGCCCTCCACCAGCCCCGCGCCCCGGCTGACCCGCTCGCGGAGGCGCGCGAGCACGAAGCGCGCGTCCTCGCGCTGGGTGGCCGGGTCGCTGCCGAGGCGCGCGAGGGAGGCGATCGCCTGCGCCTCGTCGACGTCGAGCTCGATCGCGCGCCGCAGCGCCGTGCGCGCCCGCGCGTGGTCGCCCGCCCGCTCGAGCAGCCCGCCCAGGATCGACCACGCGCTCGCGTCCTCGGGGAAGCGCTCCGTGGTCTCCGTCGCCCGCGCGAGCGCCTCCTCCGAGCGCCCCAGGCGCGACAGCGAGAGCGAGCGCTCCCGATGCGACCACACGTCGTGCGGGTTCTCCTCGAGCTGCGCGTCGAGCAGCCGCAGCGCGCGCTCGTCGTCCCGGTCGCGGAGCCAGATGCAGAGCTCGGGCACCAGCCCGCGCAGGTCCGGCTCCGCCTCGTGTCGCGCCGCGAGGAACTCGAGCGCCGCGCCGTCGCCCCGGGCCTCCGCCAGGATCGCGGCGTGGGCGGCCATCGCGCTCACGTCGGCGGGGCGCGCGGCGAGGGCGCGCGCCGACGCCTCGAGCGCCTCCTCGACCGCGCCGCGCGCCCGTCGCAGGCGGGTCCGGGCCCGGTCCAGCGCGCCGGGCGGGTGGCGACGCTCCGCCGCCCGCGCCAGCCAGCGCTCCGCGGCCTCCTCGTCCCCCGCGTCGAGCGCCGCCTCCGCGACCGCGATGGCCAGGTGCCCGTCGTCGGGGCGGAGCTCCGCGAGGGACTCGAGCAGCGCCACGCCGCGCTCGGGGCGGCCCTGGTCGGTGTAGGCCGCCACCAAGGTGCGCGCCGGGCCGATGCTCCGGTGCCCGGCCTCTTCGACCCGCCGCTCCAGGAGCGCCAGCGCCTCCGCGTCGACGCCGAGCAGCCTCGCGTGGTGGAAGTAGGCCTCGGCGAAGTGCTCGTCCGCGGTGCTGTTGCAGACGGCGAAGCGAAACTGCTCCACCGCGGTCTCGAGGTCTCCGGCCTGGGCGACCTCGAGGTCGGCGAGCACGTGGTGCGCCATGCCGCTGCTCGGCCGCAGCCGGAGCACCCGGTGAAGGAGCCGCGCCGCCTCCGCGCGCGCGCCGGGGTCGAAGCGCAGCTCCTCGGCGAGGGACTCCAGGAGGACCGGGTCGGCGCCCTCCAGGTGCTCACGCCAGTAGCGCAGGCTCTCGTCCCGGGGTCGCCGCGGCCGCGCGCGCTCCCCGTACTCCAGGATCAAGCTCTGGCAGTCCGGGTGGAGCGCGAGGAGCGCCTGCAGCGCCTCGAGCGCGGCGTCGGTGTCGTCGTCGTAGCGGGCCAGCTCGAGCCGGGCCGACGCCACATGGCGCGGGTCGCCGCCCTCGAGCGCCGCCAGCGCGGCCACCGCGTCCTCGCGGTCGTGGGCGTCGAGCGCCCGCTCGAGCCGGTGACGCAGCTCCCACGCGTCGGCCCCGGGGAGCTCGAGCGCGGCGAGCTCGGCGGCCCGGTCCGCGGGCGCGAGCACCATGCCGCGCGGGCCCCACCATCGCTGGGACTCGAGGAGCTCGCGCGAGATCTCCTGGAGCGCCGGGCAGGCGGGGTCGCGGACGAGCAGCGCCTCGCGCGCGAGGTCGTAGCCGATCACCACCTGGGCGTGCCCGGACAGCGCGGCGCGGGTGGACAGGACGATGGGCAGCCCGGCGTCGATCAGCGCGCGCGCGGCGTCGAGCGTGACGTCGAGCTCGCGGACGGCCCACCCGCCACGCTCCGCCCAGGCGCGCTGCGCCGCGTGGGTGGTGCCGGCGAAGGTGATCTCGTCGGCGATCGCGCGCTGGTCGACCGGCGCGCCGTGGAAGGCGGAGACGGCGGCGAGGCTCGCCGGCACGCAGGTCTCGTGGTGCTGCCGGACGTGAGGCACGGCGTCCAGGCACCGGCGCGGGAGCGCGGCGCCGTCCTCCAGCCCGTCGAGCGCGGCCGCGAAGCGCCGCGCGAAGGGCGCCGCGCCGCCCTTCCGCGACGAGTCCCCCTGCCGCGCCCAGCCCGCCGCCCGGCGGTAGGCGCGCTGGAGGTAGGCGGCCTCCGCGGCCCGCAGCGCGAGGCTGCTCCGCACCTGCGGCTCCAGCAGCGAGGCCGCGTCGATCGCCGCGACGAGGTCCGCCTCCGTCTTCTCGAAGCGACCGACGTTGAAGGCGAGCTCGGCCCGATGCGAGAGCAGCTCGAACCCGAGCGAGTCCCCGCCGTCGAGCACCGCGAGGGCGCGCTCCGGCTCCCCGAGACCCGACATCACCTGCGCGAGCGCGTGGAGCGCCGGCCGGTACCCGGGCGCGCGGGTCAGCAAGCCCTCGAGCGCGATCCGCGCCTCCTCCGGACGGTCGCGCCCCTCGAGCAGGGCCATGATCCGCTCGACCTCGAGCCAGGGCTCGTCGGGCCGCTCGCGGACGGCGCCCTCGAGGAGGGGGGCGGCGCGCTCGAAGTCGCGCAGCGCGGCGAGACAGCGCCCCTCGAGGCCGCGCAGGAGCGGCGACGTGGCGTCGAGCCGTCGCAGCCACCGGAGGGTGTGCCAAGGACCCCGGCGAGCCAGGAGCGTCAGCCCCCAGAGATGCGCCGCCTCCGGATCGGTGGGCTCGTCGCGGTGGGCTCGGAAGAACAGCGCCTGGGCCAGCCGGGGCGCCCCGAGCCGGGCCGCGAGCCGCCCCGCCAGCACCCGCCCGGCCGGGTCGTCGAGCGCGCGGAGCGCCCCCGGGCCGCCCACGGCCTCGAGCGCCTCCGCGTACCGACCCGCGTGGTAGAGCGCGCGCACCTCGTCGAGCGAGACCTCCGCGCCGACGCCCGCGCTCGGGGCTCGGCGCCTCGCAGCCAGCCTGGACATGGCCGGACACCGTAGCACGACTTGCGAATGACGTCAGCGTGCCTCGAGGGCTTCGCGGAGCTGGTCGAGGCCGTCCGTGCTGAGGAAGCGCTCCGCGTCCTGGACGACCAGCGTGCCCTCCGGCGTCGCGACCGCGCCCTGGCCGGCGTCGAGCTCCTGCAGGCGCCACGGGTCGACGCCGATGAGGTCGAGCGCTCGGTCCACCCGCAGCAGCAGCTCGCGCCCGCCCGTCTCGACCCGCACGAGGTGGTCGTCGACCCGGGGCGGTCGATCGGGCGCCCCGAGCCGGCGGCGCATCGAGACGACGGGCAGGAGCTGCCCCCGCACGTTCAAGACGCCCTCCACGAGGTCCGGCGCGCCGTCGAGGGTCTCCACCGCGGCGCTGGGCAGCACCTCGAGCACGAGCGACGCGGGCAGCCCGATCCGGCGGCCCTCCACTTCGAGGAGCAGGACGTCGATCAGCGCCTCGCGCATACCCCAGGATAGCGCCTCCACGCTCGGGGCGTAGCTGCGGTATCGTGCCGTTCGTGGACGGGCCGACGGGGGAGGTCGAGCGATGGTTCGCCGCGCGCACGGGACTGGACCTGGCGCGGATGGGCCCCGGCCGCGTGCGCGAGGCGATCGAGGCGGCCTCCCGCGACGCCGGCGCCGAGGACGTGACCGCCTTCGCCCTCCGCCTCGAGCACGAGCCGGTCCTCTTCGACGACCTCGCCGAGCGCCTGACGGTGGGCGAGACGTACTTCTTCCGCGACGCCTGGCACTACGCGCTCATCGCCGACCAGATCCTGCCGACGGTCGAGGCCCGGCGGGCGGCCGGCGGCCCGGGGCTGCGCGCCTGGAGCGCGGGGTGCGCGAGCGGGGAGGAGATCTACTCGCTGGCGATCCTGCTGCACGAGCGAGGCATGCTCGAGGACGCCACGCTCTGGGCCACCGACCTGTCCGGCGCCGCGCTCGCGAGGGCCGCCCGCGGGACCTATCGGGAGTGGTCGCTCCGCGCCGACGAGGGGGGGCGCGCGCGGCGGCTGATGCGGGAGCGGGAGGGACTGCTCGAGCTCGATCCGCGCATCCGGGGCGCGGTCCGCTTCGCCCGCCTCAACCTCGTCGACCCGCACGCGCTGCCGCCCGGGCTCTCCGAGCTGGACGTGGTGCTCTGCCGGAACGTCCTGATCTACTTCTCGCTGGACGCGGTCGGCCCGGTGGCGCGCCGGCTCTCGAGCGCCCTGGTCGAGGGCGGGTGGCTGCTCACCGGCCCCTCGGATCCCCCGCTCCACGAGCTCGGCCTGGAGGCCATCGTGGCCCAGCAGGGCGTCGTCTATCAGCGCCGCACCGAGCCCCCCGCGCCGCCCCCGAAGCCGCGCCGCCGTCGCCGCGGGCCGCGCAAGGCCTTGCCCGCCGAGCCCGAGGCCGAGATCACCGGCGTGCGCCGACTGGCCGACCTCGATCCGCGCGGCGCGCTCGACACGCTGGCCGAGCTCGAGATGCAGGGCCTCCAGGACGACGAGCACTTCGTGCTCCGCGCCAACCTGCTGGTCTCGCTCGACCGGGCGAGGGAGGCCGAGGACGTGCTCGACCGGCTGCTGGCGCGCTCGCCCGGGCTCGCGGTCGCGCACTTCCTCCGCGCCTCGCTGCGGTTCCGGGCCGGCGACCTCGAGGCGGCCAAGGCCGGCTTCCTGCGCGCGCACGCCGAGGCGGCGCAGCTGCCGCCCGACGCGGAGCTCGCGTGCTCGGACGGAGAGACGGCCGGGCGGCTCGCGGACGCGGCGGCCCGCCACGTCGACACCCTCGCCGGCTGGGAGTCCGCGTGAGCGACTCTCCCTGGGAGCGCGCCCGCGCCCGGCTGGCCGAGGACTGGACGGTCCCCCGGCGACCGCCCGACGACGAGATCCTGAGCGCGCGGACCCGCACCATCGCGCGCGCCCTCGACGCCCGGGTCGCGTCGGTGGAGGAGGCGCGCATCAGCGCCCGGGTCGGCGGGGCCACCGTGATCCTCCCCGCGGCGGCCGTGGGCGGGGTGCACCCGCTCGGGGCGGCGGTGCGCGTCCCCGGCACGCCCATGCATCTCCTCGGCCTCACCCGCCTGCGCGGGCGGCTCGCGGCCCTGTGGGACGTGGGCCCGCTCCTCGACGGCCACACGACCTCGACCACCGACCGGGAGGCCCGCGCCGTCATCCTCGACAGCTCCTCCGGGGAGCTCGTCGTGGTGGTGGAGCGCGTCCTCGACCTCGACCCGCTCGACGGCGCGGCGCCCGCTCCCCCGCCCCCCGGCGCGCCCGCGTGGCTCGAGGGGCTCGGCCCCGACGGTGAGCTCTGCCTGCGGGTGGACGTGCTCGCCGCCGACCCCCGCCTCCGCGTGGACCATCGACATGAGCCCTGACGAGCCGCGCCCCTGGTACGAGACGAACGCCGGCCGCGCCGCCGCGCTGGTGCTGCTGCTCGTCGCCACCGCGCTCGGCCTCTTCGTCTACAACCTCGACGCGCTGAGCGAGCTGGCGGGGCTCGCGCCCGCGCGGGTGGCGGAGCTGCAGCGGCTGCAGTGGCTCTTCGCGAGCGGCGCGGTGACCCTCGGCGGGCTCTCGCTCTACTGGGTGCGCGCGCTCGTCGGCCAGGAGCGCCGCGCCGGCCACGCCCAGCGGCTCCGCGCGATCCTCGACACCACCTCCGACGCCATCCTCACCATCGACGAGTCCGGCACGGTGCTCGAGGCCAACGAGACCGCGGAGACCCTCTTCGGCTGGACCGCCGAGGAGCTGATGGGCCGCAACGTCGCGGTGATCGCGGGAGGCGAGCACGGCGACAAACACGACGACTACCTGAAGCGCTACCTCGAGACCGGCGAGAAGCGGATCATCGGCAAGGAGCGCCGGGTCGAGGCCAAGCACAAGGACGGCGGCACCTTCCCGGTGAGCCTGCGGGTCTCCGAGATGCACGTGGAGGGCGAGCGCTTCTTCATCGGCATCATCCAGGATCGGACCAGCGCGGTGCAGCGCGAGCGGCTCCTCCAGACGATGCGGGACGTCGTCGCCGAGACGGTGGGGGCCGCGAACGAGCTGCTCGCGGCCACCAGCCAGCAGGCCTCGGCCGCGCAGCAGCAGTCCGCCTCGGTGACCGAGACCGTGGTGACGGTGGAGGAGGTCGACCAGACCGCGCGGCAGGCGGCCGGGCGCGCGCGGGACGTGGCCGACAGCTCCCGGGAGGTCGACGAGGTCGGCCAGGCGGGGCGGGACGCGGTGCACGACGCGGTCGAGGCGATCGAGGACGCGCAGCAGCGCGGCGAGTCGGTGGCCGAGAACGTGCTGGAGCTGGCGGAGCGCGCCCAGACCATCGGGCAGATCATCGGCACCGTCGACGAGATCGCCGAGCAGACCAACCTCCTCGCGCTCAACGCCGCGATCGAGGCGTCGCGCGCCGGCGAGCACGGCCGCGGCTTCGGCGTGGTCGCGGCCGAGGTGAAGGCGCTCGCCCGGCGCAGCAAGGAGGCCACCGTCCAGGTCCGCGAGATCCTCGGCGAGATCCAGCGGGCCACCAACAACGCCGTCCTCGCGGGCGAGCAGGGCGACAAGACGATGCGGGCCGCGGTGCGCGAGGCGAGCGAGGCGGGCCGCACCATCGACGGCCTCACCGAGACCATCGCGCGCGCCGCCGAGGCCGCCTCGCAGATCGCGGCCTCGGCGCACCAGCAGGCCACCGGGATGGCGCAGATCAGCCAGGCGATGAAGGACATCGACTCGGCGCTCCGCGACAACCTCTCCTCCATCAAACACGTCGAGGAGGCGGCGGGGCGGCTCGAGAGCCTCAGCGGCCGGCTCTCGCAGCTGCTCGAGGACGTGGAGCTGGAGAAGGCGTGACCGTGGACAAGGAGGGGCTGATCCGACGCCTCCGGGCGGTCTTCGTCGAGGAGCTCGAGGATCACGTCTCCACCTGGAACGACCTGCTCCTGCGCATCGAGCACGGAGACGCGCCGGCGGACGCGCAGCGCACCCTCTTCCGGGTCGCGCACAGCCTGAAGGGCGCCGCGCGCGCGGTGAGCCTCCCGGCGCTCGAGCGCTACTGCCACGAGCTCGAGGAGGAGCTCGACGCCCTCGAGGGCGAGCCGGACGACGCGCTGCTCGCGCGGCTCTTCGCGGCCGCCGACATCTGGGCCGAGGTGGCGCGGCGGCTCCGCGCCGACGAGCCGGTCGAGGAGACGCTCTTCGAGGCGCGGCGCCGCCACAGCGAGCCGGTCTCGCGCGAGCACACCGGCGGCCTCCGGGTCCCCGCCGCCCGGCTCGACGCGCTGCTGGTGCGCGCGGGAGAGCTGTCGCGCGCGGCGCTGCGCATCGACGATCGCGAGCGCGAGGTCGCCGCCCTCGCCGCCCGCCTCCGCCGGATGCGAGCCGCCCGCCCGGCGCCGGAGCGAGGCGCCTACGACGTGGCCCTCGCCGAGATCGACGCGCTGCACGGCGCGCTGCTCGACGACGCCACCGAGCTGACCCGGGTGGCCCGGGACACCGACGCCGACGTCCGGCAGCTCCGGCTGACCCCCTTCGGCGACGCGTGCGTCGGCGTCGAGCGGATCTTGCGAGACGCGGCGCTCGCCTCCGAGCGCGAGGTCGAGGTGATCCTCGAGGGCGCGGACGTCGAGATCGATCGCTCGGTCCTCACCGCGCTCCGCGCCCCGCTCCTGCACCTCGCGCGGAACGCGGTCGCCCACGGCGTCGAGCCCCCGAAGGTGCGCGAGGACGCGGGCAAGCCGCGCGCGGGCAGGGTCCGGATCAGCGCTCACCTGCGCGGCTCGGAGGTGGAGGTCGCCGTCTCGGACGACGGCCGGGGGCTCGACCTCGAGGCGCTCGCGGCCCGGGCGCGGGAGCACGGCATCGAGCCGCCCGACACCCCGGCGGGGCTCGCGCGCCTCGTCTTCGTCCCGGGCCTCAGCACCAGCGATCGCGTCGACGCGCTGGCCGGCCGCGGCGTCGGGCTCGACGTGGTGAAGACCGAGGTCGAGGCCCTGCACGGGACCATCGACGTGACCACCGAGCGCGGCGTCGGCACGACCTTCCTGATCTCGTCGCCGCTCACCCGGACGCTGGTCCGCGTCCTGCTCGTCCGGGCCGCCGACCAGCTCTACGCGCTGCCGACCCCGAACGTCCTGACGCTGCGTCGCGTCGACCCGCGCACCGTGCACCGCGTGGACGGACGCCCGGTGGTGCTGCACGAGGGCGAGCCGCTGCCGTTCACGCCGCTGGCCCGCACCCTCGGGATGCCGACGAGCCTCTCCGAGGACCAGCTGATCCCCACCGCCATCGTCCAGGCCGGGCGGGACCGGGTGGCGCTCTCGGTCGACGAGCTGCGCTCGGTGGACGACGTGGTGGTGGAGAGCCTCGGCGAGCGCCTGCCCCGGGTGCGCGGCTTCGCCGGGGCGACCATCCTCGCCGACGGAGAGATCGCGCTCATCCTGCACGGCGGCGACCTGGTGTCGGCGGCCCTGCGGCAGAGCGAAGGCGGCGAGGTGGCGCCGATGCCCGAGGCGACCGATCTCTCGGCCGAGCCGCCGACCTTGCTCGTGGTGGACGACTCCCTGACCACGCTGGCCCTGGAGAAGACGATCCTCGAGGCGGCGGGCTACCGGGTCCTCGCGGCGTCGGACGCCGAGCGCGGCCTCCGGCTGCTCGACGACGCGCGGGTGGATCTGGTGGTGAGCGACGTCGAGATGCCGCGCATGAGCGGCCTCGAGCTGACCCGCGCGCTCCGCGCCCGCCCGCGCACCCGCGCGCTGCCCGTGGTGCTCTTGACAGCGCTGTCGCGGGAAGAAGATCGCCGGAAGGGACTCGACGCGGGCGCGGACGCCTATCTGGTGAAGAACGCCTTCGATCAGACGGAGCTCCTCGAGGTGGTCGCGTCCCTGCTCTCCGATCCACTCGACTGAAACATGCCGCTACGCGTCCTCGTGGTCGACGACTCGCCCACCTTCCGCGCGCTGCTCCGGGCGCGGCTGGAAGAGGACGGAGCCCTGGCGGTGGTGGCGGAGGCCGGCGACGGCGCGGAGGCGGCGCGCCTGACCGCGGAGATCGAGCCCGACGTCGTGGTGATGGACGTCGAGATGCCCGACGTCGACGGCTACGAGGCGACCCGTCGCATCATGGCGGAGTCGCCGACGCCGGTGGTCATCGTCAGCGGCCGGGACGAGCGCGCGGTGCAGATGAGCGTGGCCGCCCTCGAGGCCGGCGCGCTGACCGCGCTGACGAAACCGCGGGGCCCGGACGACGCGCGGGCGTGGCGGCGCTTCGGCCGGACGGTGAAGGCGATGGCCGAGGTCCGGGTGGTCCGGCGCCCCAACGGCCGGCCGGTCGGCCGCCAGCGGCGCGCCCCCGACCGCTCGGCCTCGATCGTCGCGATGGCCGCGTCCACCGGCGGCCCCCGCGCGGTGCGCACCATCCTCGCCGCCCTCGGGCCCGACTTCCCGGTCCCCATCCTGCTGGTCCAGCACATCGGCCGGGACTTCGCCGAGGGCTTCGCGACCTGGCTCGACGCGAGCGTGCCGCTGCGGGTCCGCCTCGCGCGGGACGGGGACGCCCTGACCCCCGGCCACGTGCACCTCGCCCCGCCGAGCCGCCACCTGACCGTGCACCGCGGGGTCGTGCGCCTCTGCCCCGAGCCGCCCATCCACGGCTTCCGGCCCTCCGCGTCCGCCACCTACGCGAGCGTCGCGCGCGCCTACGGGGAGCGGGGCCTGGGCGTCATCCTGACCGGGATGGGGCGCGACGGCGTCGAGGGCCTGGCGGAGCTGCATCGGCGCGGCGGACACGTGGTCGCCCAGGACTCGCGCACCAGCGTGGTCGACTCGATGCCCGGCGCGGCGCTGCGGGCGGGGATCGTGCACGAGGTACTCCCTTTACCGGACATCAGCGCGTATGTTCGTAGCTGCGTGGAATGACGGAGGGACAGGAGCTGGGGGAGATCCTCCTCGTCGAGGACAGCGCGACGCAGGCCGCGGCCGTCACGATCCAGCTCGAGGAGGCGGGCTTCGTCGTCCATCACCGCCCCACCCTCCGCGCGGCGCTCGCGCTCCTCGAGGAGGCCGCCCCCGACGCGGTCCTGCTCGATCTCGAGCTCCCCGACGCGAGCGCCCTCTCCGGGCTCGAGCAGATCGTCGCCGCGCACCGTGCGATCCCGGTGGTGGTCCTCACCAGCGAGCACGGCGAAGAGCTCGCCCTCCGGGCGCTGGCGCGCGGGGCCGAGGACTACCTGCCGAAGCACGAGATGACCTCGTCCACCCTGCGGCGCGCGATCCACTACGCGATCGAGCGGCACCGCACGCGGAACGAGCTGGACCGGCTCAACCGGCAGAAGGACCACCTGATGGCGGTGGTGGCGCACGACCTCCGCAACCCGCTCGGCGTCATGCGCGGCTACGCCGACTTCCTGCTCAGCGGCGTGACCGGCGAGCTCGAGGGCGAGCAGGAAGAGATCGTGCAGACGATGCGCAAGACCGCCAGCTACATGGTCGGTCTGGTCGAGGATCTCCTCGACCTCGGCCGCATCCAGGCGGGCGCCATGGAGCTGGAGCGCGCGGAGACGGATCTGGGCGCGCTCGTGCGCGAGGGCGTGCGGCTCAACGCGGTGGTCGCGCGCGAGAAGCAGATCGGCTTCGAGACCGAGGTCGAGGCCGAGCTGCCGTCGATCTCCCTCGACCGGCACAAGGTCCGGCAGGTGCTCGACAACCTCCTCAGCAACGCCGTCAAGTTCAGCCACCCGGAGTCCACCGTGCACGTCTCACTGTCACGCGACGGCGAGCACGCGCGCCTGACGGTGTCGGACCAGGGCGTCGGCATGCCGGCGCGGGACCTGCCGAAGGTCTTCCGCCCGTTCGAGCGGACCGGCGCCCGCCCCACCGGCGGAGAGCGGAGCACCGGCCTCGGCCTGGCCATCGTGCGCAACATCGTCGAGGCCCACGGCGGGCGCATCTGGGTCGAGAGCGAAGAGGGGCGCGGCAGCGCCTTTCACGTCACCCTCCCCTTCGGATGAGCTTCGCCCTCGGCATCAATTTCCCCTGGGTCACCTGCGGTCACGACTTCGGCCCGCGGCCCCCGCCCTGGGCAGGCGCGCCGAGGACCGACTGGGCGCAGGTCGAGCGCGAGCTGCGCGAGCTGGCGGCGGACGGTCTGCGGATCGCGCGCTGGTGGATCCTGGCGGGCGGCGTCAACCTCCCGGTCGGCGTACAACCCGAGACCGTCGCCCGGCGGGCGCCCTTCCTCGAGCCGTGGCCCGCGTGGAAGCGGCGGCTCGTGCGTCCGCCCCGGGTGCCCGAGCGGTGGGTCCTCGAGCGCCCCCTTCCTCGCGTCCCCGACGCCTTCCTGGAGGACCTCGACGCCCTGCTCTCCGCCTGCGCCGCCGCCGGCGTGCGGCTCGTGCCCTCGCTGGTGAGCTTCGAGCTGATGCTTCCCCTGGGGGCCCAGGGCGAGGTCACGAGCCGGGGCCGGGACTCGTTCGTGCTCGGCGACGCGATGCATCCATTCTTCGACACGACGCTCGAGCCGATGCTCGACGTGGCCGCGGGGCGACCCGAGGCGGTCGCGGCGTTCGAGGTGGCCAACGAGCCGGGCTGGCCGCTGGTGCCGGGCTGGGAGCGGGACCGCTACGGCGCGCATCCCCCGTGGGTGGATCCCTACGCGCTCTCGGCGTTCCTCGAGGAGGGCGCGCGGCGGATCGCGCGGCGCGGGCTCACCGCGACGGTCGGCTTCCTCGACCCCGACCCGCCGTGGCTCGCCCCCTCCGCCCGCGCCACCCTCTCCCGCCTCGCCGACGCCGGCCGCTACGTGCACCAGCGGCACCACTACCCGAGCGTGACCGGGGTCAGCGCGCTCCCGCCGGCCGACGCCAGCCCCATCCGGCCGATCTGGCTCGGAGAGCTCGCCACGTCCCGGCACGGCCCCTGGCCCGACGTCGACGAGGGGGCGGACTGGGTCGCGCGGCGCGTCGAGCACGTGCGCGCGCGCGGCTACGACGGCGCGCTCCTGTGGGCCCACCGGGCGACCGATCCTCACGTGCGATGGGACGCCGAGACCCGCGCGCAGGTCCGCCGGGTGGCGGACGCGATCCGGGTCGAGTAATCGAGCCAGCGTGTTCGACGAGGCCAGCCGATTCGCCCGGGACGGGGAGCGCCGCTTCGCCGGGACCCTCGACGCGCGCTGGGCCCAGGGCCGCGGCGTCTACGGCGGGCTCGTCGCAGCCATCCTGGTCGACGCGATGACCCGCGAGGCGGACGGCCGAACGATCCGCGGGCTCGACGTCGCCTTCTGCGCGCCCGCCACCGCTGGGCCGGCGACGGTGGATGTCGAGATCCTCCGCGCCGGCCGCAACGTCGCCCAGATCGGCGCGCGCATGCGCCGCGGCGATCTCCTCATCGCGACCGGCCGGGCCACCTTCGCCCTACCCCGCCCCAGCGGGCTGGCCTACGTGGAGCGCGACCCCGCGCCGATGCCGCCCCCCGACACGGTCGCCGACGGCCCGGAGGCGCTCTACGTCCCGGACTTCTGCGCGCACTTCGAGCTCCGCCAGGCCCTCGGCCCCGCCCCCTTCTCCGGCGGCGATCGCCCGCACATCGGCGGCTGGTGTCGCCCGCGCGTCCCCCACCCATGTGACGCCCGCCTCGTCGTCGCGCTCCTCGACGCCTGGGCGCCCGCCGCGCTCGCCCTCGCCTCGACGTGGACGGCGGCCGCCTCGATCGAGCTCGGCGTCTCCTTCCACCGCGCGCTCCCGGATCCCTCGGTCGCGGGAGACGCGTTCTACGCGTTCGAGGCCGAGAGCCGCGTCGTCGCCGACGGCTACGCGGACGAGCGCGCCATCCTCCGCGACCCGAGCGGCGCCCCCCTCGCCTCCGCCCGCCAGGTCATCGCCCTGTTCGGCTGACGCTGTCGAGGGTTGGAGGGCCGCAGGGTGGAGGCTGGCCGACGGGACCCCCCGCTGGCGCCGGAGCACGCTCGGGGTCCGCTCGAAATCCGCTCGGTGCTCGGCTACTTTCGCGTCGTGTCGACGTGGGGGGAGCGGATCGAGGCCGCACGGCGGGACCGGATCGTGCCGCGGAGGGTCGAGGAGGCGCGGTTCGCCGAGTTCCTCGACGACGCGAGCCTCCGGCTCTTCGCGATTCACGGGATGCCCGGCAGCGGCAAGAGCACGCTCCTGCGGCGCTTCGAGGCGATGGCGGACGGGCCGGTCCAGACGCTCCGCGCGGCGAGTCGTCCTCCGACCCGGGAGGCGTGGCGCGACGCGTTCGACCCGACGGCGCGCTTGATCGCGCTCGACGACGTCCACCGACTCGCGGAGATCCTGCCTTACCTGGTCGACACCGTCCTCCCCACCCTCCGCTCTCATCAGCAGCTCGTCGTCGCCGGGTCGCGGCCGCTGCCGTCGCGGCTGCTCCACGACCCTGGCTGGTCCCCTCTCGTCGAGACCATGGTGCTCGGTCCGCTCTCGAGGGACGAGGCCCAGCTCCTGCTGGCGCGCGCCGGCGTCCCCGCCCCGGTTCGCGCCGACCTCGTGGAGCTCGCCGCGGGGCACCCGCTCGCGCTCCAGCTCATCGCGGAGCGATGGGACGGCTTCGATTGGTCCCGCAACCACGCGACGCGCCGCGCGTTCCTCGATCACATGCTCGACGGCGTCCCGCCGGCCGAGCGCCGCGTCCTCGACGTCGCGGCGCTCAATCCCGTGGTCACCCCCGAGCTGCTCGCCGACCTCGACACCTCGCTCTCCGACGCCTTCCACTCCGTCGCCGAGCTACCGCTGGCCACGCGGGCGCCGGGCGGGCTGGCGGTCGAGCCCGTCCTCCGAGAGCCCCTCGCCCAAGAGCTCGCGTGCTCGACCCCGGATCTCCGTGACTCGTTGCTGCGGGCGTCACTCGCGCACGCCGAGTCGAAGAGCCGCGTGGGGCCACGCGAGCGACGCGTCTTCTGGGCGGGCCACTCCGCCGAGCTGATCGGTCGGGCCATGCGCAGCCACGGGCCGACTGCCCTCCCGGGGCTCACCAGCGGCCTCGCGCGGACAGAGGACGTCGACGAGATCGCCGAGCGCATCGAGGCGCGCCTGGGTCGGCAGAGCGCGCACATCGCGCGCCGTTGGCTCGACCGGTCACCTCGCGGGGCGCATGTCGCCTGGCACGAGGGGGCGGTGGCGGCGTACGTCCACTTCCTCGATCTGGACGACGCGCGGGCGACCGAGGAGGGAGACGATCCTGCGGCGGCCGCCTTCCTGCGCCACGCTCAGCTCACCGGCGCGTCCCGAGCGCGACTGGCGCGGTTCTATCTGCCCCTCGGCGACAACGACGGGGGGCTGCCCTTCGTCATGCACGAGACCACGGCGCGACTGCTGTTCGGCGCCGGGCTGGATCTCGCGTGCTCCGCGCAGCCAGAGTGGATGGTCGAGCGCTATCGAGAGCTGGGCGCGCACCCGGCGGTCGCGCGCTTCACGCTGGACGGCGAGGCCTGGTCGCTCCGCTCTGAAGACTTGCGGAAGTACACCCCCGCCGACCTCGTCCGGATCTGGAATCAGCTCGGACGGAACGATCCGTCGCTGCTGAGCGGTGCGGCGGGCGGCGCCGAGGACGGCGTGTTCGCCACCGCAGAGGAGGCCTATCCCGAGCTCCGGCGCGCGCTGCGCGCCTACCACGACGCGCGGCGCCTCGCGCGGTCTCCACTGGCGCGGTCGCCGCGGGTGCGCGCGCGAGTCGCCAGCGGAGAGGCGCCCGATCCCGTGGACGCGCTCCGCGCGTCGCTGGCGGTGGCCGTCCGAGAGCTGGGCGTGAGCGGTCAGGACGCGCGCTCTCGCCGTGTGATCGAGGCGAGCTTCTTCTCGGAGCCTCGCAAGCAGATCGCGATCGCTCGCGACCTGGGCATGGGCGAGTCCACGTACCGACGACACCTCTCGACCGCGATCGAGCGCCTCGCCGAGATCTGGGTCGCGAAAGGCCGGTAGCGCCCGGGAGCCGCTCGAAAAGCGCTCACTCCGTGCCGGCATCCACCAGCGGTGCGTAGAGTGGGCCGCGATGGATCTCGGAGTCGACGTGCCGTCGATGGGCGGCGTAGGGCATTCGGTGAGAGACCTGGAGAGCTTCGGTGGGCGGCGAGCCCGCCGAGGTGTCGTCGTCTTCGAGCCCGAGAGCGAAGCGCAGCTGGCGGAGCTACTGGCGACCGCGAGCGAACGCGGCCTCAGGCTCGCCCCGCTGGGCGCCGCGCTCTCCTTCGACGGTCAGGGGCTCCCCGAGCGCTACGCGGTGTCGACCGCGCGTCTGCGTACGCTCCGGGTCGTCCCCGACGGACGCCGGCTGCTCGCGGGAGCGGGCGTCTCGACCGGCGCCGCCCTCGACGCGGCGCTCGAGCGGGGGTTGGCCTTGCCCGTGATGCCCAGCACCAGTCGCGTCACGATGGGCGGATCGGCGTCGAGCGACGCGTACAGCCGGATGACGCCCGGCCTCGGACGAGAGAGCCGACACATCCGGCGCGTTCGCGTCGTGACGGCGCGCGGCGAGGTGCACGAGTGCACGCGTGAGCGCAACGCAGCGCTCTTCCGCGCCGCGATCGGAGGCTTCGGGCTCGCCGGAGTCATCACGGAGGTCGAGCACGCTCTCGAATCGGTGGGGAGCCACGCGGCGCTCCGCAGCTCGGCTCACGCCTTCGAGGGGCTGGACGGGTTGGAGTTCCTCTTTCCGGAGAGTCGCCCGCCCGGGCTGCCGCCCGGCCCGTGGCCGGGCGCTGGCTGCGTCGTGATGCAGCGGGGACTGCGACGGCGAACGTTGATCACGCGGCACCGGATGGAGTCGACCCTCGAGCGCCGCCCCACGATCGCTCACCAGAGCGGCGTGCGGCGCGTCGGGCTGGAGCTCCTCGTACATCGGATGCCGGCGCTCGCCGCGCTGGCGTGGCAGGTGAACTGGGTCCCCGGTCGGGTCGTCTCGCTCGTCGACGATCTCGCCCCCGCGACGTTCTTCATGGACGGCAATCTCAAGGCGCGTGGCTTGAGGCGGCGGTTTGGCGAGCGCGGCGAGGTGTTGCAGCAGAGCTTCGTCCTGCCGATCGAGGGGCGCTCGTCCGCGGAGGTGCACCGGGTCGAAGGGTTCGCGCGCGAAGCCATGGACCGGCTGTCCGAAGCCGGGCAGACGGCGGGGATGTTCGACGTCGGATTTCTACCGCGCTCGGAGCGCTTCGTGCTTTCGCCCAACCCAGACCGCGACGCGTTCCTCGTCTCGCTCGCCTTCGTCGTCCGCCGCGCGGCGGACGCGCGAGCGATCGAGCGCATCTTCCGGAAGCTGACGCGGGTGTGTCGGGAGACGCATGGCGGAACGGTCCTGCTGTCGAAGCAGGCGCGTTGCGACGACGCGGACCTGCGTGAGATGTACCGCCCGGCGCTCGAGCAGCTGCGCGAGCTCCGACGGGTGCACGATCCCGGCGACGTCATCGAGACCGCGCTCGGTCGGCGGCTCGGGCTCGGGCGCTAGCAGCCGCCGCGTCTGCGAGGCCGGAGAAGTGCGTCACCTCACCAGCCGACTTTGAGAACCACTCTCACCAGCGTAGGGATGACGCACTGGATGGGAGAGAACCCGATGAACGAGAGACGACGCTGCCAGAACCGAACCCTCGCCCGCGGGCCGGTGCTCCAGGTCGAGCAGTGCGCCGACTGCGGCGCGCTGTCGCTCCACCTGGGCGGCCTGACCCTTCGCGTGCAGGCCGACGCCGCCGAGTCGGCGTGGGCCACCCTCGGGGAGGCGCTGCATCAGCTCCACGAGTCGAGCCTGGAGACGGTGCGGCCGATCGGGCACGCGTGATCAGGGCGCCGGGCGGCGCGTCACCCAGGCGCGGGGCGCGAGGTCGTCGGGCTGGGCGGCGAGGTCGATCTCCGGGTCGACGAGGGGCGCCGAGCGGCGCCCGTTCATCGCCACCCAGGCGTCGGCGTGCACGGCGACGTCCCGCCCTCGCGCGGCCCAGCGCTCCCGCACGTGCGCCGCGTAGCGGAGCAGCATGTCCGGGCTGGTCGCCATCATGCGCCGCTGCGCGAAGGTGAGGTCCTCGGACGGATCGATCGGCCAGCGCTCACCGGTCGCGCGGTCGCGGGCCGTCAGCTCGAGGTGCCCGCTCTTCTCGACGATCATCACGTGCCAGGACCACCGCAGGCCCTCCTCGGTCCAGAGGAGCTGCCCCGGGTAGGCGTGGTGGCGCAGCGGGAGCGCGAGCTGGATCGCGAACCAGCCGGCGAGCGCCCAGGCGCCCCAGCGAGGGAGCGTCCGGCTCGGGCGCGGCGCGCCCCGCGGGAGCGAAGTCCAGAGGCGGCGCGGCCAGCTCGGCGAGAAGAAGATCGGCGTGAGCAGCGCCATGATCCAGGGGAACATCCCGAGCTGGAACATGGCCCCGGTGACGAGGTGGAAGCCGACGACGCCCGCGTAGGCGAAGGGGCGCGTGCGCCGATGCAGCAGCGCCAACGGCACGGCGAGGTCGAAGACCGCCCCGCCCCAGCTCATCAGGTGCGCGAAGCCGTCGATCGAGGCGAGGGCCCCGAGCCCCGGCAGGTCGCTGCGCGCCGCCAGCCAGGTCGAGAGCGGCTCGGCCTCGATGAGCCAGTCCGCGTTCAGCTTGGCGACCCCTGCGAACACGTAGACCAGGCCGAGCTGCGCGCGCAGCGTCCAGAGGCACCACCGCGGCGCCCGGAGCGCGCCCTGCCCGCGCGCGTCGACCGAGAAGCTGCGCCCGAGCGGCATGAAACACATCAGGAGCGCGAGCAGGCTGACGAGATAGTAGTGGTTGAGGTAGGTCGCCTGATCGAGCAGCTCCACGTACGTGAAGAGCACGAAGAAGAGCGCGATGGCCCAGCGGTACAGGAGGCCGAGCGCGACCGCGAGCGCGGTGACGATCAGGCCCGCGAACACCGCGTACATGCCCCACCCCGGGAGCGGCCGGATCCAGTCGAACCCCCAGTAGGTGAAGTGGAAGGCGGGCTCGACGTAGAGCGCGCCGATCCAGCCCTTGGCCCAGAAGCGCACGGCCGCGCCCGCCATCAGCAGGCCGAAGAGCGCGCGGAAGGCGGCGAGCGACGCGGCGTCGACCTCGCGGTCAGTCTCCATCGTTGTCGGTGAAGGTCACCGTCACCGCGAGCGTCATCGCGACGTCGGCGGCGAAGAGGCGCTGCGTCTCGCGGAGCGCCTGATGGAGCTGCTCCGCTTCGTTCGTGCGCCCCTCGGTGATGCGGTCGCGGAGCGGGGGATCGATGGCCTCGGTCAGCCCGACCACGTCGTCGAGCCGGCGGGTGACGTCGGCGGCGAGCTCGGGATCGCGCGAGGCCACGTAGTCGTCGAGCCCGATGCCCTCGACGCCGCCCCGGTCGCCGGTCCACGCGTCGCGGACGCCGCGGAGGGTGGCGAGCATGCCCGCGACGTCGTGCCCCGCGTAGGGCGACTCGACCGCCTCGGGATCCGGGGCGGCGCCGTCGAGGCCGAGCGGCTTCGAGAGGCGGTTGAGCTTCACGTCCTCGAGCACCGCGATCAGGTGATTGATCATCAGGCTCACCGACGCGTGGGGGTCGTCCGTGACCAGCATGTCGCGATAGCCGGGCTGCCACGCCTCCACCAGGAGCGAGGCCTGCGCCGCCACGTGGCCTCCGAGGCCGGCGACGTAGGCGCAGCGCCTGGGCTCCTCGCCGAGCCGCGCGAGGAGCTCCGCGTCGGTGCGCGCCGGATCGAAGAGGAGGTACTCGAGCGCCGGCAGCCCCTTCACCGACGTGCCCGCCGACTCGAACCACGCGGGCTCGAACGGGCCGGCGTCCCGGATCGCCAGCTCGATGTTGGTCACCCGGGTGGGCCAAAAGTCGACCGCGCCGTCGATGCGCCTCTCCATCGCGGGCCCGAAGCCGAACGCCTCGGTCCGCTTGAACGCCGTCCGGGCGCCGCGCCACGCGTCGCGCGCCGCCCCGAGGGTCTCCTCGCTCGGCGCCTCGCAGAGCGCGCCGGTGGCGCCGGCGAGGGTCTCGGCCTCCGCCTCGAAGGCGCGGTACGCCGGGACGGCGACGACGTCCGAGAGGCTCTCGAGCATCGCCGCCCGGTCGTAGGCGGGCTCGGCGTCACAGGAGGCGAGCAGCAGGGCGAGGACGGCAACCTTCTTCACAGGCTCTCCAGGAAGCGCACCAGGTCGGCGCGCTCGTCGGCGCTCATCGCGCGGAAGGACTCGCGGGCCGCCTCGGCCTCACCGCCGTGCCAGAGCACCGCCTCGGCGAAGCCGCGCGCCCGGCCGTCGTGGAGCAAGAGGGTGTGCCCGTTCACCACCGGCAGCAGCCCGATGCCCCACAGCGGCGGCGTCCGCCACTCGGTGCCGCTGGCCTCGAAGTCGGGCCGTCCGTCCGCGAGCCCCTCGCCCATGTCGTGCAGGAGGAGGTCGGTGAAGGGCCGGATGGTCTGGTGCGCGAGCGCCTCGATGGGGTGTTCCCCCGTCTCGAGCCTCGGCACGTGGCAGCCGCCGCAGCCGGCCGCGAGGAACAGCGCCTTGCCGCGGAGGACCGACGGATCCTCCACGTCGCGGCGGGCGGGCACCGCGAGGGTGGACACGTAGAAGTCGACGAAGGCGACGATGTCCGGCGTCAGCTCCGGCTCTCCGCCCGACGGGGCCGCGGCGCAGGCGGCCTGGCCGTCCGCGCACTCGGGGTCGGGGAAGAGCGGGCTGGTCACGCCGATGTCGCCGAGGAACGCGCCCTGGTTCTGCTGCGAGAGGTTGGGCTCGTTCGCCTTCCAGCCGAAGCGGCCGAGGACCGCCTCGCCGCGAGCCGCGTCCCAGACGCGGTTGACCCGCCCGCTGACGCCGTCGCCGTCGGCGTCGTCGGGGTCGGCGAGCGCGAGCAGCGTCTCCTCGGGGATCGCCTCGAGCAGGCCGAGCCCGTACACCGGCGGGGCGACCCGTGGAGAGACGAGCAGCGCGTCGGGGAGCGGCCCGAACGCGGCCTCCTCGATGTGGATGATCGGCCGCCGGAGCGCGTAGGGCTCGCCGTCCGCGTAGGCGCCCTCGACCGTCTCCCAGGCGACGCGGGTGCGCACCTCGGGGCTGACGTCGCGGATGGCGCGCGGCTGCAGCTGCAGCCCGTAGCCGGGGACCGGGGCGGGGCCGCCGTGGGGCCCCTCCCCGGGGATCGAGACGCGGAGCAGCATGCTCAGCATCTCTTCGTCGCCCTCGGGCGGGCGGCCGCGGCCGTCGCGGTCGTGACAGCCGCTGCAGCTCCGGGCGTTGAACACCGGGCCGAGGCCGTCGCGGCTCGTGGTCGACGCGGGCGCGGTCACCCAGTTGTCGTTGAAGAACGAGTTGCCGACGAGGAAGGTGCTGCGCTCGTCGAACGTCAGGTTGCGCGCGGAGAGCCCGTAGGCGTTGCGCGTGATGTCGAACACCGTGGTGTCGCCCCCGCTCCGGGCCTCGCCTTCTTCGGCCGCGGGCGCGCACGCGCCGAGCAGGAGCGAGAGCGCGAAGACGGAGCAGGGCCGCACGGCGTCACTCCTCGAGGTTGAGCTCGAGCTCGAAGAGCGCGCCGATCTCGACGATGGTGGTCGTCTGCGCGCGGAGCGCGTCGATCGCGGCCTGGACCTGGTCGCGGCCCGCGCCGGTGATCGCCTCGTCGAAGGGCGCCGGGATGGCCTCGGCCGCGGCGAGCGAGGCGTCGAGCTGCGCGCGCATCGTGGCGTCGAGGTCGGGGTCACGGGCGGCGACGAGGTCGCTGAGGCTGGCGCCCTCGACCACCGAGCCGTCCACACGCGCGTAGCGGCCGAGGTAGACGTTCCGGATGCCGCGCGCGTTCTCGAGGATGTCGTTGTGGGTGTTGTCGCTGAAGCAGGAGTGCTCGTCCTCCTGGTCCATCGTCATGAAGGCGACGTTCATGCGCTCGCCCGCGAGCTCGGCGCCGCTGAGGCTGCCCATGCCGATCAGCATCGCGCGGAGCCCGTCGCGCGCGTCGCCGGAGACGAAGCCGGCGCGGTAGTTGTCCTCGCTGCCGGGCGCCCAGTCCGCGACGAGCTCGCCGAGGTCCTCGAGCAAGATGTCGCTGGTGACCTGGAGGTACTGGCCGCGGCGGTCGGCGTTCTCCGCCTCGCTGAAGTCCGTCGCCGGACGCTCGCCGGGACCCGAGGTGGCCGGGTTGTCCTGGCCCCAGAGGAGGAACTCGATGGCGTGGTAGCCGGTGGTGACGTTCTCCTCGCCGCCGACGCCGTTGGCCGCCTCGAGCGAGGCCTGATCGAGGGTCACCGAGGGGTCGTTGACGATGCCGCCGCTGACGACCGTGCCCATGACCGGGTCGAAGACGTAGTCGATGACCGACTCGTCCATCGGCCAGGCGTTCAGCGCGCCCTCACGCTCCGGGTCGCCCTGCTCGATGGGCCCGCCGTAGAATCGGTAGACCTCGGTCTGCCCGTAGGGGGAGCGCGCCGCGAGCCACGCCGTGCGGGCGTCGCCCAGGCTGCCCTCGGTCGGGTCCGCCACGAGGGCGTCGAGCTGTCCATCCAGCGCCTGCGCGGTCGAGAGCGAGTCCTCGTAGGACGCGTGCACGATGTTCGCGTAGGTCTCGAGGACCGGCGCCGCCTCCGCGCTCAGATCTCCACCACCGTCGCACCCCGCGAGCGCGAGCACCGCGCCCAGCCAAGTCAGTCTCTTCACTTCGACCTCACCTGAAAACGAATCTCACTTTCGCCGCGAAAGTGACATTCATTCTCACGGTGTCAAGCCGAGCCTCAGGCCGCGCGGAGCGTCCGCGCCCCGCGCGCCGACATGGACGCCACCTCCACCACGACGTCCCCGGGGAGACCGCCGGCCTCGAGCGCGCGGTGCGCGTCGGCGATGCGCTCGAAGGGGTAGCGCTCGGCCACCACCGCCCGGAGCGCTCCGGCCTCGACGAGCGCGCGGATCTCCTCGGTCCCCTCGGCGCTGCCGAGCGCCACGCCGCCGAGCGCGCGCGGGCCGCGGCGCAGCGAGGTGATCGCCATCTCGAGCAGCAGCCGCGGCGTCAGGTAGAGCGACAGGTAGCGCCCCGCGTAGGTGAGCACGCGCCGGAACGCGCGAAAGTGGTCGCCCTCGGTCGTGTCGAAGATCACGTCCCAGCGCTCGCCCCGGCGGGTGAAGTCCTCGGCGGTGTGGTCGATGAACGCGTCCGCCCCGAGCGCGCGCGAGAGCGCCTCGTCGCGGCTCCCGACCGCGGTCACGTGCGCCCCGAGGTGCGCCGCGATCTGGACCGCCATGCGCCCCACGCCGCCGGTCGCGCCGACGATCAGGACCCGCTCCCCCGGCTGGACCTTCGCCATGTCGCGCAGGAAGGTCAGCGCGGTGCCGGCCCCGTAGGGCAACGTCGCGCCCTCCGCGTAGGTCAGGCCCTCGGGCAGGCGGGCGATCGGGCCGTCCTCCTTGCAGACCACGTACTCGGCGTACGCGCCGTGGTCGACGCTGCCGAACACGTCGTCACCCACCGCGAAGCGGGTGACCTCGGCGCCGACCGCCGCCACCCGCCCCGCGAGCATCGTCCCGCCGACCGGGTGCCGCGGCCCGAACACGCCCATCAGCAGCCGACCGAAGACGGCCGACACGCCAGGGAAGTCGGCGGCGCGGAGCCGTCGGTCGCCCTGGGTGACCGCGCTGGCGTGCACCTCGACGAGGACCTCGCGCGGCCCGGGGCTCGGTCGGTCGATCTCGGTGGCGCGCAGGACGTCGGGGGTGCCGTACCGGGTGTGCATCACAGCTCTCATGTCTCGCTCCTCTCGGCCGAGGCCCTTCCCCGACGCCCCCCAACATGTCATGCGTTTCCGTTTCCGAAATCGGCGAGATCCGCATCCGTGATATACGTAAACGCATGGATTGGACCCGAGTCACCTTCGACTGGAACCGGGCGCGCGCCTTCCTGGTGACGGCCGAGGAGGGCTCCTTCTCCGCCGCCGCGCGCCGGCTCGCGACGACCCAGCCCACCGTCGGGCGCCAGGTCGCGGCGCTCGAGCAGGAGCTGGACGTGGTCCTCTTCGAGCGGGTGGGCCGGGGTCTCGAGCTCACGCCGACCGGCCTCGAGCTGCTCGAGCACGCGCGGGCGATGGCCGGTCACGCGGCGCGGCTCTCGCGCGTCGCCGCGGGCCAGGCGCTGTCGCTCGACGGCCCGGTCGTGATCTCGGCCGGGGAGATCGCCGCCGCCTGGGCGCTGCCCCCGATCGCGCAGCGCATCCGCGAGGTCCACCCGGGGATCACCCTCGAGATCGTGGCCACCAACCAGACGAGCGATCTGGGGCGACGCGAGGCGGACATCGCGGTGCGGAGCTACCGGCCGACCGACCCCGAGCTGGTCGCGAAGAAGGTCCGCGAGGACGAGGGCTACCTCTACGCCACCCCGGAGTACCTCGCCTCCCTCGGTGACCCGATCACCCGGGCCGCGCTGTCGCGCGCCGACTTCGTCGCGTTCGACGAGACCGACGTGTTCCTGAAGGGCCTGAACGCGATGGGCATGTCGCTGACGCCCGCCTCGTTCCCCTACGTGTGCGCGAACCAGCACGTGCAGTGGGCGCTGGTCACCCGGGGCGCGTGCGTCGGGGTGATGCTCGCGCCGGTCGGGGACGCCGACCCGCGCGTGCGCCGCGCCCTGGACGATCTGGTGTTCCAGGTGCCCATGTGGCTGACGAGCCACCGCGAGGTCCGCACCAGCCGCCGCGTCCGCGTGGTCTACGACCTGCTCGCCGAGGCCCTGGCCGACGACCCCTGGGCCACGGTGCGAGGCTGACGGTGCGAGGCTGACGGGGCGTCCATGACGGGGCGTCCATGACGGGGCGAGGCTAGATCGGGCCGGTGGGCTCCTCGGGCGGCCTCGTCTTGCGGCCCTTCTTCTTGCCCGCGCGGCGCCCCTTCGCGTCGCGGGGGATGAGCTGCTTGAGCGCGAGGAGCTTGCCGTAGCAGACCACGTGGTCGCCGCGGAGCAGCTTCTGGTCGCCGCGCGGGTTGGGGATCACCACGCTGCCCCGCTGGACGCTGAGCACCGTGACGTCCCGGTCGCCGAGGGCCAGCTCGCGCAGGCTCTTGCCGGCCAGCTCGCTCGACGCGTGCAGATCGAACTCCGCCACGCCGTAGCCCTTGTCGAGGGTGAGGCGCTGCTTGATGTCGATCTCGGGCAGCAGGAACTGGTCTTCGATGTGGGCGACGATGCGCCCGGCCACGTCGACCTGGGTCGCCTTCTCGATGCCCTCGAGCCCGGGCGAGGAGTTCACCTCCATCACCTGGGGGCCCTCGTCCGACTCGAGCATGTCCACGCCCGCCACCCGGAGGCCCATGATCTGGGCGGCGTGGATCGCGGTGCGCTCGTACTCGGGATCCAGCTGCACCGCCTCGGTCCGACCGCCGCGGTGCACGTTGCTCCGGAACTCGTCGCCCTGGGCCACCCGGCGCATCGCGGCGATGACGTGACCGCCGACCACGAACGCGCGGATGTCCCGGCCGCGGCTCTCCTTGACGAACTTCTGGATGAGCACGTTCTGCTTGGCGCCGTGCAGGGTCTCGATGATCGCCTGCGCCACCTTCATGGTGTCGGCGAGGATGACGCCGACGCCCTGGGTGCCCTCGAGCACCTTCACGATGACCGGGGCGCCGCCGAGCCGCTCGATGGCGGGGATCACCGACTGGCGGTCCCGCACGAACACGGTGGGCGGGATGCCGATGTTGTGGCGGCTCAGGACCTGGAGGCTGCGGAGCTTGTCCCGGGAGACGCTGATCGCGTGCGAGCTCGACAGGGTGAAGACGCCCATCTGCTCGAACTGCCGGACCACCGCGGTGCCGTAGAAGGTGACCGACGCGCCGACGCGGGGGATCACCGCGTCGTAGCGGCTCAGCGGGCGGTCCCGGTAGAAGAGCTGCGGGTGGCCCTCCTCGACCGCCATCGAGAAGCGGAGCGTGTCGAGCACCCGCACCTGGTGGCCGCGGCTCAGGGCGGCCTCGCGGAGCCGGCGGGTGCTGTAGGAGTGCCGCGCGCGGGAGAGGATGACGAGCTTCATCGGGAGCTCACCTTCTTCTTCTTGGCCTTTTTCTTGGTGGTCTTCTTCTTCTTCGCGGCCTTGTCGGGCCCGGCGGTCTTCTTCTTCGCCTTCTTGGCGGTCTTCTTCTTCTTCCGCTTCGGGGGCGCGCTCTGGAGGTAGCGGTGGGAGGGATCCACCAGGAAGTCGTGGTGGAGCGCGCTCCGGCCGAGCAGCATCCGGAAGATCATCGGCTCGCGGCTCGCGAGGCTGATCTCGATCTCCTTCTCCACCCCGCCGAGCTTCATGGTGGTGGCGACGAAGATCCGCTCCTGGGCGCGGCCGCTGCTGGAGCGCACCCGCGCGATGCGCGCGATCTTCGCCTCGACCGGGACGCGGCGGTGAGCGCGCTTGCGATCGAGGACGACGGTGAAGCGGACCCGGTTGCCGGGCAGCCGCTCCACGTCGTCCACGTGCAGGGCGCTGGTGCGCGCGCCGGTGTCGATCTTCACCCTCAGCTGCTCGACCCCCCAGTCGGGGAGCTCGATGCGCTCGGCCACGCCGATGAGGGTGCGTCCGCGCAGCGGGTCGTGCGCGTGGTCTGACAAGGGGCTCCTCCAGGGTCTGTCGGGGGCCCGAGGATACACGAGCGTCGCCGCCGCGCCCGCGCCGGGTGCTGCGAGAAATTCGCGCACCCGGAATGCGCAATCGATGCGCGCACATCGCGCCGCGGGGGCTACGTGGATCGGTGGGTGTTCCATTTCACGGATGCCCGCGGTGGCACGCTGGCTGCACCAGGAGCGGTTCCGAATCCAGCTTGCCGAGGACGTCTCCATTCCCCCCCACCTGGGAGGACGCCGTGTCCCGACCTCGCGTGTTGTTCGTCGGCCGCCGCCGTGGCGCGCTGCTCGCTGCCGCTCGCCTCGACCTCGAGGTGCTCTTGCTCGATGACGCCGGTCGTCCCGAGCGCGCCGCCGGAGCCCACGCCGGCGCCAAGGTCGACCTGAGCGACCTGGAGTCGTGCGTGGCCGCGGCGGTGAAGCTGACCGTGGATCGCCCGGTCGACGCCGTCATCGCGGTGGTGGAGCGCGCGGTGCTCCCCGCGGCCGCGATCCGCGAGACGCTGGGCATCGTCGGGCCCACCCTCGAGGACGCCCTCCCCTGGCGCGACAAGCTCGCGATGAAGCACGCGATCGAGGACGCGGGCATCCCCTGCGCGCGATCGCTCCCGGTCGAGGCGGGGACCGATCCGGCGGCGCTCGTCAGCGCCCTCGGCCTCCCGATGGTGCTGAAGCCGCGCGCCTCGTCGGGCAGCCGCGGCACGGTGGTGGCGCGCGATCTCGCGTCGGTGGCCGCCGCGCTCGAGGACGGCTGGATGGCCGAGAGCTTCGTCGAGGGCATGGAGCTCAGCGTCGAGTCCTTCGTCTCCGAGGGGCAGCCGCGCTGGGTGAACGTGACCGAGTACCTCCGGCCGGGCTGGGCCAACATCGTGCCCGCCGCCTTCGGGCCGGAGATCGAGGACGCGGTGCGGGCGCTCAACGAAGAGGCGATCGCGGCGCTCGGGGTCGAGGACGGCATCACCCACCTCGAGGCGTTCGTGCAGGTGACGGAGAGCGGCGTCGAGGTCGTCTTCGGCGAGCTCGCGCAGCGACCGCCGGGCGGCTACCTCATGGAGCTCATCGCGCGCGCCTACGACTTCGATCCCTGGCAGGCGCTGATCGAGATCGCGCTCGGGCGCGAGCCCCGCCTCCGCGAGACGGCGACGCGCTCGGCCGGCGTGTGGTTCATCCACCCCGGCGAGGGCCAGGTCCTCGACGTGAGCGGCGTCGAGGAGGCGCGCGCGGTCGAGGGCGTGCTCGCGGTGGAGTGCGACCTCGAGGTCGGCCAGACGATCAGCCGCCGCGAGGGCACCGGGCAGCACACCGGCCGGGTGCTCGTGGTGACCGGCAGCCGCGACCGGACGGCGCGGTCGCTCACCGAGGCGGTGGGGCTGCTCCGGGTCTCGACCCGCGCCGTCGCCTGATCACCAGCACACGCGCAGGTCGTACTCGGCGTCACCGAACCCGTAGACGTCGACCCGCAGGCCGGTGCCGTCCGAGACCAGCTCGCAGCGCTCCCGCGCGTCGGGCCCCTCGGAGGCGCACTCGGCCGCCGAGCCCCGCATCCACGCGTAGAGGTCCGGGTCGCCGACGCCCTCGAGGGTGACGGTGATCGCGCGCCCGGCCGGCACCTCGAGCGTCGGGTAGCGATGCACCTCGCCCGCCCAGAGCCCGCCGCTCGCGCCGCGGCACTCGCGCGAGGGCGACGGCGGCTCCGCGGCGGGCGGCGGCTCGCCGGCCGGCGTGCCCCAGGGATCGGCGGGCCGGGGCTCCCGGACCGGCGCGGGGATGTCCGGCCGCTCGGCGGGGGCTCCCCCGGGCTCGCCGTACACGCTGGCCGCCCCCTGCGCGTCGAGCGGCGTGAGGTCGAAGCGCGACGTGCGGTCTCCGTTGCACTGGGGGTAGTGCATCACGGACTCCCGATCGTAGGGCGTCAATGGGCGATGCGCGCTGTCCTCGAAGCAGGTCCCGGACTCCGGCCGCGTGTGCTCGTGCCGGAAGCCGAGCGCGTGCCCGAGCTCGTGGCGCATGATGCCCTCGAGATCGATCGGGCCGCCGCCCCCGAAGGCGCTGCCGTCGACCAGGACGTTGCGCGCCGCCCGCTCGGTGCTGGGGAAGAAGGCCCGCGCCGCGTACTCGCCGCCGCTGTCGACCGCGTTCACGTCGAACAGCACCCGTGGGTTCGACGCGTCACAGGCGTCGTCCTCGGCCGCGAGGTGATGGAAGTCGACGTCCGCCACCGCCTCCCAGGCCGCGGCCGCGGCCGCCATCACCCGGACCACCTCGTCGTAGCGGCTGCCGAAGCTCGCCCGCCCGACGCAGTAGGTCAGCTCTCGCTTCTGGGTGTCCGACCAGCGATCGTCCGCGCCGCCCACCGTGTTGAGGGAGAGCGCGTCCGCCGCGGGCGCCGCCCCCGAGCCGTAGCTCCGCTGCCGCGTGCCGATGCGCTCGTAGATGTCGCGCATCCCCTCCCGGGTCGCGACCGGCGTGTCGCCGTCCACGATCCAGACGCCGCCCTCGAAGGGCTCGCGGTAGGCCGACGCCAGGAACTCCTCGAACGTCATGTCGAGCGCGGCGCCGCGGGAGCGCACGGCGCTGGAGTCGGTGGGCGCCGCGCAGGCGAGCGCGGCCGGGAGGACGACGAGCAGGCGGAGACGCATGCCGCCGGGCAGTGCAAGGAGCGTGCACCGCCCTCACAGGCGACGAATCCGCGCGTCGAGGCCATTCCGCGCGGAACATCCGAGGCGCCGGGGCCAACTGGCCCGAGCCCGCCGACCTCACCGCACGCCGGGCGCCTCGTGACCGGACTTGGCCACGTACTCCGCGTAGCCGCCGCCGTAGACGTGCGGGCCCTCGGGGGTCAGCTCGAGCACGCGGTTGGACACCTGACGGAGGAACTGACGGTCGTGGGAGACGAAGAGCATCGTGCCCTCGAAGCCGGCGAGGGCTTTCACCAGCATGTCCTTGGTCTCCATGTCGAGGTGGTTGGTGGGCTCGTCGAGCACCAGGAAGTTCGGCGGCACGTAGAGCATCGACGCGAGCACCACCCGCGCCTTCTCGCCGCCGCTCAGCACGCGGCAGGGCTTGTCGACGTCGGCGCCGCTGAAGCCGAACGCCCCGAGCAGCGTGCGGAGCGATCCGCCGGAGGCCTTGGGGTGGTCGCGCTCCATCACCCCGAGCACGGTCAGCTCGGGATCGAGCAGCTCCATCGCGTGCTGGGCGAAGTAGCCGAGCGTGACGCTGGCGCCGATGGTCACCTCGCCCTGGTCGGGCTGGCTCTGACCGGCGATGAGCTTGAGGAGCGTGCTCTTGCCCGCCCCGTTCACGCCCATCACGCACCAGCGCTCGAGGCGCCGGATGAGCAGGTCGAAGCCGTCGTAGACGACCTTCTCGCCGTAGGCCTTGGCGACGTGGTCGAGCTTGGCGACGTCGTCGCCCGAGCGTGGCGGCTTCATGAACTCGAAGTCGACCACCTTGCGGCGCTTCGGGGGCTCGATGGTGTCGATCTTCTCGAGCTTCTTGACCCGCGACTGCACCTGCGCCGCGTGGCTCGCCCGCGCCTTGAAGCGCTCGATGAACGCGCGCTCCTTCGCGAGCATCGCCTCCTGCCGGGCGAACTGCGCCTCGAGCTGGCGCTGGTTGATCTCGCGCTGCTGCTCGTAGAAGTCGTAGTCCCCCGAGAAGGTCGTCAGCTCGCCGCCGTCGATCTCGACGATCTTGGTGACGATGCGGTTCATCAGCTCGCGGTCGTGGCTGGTGAGCACGAGCGCGCCTTCGAACGCCTTCAGGAACGACTCGAGCCAGAGGATCGACTCGATGTCGAGGTGGTTCGTGGGCTCGTCGAGCAGCAGCGCGTCCGGGCGCATCAAGAGGATGCGCGCGAGCGCGACCCGCATCTTCCACCCGCCCGAGAGCTCGCCGACGTCGCCGTCCATCCGGTCGGTCTCGAAGCCGAGCCCGGCGAGGATCTCCCGGGCGCGCGCGTCGAGCGAGTAGCCCCCGAGCTCGTCGAAGCGCGCCTGCACCTCGCCGAAGCGCTCGAGGATGCGGTCGAGGTCGTCCGCCTTGTCGGGGTCGGCCATGTCCCGCTCGAGCCGCTTCAGCTCGCGCCCGACGTCGGCGACCTCACCGGCCCCGGCGATGGTCTCCTCGACCACGCTCCGCCCGGACATCTCGCCGACGTTCTGGTCGAAGTATCCGACCGTCACGCCCTTGTCGACGACCACGGTCCCGCCGTCGGGCGCCTCCTGGCCGACGATGAGCCGGAAGATGGTCGACTTGCCCGAGCCGTTCGGGCCGACGAGCCCGACCTTCTCCCCCTGGAACACGCTCATCGAGGAGTCCAGGAAGAGGATCTGCTGGCCGTGCTGCTTGCTGACGTTGTCGAGCCGGATCACTGCGGCGCGCACCCTAGCGCCCTCGCCCTCCCCCCACCACTCCCTCGAACGCCCCCTCCCGAAAGCCCTCCACCGCCCCCCTGGCCCCTCTCGTCTCTCGCAGAGAGGGGCCACGGCCGCGGGACGGAGCCACGCCGTCGCGACTGGATCGCGGGCCGGCTCGGCAGCTGCTTTTTTCTCTCGCAGAGACGCAGAGACGCAGAGAGGGGCGAGGGCCGCGGGGTGGAGCCACGCCGTCGCGACTGGATCGCGGGCCGGCTCGGCGGCTGCCTTTTGGGCTCTCGCCAAGGCGCAGAGCCGCAAAGTAGATCGGGGGCGACGGGATGGAGCCACGCCGCCCGACTCGGTCGCCGCCCGGCTCGGCAGCTGCCTGTTCTCTCTCGCAGACGCAGAGACTCAGAGACGGGCGGGGGCCGCGGGGTGGAGCCACGCCGCCCCGTCTGGATCGCTGGCCAGCTCGGCAGCTGCTTCTTTGGGCTCTCGCCAAGGCGCAGAGCCGCAAAGGGGATCGGGGCCGCGGGGTGGAGCCACGCCGCCCCGACTGGATCGCGGGCCGGCTCGGCAGCTGCCTTTTGGGCTCTCGCCAAGGCGCAGAGCCGCAAAGGGGATCGGGGGCGACGGGATGGAGCCACGCCGCCCCGACTGGATCGCTGGCCGGCTCGGCGGCTGCCTGTCTTCTCTCGCAGAGACGCAGAGACGCAGAGACGCAGACAGGGCCGGGGCTGCGGGCCGACCGGAACCCGCCGGCCAGCCGCCACCCCGCGGCCACCCGCCCCTTGGCGCCTTTGCGCCTTTGCGCGAGCCCAATTGCTCCCCAAGCGAACCCGCAGATCGCGCGCAGCCCGGAACCCGCTGGCCAGTCACCACCCCGCTGCCCCTCTGCGGCTCTGCGCCTCTGCGAGAAATTCACCCAGCCCCCGATTCGCCCCCCGACCGGAACCCGTCGGCCAGCCGCCACCCCGCGGCCACCCGCCCCTTGGCGGCTTTGCGTCTTTGCGAGAGCCTAATTGCCCCTCGAGCGAATCCCGCAGATCAGGCGCAGCCCGGAACCCGCCGGCCAGCCGCCACCCCGCTGCCCCTCTGCGACTCTGCGCCTCTGCGAGAAATTGACCCAGCCGCCGATCCCCGCCCCGACCGGAACCCGCCGGCCAGCCACCACCCCGCGGCCACCCGCCCCGTGGCGGCTTTGCGTCTTTGCGAGAGCCTAACTGCCCCTCGAGCGAATCCCGCAGATCAGGCGCAGCCCGGAACCCGCCGGCCAGCCGCCACCCCGCTGCCCCTCTGCGACTCTGCGCCTCTGCGAGAAAATACCCAGCCGCCGATCCCCGCCCCGACCGGAACCCGCCGGCCAGGCACCACTCCGCGGCCCCCCGCCCCCTTGTGCGGCTTGGCGCCTTTGCGAGAGCCCACCTGCCCCAATCGATCAAGCGGCGCTGAGGCCGCCGTCGACGGTGAGGACGGTGCCGGTGATCCACTCGGCGTCGAGGAGGAACTGGGTGGCGGCGGCGACGTCCTCGGGGGTGCCGAGGCGGCCGATGGGGTGCAGCGTTCGGAGGGCCTCGAGCTGGGCGGCGACCGCGGCGTCGACGTCCTCGGGGGGACGGGCGCCGGGAGGGAGGCGCAGGGCGCGGACCATGTCGGTGTCGACGACGCCGGGCGCGACGACGTTCACGCGCACGCCGCGCGGAGCCAGCTCGAGCGCGAAGACCTGGCTCATGCGGATCAGCGCCGCCTTGCTGCCCGCGTAGACCGCGGTCTCGAGGGCGCCCTTGAGGCCGAGGGTCGAGGCCACGTGCACGATCGAGCCCGGTCGGTCTCCGAGGTGGCGCGCGAGGTCGCGGGTGAGCACCCAGGGGGCGCGCACGTGGAGCGCGTGGGCCAGCGCGAGCTGCTCCTCCTCGATGGCGTCGAGAGGCGCGTGCTTCGCCACGCCCGCCGCGTGCACCAGGCCGTCGAGCGGGCCGAGGGCCGCGGCCGCCGCCTCGATCACGCCGGTCGGATCGACGAGGTCGCGGGCGATCACCGCGGCGCGCGAGGGGGCCACCGCGGCGAGCTGCGCGAGGCGCGCCTCGTCCCGGGCCACCAGGGCGACGTAGCGGCCGGCCTCGAGGAGGCGACGCGCGATGGCGCGGCCGATGCCCCGGCTCGCCCCGGTCACGACGATGCGCTCGGGCGTCATCAGCGCGGCGCCGCGGTGGGGATGAACGGGGGGAGCGGCCGCACGTCGGCGGGATCACCCTCGACCTCGACCTCGTCCTCCGGGATGAACGGGGGCGAGTCCACGCAGAGGATCGACTGCCAGCTGGAGGTCGGGTTGTCGTAGCGGTGCGCCGCCTCCTTGGGCCAGCGGAACACGGTGCCCGCGGGCACCTCCTTGCCCTGGCAGAGCAGGCCGTCGCCGAGCACCAGCTCCGACTCCTGCATCGTGCGGTGCACGTGCAGCGGGATGCCGCGACCGGGCGCGACGTTGAGCCGGTAGATGCCGACGTGCTTCGTCTCGTCGAGGATGTCGACGGTGCCGAAGGGCTTGGTCTCGTGAGTCAGGCTCACGTCGGCGGCGTCGCGGGTCACCTCGAGGGAGGGCACGCCGTGGCCGGCGAGCGCGAAGGGCTTGGTGAGCCGCAGCTTCACCTCCTGGATGCGCGCGCGTCGCTCCCCCGGCGCGGGCGGCGCGAGCAGGAGCCGGGTCAGGGCGCGCGCGGCCGTCTCGAGCATGTGGAACTGGCAGCTGCGCAGCAGGAACGCGATCTGGTTCGCGGTGGCTGCGTAGTCGACGGTGTGGGCGAGCTTCTCCTTCTCGCCCGCGCGCCGGGTGTCGAGCGTCATCGAGACGTCGACCTCGAGCGGCTGTACGCGGTGGCGCTCGTGCGGGTACACCCCGACCACGCAGTCGACCCGCAGGCCCTCGATGCGGATGACGTCTCGCGCCTTGCTCATGCCGACAACTTGGGGCCGTCAGGGCACCGTCGTCCAGCCGGCGATGGCCGGGTCCGCCGTCAGGTCGATCTCGTAGTGCGCGCCGGGGTCGCCCATCGGGTTCCAGGGCTGGGCGCCCGCGGGCACCAGGATCTTCCACTCCTCGGCCACCACCGCGTTCACCACGTGCGCGCTGAGACGCAGGCGGGTCGGGCAGCCGAGGGCGGCGAGCGGCACGCGCACGCTGATCGCGCTGGTCGACGGGAAGACGTCGGTGCCCGGCACCAGCGGCGTGGCCCGGTCGGTCCAGCTCATCGCCGGCGTGTAGACGCCGTCGTAGGCGATGCCGCCGGCCTCGTCCTGGCGGCGCACGGCGACGAGGTGGGTCGCGGTGAAGGGCAGCGCGGGCACCAGGCTCGAGTACTCCTTGCCGGTGCCGGGGCTCGCCGCGCCCAGCGGTCCGGCGCTCGCCTCGAGGTAGACGTGGAAGGGCTTGAACGGGTCGGAGAAGCCGCTCGAGACGAGGGTGAGATAGAGGTACTCGCGGTCCCAGGTGAGGCCGAGCTGATCGCCGGGCCCGAAGGGCGCCATCGGGCTCAGGATCTGCTCGCTCGGGTAGCCGGCCAGGTCGCCCATGCCGTCGAGCGCGACGGTGTCGCCGGGGTGCACGCCGGGGCAGCCGCCGCCGGTCCCGCCGTCGACCACGCCCGCGTCGCCGGTCCCCGAATCGGTGCCCGCGTCACCCGGGCCCGCGTCGCCGTCGACGCCCGAGTCGGGGTCGCCGCCCGCGTCCCTCGCGACGCCGCCGTCGTCGGTCACCACGCCGGAGTCGCGCCGGACGCCCGAGTCGACCAGGGGCACGAACGCGTCTTCGTCCGAGCCGGCGTCGTGGCCGGCGTCGCCGCCGGCGCCGTTCGCCGCGCAGCCGACGGCCAGGAGGAGGATCGAGAGGATCGAGAGGCGCATGGGGCTCTCCGCGGGCGAGGGGGTAGAGAGTGACTCGCTCCTGAGTGTCGGACACTGTATCAGCGCGCCTCCGCGGCGGCGAGGCTCGCCAGACGGAGCTATGGTCCGCGCCGCGATGAGCCAGAAGAGCCGGATCTCCGCCTTCCGCCCCGTCCCCCGCACGGGCGTCATCTTCGTGACCGCGGAGGCGCAGGCGCGCGGCTTCGACGCGAGCGACCCCGAGTGGTGCAACCTCGGTCAGGGCCAGCCCGAGACCGGCGCGATCGAGGGCGCCCCCGAGCGGGTGACGAGCCTCGAGATCCGCCCCGAGGATCAGGAGTACTCGCCGGTCGCCGGCCTCTGGGAGCTCCGCGAGGCGGTCGCGTCGTTCTACAACCAGCGGTACCGCCGCGGCATGAAGAGCCAGTACACCGCGGAGAACGTCGCCATCGGCGGCGGCGGTCGGGTGAGCGTGATGCGCGCCTGCGCGGCCATCGGCTCGGTCCACATGGGCCACTTCCTCCCGGACTACACGGCCTACGAGGAGCTGCTCGACGTCTTTAGGCGGTTCACGCCGATCCCGATCCTGCTCGACCCCGAGCGCGGCTACGACTTCTCGCTCCGCGAGCTGCGGCGCGAGATCATGGGCCGCGGCCTCGGCGGGCTGCTGATGAGCAACCCGTGCAACCCGACGGGCAAGGTCGTCCGCGACGGAGAGCTCGCCGGCTGGGTCTCCCTCGCCCGCGAGCTCGACTGCGCGATGCTCTTCGACGAGTTCTACTCGCACTTCATCTGGAAGGGCGACGGCAGCGTCAGCGCGGCCGCGCACGTCGAGGACGTCGACGCCGACCCCGTGATCCTCTTCGACGGCCTCACCAAGAACTGGCGCTACCCCGGGTGGCGCGTGTGCTGGACGCTCGGCCCGAAGAAGGTCATCCGCGCGGTCTCGAGCGCGGGCTCGTTCCTCGACGGCGGCCCCTCGCGGCCGATGCAGCGCGCCGCGATCCCGCTGCTCGACCCTGCGCTCGCCGGCCAGGAGGCGGCGGCGATCCGGCACGTCTTCCGCGAGAAGCGCGACCTGCTCGTCCGCGGCCTGCGCGAGCTCGGGGTCCGCTTCGACCTCGAGCCCGAGGGCACCTTCTACGCGTGGGGCGACGTGAGCGGCCTGCCCGAGGGCCTGCGCACCGGCGAGGAGCTCTTCCGCGCCGCGCTCGACGAGAAGGTCATCGTCGTGCCCGGCAACTTCTTCGACGTCGACCCCGGACAGCGCCGCGGCGGCCGCCCCAGCCGCTTCCGCTCCCACGTCCGGTTCAGCTTCGGCCCCTCGAAGCCCACCCTCGAGACCGCGCTCGAGCGCCTCGGGAGCCTCGTCGACCGCCGGCGGTAGCAAACCGGGGGCCTCGCGACGGCGGTCTCGGCAGCGCTCCGCGATCAGGGCGTGTCGTCGACTGCGGCGCCGGAGGCCGGGGCCGCGCTGTCGTTGCCCGCACCGTCGTTGCCCGCACCGTCGTCGGCCGCCGCCGCGCCGGTCTCCGCGCCGGCCGCGCGCTGGGACACGACCCAGCCGATCACGCCGAGGCTGACCAGGATCACCAGCACGCTGATCACCGCGACCGTCCGACCGGATCGCTTCTTCCCGATCTCCAGGTCGTCGAGGTCGTCGTCGGCCGCGGCCGCGAGCAGCGCGTGCATCTCCTCGCTCGGCGTGCGCTGGCGCGGCGGGGTGCCGGCCTTGGGCCAGCCGCCGGTGGTCGCGGGCTCGCGGCGGTCGAGCTTGGGCTCGGCGTCGGCGAGGTCGGGCACGATCTCGCGCAGCCGCCGGGCGATGTCGGTGTGGCGCACGTGGTGCCCCTCGCGCGCGGCGAAGGTCAGCAAGGCGGCCTGCATCTCGTCGGCGCTCTGGTAGCGCTCGTCCCGGTTCTTCGCGAGCGCCATCTGCGCGATCACGTCGAGCTCCGGCGGCACGCTGCCGTTGACGGTGCGGATGGACGGCACGTCCGGGTCGAGCACGATGGCGGCCACCGTCTCGTACTCGCTCGCGCGGTCGTAGAGGCTCTGCCCGGTGAGCGCCTCGTAGAGGCTCACCCCGAGCGAGAAGACGTCGCTCCGCCCGTCGAGCGGCTGGCCCTGGTACTGCTCGGGCGAGATGTAGGCGAACTTGCCCTTGAGGTTGCCGGCCTCGGTCTTGTGCTTGCGCTCGGTCGCGGCGGCCGCGACCCCGAAGTCGAGGAGCTTCGCGACCCCGTCGAAGCCGATCATGATGTTCTCGGGGTTCACGTCCCGGTGCACGATCGACAGCGCCCTGCCCTCCTGGTCGGTGCAGGTGTGCGCGTGATGGAGGGCCCCGGCGATGTCGGCGAAGATCTTGGTGACCATCGGCACCGGGAGGGCCCCGCCGACCCGGTCGACCAGGTCGCGCAGGCTGATCCCGCGCACCCACTCCATCGCCAGGTAGAAGCTGCCCCCCTCCTCGCCGAACTCGTAGATCGGGCAGATGTTCGGGTGGCGGAGGTGCATGCAGAGCTTCGCCTCGTGCACGAACATCTCCACCATGCGCTCGTCGTTGGCGACGTGCGGGAGGATGCGCTTGAGCACGAGGTGACGCCCGACCGTGTGGGGCCCCTGCTCCCGCGCGAGGAAGATCTCGGCCATGCCGCCGGAGGCGAGGCGCCCGATCACGTCGTACCGCCCGATCTGCGCGACGGGCTCCAGTCCTGCCAGTGAAGCCACTGTGATCCCAGTCTATCAGCCCCGGGCCCGCGGGGTTCTGCCGCTTTTTTCGGGGGTGTGCGCATGTAGGATAGCGTCGCACGCATGGCCACACCCGCCCTCGCCCGCGTCGACCTCCAGACCGCTCCCCTTCGCGCCCCCTCGCCGTTCATCAAGTGGGTGGGCGGCAAAGGCCGGCTGCTCACGCAGCTCCTCCCCCTGCTGCCGCGGGGCGTCGAGCGCATGCGCCACGTGGAGCCCTTCGCGGGCGGCGCGGCGATGTTCTTCGCCCGCCGCCCCGAGCGGGCGATGCTCTGCGACGTGAACGAGGCCCTCGTCGAGACCTACCGCATGGTCCGCGACGACGTCGACGCGGTGATCGGCGCCCTCGAGCCGCTCGCCGCGGCGCACGGCAAGGAGGCCTACTACCGGGTGCGCGAGCGCTACAACGCGACCCGCCACGGCGAGCACGGCCCGGGCCGCGCGGCGATGTTCATCTACCTGAACAAGACCTGCTTCAACGGCCTGCACCGGGTGAACAAGAAGGGCGAGTTCAACGTGCCGGCCGGCCGCTACAAGAACCCGCGCATCATCGACGCCGAGGGCCTCTACGCGGCGAGCGCCGAGCTCCGGAACGCCGAGCTGCGCAACGTGCCCTTCGAGGCGCTCCTCGAGCACGCGCGCCCCGGTGACTTCGTCTACCTCGACCCGCCCTACGAGCCGGTGAGCCGCACCGCGAGCTTCACCAGCTACGCGCGCGACGGCTTCAGCCAGGACGACCAGACCCGCCTCCGCGACGTCTTCGACGCGCTGACCCGCCGCGGCTGCAAGTGCATGCTGTCGAACAGCGACGTGCCCTTCATCCGCGACCTCTACCGCAAGCACCGCATCGACACGATCGCCGCGCCCCGCGCGATCAACTGCGACGCGAGCAAGCGCGGCTCGGTCACCGAGGTCGTCGTCCGCAATTATTGAGACGCACGCTCTTCGCTGCCGGCGGTGGAGACGCCGCTGGCGCGGAGGAAGTCGATGACGACCTCGTTCTCGGTGCGGAGGATCGCGTCGGGGGTCGAGCTCTCCTCGATGCGGCCCTGGTAGAGCATGCTCACCCGGTCGCCGATCTCGAAGACGCTCGCCATGTCGTGGGTGATGATCAGCGAGGTCACCCCGAACTTGTCGGCGGTCTCCCGGATGAGCTCGTCCACGCGGCGCGAGCTGATCGGGTCGAGGCCGCTGGTCGGCTCGTCGTAGACGAGGACCTCCGGCTCGAGCACCAGCGCGCGGGCCAGCGCGGACCGCTTCTGCATCCCGCCGGAGATCTGCCCGGGGAGCTTGTGCGCGGCGTCGGCGACGCGGAAGTCGCTCAGGCGCTGCATGACCCGGTCGTGGATCTCCTTGCGGCTCATGTCCGTGTGCTCGCGCAGCGGGAAGGCGCAGTTGTCGAACACGGTCATCGAGTCGAAGAGCGCGCCGAACTGGAAGACCATGCCGAACTTGCGGCGGGTCGGGACCAGCTCCCAGTCGTTGAGCGGCACGATGTCGAGCCCGTCGACGAGGATCTGACCGCTGTCCGGCGACTCGAGCCGGAGGAGCTGGCGCGTGAACACGCTCTTGCCGGCCCCGGAGCCGCCGATGATGATGTTGATCTCGCCGCGCCAGATGTCGAGGTCGACGCCCCGCAGCACCTCGTGCTCGCCGTAGCTCTTGCGCAGCTCGCGCACGCGGATCTGGACCGGGTCCTCGCGCCCCTCCTTCGTGCCGTCGAGGACCTTCTTCTCGCTGCCGAAGAGGCCCATCAGACGCCCACGCCCTGGCCGAGGATGACGGCGGTCAGCACGTAGTCGAGGACGAGCACGGCGACCGAGGCCTGGACGACGGCGCGGTTGGTGGCCTGGCCGACGCCGGCCGCGCCGCCCGAGGCGTAGAAGCCCTGGCGGCAGGCCACCATGGTGAGGGCGGCGCCGAACACGGCCGACTTCACCAGGCCCTGGCCGACGTCGGAGGTGTCGACGAACCACTTCACGCGCTCGACGAAGATGCCGCCGTCGATGCCCATCAGGAACACGCCGACCACGTAGGCGCCGACCAGGCCGACCATGAACGCGAGGAGCGCCATGATCGGGGTCGCGATGGTGGCCGCGATGACGCGGGGCACGATCAGGAACTGGATCGGGTTCACGCTCATGGTGGTCAGCGCGTCGATCTGGTTGGTGACCCGCATCGACGCGATCTCGGTGGCCATCGCGCTGCCGGCCCGGCTGGTGATCATGAGCGCGCTGAACACCGGGGCGAGCTCCCGGCTGAGGGCGAGGCCGATGACCGCGCCCACCTGGTTCTCGGCCCCGAACTGGCGGAAGCCGTCGACCAGCTGGAGGCTGAAGACGCCGCCGACGAAGATGCCGCTGAGCCCGACGATGAAGATCGACTGCACGCCGAGGAACTCGATGTGCTCGATGACCAGGCGGAAGCGGTAGGGGGGACGGATCCCCCACATGAAGGTCTCGTAGACCAGCCGAGCCATGAACCCGACCTCGGCCACGAAGGCGATCGGCCACGCGAAGAGCCAGGCCAGCGCCTCCAGCGCGGCCTTGCCCCAGCCCGGCTGCTCCGGCTGCTGTTCTTCGGGCGTCTGCTCCGCCGCCTCCGCCATCCCCGGGTGATACCACGGGGGCGGAATGAACGCCGCGAGGCGGGCCGTCTTGACCGCGATGCTCGCGAGAAGTAGCCGTCCGGTCGTGGCGCCCCCCGTGCAAGTCCGTCCCACCCGGGCGGAGATCGACCTCGACGCCCTCGCGCACAACCTGCGCGTGGTCCGCGACCGGGCCGCGGCGGCGAAGGTGCTCGCGGTGGTGAAGGCCGACGCCTACGGACACGGCCTCGAGGCGGTCGGGCGCCGGCTCGCCGAGGAGGGGATCGACGGGCTGGGCGTCGCCCTCGTCGAGGAGGGGCTGCTGCTCCGGGAGCGCGGGGTGACCGTGCCGATCCTGGTGCTCAACGGCATCTACGACGGCGCCCACGCCGAGACGCTCCGCGCCGGCCTGACCCCGGTGGTCTACGACCTCGAGGACGTCGAGCGCTTCTCGCGCGCGGCCGGCATCGGCACCGCGGACATCCACCTCAAGATCGACACCGGCATGACCCGCCTCGGGGTGCCCGACCACGAGCTCGATCCCTTCCTCGACGGGCTCGAGGGGTACCCGAACGTGCGGGTCAGCGGGCTGATGACCCACCTCAGCTCCGCCGAGGACGACGCCGAGGCCACCCGCGCCCAGCTCGTGCGCTTCGAGGCCGCCAAGGCGCGGGTGATCGCGCGCGGCCACCGCCCCCGGCTCGTGCACGCCGCCAACAGCGCCGCGACGCTCTTCCGCGACGAGACCCGCTTCGACATGGTGCGCGCCGGGGTGGTGCTCTACGGGGTGATGCCCGGGCCGACGCCGGACCCCGAGCTCCGCCCGGTGATGCGCGTGGTCACCTCGGTGGCCCGGGTGAAGACCTTCCCCGCCGGCACCGCGGTGGGCTACGGCCGCAGCTGGACCGCGCCGCGCGAGAGCCGGATCGCGACCCTCGCCATCGGCTACGGCGACGGCTACCCGCGCAGCCTCTCGAACCGGGCCGAGGTGCTCATCCGGGGCCAGCGCTGCCCGGTGGTGGGCCGGGTCTCGATGGACCTGACCGGGGTCGACGTCACCGACCTCTCCGGCTGCGAGCGGGGCGACGAGGCGGTGGTGCTCGGCGCGCAGGGGGGCGACGCGATCACCGCCGAGGAGCTCGGCGAGCGCGCGGGCTCGATCAGCTGGGAGATCCTCACCCAGATCTCGCCGCGCGTGCCCCGCGTTCAGAGATAGACGTCGTAGTCGAAGTACGGCCGCCGCACGAGGCGCCGCAGCGGGTAGAGCGGATCCTCGCGCCAGAGACGCAGCGCGAGCGGGAGCCCGACGCGGAGGCGCGCCGCCTGCTCGAAGCGGGTGAGCCGGACCCTCGCCTGCCGCTGCTTCGCCTCCCAGCCCAGCCCGCCGATCTCGTCGAAGGCGGCGTAGCGGTCGAGGAACGCGTAGCGCCCGGTCGCCGGCCGAGGCCGGGCGGAGAGGCCGAAGACGCCCTGGCGCATGTGGGCGGGCGAGCCCTCGACCAGGTCGAACTCCGACGCGCCGACGGTGGTCAGGTAGCCCGCGACCTCGCCGAGGAAGCGCATGGTGTCCACGTGGTCCTCCCGGGTCTCGTGCGGAAAGGACACGATGAACAGCGCGTTGACGCGGATCCCGTGGGCGTGGAGCAGCTCGAGGCGGCGCCGGATCTCGCCGAGGTCCCGGCACTTGCCGATGTTCCACTTCTCCCGCAGGCGCTCGCTCGCCGTCTCGACGCCGATGGAGAGGAAGCGGCACCCCGCGCGGGCCATCAGCGGGATGAGCTCGGGATCGAGGCCGCTGATGGTGCCGAGACCGCCCCAGGCCACGCCGAGCTCTCGCCGGACGAGGCCCTCGGAGAGCGCCGCGATCGCGTCGGGGTCGTTGTTGATGTTCGACTCGCCGAAGTAGATCGAGTCGACCGCGTGGTCGCGACGCAGCCGGGAGAGATCGTCGAGGACCTTCTCGGTCGGCGTGTAGGTGAAGCGCACGTTGGTGTAGTCGCGGCAGAACGAGCAGCGGTAGCGACACCCTCGGGTGAGCAGGTAGGGCAGCCAGCGCCGGCCCTTGAGCCCGAGGCGCCGGTAGCGCTCCACGTCGACGCCCTCGAACACCGGGCAGGCCTTCTCGTCGAGCGGCACCGACGCCGGCCGCGCGAGCCGACCGCGGGTCTCGACGCCCTCGATCCCCTCGAGGGGGCGCCCCTCGGCCAGCGCGCGCATCGCCGGCTCTCCGTCGCCCTTCACGATGGCGTCGACCGCGTCGAGCTCGAGCAGGTAGCCGAAGTCGGAGCGCTCGAAGATGGGGCCGCCGAGCACGATCAGCGGCGGCCGCGCGCTCTCCTTGAGGCGGCGGGCGAGGCAGAGCGCGGGGCCGAGCGCGGTGTCGAGGCAGAGCGAGAAGCCGACGACGTCGTAGCGATCGAGGCGCCCCTCCCGGAGCAGCGCCTCGGTCGCGGCCGCGATCGCGGCGTCGTGGTCGCCGTCGAGGTGGGCGCGGAGCCGATCCGGGTTCGCGTAGAAGGGATCGAGGGGGAAGCGCCGCCCGACCCGCCGGCGGTTCTCGAAGCGCACCGCGCCGCAGAGATCGAGGGTGTCCAGCGCGTAGCCGCGGGCCTCGAGGTCGCCGCGGAGCACCGCCGGGCCGAGGTTCGCCATGGGCGAGATCGCGCCGTCGGGGAGCGGCGGGGTGACGATCGCCATCCGGGGGCGTGGAGAGGCGGCTACCATCGAGGCCGACGCTCACTCTACAGTGACGACCGGGCCCGCGCAGCGGGTCCCTGCCCGGAGCCCCGACATCCTTCGCGCCCGCGCTCGAGCCCTGTTCTCGCACGTCTCCGTCCGGGGCGCGGGCGTGCTGATGCTCGGCTCGTTCGTGGCCCAGGGGCTCGCCGCGCTCGCGATGCCCGCGCTCGGCCGCCTCTTCGACCCGGCGGACTTCGGCGTGCTCGGCCTGGTGCAGGCGCTCGCCCTCCCCCTCGTCGCGGTCGCCGCCCTCCGCTACGACGTGGCCATCCTCCTGCCGGAGCGCGAGGAGGACGCGGCCCGGGTCACCGCGCTGGCCCTCCTCTCCAGCCTCGCCACCGGCCTTCTGACCCTCGGCGCCGTCGCCCTCCTCCGCCGCCCGCTCGCCGAGTGGCTCGGCAGCCCATCGCTCGCCGACTGGCTCTGGGTCTGCCCGGCCTTCGTCGCGGTCGGCGGGGCGCACTCCGCCTGGAGCTTCTGGGCCACCCGCTGCGCGCGCTTCGGGGGGCTCGCCGGCGCGTCGGCGAGCGGGAGCGTGGCCACCGTGGCGGCGCAGATCGGCGCCGGGCTGCTGCGCACCGGCGCGGCCGGGCTCGTGCTCGGCCAGCTCTTCGGCCGGCTGCTCGGCTGGGCGGCCCTCGTCGTCTCCTCGCCCCGCCCGCGCCCGGGACGGATCACCCCCAGCGCGCTCCGCCGCGCCGCCAGCGGCTACGAGGACTTCCCGCGCTGGCAGGTCCCGGCCGCGCTCCTCAACCACCTCACCCAGCACCTCCCGACCTACGCGCTCGGCGCGGTCTTCGGCGAGGCGGCGGTCGGGCAGTGGGCGCTCGCGGCGATGCTGCTCAGCGTGCCGACCCTGCTGGTGAGCGGCGCCGTCCGGCAG
This sequence comes from Myxococcota bacterium, assembly GCA_036149055.1. Lineage (GTDB taxonomy): Bacteria > Myxococcota_A > Polyangia > Polyangiales > Sandaracinaceae > JAVJQK01. The sequence goes on along the minus strand of JAYZQJ010000137.1, from coordinate 7,628 downwards.
GTCCTCTTGCAGCGCTTCGGCGAGCTCCGGCGGGCCGGCGAGTCGCTCTGGCCGCTCGCCCGGCGGGTCACGCTCGGCCTCGCGGCGGTGGGGATCCCCATGGCCGCGGTCGCGGCGCTCGCCGCGCCCTCGGCCTTCGAGTGGGCGCTCGGCGAGACCTGGCGGCCGGCCGGGAGGCTGGCGCAGCCGATCGTGCTCTGGCAGCTGACCGCCCTGGTGAACGCGCCGGTGGCCGCCGCCTACCCGGTGCTCCGATTGAACCGGCTGATCTTCGGGTGGCAGCTCGTGACCGTCGTCGGGACCGGCGCCGCGGTGACGCTGGGCGCGCGGCTCGACCCGACCGCCACCGTCGACGCCTTCTGCGCCGCGACCGGCGCCGCCAACCTCGTCATCCTCGCGCTGGTCCTGCGGGCCTGCGCGCTCAAGGGCAGGGACCGAGGCGAGGCCGGATGAGCTCGGCCCGCGAGGCGCCGAGGGGCCGCACCTCGACGATCACGCTGACCGGCCGGGTGGTGAAGTCGAACAGGTCGACGCTCCGCAGCGCCTCGTCGCTCCCCGGCGCGATCTCCCCGTCCCACGCGACGTGCTCGAGCGCGCCCTCGCGGGTCCGCACCGTGACCCGCACCGGCGCCTCCCCGCGCGTCCGCACCGCGGCGTGGAAGCAGGTCCCGCGCACCACGGTGATCGGCAGCTCCGCCTCCGCGCCGGCCGGGCCCACCAGGAGGTCCTCGCCGCGGCGTCGGCCCGCGCCCCGGAGGATCAGCGCGCCGGTCTCGTCGGCCTCGGCGAGGGTGCGCCGCGCGGTGCAGCGGTCCAGGCGCGGCCGCACGATCTTGGCGTAGTCGTCGCCGTAGGCCTCGCCGGGGCGCGTGCCCACGCGCAGGAGCACCGACCGTCCTTCCCAGCCGTCGAGGGGCAGCTCGAAGCGGCGCTCCTCGCCGCCCGGCGGGATCGGCGCGCGGCGCAGCAGCACCCGGTCGGGCAGGTCGAGCACGTGGGCCTCGACCTCCACCCCGTCGGATCGCTCGGGCGGCGCGGCGACGGAGGCGCCGAAGAAGAAGCAGGTGTCGGGGCACGGCGTGATCGGGAAGGTGACCTCGGCGAGCTTCCGGTTCGGGGGCGAGGGCTCGAGGTCGAAGTGCTCGGGCCCGGGGCTCGGCGAGACGTAGCGGGCGAACGCCTCGCCGCCCCGCAGCGCGTCGAGCAGGTCGACCCGGCCGTCGCAGGTGGACGGCGGCGGCGCCGGCTCGCGCTCGAGGCGGAGGCGATCGACGCGGGCGATCTCCAGGCGGGCGACGTCCGGCGAGGCGACACCCCGCGCGCTCACCCGGAGCGCCAGCGTGTCCGCCTCCCGCGGCCGAGGCGGGCGCCGCCCCGTCATCCACCAGTGCTCGGCCGCCTCGGGATCGGGGCTCACCTGCACCCGCGAGGTCTCGCCGATCATCACCTGGTAGAGGTGATCCCACTCGCCGACCGGCTCGCCGTCCGCCTCGAAGCGCCACTCCACGTGCGGCGCGCCGCCCGCGAGCACCCTCCACCGCGGCACGTCGATCCGCAGCGCCACCTCCACCAGATCGGTGCCGCGCACGCGCTCGTCGAGCCGGACCCGCACCTCGGCCGGCAGCGCGAGCTCGCCGCCCGCCGCGTCTCGCGCCACCGCCCGCCGCTCGACCGCGAGGGGCCGCGCGCGGCGCCGCATCCCGAGGAGGCCGGCCCCGAGCCGGCGCTCGACCGCGTAGCGCTGGGCCACCCGGACGAAGTCGGGCCCGAGCGCCCACGAGTCGCCGGGGTAGTCGTAGGTCTTGAGGGAGTAGACGTAGTGCGGGCAGTCGGCGCGCTCGATCGCGTCGGCGAGCTCGGTCTTCATGCGGTGGCTCCAGCGCATCGCCAGCTCGCTCGGGCCGCGCAGATCGGCGAACGGGTGCACCAGGCTCATGTCCGCGCTCGCGCCGATGCATGCGTCGGGATCCTCGGCCGCGCGCTCTCGGGCCCAGGCGATGGCGGCGCCGTGCTCGGTCCGGTAGCCGAGGTCCGGGCGTTTCTCTCCCCGGGCGAGCGCGGCGAGCTCGAGCCCCACCCGCGGGTGGCCGGCGAGGTTGCTCGGGTAGGTGCCGAACCAGCCGACCACCGCGACCGACGCCAGCACGCCCGAGAGCAGCCGGCGCGCCCCGGGCAGCGCCGGGCTCGCCCCGCCGGCGAGGAAGAAGAGCACGACCAGGGCCGGGATCATCGACAAGATCATGTGCCCTTCATCGGCTCGAATGAGCCCGAAGGACACGGCGGGGAGCGCGCCGCCCAGCCAGATGGCGTCCAGCCGCGCCCGTCCGCCGCCCGGCTGCAGGCGGGGGAGCGCGGCCAGCGCGAGCGAGGCGAGGAAGACCCCGGCGACGTTCGCGGGCGGCACCGCGACCCGCCACTCGGTGGCCATGTGCGAGCTGTAGGCGCCGGCGAGCGCCCGCTGGGCGAGCAGCGCCTCCACCGGGTCGGCGCCGAGCGCGAGGGCCAGCGCCGCGACCCCGGCGAAGCAGACCAGGCAGGCGCCCCCGAAGCGCGCCACCCTCGCGAGCGCCGGCCGCACCGGATCGCCGCGACGCCACCGCACCGCGAGCTCGAACCCGGCCGCCGCGGCGACGCAGAACCCGATGGCGTAGAGCCGGTCGAACGAGACGAGGCTCGCCGCGGCGGTGACGGCGGCGGCCGCGAACGCGCTCCGCCAGGGCCGCGGGTCCTCTCCCTCCTCGAGCGCGCGAGGGGCGTAGAGGAAGAGGACCACGAGCGGCAGGAACCCGCGGAAGGTGGCCACGCCCGACGCGTTGCTGAGCGTGGCGCAGCCGACGAACACCGCGACCCGCGCCCAGCCGGCCGGGACGAGCTTCAGCGTCAGCGCGAGCAGCAGCCCCAGCGTCGCGAGGTGGAAGACGAGGTAGAGGAGCGCGAGCGTCCAGGGCGGGTTGCCCTCGGCGAGGGTGGCCGCGACCCAGCCGAAGGCCTGCCAGAGCGGCCCGCGCGGGTAGTGGAAGTCGAGCCCGCTCCAGTCGCCGCGCGTCGCCTTCCACGCCAGCTCCAGGCGCCAGCTCGCGTCGATCGGATCCTCGGCGTGCGCGCGCAGATCCCACACCTCCGCCTGCAGCACCGCCACCCCGACCGCCGCGAGCACGAACCAGCCGACCGCCAGCCCGAGGCCCCAGCGCCAGCCGCGGCGGCCGCTCACTCGCCCTTCTCCAGGCGCACGAGGCGACGCCGGCCGAGCCCCACCACGCGCGCGGGCGGGCCGCCGAGGGGGCGCCAGGTGTCGGGGTCCGCAAGCACCGCGCGCACGAGCGGCAGGTGCCCGTCGTGGGAGAAGAGCGCGCCGCCCGGGGACAGCCGCGGCCAGATGCCGCGCAGGCAGTCGCGGGTGGAGGCGGCGAGGTCGACGTCGACGAAGGCCACCGCCACCGGGCCGCGCTCGCGGGGGAGCGTGTCTGCAAAGCGGCCCGCGATCACCTCGCACACCGCCGGAGCGCCGAATCGCGCGAGCGTGGCGCGCAGCTCGCGCTCGCTCGCCGCGTAGGCCCCGGCCTCGAAGCGCGCCGGCCCCGCGGACCGGCTGCCGAGCACGTCGGCCTCGTCCATCACCTCGTCGTTCGGCGGGATGCCCTCGAAGCCGTCGAACACGCGCAGCCGCCGCCCGGCGCGGGCGCAGGCGAGGGACAGCTTCGCGGCGCTGCCGCCGCGGTAGGCCCCCGCCTCCACGACGTGGCCGGGCACGTCGAGGCGCAGGATCGCGTCGGCCACCTCGAACACCTCGGACTGCCGGTGAGGGCAGTCCACGAGGGCGGTGATCCGATAGAAGCGCGCGGCGAGGGCGGCGCGGCCCGGGCCCCCGGCGAGGAAGCGGGCGAGCGCGGGCAGCTCGGCCGGCGCGTGTCGCAGCGCGTCGGGCGCCCCGCGGAGGAGCGCGGCCAGGCGCCCGCTCATCGCGCCATCCAGACCGGCACGAGCCCGCCGCCCCCGCCGAGGTAGCGGAGCAGCCCGCCGCGCTCGTCGTAGCGGCTGAAGACCGCCGCGAGCCGTCCGTCGACGAACACCGGGCTGAGGTCGGCGTGGGCGCCCACGACCCGCCCGCCGGGGAGCAGCAGCTCGAGGGAGGGCGGCGTCAGGCGCTCCTGCAGCACCGCGTCGCGCGCGCGGATCGCGGCGTCGACCTCCCGCGTCCAGCGCTCCGCCGGCGTTCGGTCACCGAGCACCACCCCGCGCCCCCCGTGCCCGATCATCGGCTTCAGCACCAGCCGCGCCCGATGCCGGATCGCGAGCTCCCGGAGCGGCGCCCGATCCCCCTCGAACGACGCGACCGCCTCCGGCGTGGTCCGGCGCGTCCAGGCGACGTGCCGCTCGAGCGCGTCGAGCGCCTCCGCGTCGACCACGCCGCGCAGGGCGCCCTCCGAGACGAGCGCGAGGAAGCCCTTGTGGAAGAGCGCCTCGTAGGGCGCGGGGTGCACGATGGCCGCCCCCCGGGTCAGCGCGCGCCAGCGGGCGAGCTTGTAGCGAGCGCGCTCGGCGGCCGAGGCGAGGGCGAGGGGCGGCGGCTCGGCGGTGCTCTCTTCGCTCAGCAGCGTGATCGCCTCGCCGTCGACCTCGAGCCGCCCGCGACGGAAGGAGACCGCGCCGCAGGGCACGCGGCGCGCGGTCACGCCTTTCGCGCGCAGCGCCTCGACCAGCGCGTCGGCGTCCCCGCAGCGCGCGCCGGGGTGATCGAGCTGCGCCGCGCGCGCCGGCCTCGCCCCGAAGCGGGCGCGGTGACGACGCAGCAGCGCCTCGGCCAGCGCGTCGGCCGCCCGCGGCGCCGCGCACCCGGAGACGAGCGCGGCGAGGGGCTCGGCGCTCGCCTGGGCCAGCCCGTCCATCACCGAGCAGAGCATCGCGCCGACGTTGAGCTCGAAGACCCGCGGCGATCCGTCGATCCAGAAGGCGTCGAGCCGACAGCGGGGCACCGGGTCCGGCTGAGCCACGCGGTGGTGCGCGAAGAACGACGGCACGCCGAACGCCGCCCACTGCGCCTGACGGATCCCGAAGCGACGCCCCACCCGCGCGAGCGCACGCGGGCCCGGCCACAGGCGAGCGGCGAAGCGCGGATCGGCGCGCGCGGCGTCGAGGGCCTCTCGCAACACCACGTGCGTCGCTCGACCCAGGCCGTCGAGCGCCTCGGTCACGGAGGGCGGCAGCAGGATGGGCGAGAGCGCGACGCGGCGACCGATCGGGGTGGTCCCGGCGCGGACCGGCGCCAGTCGCTCCTCGAGGGCGCGGAGGCCGGCCGGCCCCAGACGCTGCACCGGCGCGACCGCGGCGTGAATGGCGGCGGGCGGCGTCATCCCGGCTTGCGCGCGACGAGGATGCACCGCGGACTGTCGGCGGTGAAGGGCTCGGCGTCGAGGGAGCCGTAGAGGCGCGGCCGCTCGAGCCCCGCCGCCTCGAGCAGGCCGACGAGCTGGTGCGGCAACGTCATGCGGAGCCGGGTGGTGCGGCGCTCGCCGCCGACGCGCCAGGTGCCCACGAGCGTGCCGCGCAAGAAGTCCACGTGCGTCGCCTCGATCGAGATGGCCTCGCCGCTGCGTTCGTGGGGATAGGGCGCGTGAGGATAGCGCTCGTGCGAATGAGGATGGCGCCGTCGCAGGCGCCGACGGATCCGCTCGCGCAGCCCGATACGGCCACCGTCGCGCAGCACACGCACCAGGTTGAAGGTCTCGAGCGCGAGGCGGCCGCCCGGACGGAGCGCCTCGACGGCGCGGCCGATCAGCGCCGCGTCGAAGGCCTCGTCCGCGTAGCCGAGGCTCGTGAACCAGTTGAACGCGGCGTCGACCGGGCGGTCCGGCACGAAGCGGGTGGCGTCGGCGGCGACGAACGAGGCCGGCAGGTCGCGCGCCGCGTCGCGGGCCGCGTCGACGTACTCCGGGTTTCGGTCCACCCCCACCACCTCGACGCCCTCCCGGGCGAGCGCGAGGGCAAGCCGACCGGTCCCGCAGCACTGATCGAGCGCGCGGGCGCCGGGCCCGAGCGCGAGGTGACGGGTCAGGAAGGTCGCCGTCGCCGCGGTCGTCGCCGGGTCGATGCGGGCCAGACAGACGTCGGCGTAAGTCGCATCGAAGAACGACTCCCACCACGCGGTCGACTCGCCCATCGACCTTGCAGTGTGCCCGAATTCTGAGACCATGCCGCGAGGTTTCGGTGCGCCCCCCCTCCTCCTCCAGCGTGCTCTCTCCGCTCTGGGACGAGTGCAGCGCCTGGGCGCACAGCTGGGGCGGCCTGCTCCCGCCGGGCTGGCTCGAGCGGGGGCGGGCGTCGATCGAGCGGCTCGCGGCGCGGCGCACCGCGGTGGGCCTCGCGCGCTCGGAGACGATGACGCTGCGCTACACCGGCCGCGACGTCTACGCGCGTCACGACCTCGCGAAGCGCCTCGGCCTCGGGCCCTTCTCCTCCGAGGCCGCCGCCGACGCAGACCTGGAGGTCGTCGAGCTCCTCGCCTCGGACGCCGCGCGGCGGCGGCGCGAGGGATGGCTGATCGCGCCTCACTTCGTGCGGGCCACCGTCGACCTGCGCATCTCCGCGAGCGAGCGCTGGGACCGCGAGCGCCGCCGACGCGCGGCCGCGATCCTGCGCGACCTCGAGGCGCGGGTCGACGAAGGCGGCGAGGGCTTCGACCGCTTCTACGACACGCTCTACGCGCCGACCACGCGCGCGCGCTTCGGCCCCGGAGGCTACGTGGCCCGGCGCCGTCACCTCCGCCGCCTCGCGCGATGGGGCTTCCTCCTGCACGTCGACGAGGGCGGCGAGCGGCTCGGCTCCGCGCTCGTCGCCCGCCTCCACGGCCGCGACGCGCCGCTCGAGGTCAAGGTGTGGGGCGTCACCGATCCCGCGCGCCGGGTCCGGGCCCACGAGGCGATGTTCGTCTTCGCGATGGAGGAGGCGCGCCGCCGAGGCGCGACCCACCTCGGCCTCGGCCTCGGCTACCCCTTCGCGGCCGACGGCTCGCTGCGCTTCAAGAAGCGCTGGGGGGCCACCCTCGCCCTCCCCCACGACGACCCCCGACGCTTCGCCGTCCGCGCCCTCGCCCCCGCCGGCCTCGAGGCCCTCGCCGCCCACCACCTCGTCGTCGTCGACGCGCGCGGCGAGCTGCTCGCCCTCGGCGCGCCCGAGACCCCCGGCCTGCGCTCCGTCCCTGCCCCCAGAACCCCGGAGGAGCTCCGCGCCCTGGCCCGCGCCTGATCGGGAGGCAGGGAGGAAGGGCGCGGGTGCACGCGGGTGCACGCGCAACAGGGGAGGAGGAGCGCAGACTCTGCCGAGGCAGAGGTCCGTACGAGAGTTTGTCGATCGAATAGGATCGTCCCCGTCACGCCCGCCGCCCAGGCGCAACAGGGGAGAGGGGAGGAAGGAGGGGAGGAGGAGCGCAGACACTGCCGAGGCAGAGGTCCGTACGAGAGTTTGTCGATTCGAATAGGATCGTCCCCGTCACGCCCCCCGCCGTCACAAGCGGGGCGCACCCGGTCGAAGCGCCCCGAGTCGGGACGCGCGACGCGACGGCAGGCGACGAGCGCAGCGACGTCGCCGCACGCACCACCCCGCCCGTCCGATCCCGCGGCAGCGGGCGGCCA
>JAYZQJ010000136.1:0-21080 GCA_036149055.1 Myxococcota bacterium | reverse complement strand
CGCGCTGCGCGCGAGCTGGCCGCCCGCTGCCGCGGGATCGAACGACTCGAGTGGCGCGTGCGGCGACCTCGCTGCGCTCGTCGCCTGCCGTCGCGGCTCGCGCTGCTTCTCGCTGGAGGGTTTGGTGCAAACCCTCCTCCCATTGGGCAAGCGCCAGTGGGGCCCCCCTCCCGACTCCGTCGGCGCCGAGCGCTTCGCGCTCGCGCCGCAAGGCCCCCAGCCACGGGGCGCTGGGGGCCTTGCGGCTCGCGCTCGCGCTGCGCGCGACCTGATGGTGCCTGCGCCCCCACTCAGCCTGTTCATCCCGGCGTCGCTGATGGGTCACTGATGCACGCGAACAGTGACCATCCGCTTCGTGCCACCTATTTCTGGAGGCGCACGTGATCCCGAAAGGAGAGCTGGCGCCACGGACGTGCGATCTCAGGTGCGGCGGAAGCCATGCAGCATCGCTTCGACGGCCTGTGTCCACCGTCGCTTCGCGGTGCGCGTCCCGCCGAGACCCCCCGCCAGTTCGAGCGAAGCCAGCCCGTGCACCAGCGCATGGAGCTGAAGCCCCAGCTCCGCTGGCTTCGCAGCAAAGATACCTCGGTCCACGGCGCGCTCGAAGGCGCCGAGCACTCGGCGATAGCCCGCTCTTGCGAGTCCGAGCTGCTCCGCAGACGGAACGAAATCGGACATCGATGCGAAAACGAAGCTGTAGAGATTCGGGTGCTGCCGCACGGCGGCTCGGTAAGCGAGGGCAAGTTCCACCAGCTCCCCGACCACATCATCTTCGCGGACCGGCACTGCCGCATGGCGGTCGCTGAGCACGGCCGCCATTCGCTCGTACATGGCTGAGAGCAAACCCGCCTTGTCACCGAAAAGGCTGTAGATCGCGCGCGTCGATGTGCCCGTCTCGTCGGCGAGCCGCCGCATCGTCAGCTGCGCCGGGCCGTGAGTCTTGAGAATCTGCCCAGCGGCTTCGAGCAGCTGCTCGGCCACCGCCTCGTCGTGTATCCGTGGTCTTCCCATTGACGTATTCCCACGGGAACAACTATACCGCAACAATGTTTCGAAACAGCGTTTCGTTACTTCTGGGATGGCCATCGTGATGGGGGGGTGGCACGAACCCTGGGTGCTGGGTGCCGCAACCGCGGCCCTCGGCCTCGGCGCGCTCCGCGTGCCGCTGTTGGCGTGGTTCGCGCTCACACCTCTCGCCCATGCCGCATACACCCTCGACCCTCCCAGCGCGGCATGCGCAGCCCTCATCGCAGGCGCTGCCTTCGGCATCTCCGGTCAGACCACACCGATGGTCCGTCGTCTCATGCCCGTCTCGATGTTCGTCATGGGGGTCAGCTTCGCTGCCGCATTCGGCGCCGCGAGCCATCTCTGGCCGGCTGAAGCGGTCTGGCTCGCGCCCATCGTCGTGCCGTGTGCTGCGCTGCTCGCCGTGCTCCCGCTCCGTCTGCTCGGCGCGCCTCGCTATTTGACCAACCTGCTCGCGCGTTCCCAAGAGTCGCAGCCCTCGGTGCTGCGCGTCGCGCGCGTAGGGCGCTCGGATCTCGTGCTGCTCGCGCTCATGGGAGCCACGTCCGGCGCGTTGCTGACCTTGCGAGACGGGTCTTCGCAGGTGGTGGGCATCGCAACGTTCTGCCTCGTCGTTCTCATCTTCGTCGGCACCCACGCCTTCGCCCGCCCAGCCGCACCTACCCGGACACTCCGGGTCGCAGCCGTGGTGGCCGACGGTCCGGTGAACGCCTTCGACCTCGACCACCCCAGCACAGCCCCAAGCGCAGTCGTGCCGCGATACGATCCCGTGATCGCGCGTGCCTCGAAGGACGGAGCGCGGCTCATCGTGCTCCCGGAGATCGCCGTGCGAGTCGACGACAGATCCCGCGCGCTTTGGAACGAGGCATGCGTCCGGTGGGCGAGCAGCCATGGAGTGACCTTGGTCGCGCCTCACTTCGACGTCAGCACGATGCGCAACGAGCTCAGCGTGTTCGGCCCGGACGGCGAACTTCTCGCGAGCTACGAGAAGCAACACCCGGCGCCCATCGAAGCACCACGGCAGCAGCGCATGGGCCCCGCCGAGTTCGCCGTGGAAGGAGTGCGGGCTAGCGCGGTGATCTGCGTGGACCTCGACTACGGTGACCTGATCACGACCGCGCGAAGGAGCGCGCTGCTCGTCGCGCCTGCCAACGACTGGCCCGTCTTCGACGAGCTACACCACCGCACGGCAGTCTGGTCCGCGGTGCTCGCGAACACGCCACTCGTTCGCGCGACGGGCCACGGCATCTCGGCAGTGTTCGACGGCAGCGGACGTGTCCTCGCCAAAGTAAACGCAAACTCGAACGGAGGCACCGCCGTGCTCGTTGCGGATGTTCCGATCGCCCCCGACGAAAAGGATGACGACCATGCATGACGACCGTCCGCTGCATCAACGGCCCCCACTCAGCCCCGTTCATCCCGGCGTCGCTGATGGGTCACTCGCGCTCGCGCCGCGACCCCAGCGACGGGGCACTGGGGGCCCTGCGGCTCGCGCCCGCTGCCGAGGGAACGAACGACTCGAGTGGCGCGTGCGGCGACCTCGCTGCGCTCGTCGCTTGCGGTCGTCTCGGGTCAGTGTCGTGCAAGCGGGCGGGGGTGCCCCGGCGCCATCGTTTGCCACCTCTCGAGGATCACGGGATGCCCTCGCACCAGTGGCGGCCGTCGCCGGTGCACGTCGGCTCGCCGCTGGTGAAGCGCGGGTCGGCGCAGGCGCGCACGTCGCACTTCGCGAGGCGGGCGACCTCGGGATCGTCCCAGGGCGCCGGCAAGGCGGCGGTCGCCTCCGAGACCTGCCCGAGCCAGAACGGACGATCGATCCGCAGGTAGGCGGTCGGCGGGGCGTCGTCCCCGATGGCGGCGCAGTCGGGCGCGCCGCAGTAGCGCACGCGGACCCAGAGCGGCGCCTCGAGGCGCTCGCCTCCGGCCACCAGGCTCACCGGCACCCGGTTGGGCGCGTCGGCGGCCGCCGCGCGGAACGCGCCCGAGAGGGGGAACGCGCTGTCGGGCGGCACCTCCTCCGAGCCGTCGGTCGCGACGTCGACCACCACGTGCGTCGCGTCGGCGCGCCCGACGTCGGCGGCCGGCGGAAGCTCGAGGGTCAGCTCGAGGATGGCGTTCTCCGCGCAGCCGGAGAGCAGGATCGCGAGCGAGAGGGCGAGGCGCTTCATGGCGTGATCACCAGATCGGAGAAGCCGGGGTCGGGGCGGAGCTGGGCGTCCTGGTAGAGGAAGATCCCGAGCCCGACCCCGACGCCGGCGAGGACCACGCCCACGATCGTCCAGAAGACCGGCGACTCGTGGATCGCCTCTCCCTCCTCGGCGACGATGATCGGCGCCGCGGTCTCGATGGCCCGGAGATCCACCCGCAGGCGGGTGCGCTCGCCGTCGGTGAGCGTGACCTCCTCGCGCCAGCTCTCGAAGCCCTCGCGCTCGACGCGCACGGCGTGCCGCCCCGGGTCGGTCTCGAGCTCGGCCGGGTCCCGCGCCTCCACCTCGACCGCGAGCCCGTCGAGCAGGATGCGGGCGTCGGGCGCGTCGCTCAGCCCGCTCAGCAGGATGAGCGCGACCCGCCCCGCCTCCTCGTGCCGCCGCGCGACCGCCTGCTCGCGCAGCCCCGCGTCGAGATCGTCGTGGTCGGCGAGGAGCTGATCGAAGGCGTCGCGCGCGTCGCGGTGGCGGCCCATCGATCGCAGGGTGGTCGCGGCGTTGAAGAGCGCGGCCGCGATCCCGCTGAGCCGGTACGAGGCCTCGAAGCGCTCGAGCGCGTCCGCCCAGCGGCCGGCGTCGACGTGGGTCAGGCCCTCCTCGTAGAGGCCGCGGGCGCGCTCGAAGGTCGCGTCGTCGACCTCTCCCGCCGGGCGCTCGAGCCGGTAGTGGGAGGACTGGGCGAGGGCCGGCGTGGCGAGCGCGAGCCACACCCAGCAAGCCAGCAGACAGAGGCGCGCCATCACGGCGACCGAGGGTAGCGCATCCTCAGCGCTGGAAGGCGTCCGACCCGGCGAGCACGCCGCCGCGGCGCGAGGGGCGCTCCTCCGCGGGAGGCTCCTCCGGCTCCTGCGTCGGAGGCGGGGTCACGGCCCGCACCACCGGCGTCACCGCGCCCGGCAGCACCGCGGCGCGGGTCGGCGGCGCCTCGACCTCCGGCGGCTCCGGCTCGGGCGCCGTCGCGTGCGTCTCTCGCGGGGGCGGCTCCGGGCGGGTGGGGCGCGCGACCCGTCGCGCGTCGGCCCGGCGCGGCGCCGGCGATGGCGTCTCCGACTCCGGGGCTGGCTCGGGATCGGGCTCGATCGCGGTCTCGGCCCGGGGCGGCGGCTCGGCTTCGGGCGCCTCGGTCGGCGTCTCCTGCGGCGCCGCCGGTCTCGAGTCGGCGGTCGCGTCGCCGCCGTCCCGCAGGGCCAGCCACGCGCCGGCGCCGGCGAGGGCCACCGCGAGCGCGCCCGCGGTCACCCAGGCCGCGCGCCGCGGGCTCGGGGCCGGAGGCGGCACGCTCGGCTGGGGCAGGCTGTCCACCGCGCCGACCATCACCTCGCGCGACGGCGCGTCGACCGCCGAGGCCGGCGCGGTCTCCGCGTCCTCCGGGACCGATCGGGGCGTGGCGAGCGGGAAGGGCGCCTCGAGGGCCTCGCCGCCGTCCAGCAGCGCGCGCAGATCGCGCAGGACCTCGGACGCGCCCGGGCGACCCTCCGGCTTCTTCGTGAGGCAGGCGTCGACCAGCGCGCCCCAGCCCGCCGACAGATCCGGGCGCAGCTCCGCCACCGGCCGGTGCGGCATGGTGACCGCCTCGACCACCACCGCGTGCGCGCTCGGGCCGTCGAAGGGGCGCTCGCCGGTCAGCACCTCGTAGAGCATCGCCCCGAACGCCCACACGTCCGCCGCCGGGCCGACCTGCTTGCTCGCGGTGGCCTGCTCGGGCGCCATGTAGAGCGCGGTGCCCACCGCGACGCCGGTCGTCGTCACGCTGGGGCCGGCGAGATCGCGCGCGATGCCGAAGTCGAGCACCCGGAGGCGCGGCTCGCCGGGGGCGTCCTCGAGGAAGAGGTTCTCGGGCTTGAGATCGCGGTGCACGACGCCCTGCGCGTGGGCCGCCACCATGACCTCGAGGGTGTCGGCGAGGAGCCGCACCGCGCGCGCGTGGTCGGCCCGCGGCCGCTCCATGAAGTCGCGGAGGCTCTCCCCCTCGAGCAGCTCCATCGCCAGGTAGAAGCGCTCGCTCGACGCGTCGGTGCCCGCGTCGAAGACCTTCACGATCCCCGGGTGCTTGATCTTCGCCGCGACGCTCACCTCGAGCTTGAAGCGGCGGGCCACCGCCTCGTCGCCCGGGCCGACGTTGAGCACCTTGAGCGCCACGATCTGCTCGGTGAGCAGGTGGCGCGCTCGGTACACCGCCCCCATGCCGCCCTCTGCCAGGGGCGCGAGGACCTCGTACTTGCGGTCGACGACGGTGCCGGGGTCGAGCTGCACGAGCCCGGAGGGTAGCAGCGATCCCGCCCTTCGCTCCCGGGATCGGTTGCCGTCCGGCTGGCTTCGCAGTACCACCTGCGGCCGTGGAGGACCTCGGGGAGGCGGAGCGTGCGAGGCTGTTCGAGCGGTTCGGCCGCTCGTACGAGGCGGGCACGCAGATCTATGCGGAGGGCGACACCGCGACGCACTGCCACCTGATCCAGGAGGGGCGCGTCCGGCTGGTGAAGCGCATCCGCTCCTCGGATCGCAGCCTGACGGTGCTGCGACCGGGCGATCTCTTCGGCGAGGACGCGCTCCTCAGCCAGGGCGCGCGAGGGGCGTCCGCGGTCGCGCTGACCGACGTCTCGGTCCTCGCGCTCGACCGCAAGACGTTCGGGGTCCTGCTCTCCAGCAACCCGGAGGTCGCCCTGCGCCTCGTCGAGCAGCTCGTCCGGCGGCTCCGGCACGCGGAGGAGCAGCTCGAGAACGCCATGCTCCGCGACCAGCCGTCGCGGGTGGTCAACACCCTGGTCCGCCTCGCCGGCTCGACCGAGCGCACGCCCGACGGGCACGTCCTGTCGATCTCGCCGCTCGAGCTGTCGAGCCGGGTCGGGTTGGACGTCGACGCGGTGAAGCGCGCGGTGCAGCAGCTCCGGGACGGTGGGTACCTGCGGATCCACGACGAGAAGATCATCCTCCCGGACCTCGCCGCCCTCCGTCAGCTGTACGAGCTGCTCGGCATGAAGGAGGAGGTGCGCGGTGGTTTCCTCTGAGAACCGGATCGCCTTGACTGTCCCCCCTCGGATCCTTCATCGTCCGGCCCGCCTCGCGCTCCGCGCGGGCGCTTCTTGCTTGGTCGCGCTCTTCCTGATCACCGCCTTCGGCGGCTGCAGTGGCGGTCCCACGCGAGAACAAGTCATGCGGTCTCAGCGCGAGTACGACCTCGGGATCGGGCTCTACCAGGAGCAGAACGTCCCCGGCGCCTTCGAGCACCTGCTCGAGGCGATCACGCTCGACCCGGACAACGCCGAAGCCCACCTGATGCTGGGCAACCTGTTCATGATTCACCGCGCCGACCAAGAGCGAGCCGAGCACCACTTCCGCGAGGCGATGCGCGCCAACGAGGCGGTGCCCGCGCGGGCCGGGCTGAACGCGGACGCCAACAACAGCCTCGGCGTGCTGTACATCCACGCCGAGCGCTACGCCGACGCCGAGGAGGTCCTCCGCGCGTCGGCCGCCGACCTGATGAATCGCGAGCCGGCGGTGGCGTGGACCAACCTCGGCTGGGCGCTGCTCGAGGCCGGCGATCACGACGGCGCGTTCCAGGCCCTCCGCCAGGCGGTGCAGATCTCCCCCCAGCTCTGCCTCGCCTGGTACCGGATGGCGCAGGTCCACACCGCGCGCGAGGAGCTCGAGCGGGCCGAGGAGGCTCTGACCCGGGCCCTCTCGGTCGAGAACGAGACCTGTCAGCGCCTCCAGGCGGCCTGGCGCCTCCGCGGCGAGGTCCGAGCGCGCTCGGGCCACCGCGAGGAGGCGATCGCCGATCTCGAGCGCTGCGTAGAATTGTCCCGAGATACGGACGATGGGGCCGCCTGCGTGCGGCTCCTGGAGGCGAACCCGTGAGCGCTGCGATCGGTCTGGGCCCCCGGAATCATGGTCGATCCGGGGAATTCAGCGCGACTGGATCCGACGAACGTCCGGATCCGACACCGCGCCGCCGCGAAAACGTGCTAGAAGCGTCGCTCCGACGCGTGGCGTCGGGGATTCCGGCACCCCTTTCGGGTGCCGTCTCGCGTGTCGGAAGTGCGGGGGCCGACAGCGAGGTGGAGGACGGACGGATGGAGTCCCTCGGAACCTATCTCCGGAACGAGCGCGAGCTGAGGCAGATCTCCCTCGAGGAGATCGCGCAGACCACGCGCATCCCGATTCGAATGCTCCAGCGCATCGAGGACGACGACCTCGACGCGCTCCCGGGTGAGGTGTTCGCCCGCGGCTTCCTCAAGTCCTACGCGAGCAGCGTGGGGCTCGACGCGGACGACGTGCTCGCCCGCTACGGGCGGCGCGACCAGCCCCAGGAGGAGGCGGCGCCGGCGCCGATCACCGCGATCACCCCGCCCGAGAAGGGCCGCCGCTTCGGCATCGCGATCGCCCTGGTGATCCTGCTGATCCTCTTCACGCTCGCCCTCTCGATCGTGCTCCGGCCGCGTCACCGCGACACGCCGATCGAGCTGTCGACCGCGCCCGCCGCGGCCCTCGACCTCCGCGCCTGACGAAGTACGCTGGGGCGGTGGCCCGAACCGAGCGCACGGCGGCGGTGGTGCTGCGCTCGGTCGCCTACGGCGAGTCCGATCGCATCCTGACGCTCCTCACCGAGTCGCACGGCAAGGTCGCCGTGATGGCGCGGGGGGCCCGCAAGAGCAGCCGCCGCTTCGGCGGCGCGCTCGAGCCCTACGCCCTCATCGAGGCCGACTTCGCGCCCGGCCGAGGCGACCTCGGGCGGCTCGCCGAGGCCCGCCTGGTCCGCGCCTTCCCGGGGGTGCTCACCGATCTCACCCGGATGAGCGTGGCCGCGGCCGGGCTGGAGCTCGTCCGCGAGGCGCTGCCCGATCGCGAGGCCCCCGACCCGCGCCTTCTCCCCACGGTGGTGCGCTTCTTCGAGCTCTGCGAGCGGCTCGGCACCGACGCGCTCCGGTTCGCCTTCGCGCTCCGGGTGCTCGCCATCGCCGGGCTCAGCCCGAACCTCAGCTCGTGCGGCCGCTGCGGGCTGGAGGCGCCCGAGGGGAGGGCGGCCCTCTTCGACGCGCGGCTCGGCGCCATCGTCTGCCGCGGCTGCGGCGGGGGCCCGTTCAAGATCGGGGGCCGCCTCCGTTCGTCCCTCGCCCGCGCCGCGACCGGCGCCTGGGAGCAGATCGCGGAGGAGGACTGGCCGGATGTGGAGCGAGCGGCCGCGCAGCGCGTGCTCGACGCCTTCCTGGAGCGACACCTCGGCCGACGGCTGGCGGGCGGCGACGTCCTGTCGCAGGTTCGCGAGGTGCAGCGGAGTCACGATCGGAGGATCGACGAATGAGCAGCCCGGAGCCGGTGGAGCTGCGCGCTCCCGAGGGGGCGCGACGCATGGAGATCGACTGGAGCGACGGCTCCACGACCGCCTATCACCACGCCATCCTGCGGGGCTTCTGCCCCTGCGCCTACTGCCAGGGCCACCAGGGGCCGGTGCGCTGGGTCGAGGGCGCGGAGAAGGAGAACCTCGAGCTGGCGGGGGTGGAGCCGGTCGGCAACTACGCCCTGCGCCTCAGCTGGGCCGACGGACACGCGACCGGGATCTACACCTTCCGGTTCCTGCGCGCGCTCGGCCCGGTGGGCGAGTCCGACCCCTCCGAGCTGGGGGAGATCCGCCTGGACCGTTGACGCGCGGCGAGTACTCGACGAGCGCCCCCCGAATTTGCGACACTTCCAGCTCCCCATGTCCGCCCCCGGAGGTCCCCTGATCGCCCGCATCCTGGTCGTCGAGGACTCCAGCGCGATGCGCGCCTTCGTTCGCGCCGCGCTCGAGGAGGCCGGCGTGGTGCGCGAGGTGATCGAGGCCGCCAGCGGTTTCGAGGCCCTGCGCATCCTGCCGCGCGAGCAGGTCGATCTGGCCATCGTCGACATCAACATGCCGGACGTGAACGGGCTCGAGCTGATCCGCTTCATGCGGAAGAGCGAGTCCCACAAGGACACGCCGCTGATCGTGATCAGCTCCGAGGCCTCCGAGCGCGATCGCGAGCGCGGCCTCACCCTCGGCGCGAACGCCTACCTCGCCAAGCCCTTCACCGCCGAGGCCCTCGTCGCGTTGGTGCGCGAGCTCGCTGGGGAGGGGGAGGGGGCGTGACCGGCGACGACGACGGAGACAGCGTCCGGAACGAGTTCGTCGCCGAGGCGCAGGAGATCATCGAGGCGCTCTCGCGCGACCTGCTGCTCCTCGACCACGGTCAGAAGGAGGGGCACCCCGACCCGGACCTCATCAACTCGGTCTTCCGAGGGGTCCACACCCTCAAGGGCATCGCCGGCATGTTCGGCTTCGCCGACCTCGGCGAGGTCGCGCACGTGCTGGAGGATCTCCTCGACCACCTCCGGCTCGGCAAGGTCGATCTCTCGCAGAGCGTGCTCGACGTGCTGTTCGAGGGCGTCGAGGTGCTCCAGCGCCTGCTGAGCGGAGGGCCCGACGCGCCCGAGGCCGACCTCGACGGCTTCCGAGGCGCGGTGCAGGCGGTCATGGGCGGCGCCTCCGAGAAGCCGCCCGACTTCGGCCCCTACGACCTCGACACCGGCGTGCTCTCGGTGCTCACCGAGTACGAGGAGCACCGCCTCCGCACGAACATCGAGCAGGGCGTCCCGCTCTACCGTCTCCGGGTGACCTTCTCGCTCACCTCGATCGACAGCGACCTCGAGGAGCTGAAGGCGCGCGCCAAGCCGATCGCCGAGATCATCACCTACCTCCCGTCGATGGAGGGCGGCGACGACGACGCCATCGATCTCGAGGTGCTCCTCGCGAGCCGGGTGGCGATGGACGAGCTCCGAGACGCGCTCGCCGCCGGCGGGGAGGCGGTGCTCGAGCCGGTCTCGCAGCAGAGCCAGGACGCGGCGCGGCTCACCCCGGCGCCCCCGCCGCCCATGCACGAGACCTCGCACCCGCCGAGCCCGGCGAAGGTGCCCGAGAGCGCGCCGCCCCCGGTGCCGCAGCGGGAGATGAGCGCCGACTCGCTCTCGCTCCGCTCGGTCACCAAGACGGTGCGCGTCGACATCGGAAAGCTCGATCACCTGATGAACGTGGTGGGCGAGCTGGCCATCGTGCGCAGCACGGTCGGCAAGATGCTCGATCGGGTCCGCGGCAACCCGGAGAACCGCGCGCTCGCCGCCGAGCTGCACCGGGTGCACCGCGCCTTCGAGCGCCACCTCGACGATCTGCAGGACGGCATCCTCGACGTGCGCATGGTGCCGCTCGGGCAGACCTTCGATCGGCTGGCCCGCGCCGTCCGGCAGGTGGCCCGAGAGCACGGCAAGGAGGTCCGGCTCCAGGTCAGCGGCGCCGACACCGAGGTCGACAAGCTCATCGTCGAGGAGCTGACCGATCCGCTCCTGCACATCATCCGGAACTCGATCGACCACGGCATCGAGCGCGCCGACGAGCGCGAGCGCATGGGCAAGCCGGCCACCGGCACGCTCGCGCTCAACGCCTATCAGAAGGGCAACCACGTCGTCATCGAGGTCGAGGACGACGGCGCCGGCATGAACGAGGAGGCCATCCTCCAGAGCGCGGTGAAGCGCGGCGCGATCACGGCCGAGGCCGGCGACGAGATGGCCCGCCAGGAGAAGCTCGCGCTCATCTTCCTGCCCGGCGTCAGCACCGCGGCCGAGGTCACCGATCTCTCGGGTCGCGGCGTCGGCATGGACGTGGTGAAGACCCACATCTCGCGGCTCGGCGGCGTGGTCGACGTGCAGAGTCAGCTGCAGATCGGGACGAAGTTCACGCTCACGCTCCCGATCACGCTCGCGATCATCAGCGCGCTGGTCGTGCGCTCCAAGGGCCGGACCTTCTGCATCCCGCTCACCGTGGTGCAGGAGGCCTTGATCCTCGATCCCGCGTCGGTGCGGCGCGTGGAGGGGCACGAGGTGATCACCCTGCGCGGCGCGACCCTGCCCATCTGCCGGCTCGAGCAGCACTTCGGCCTCGAGGCGCTCGAGGAGGACGGGGCCGACGGCGGCAAGGAGTACGTCGTGGTGACCTCGCTCGGGCAGCGGCGCCTCGGCCTCGTGGTCACCGGCCTCGAGGGGCAGCAGGACATCATCATCAAGCCGCTCGGCAAGAGCCTCGCCGACGTGAAGGGCTTCGCCGGCGCGACCGATCTCGGCGATCAGCGCGTGGTGCTCGTGCTCGACGCGCCGTCGCTGCTCGACGAGATCCTCTCCGGGCCCGAGGTGCGCTCGGCGCTCACGACGGGGGCGCTCTCGTGAGCGGCGGCAAGATCCAGAAGCGCGAGACGCTGATCCCCTCGGCGCCGCCCAAGAGCCGGGCCCGGCCGGATCGACGGGCCGAGGTCAGCGAGTTCCTCGCGTTCGGGCTGGCCGGGGAGGCGTTCGCGCTCCCGCTCGGCGCGGTCCGGGAGATCCTCAAGGTGCAGCCGATCACCGAGGTGCCACGGGCGAAGCCGTACGTGCTCGGCATCCTCTCGGTGCGCGGGCGCATCACGACGGTCATCGACCTGCGGCGGCGGCTCCGCATGCCCAAGGCCACGAGCACCAAGCAGAGCCGCATCCTGCTCGTCGACGGCGGCGAGGAGATCATCGGCATGCTCGTGGACGAGGTGCACCAGGTCTACCGCCTCCACGAGGAGGAGATGGAGATGGCGGCCGTCGTGGCCGGCGATCTCTCGGAGTACGTCTTCGGGATCGGCCGCCCCGGCGGCGCCTCCGAAGAGGGGGGAGAGCAGGACGACATCCTGATCCTCCTGGACCCCGAGCCCCTCTTGAAGAGGTGACCATGGCGAACCTCGCGAGACGGCGCGGCGATCGCAGCAAGAACCTGGTGGGCTTCACCATCGGCGACGTGCACTACGCCGTCGACATCCATCGGGTGCGCGAGATCATCACCCCGCTGGAGATCGTGCCGATCACCCACGCGCCGCCGGCGGTGCTGGGGGTCAGCGACCACCGCGGCGAGGTCGTGCCCATCCTCGACGTGCGCCGCCGCTTCGGGCTCCCCGCGGTGCAGCCGACCCGGCGGACGAAGTGGATCGTGGTGGAGCTCGGCCAGCGCCTCGCGGGGCTCGTGGTCGACGGCGTCACCGACGTCTTCGGCGCCGGCCAGCCCGACCAGCGCTCGGTGCCGCAGATCGGGGTCGGCGACGCCGCGCGCGGCATCTCCGCGGTCTACGTGTACGACGGCAAGCTGGTGTTCGTGCTCGACGTCGACCGCATCGCCGCGGTGACCGAGGTCATCGACCTCGAGGCGATCGACCACCTCCTCGAAGGGGGCGCCCGTGAGTGACGACCTGAGGGCGGCGATGGACAGCGAGGATCCCGAGGAGCGTCGGCGCGCGACCGCGGCCCTCGCCTCGGCCGGCGCCACCGACCGCTCGGCGCTGTTGATCCGTGCGCTCGGCGACGTCGACTGGCGGGTGCGCAAGGAGGGGGCGCGCATCGCGGCCACCGTGGCCGAGGAGTGGGGCCTGCTCCCCGAGCTGGTCGACGGCATCTGCCAGGGAGAGAACGTCGGCCTGCGGAACTCTGCGCTCGAGGTGCTCGAGCGGCTCGGCCCCCGGGCCGCCAACGCGCTCCTGGTGGCGCTGCCCCGCGTCCCGGAGGCGGCGCGCAAGTTCGTCGTCGCCGCGCTCGGGTTCGCCGGCGGCGCGGGCGTCGAGAAGCTCGCCGAGCTGAGCCGCGACCCGGAGCCCAACCCCGCGCAGGCCGCCATCGAGGCGCTGGCCCGCGTGGGCGGGGAGCGGGCCGAGGAGGCGCTGCGCGGTCACCTGGCCGCAGAGGATCCGGTGCAGCGTCTGGCGGCGCTCGAGGGCCTGGAGCGGCTGCAGGCGCAGGTCTCGCTCGAGGCGCTCACTCCGCTCCTCCAGGATCGCCTCGTGCGGCGGCTCGCGCTCCGAGTGCTCGGCTACAGCGAGGAGCCCGGCGCGGCCGACGCGCTGCTCGACGCGCTCGAGGACGGCGGGGCGGCGGCGCTCGAGGCGACGGTCGCGCTCGGCCGCCTCCTCTCGCGCGGCGGCCCGGTCGCGCGCGAGATGGCGAGGCGCGCGAAGCAGCTCGGTGAGCCGGTGCGCAAGCAGCTCCGCGGCGTCTCGCAGAGCGGCCGTGACGAGGCGCGCCGCGCGGCGACCTGGGTGCTGCTGCTCGCGCGGGACGAAGAGAGCCTCGGAGCCGCGGCGGAGCTCGCCGCCGACGATCGCCTCCCGCCGATCGCGCTCGACGTGATCCGCCGGTGGGGCGGCCCCGCGATCGGGCCGCTCGTGCAGGCGGCGCCCGGGCTGCCGCCCCGCGCCCGGGCGGTGGCCCTCCAGATGGCGAGCGACCTGGCGGCCCGCGCCGAGCCCGCGCCCGACGTACTGAAGGCGCTCCGCGTGGCGCTGCGCGACACGCTCCAGAGCGGAGACGGGATCGCGGTCGGCGCGGCCGCGGAGGCGCTCGGCCGCTGGGCCGAGGCCGAGGACGCGCCGGCGCTGGTCGCCGCGGCGAGGGCCTTCCCCGAGCACGTCGCCCGCGCGGCCGGGCGCGCGCTCGAGCGGCTCGCGGCGAGCGCCCCCGACGCGGTCGAGGCGCAGCTCGGCTCGCTGCCGCTCGATGGCCCGCTCGGCGCGGCGCTGCTCCCGGCGGTCGCCGCGCTCGGCGGGCAGAGCGCCACGGACCTCCTGCAGGCCACGCTGAACGCCGACGACCCTCGCGCGCGCCGCGCCGCGGTGATGGCCCTGCCCAAGCTCGGCGGCGAGCGGGCGGTGGAGCTGGCCGGCTTCGCGCTCGCCGACGAGGACGTCGACGTGCAGGTCGCCGCGGTCATGGTGCTCGGGCAGCTCAGCCGCGGCGGCGAGCTCGGGGTGGCTCAGCTCCGGCTGGCGCTCCGCGCGAGCTTCGAGCCGGTGGTCGCCGCCGCCGCGCGCGCGCTGGGCCAGATCGGCGACCGGGCGTCGCTCGCCACCCTGCGCGAGCTGGTGAAGGAGGGGCGCCCCGGGGTCGCGGTGGCCGCGATGGAGGCGCTCCGGCTGATGGAGGATCCGGCGCTCGACGACCTGCTCGTCGAGGCGCTGGGCCAAGACGACGAGGAGCTCGTGAAGGAGGCGCTGCGCGCGATCGCGCAGTCGGACACCCCCCGCCGCGAGGCCCGGATCGGGCTGGCGCTCGAGCACTCGGCCTGGGACGTGCGGCAGCTGGCCGCCTCGCTCCTCGGGCAGCTCGGGACCGACGACGCCCGGGCCGCGCTCTCGCGCCGTCGCGAGCGCGAAGCGGACCGGGGCGTGCGCGAGTCGATCGACACCGCCCTCGACGCCGACCTCGACGGGGAGGAGGGCTGACCGCGTGTCGATCCTCTTCGACACCGGGCCGCCGCTTCAGCCGGAGGAGTTCAGGCTCCTCCGCGAGCTGATCAACCGCTTCTGCGGCATGACCTTCTCGGACGACGCGCAGTACGTCTTCGAGCGGCGGCTCCGGGATCGCGTGCGCGAGCTCGGCCTCGACGATTACACGCAGTATTACCACCACCTCCTCTACCACCCGAACGCCAAGGCGGAGATGGAGGCGGCGGTCGACGCGCTCGTCACGAACGAGACGTACTTCTTCCGCGAGGACTATCAGCTCCGCGCCTTCCGCTACGAGGTCCTGCCCGAGCTCCGCGAGCGACTCGAGGGCGAGGGCCGCCGGAGCCTCACCTTGTGGAGCGCGGGCTGCTCGACCGGCGAGGAGGTCTACACCCTCGCCATCCTCGTCCAGGACTCGAAGCTCTTCGAGGGCTGGGACGTCCGCATCTTCGGCAACGACATCTCGAGGCGCGTGCTCGCCGTCGCGCGTCGCGCCACCTACGGCTCCTCGAGCTTCCGGGCGATGCCGCCCGAGTACGAGCAGTACTTCGTCGAGACGCCGGATGGCCGGCAGGTGGTCCCCCACATCCGAGGCATGTGTCACTTCGGGCACCTGAACCTGCTCGACCGGGACCGCAGCGCGCTGATCGGCCGCGCCGACGCGGTCTTCTGTCGCAACGTGCTCATCTACTTCGACGAGCGCGCGCGGAGCCGAGTCATCGACACCTTCTACGAGCGGCTCTATCCAGGGGGGTACCTCTTCCTCGGACACAGCGAGTCACTCTTGAATTCCACCACCGCGTTCGAGCTCGTGCACCTGAGCACCGACATGGTGTACCGGCGGCCGCGGACCAAGATCAGCTTCGGCGGGAAGGGAGAGCGCACGTGAGAGCCCTCCGGGTTCTGGTCGTCGACGACTCCGCGTTCAACCGGAAGCTCATCGGCGAGATCCTCGAGACGATCGAGGGGGTCAAGGTCGTCGGCAAGGCCGCCAACGGCGAAGAGGCGCTCCGCATGCTCGGCACGATGGAGCCGGACCTCATCACGCTCGATCTCGAGATGCCGAAGATGGACGGCTTCAGCTTCCTGCGCTTCGTGATGGCGCGGCGCCCGACGCCGGTCATCGTCGTCTCGAGCCACTCCGCGAAGCAAAACGTCTTCCGGGCTCTCGAGCTCGGCGCCCTCGACTTCGTCGCCAAACCGGCGGCCGCGCCCGGTGAGCGCCTCAACGTCATCCGCGAGGAGCTGATCCAGAAGGTGATGATGGTGCGGCAGCTCCAGCCCGCGCGCATCGGCCGCGACGCGGGGCGCTCGACCGTCAGCTCGATCCTGCGCACGGTGCCGAAGGCCGACGAGCGCCCGCTGCCCAACCAGGACATGCCGCGGCATCTCCTGCTGATCGCGTCGTCGACCGGCGGGCCCTCGGCGCTGGTCGACATGTTCGCGAGCTTCGACTCGGACCTGCCGGTCGCGGTGGTCGTCGTGCAGCACATGCCGGTCCGCTTCACCCGCACCTTCGCCGAGCGCCTCGATCGGCTCGGCGGGCTGCGGGTCACCGAGGCCGCCGACGGAGACCGGCTCCGGGCCGGGCGCGCGGTGGTCTGTCCGGGCGGGCGCTGCATCGAGATCGCGCGGGTGCGCGACGGCTTCGCCGTGCGGGTGGTGCCCCCCGACCCCGACGACCGCTACGTGCCCTCGGCCGACCGCGCGCTGACCTCGGCCGCCCGCGGCGCCGGCAAGCGCGTGACCGCGGTGGTGATGACCGGGATGGGCGACGACGGCGCGAAGGGCGTCGTCGACGTCAAGCGCGAGGGCGGCCGCGTCATCGTGCAGGACCCCGAGGACGCCATCATCGACGGGATGCCGAAGTGCGCGCTCAAGACGGGCGTCGTCGACGAGTCGCTCCCCCTGAAAGTGCTGGGGAATCGGCTCGCGCGGCTGTTCGCGGACTCGTGAGAAAATCCGCGTCCGGGCTCGCCGAGCGTGTATCATCCGGTCGCGCCACATGTCGGACGAAGAGTCGGAGCAGCGAGGGCAGAGGACGAGTGACGTCCCGGTGGATCTCACCCGGGAGCGCGAGACGTTCGTGCGCCAGTTCCTCCGCAAGGGGGTCGAGCTGACGGAGACGGTCCTCGAGGAGAACAAGACCCTCCACGACAAGCTCAACGCCGCCCAGCGCGAGATCGCGATGCTGCGCGCGCAGGTCGCGAGCGACGACGCGATCCGGGACCTCCTCAAGAAGATCGAGTCGCTGGAGACCGAGCGGAACAAGCTGCTCGAGAAGTCCACCGAGCTCGAGGAGACGACCCGCCAGAAGGAGACGCGCAACGTCGAGGTCGAGCAGGAGCTGCACGATCTGGCGAACCTCTACATCGCGAGCTCGCACCTCCACTCGACGCTCTCGGTGCGCGGGGTGGTCAAGCATCTCAAGGAGCTGCTGCAGCAGCTGGTCGGCGCCGAGATCTACGCCATCTACCTGATGGACGGGGACGGGACGGCCGCCAAGCCGCTCGCGTGCGACGGCGTGGAGCTGTCCGCGCTCTCTCCGGTCATCAAGGGCGAGGGCGTCGTCGGGGAGGTCATGATGACCGGCATCCCCAAGGTCAGCGAGCGGTGGGACGAGGGCGGGACCCTCGAGGCCCCGCTCGCCGCGGTCCCGATCATGGTCCGGGACCAGGCGGTCGGCGTCATCGCCGTCGCCACCGTCTTCGAGCAGAAGGAGCGCTGGGCGGCGGTGGACCACGAGCTGTTCAAGCTCCTGGGCAGCCACGCCGCCACCGCGCTCATCGCCGCCAACCTCTACGCCGACGCCGACGGCGCGCTCGTGGCGCTGTCGGGGGTGGCGGGTCACCTCACCCAACCCCCTTCTTCCTGAGCTTTCCCGAGGAGCTTTCGAGAGCCCATGGCCGACTTCTCATGCCTGGTCGTCGAGGACTCGCCGATGATGCGGCAGCTCTTGGTGTTCGCGCTCGCGCGGATCAAGAAGATCGCCGTCACCGAGGCCGAGGACGGCGTCGATGCCCTGCGCAAGCTCGCGAACACGCGCTTCGACCTCGTCGTCACCGACATCAACATGCCGATCATGGACGGCCTCAAGCTCGTCAAGCGCATCCGCTCGGACGAGACCCACAAGGACGTCCCGATCATCATCATCACGACCGAGGGCTCGACCGAGGACCGTCAGCGGGCGATGGCCCTCGGCGCCAACGCGTACATCACCAAGCCCATCCAGGCGCCCCAGGTGATCGCGAAGGTGAAAGAGCTCCTGAAGCTCTGACGTGACCGTCGAGATCAAGGTCTGCGGGATCACGACCGTGGACGACGCGCTCGCCTGCGTGCAGGCGGGCGCGAACGCGTTGGGGCTCAACTTCTGGCCGAGGAGCAAGCGCCGCGTCTCCTGGGAGGCGGCCGAGGCGATCGCGCGGGCGGTGGGAGACGCCGCGCGCCTGGTCGGGGTCGTCGTCGACGCGCCCCCGACCGACCTGGTCCGCATCCGCGCGGTGGGCGTCCCCTGGATCCAGCTCCACGGCGGCGAGGGCCGCGCCGACCTCGAGGCGCTGCTCCCCGACGCCTACAAGGCGCTGCACGTCGAGACGGAGGCGGACCTCGAGGGCGCGCTGCGCTGGCCTGGCGACGAGCTGCTGGTCGACGCGCGCACCGCCGAGCTCCCGGGCGGCACCGGGAGGACCGCCGACTGGGCGCTCGCGGCGCGGGTCGCGGAGGCGCGCTCCGTCTGGCTCGCTGGCGGCCTGCGTCCAGACAATGTGGCTGTCGCCATCGACGCCGTACGCCCGATGGGCGTCGACGTGGCGAGCGGCGTCGAGGCGGCGCCCGGCGTGAAGGACCGGGCGAAGGTGGAGGCCTTCGTACGCGCCTGCCGGGGAGCGTGATAGATCTCCACCGTGAGCTCCGCCCCTTCCTCCGCCGGGATGTTCGGTCGCTTCGGCGGCCGCTACGTCGCCGAGACCCTCGTCCCCGCGCTCGACGAGCTCGACGCCGCCTGGGCCGAGGCCCGCGGTGACGACGCCTTCGTCGCTCGCCTCGACGCGCTGCTGCGCGACTACGTCGGTCGCCCGACGCCGCTGTATCACGCGGCGCGGCTGAGCGAGGCGGTGGGCGCGGCGGTCTGGCTCAAGCGCGAGGACCTCGCCCACACCGGGGCGCACAAGGTGAACAACACCGTCGGCCAGGTCCTGCTCGCCGAGCGCATGGGCAAGCGGAGGGTGATCGCGGAGACCGGGGCCGGCCAGCACGGCGTCGCCACCGCCACCGCGTGCGCGCTCCTCGGCCTCGACTGCGAGGTCTTCATGGGGGCGGAGGACGTGCGCCGTCAGGCGCCGAACGTGAAGCGCATGGAGCTGCTCGGCGCCAAGGTCGTCCCGGTGCAGAGCGGCTCGCGGACCCTGAAGGATGCGATGAACGAGGCGCTGCGCGACTGGGTCACGAACGTCGAGACCACCTACTACTGCGTCGGCTCCGCGGCCGGGCCGCACCCGTACCCCACGCTCGTGCGGGACCTCCAGAAGGTGATCGGCGAGGAGGCGCGCGCGCAGATCCTCGAGCGGCGCGGGAAGCTCCCGGACGCGGTGGTCGCGTGCGTCGGCGGCGGCAGCAACGCGATCGGGATCTTTCATCCCTTCGTCGGCGACGAGGGCGTGCGGTTGATCGGCGTCGAGGCGGCCGGGGAGGGCGTCGAGACCCCGCGGCACGCGGCGACGATCGGCGGCGGCGCGGAGGGCGTGCTCCACGGCATGCGGACCTTCGTGCTCCAGTCCGACGACGGACAGATCCAGGAGGCGCACTCGGTGAGCGCCGGCCTCGACTACCCGGGCGTCGGCCCCGAGCACGCGTGGCTCGCCGACAGCGGCCGCGCGGAGTACGTCAGTGTCACCGACGACGAGGCGCTCGCGGCCTTCCACCGTCTCGCGCGCACCGAGGGCATCCTGCCCGCGCTCGAGACGAGCCACGCGGTCGCGGCGTTGGAGCGCGTCGCGGAGGACGCGTCGCTCATCGTGCTCAACCTCTCGGGACGCGGCGACAAGGACCTGAACACCGTGCTGGAGGCCGGCTGATGTCGCGCATCGCAGACGCCTTCGCGCGCGCTCGCGAGGAAGACCGAGCCGCGCTCGTCATCTATCTCTGCGCCGGCGACCCGGACCTCGCGATCACGCCCGAGCTCATCGTCGCCGCGGCCGAGGCGGGCGCCGACGTCATCGAGGTCGGGATGCCCTTCAGCGACCCCACCGCCGACGGACCGACCATCCAGCAGGCGAGCGAGCGCGCGCTGGCGGCCGGCGCGACCCTGCCCGGCGTGCTCGCCGCGGTGAAGAAGGCCCGCGCGCGGACCGACGTGCCGGTGCTGCTCTTCGGTTATTACAACCCCATCCTCCGTTACGGGGAGGCACGCCTCGCAAAGGACGCGCGAGACGCCGGCGTCGACGGCCTCCTGGTGGTCGACCTGCCGCCCGAGAGCGCAGCCCCCCTCCTCGGGCCCCTGCGCGAGCACGGCCTCGACTTCGTCCCGCTCGTCGCCCCGACGAGCCCCGCCTCCCGCGTCGCCGCGGCGGCCGAAGTGGCGGGCTCGTTCCTCTATTACGTCTCGATGACCGGCGTGACCGGCAAGGCGGGCGCCGACCTCGCCGCCGCGGCCCGCCGCGCCGCCGAGATCCGAGAGACCACCGGCAAGCCGGTCGCGGTCGGCTTCGGGATCACGTCTCCCGACGACGTGCGCACGGTGGCCGCGCAAGCGGACGGCGCCGTGGTGGGGAGCGCGGTCGTGCGGGCGATTCACGGCGCCACGAGCGATGAGGGTCGCGTCGCCGCGGTGAAGGAGCTCGTGCGAGCGCTCGCTGCCGGCGCGCGACGCTGAGGGGGCATCGTTGGCCTGGGCAAACCCAGGTTGAGCGCCATCTGCTCGCTCCTCTACCCAGGTTGACCCTCGATCAACGCCCTCCGGCCGCGTATTTCGCGCCGCGAGTAAGCTCTGACGCCCAGCGCTCTGAACGAAGCCTCGACGGAGCTCCCCGAACGACCCCCATCCAGCCGCTCAGAGCAGATTCATACACCTCACGTCCGAAGACGGACGCAAGAACGCGCGGCCCGGGCCGTCACCGAGCCGCGCGTGGCCTTCGACGGCCTCTGAGCCGAGCTACGACGGCGCCTTCGGCTTCCGCCGGCGCGTGCGGTGCGTGACCTGGCGCGGCGGGTGCTCGCGCTCGGCGCTGCGGGCCGGGGACTCGAGCTCCGTGCCCTCGGCTTCGCCGTCCGCGCGCTCTTCGTCGGGCCGCAGCACGTCGCCGGGCTGCGTGACCTCGCCGAGCGCGTCCTCCTTCAACGCCTCCATCACCCCGTCGACGTCGACCGCGACCGTCACCTTCCGTCGGCCTCCTTCGGGCACCATCGAGAGGTCTCCCGGCGCGCAGAGCCAGGCGTCTTCGCGCGGCTCGGCGACGCTCATCCGATGCTCGACCGCCATCTCGTAGGTGCCGGCCGGGTAGATCACGTCGCGGTCCCCGGCGCGCCACTTCCGCCGACACGCGGTGTGCTCGTCCACGAAGCG
>JAYZQJ010000135.1:0-6478 GCA_036149055.1 Myxococcota bacterium | reverse complement strand
CTCCCCCCCACTGCGCACTCCGGGGCCTCGCTCCGCTCGGCCCCGACCCCAGCGCGGGGCGCTGGGTCCCCTGCGGCTCGCGCTCGCGCTTCGCGCGAGCTGGCCGCCTGCTGCCGCGGGGTCGGACCCGGGAAGATGGCACCTGCTCTCGTAGCGCAAGGGGACGGAGTCAACTTGTGAACTTGTGTAGGCACATTGCCTACGTGACACGAAGGTCAACTCCACCCAGTCCGCTGCCGCTGCCGGACTCCATGACCCACGGGCCGGCACGGGCGCCTTCAGGCGTTGGCGGCGTTGGCGCGGGGGGCGAGGCGCTCGCGCTCGAACTTGTCGATGCGCAGCTGGATGGCGACGGGCTGCTCGATGGGAGCCGCGTGGCTGGCGCCTCGGAGGAGGAAGAGCTCGGCGCCCGGGATCTCCTCGGCCATGTGCTCGGCGAGGGCCGGGGGCGTGAAGGTGTCGCGCTCGGCGGCGACGACGAGGGTCGGCGCGGAGATGCGCGTGAGGATGTCCTCCGCCGTGTGCTCACCGGCGTGGCGGAGCATGGCGAGGAAGATCTGCGGATCCATCGCCGCGACGTGCTCCATGTAGGGGCGGAAGTCCTCCTCGCGGATGGCGAGGGCGTCGACCTCCTTCGAGAGCCGGGCGATGTGGAAGGCGAGCTTGGCGGGGATGCGGCCCCAGAGCGCGCGGGCCAGACCCTTGCGGCGCTCGACCGCCTCGAGGATGCCGGGGAGCACCTGCTTCAGGACATCGCTGCCGTGGAAGGTCGCGGTGACCTTCCCGTAGCTGCCGCAGAGGAGCACGAGGGCGCGCACGCGGTTGGGCGCGAGACGCTGGGCCTCGAGCGCGACCTGGGTGCCCATCGAGTGGCCGACGAGGATCGCCTCGTCGACCTCGTGGGCGTCGAGCACGCTCAGCAGATCGCGGGCGTGGGCGGGCACGTCGATGCGCGCCGGGTCGACCGGGAGGCCGCTCCGGCCGTGGGCGCGGTAGTGCCAGTGCAGGACCTGGTGGGTCTCGGCGAGGTGGGGCTGGAGGTACTTCCACGCGAACCCGTCGCAGCCGATGCCGTCGTTCAGCACGACCGCGGGGCCCTCGCCCCGGACGCCCCAGAAGAGGCGAGTTCCGTCCTCGGCGCTCGCGAAGCCCTGCCGGTCGTACTCCATGACCGGGTGCCTTAGCGCATTTACGCGCCGACGCGAGCGGAGGGCTTCACTCGTCCTCGTCGTCGCCCGTGTCGTCGTCGATGTCGTTGACCGACGGGAGCTTCTTGATCTCCGGCAGCGCGATCTTGATGCAGCGCTGAACGATCCAGGAGCGCGACCGATCGAGTCGGTCCATCTCCCGGTTGATCTCTTCGAGCATCGCCTGCGGGATGTACAGGCTCTGCTTCCGCTTGTCGCTCCCGGCCATCGTGCAACCTCCGCCACCGCCGGCCCACATGTGTGCAGCGACCTGACAGTGTCGCTTGGATTCCTACCCAACCCGGTCGCCCGCTGTCAATGCCGGGTCCCATCGGCAGGCGCGGGTGGCGGTGGTTCTGGCTCGCCGGAGGAACAGGCGGCATTCTCTCGGCGATGTCGCAGCCTCGCCCACGCCGCCTCACCCTGCTCGCCACGGTCTTCGCCGGCGCGTTCGCCGCCACGCTCGTGCTGGGCGCCGTGGACCGCGCCGTCGCCACCGAGGGCAGCGCCTCGCCGTACGCCAACCTGGCGATCTTCGCGCGGGCGCTGAGCCACATCGAGGCCGTGCACGTCGAGCAGCCCGATCAGGACGAGCTCGTCTACGGCGCGATCCGAGGCATGGTCGAGACCCTCGATCCGCACTCCACCTTCATGGATCCGGACGAGTACCGGATCCTCACCTCCGACACCCAGGGGCGTTTCGGCGGGGTGGGGGTCGAGATCGACGTCCGCGACGGCTGGCTGACCGTGCACGGCGTGTTCGAGGGCGGGCCGGCGGATCGGGCCGGGATCCAGCCGGGGGATCGCTTCCTCACGCTCGACGGGCGTCGCGCGCGCGACATGCCGATCTCGGAGGCGGTCCGGGTGATGCGCGGGGAGCCGGGGACCGAGGTCCAGGTCTCGATCCGACGCGAGGGGGAGGACGAGGCCCTGCGCATGACGCTCACCCGCGAGATCGTCCGGGTCGAGGCGGTGGAGGCGCGCATTCTCCCCGACCGCATCGTGCACCTGCGGATCAAGGCGTTCCAGAGCACCACCACCGACGAGGTCCGGCGGGCGCTCGACGCGGCGGTAGAGCGGACCGCGCGATCGGGCGGGGTGCGCGGCGTGCTGCTGGACATGCGCCGAAACCCGGGCGGGCTGCTCGACGAGGCGGTGCGCGTGAGCGACGAGTTCCTCGAGTCGGGCGTCATCGTGTCGACCCGCGGCCGCGGCGGGCAGCTGCTCAGCGAGGCGCGCGCGCACCGCACGGGGACCCGTCCGCGCTGGCCGATGGTGGTGCTGGTCGACAACTTCACCGCGAGCGCGGCCGAGATCGTCGCCGGCGCGCTCCGCGATCACGGGCGCGCGATCGTCGTCGGCAGCGACACCTGGGGGAAGGGCAGCGTGCAGAACATCATCGAGCTGCCCGACGGCTCCGCGCTGAAGCTGACCGTCGCGCGCTACTACACGCCGAGCGGGCGCTCGATCCAGGCGCACGGGATCGAGCCGGACGTCGAGGTGGAGCAGCTCGACGAGGCGACCTCGCGGGAGCTGGTCCGGCGGGCGGTGGAGCGCTTCAGCGAGGCGAGCCTGGATCGCCACCTCGAGTCCGACACCGAAGAGGAGGAGGGGGAGGTGCAGGAGCTGACCCCCCGCTCGGAGGTCCGGCGCGAGGCGGGCGAGGAGCCCGAGTCGGAGCGGGTCTTCGCGGACGACTTCCAGGCCCGCATCGCCCACCAGGTCCTGCGCGGGCTCGTGCTTCAGCGAGAGCTGCGCGGTCGGTAGGCGACGATCACGTGGAGCGTCGCGTCGCCCTGGGTCGGTCGGCTCCGGCGAATGAAGGTGGCGCGCTCGTCGCCGATGGGCGCGCGCTGGGCGTCGAGGGCGCCGAGCCCCTCGGTCTGGATGGTGACCCAGCCGGAGCCGGGCGGAGGCGGAGCGCCGTCGGGGCTGCGGAGGGAGCGCGCGTCCGGACCCTCGCGGATCAACCAGGCGGCGATGACGTCCTCCTCTTGCCGGAGCGGGGCGAAGGCCGCCTCGGCGAGGGCCGCCTCCGAGCGGAAGGCGCTGTCGGCGAGTCCGAGGCGTCGGGCCCAGCGGTCGTAGGCGGCGAAGTCGTCGAGGTGGACCTCGACCGCGCGGCGCGTGTCGGCCGCGCCCGGCGGCTCTCCGCCGCAGCCGAAGGAGAGCGCACAGACGAGCCAGGTCGCGCGCAACGGGCCCACCTCCGAGCCGTACCACGCGTCGCCAAGGGGATCCGCTTTCTCTCGCGACCCTCGGGACCTATAACTCGGCCGCCGTGGCCCTGATCGAGTTCGACGGAGTGCAGAAGGCGTTCGGAGCGAAGGTCGTCTACGAGTGCCTCGATCTCGAGATCCACGAGGGGGAGGCGCTGACGATCATCGGCGGCTCCGGCATGGGCAAGAGCGTCATGCTCAAGCTCCTCATCGGCCTGCTCCCGGTGGACGGCGGGGCCATCCGCTTCGACGGAAAGGTGATCAGCGGGCTCAAGGAGCGGCAGATGACCGAGGTGCGGCGGCGCATCGGCATGCTCTTCCAGGGGGCGGCGCTCTTCGACTCCATCTCGGTGCGCGAGAACATCGCCTACCCGATGCGGGAGCACGCGCGGCCGACCGAGGAGGAGATCGACGCGCGGGTGGCCGAGTGCCTCGAGGACGTCGGGCTGCCGGGGATCGCCGACATGTCGCCCGCGAGCCTCTCGAGCGGCATGCGCAAGCGGGTGGGGCTGGCCCGCGCCATCGCGCTGAGGCCCGAGGTGCTGCTCTACGACGAGCCCACGACCGGGCTCGACCCGGAGGCGATGGCGCACATCACCGACCTCATCGTGGAGCTCAACGACCGCTACGAGGTGACCACGGTCGTCGTGACCCACGACATGCCGAGCGCCTTCCGCATCAGCGACCGGATCGCCATGATCGACCGCGGCCACGTGATCTTCGAGGGCACACCGGACGAGATGCGCTATTGCGACGACTCGAGGGTGCGCGACTTCATCGAGGGCAACGCCCCCGAGGTGGACGACACCGAGACCCTACTTCGCTACGGTGGGTGACCGATGGACGAGGGTTCGAGCGAGCTGAGAGTCGGGATCTTCGTCACCGCCGCGCTGATCATCGGCGGGGTGCTGGTGTTCGTGATCGGCAACCGCAGCGCGATGTTCGCGTCGAAGGTGGAGTACTTCGCCGAATTCGAGAGCGTCGACGGGCTGCGCGCGGGGAGCCCCGTGCGCATCGCGGGCATCGACGTCGGCACCGTCGAGGAGGTCAGCTTCGAGCAGACCGGCGTCATCCGGGTGCGCATGCGGATCGCGAACGACTCCTCCGCCTTCGTGCGCGAGGGGAGCACCGCGAGCATCGGCAGCAAGGGCCTGCTCGGCGATCAGCTGATCGACATCACGGTCGGGCAGGGCGAGCCGCTCGGGGAGGGCGCGACCATCCCGACGAGCGAGGAGTCGCTGCTCACCTCGTTCCTCGGTGACACCGGGCGGGACGCCGAGGGCATCATGCGCAACGTCAACCGTGCGACCGAGGGGCTGGCCGAGACCCTCGACGACGAGCAGACGCAGCGGGACATCCAGGACATCGTGCACAACCTCGCGGTCATCACGCGGCTCGTGCACGAGAACGACGGCACGGTCAGGCGCCTGATGACCGACCCGTCGATGGCTGATGACGTGCAAACGTCGCTGCGGAGCATCCGGAGCACGAGCAACGAGCTGAACCGGACGGTCGCCGGCGTGCGCCGCATCGTGCACGAGGTGGAGCGGGGCGACGGAACGGCGCACGAGCTCATCTACGGCGAGCAGGGCGTGACGCTGCTGACGAGCCTGGCGGGCGCGGCGGGCGAGGTGGCGACGATCCTCCGGGACGTGCGCACGGGCGACAACAACGCCCACGAGCTGCTCTACGGGGACGAGGCGGGCGACCTGATCACCAACCTCACGCAGATGAGCGCGGATCTGCGCGCCATCACCGCGGACGTGCGCGCGGGTAGGGGCACCATCGGCGGGCTGCTCGTCGATCCTTCGATCTACGAGGACATCAAGCGGCTGGTCGGCAACCTGCAGCGCAACGAGATCCTGCGCTCGCTGGTGCGCTACTCGATCCGGGAGGACGCCCCGCGCGAGCCGCCGCCGCGACCCGAGCCGGAAGAGTGACCCGGACGGCCATCCTCGCCGCGGCGTCGATCGCGCTGGCGGCGTGCGGAGGCGAGCGACGCGCGGAGCCGGCGCGGCTGGAGAGTCAGCCGAGCGCGAGGGCTTTGACCGTGCACCGGGTGGGGGCGGAGACCGGCGACGCGCCGCTGGTGGTCTTGATGCACGGCTGGGGCGCGCCGGGCGACGACCTCTTGGCGCTCGGCAGGATCTTGCACCAGCGCGCGGGAGTCCGTGTCCTGTTGCCGGAGGCGCCCCTCGAGCGCCCGCCGACCGGGAGGGCGTGGTGGCCGATCGATCCCGAGGGGCTGCGGCGGCCGTCGGACCGAGGCGGCGAGACACCGGCGGGCATGGCGGAGGCGCGTCGGGACGTGATCGCGCTGCTCGACGCGGAGCGCGCGCGAGGAGGGCTCACCCCGTCGCGCACCGTGCTGGCCGGTTTCAGTCAGGGCGCGATGCTCGCGGCGGACGTCGCGCTGGAGTGGGAGCACCGCCCGGCGGGCCTGGTGATGATGAGCGGTGGTCCGGTGGACGAGGCGCGGTGGCGAGCGCGGATGGATCGCGCGCCCCCGCGGGTGTTCCAGAGCCACGGGAGACGGGACGCCTTGCTCCACTTCGACGCCGCGGAGCGCCTTCGGCAGCACTTCGAAGGTGCAGGCGCGGACGTGACCTTCGTCGAGTTCGATGGCGGCCACACCATCCCCGACGGCGTGCTGGAGCGACTCGTCGGCTTCCTCCGTGGGCTCTCCTAGCAGCGCGCGCCTCGCCGGCGGGACGCCGCGCCCAACGCGCCAGTCGCTCCTCCGAAATGCTGAAGCACTTCGTCGTCGGCCCGCGACGCTGGACGCGACTCGCGCTCGCCGATCCATCACGCGCATACTCGCGGCGCGCTGCTGCTAGACCCCCCTCGCGCCCGGCGGCCGCCACCCCTCCGCCCGCCACCCCCGCCGATCCGTCGCTGCAAGTACGCGGAATCACGTGCGCGGTGACCGGCACGTCGGGTGCGCTGTCGTGGCGGCGTGCCCACGAACCCTCGCTACATCGAGCCCAAGTCGGTCTACTTCATCACCCGCTGCATCGAGGGCCGTCGCTTCTTGCTGAGGCCGGACCGTCCGCTGTCGTCGGTCTTCCAGTA
>JAYZQJ010000134.1:0-4511 GCA_036149055.1 Myxococcota bacterium | reverse complement strand
GCTACTGGCTGCGGGACGACGGCGGCGCGTGCTGGGTCCCGGCGCCCCCGCCCGACGCGACCACGTTCGAGCGCTGCCGTGACTACGACAGCTGCCAGACGGGCGGCGGCGAAGAGAGCGCCGGTGGCTGCTACAAATGGTCCGACGGCTCCGGCGGGACGCCGCAGCCCTGGCCCTGACCGCCCCTTGC
The DNA here is from genome assembly GCA_036149055.1 of Myxococcota bacterium. Classification (GTDB taxonomy): domain Bacteria; phylum Myxococcota_A; class Polyangia; order Polyangiales; family Sandaracinaceae; genus JAVJQK01. Next base: position 4,321 of record JAYZQJ010000134.1, on the reverse strand, counting down.
CTTGGGAAGATCGCCCTCGTAGGTTGCCTCGATGACAGACCCGATAGAGCGCAGCACCAGGAAGAACGCCGACGGCAGCGTGGCCCACACGGTGAGCATGCGGCTCGGTCCCGACACCCAGACGCGGCCGGTGCGCGACGACGTGGTCACGCTCCTCGATCACGGCCTCGGGCGCTTCGGGGAGGTGATGCACGCGATGGATCCGTCGCGGATCATGTCGTTCGCCAGCGGTGGACCGCCCGTATGGAGCGTGGGGATCGTCGAGGTGGGTGGCGACACGCCGTACACGTTGCTCGTCACGTACGGGTTCAGTCACATCCTCTCGCCCGAGCCGTTTCGTGAAGGCCTCTCGCACGAGTACTCACTCGCGGTCCCGAAGGGGACGCCGATCTCACCCTGGGCCGACGCGTTCCTGCGTCATCAGTGTCGCTACGTGCTCACCCAGCGCGCAGACATCCGAGTGAACGACTGCGTGCCGCTCCGGGGTGTGCCGATGACGCGTGTCCCCTTCCAGCCGGAGCACCACGCGATGATGCCCGACAGCACGCTCGTCGGGATCGTCGCGGCGGCCGACCCGGTGCTGCCGCGGGTGAGCACGCCGCATGGAGACATCGAGGTCCGCCGCCTCATCGGCATCGACCAGGCCGAGCTCGACCGCGTGGAGACCTGGGACGTCGCGGGCTTCGTGGAGGAGCTCCGCTGCATCAATCCGCTGCTCCTCTCCCCGATCACGCGCTCCAGCGCGATGGACTACCCGCCCTTCGCCGAGAAGGTGAACGCGCGCGCCGCGCGCGAGGGAAGCTCGATGGACGGGGCGCTCTTCGACTTTTCGTGGCGCCCGTCGGGCGGCGGCGTCACGATCGCGCTGCCTCACGGCCGCGCCGCGCGCCGGCTCGAGAACGGCATCCGCGGCCGCGTGGGCTTCGGGCGCCGACTCGTCGCGGTCTCTCAGCACTCGCCCCCGATCGTCTTCGACCCCGCGGCGACGGGCACCCGAGCGACACAGCGCGAGCTCGTGATCGGCGGCGACACGACGAGCCCGCACGTGGCGGCGATACTGACCGCGCTCGACGCGGGGCACGGCGAGGTCGGGCTCGGCTGACCCGCCGAGTTGGCGGCGCGCCGCGACGGCGGAGCGAGCGCGGGAGACGCGTCCACGGCGGGCGGGGGAGACGGCGGCGGTGGATGTGGCTGTCGCACCGCTCCCGGTCGCGGCGGCGCGATGTGGGCGTTCCTCGTCCTCGGGGCGCTCGTCTTCCGCCGGAGGGCCGTGGCTACGCGGCGCGCAGCGAGGCCGGGTCCTTCTTGAAGCGCACGCGCAGCTCCTCGGTGAACCCGGTGGCCGCGTGGGGCGCGGCGTCTCGGAGCAAGGCCAGCGCGCGGGCGCCCTCCTCGTGGCCGGGGACCGGGAGGGTCCGCACCTTCCCGTCCTCGAGGCCGATCACGACGCGCTGCACGTAGCCCTGCTTCGCCACGCCGTAGCACCAGACGATGCGCGACGGGTCGCGGAGGGCGGCGAGGCCGCGGTGCGGGAGCAGGCTGAAGGCGAGCATGCCCACGCAGGCGACGAGGGCGAGGCCGCACATCGCCATCATGCGGGCCATCGCGCGGTCGGGGCTCGGCTCGCTGAGGCCCCAGGCCCCGCCGCCGACCGCGACCACGATCATGACCACGCAGGCGATTCGCGTCTGTCGCTTGTGCTTCGAGACGGCCCGCTCGAAGAACTCGATGGTGGCGCTCATGCCGGTAGCCTACGACGGACGGCGCCCCGGCTTCCCGCTAGGGCCGCTCGCCGATGACGCAAGCGGTGACACTCCGCGTCAGGGATGGCAGTCTGCCCGGCGCATGCGAAGCGCCTTTCTGCTCCTCCCCCGAACCGGGACATCCCCGTGAGTGACGATCCCAACTCCAACGGGCTAGAGATGGCCCGCTCGCCCCAGCAGGCGCGCCGGGCGGTCGTCGACGGCCGGACGCTGATCCTGCTGGACGTCGAGGCCGATCACCTCGACGACGTCCTGGACGCGGTGGCGAAAGAGCTCGCCAACGATCCGACGACCGGCTACCGCGACTCGGTCAAGCAGAGCCTCCGGAGACTCGGGGACTCGGGGCCCGAGCTCCTGGACGGCGGCGTGGCGGTCGTGCACGACTCCGTGGCGGCGGTGGACGGCGTCCCGGTCGACGTCGACGTCCTGGTACGCACGAAGGAGCCCCTGGCGCTGCGGGACGAGGAGGGCGACGCCGTCCGCTTCATCTGGGTGCTGATCACCAGCGAGAAGACCCACCCGCACGTGGGCGCGGCGGCCGAGTTCGCGCACCTGATGCACCACGAGGACCTCGCTCAGCCCGCCCTCGCGGCCGAGACCCCGGGCGAGCTGGCGGCGGCCTTCGAGCACGCGCTGAAGCGCGAGATCGATCTGCAGCGCATCCCCCCGGAGCTGCAGCGCACGGGGCGGCTCTTCGGCGGCATGATCCGGGACATCAAGCGCCGCGCGCCGCACTACGTCGACGACTTCCGGCAGGGCTTCCGGGTGAAGGTGCTCGGGAGCGTCCTGTTCATGTTCGTGGCGTGCTTGGCGGCGGCGGTCGCCTTCGGCGGGCTGCTGTCGACGCTCACCGGCGGGCAGATCGGCGCGGTCGAGACGCTTCTCGCCTCGGCGGTGTGCGGGGTGATCTGGTCGCTCTTCGCCGGGCAGCCGCTGCCCATCGTCGGCGCCACCGGGCCGAACGTGATCTTCACCGGCATCCTCTATGGGCTCTGCCAACGCTTCGATGTGCCGTTCCTGCCGACCGTCGCCTGCACGGGGCTCTGGGCGGGCTTCTTCCTCCTGGTGCTGGCGGCGACCGACGCGAGCGCGCTCATCCGCTACTTCACCCGCTTCACCGACGAGGTGTTCGCGGCGCTCATCGGGCTGATCTTCATCAGCGAGGCGGCCTCCGATCTGACCGGCGCGTTCCAGGACCCCGACGTGTCGGAGGCGACGGCGCTCTTCTCGCTGCTGCTCGCGCTCGGCACGACGGTGGTCGCCATCGCGCTCGCGCGCTTCCGGCGCATGCCGTACCTGCGCGCCAAGTTCCGCGAGTTCCTGAGCGACTTCGGGCCGGCGATCGCGATCCTGGCGATGACGCTGATCGCCCACTCCTGGTCGTCGATCGAGCTGCCCAAGCTCGAGGCGCCGGACTACGTCGCGCCGTCGATCGAGCGCGACTGGGTGGTGAACCCGATGGCGGCGCCGGTCTGGGTGTGGGGCGCGTCCGCGATCCCCGCGCTGCTCCTCACGATCCTGATCTGGGTGAACCAGAACATCACCGCGCGGCTGACGAACAGCCCGGACTACAAGCTCAAGAAGGGGCCCGCGTTCCACTGGGACATCGCGGTGATGGGCTTCCTGGTCGGCCTGATGGGCATGTTCGGTCTCCCGTGGGTGGTCGGCGCCGTCGTCCGGTCGCTCAACCACACCAAGAGCCTCGTCGTGACCGACTCGCGCGGCCGGACGGTGGGCGTGGTCGAGAACCGGATGTCGAACCTGATGATCCACGTGCTCATCGGCGCGTCGGTGCTCTTCTTCCTGCCCTACCTGTCGCTGATCCCGATGGCGGTGCTCTTCGGGCTCTTCCTGTTCATGGGCATCGGCACGCTCGGCGGGAACCAGTTCGTGGACCGCTTCAAGCTCTGGATCATGGACCCGCACCTCTACCCGACCACGCACTACCTGCGCGCGGTGCCGGTGCGCTTCGTCCACTACTACACGGGCATCCAGTTCGCGTGTCTCACCGTCCTGTGGGTGGTGAAGGCGAGCGCGATCGGGATCCTCTTCCCGTTCTTCGTAGCCATGCTGGTGCCGATCCGGCTCGCGCTGAAGAAGATCTTCCGTCCGCACCACCTCGCGCTCCTCGACGCCGAGGTCGGCCCGTCGGACGAGGAGTTCCGAGAGGTCGGCGCGTGAACCAGTTCCTGAGCCGCGTTTCGCTCATCGTGTTGCTCTCGCTCTCGAGCTGCGACTCCAGCGACCCCGGAGGCGACAGCGGCATGCCTGCGGACACGGGCCCCGCCGAACCGCGGGACTCCGGCGTCGAGCCCCCCGCCGACGCCGGCTCGTGCCTTCCGCCCGGCGCAGAGTGCGTCAACATCCTCGACTGCTGCTCCCGGATGTGCCGCGTCACCGCTGATGTCAACGAATGCCAATGAGCCCTAGGGGCGCCTCGAGCGCCGCGAGTGCTTCTGCGTAGGCCGGCCATCGGCAGTACGGGGACGCGCGGCCGCAAAAAGGGATTTGGGCAACACGCTATGTACACCAGCCTCCCCCCGCCGCAGCGGGGGGAG